>JAXLYM010000010.1:0-365286 GCA_046351455.1 Polyangiaceae bacterium
GCCGCGCCTCGCGGCGATGGAGCCGACCGACGAGGCGCTCCGCGCGATGGTGCCCGCGCTCTGCACGTCGGTGCTGCTGCTCATGTTGACGGCGCAGGTGGACGCGGCGAGGCGCGTGCTCGTCCGCCTGGAGTCGCTCTCGGCGAGCGGCGGGCCGATGAGCCACGCCCCGGTGGCGCTCGCGCGCTCGTGGATCGCGGCGTGGCGCGAGGGCGACGCGGAGGCGGCGCTGTGCCACGCTCGTCGCGCGCGCTCGCAGGCGGAGGCGGCGCACGACGCGCATCAGGCTCGTTTCGCGCGCATCTTCATCGGCACGGCGGAGTGGGAGCTCGGCATGCTCGGCGTCGCGGAGGAGGAGCTGCGCGCGGCGGGCGCGGTGAGCGGCGACGATCTCCCGGCGGCGTTCGCGTCGTTGTTCCTCGCGGCGCTGCTGATCGAGAAGGGCGCGCTCGCGGAGGCGGAGGCGCTCGCAGACAAACGCCTCACGCGCTCGCGCTCCGGCGGCGCGGGTCACGGCGCGATGCGCGAGGCGGAGGCGCGCTGGCTGCTCGGCGAGATCGCGCTGCGCCGGGGCGATCTCCACGTCGCGGAGCGCGAGCTCACCGCGGCGGTCCAGGACCTCGGCCGCGCGCCGCTCCTCTGGCTCCCCGCGGCGTGTCGCCTCGCAGAGATGCGCCGCGCGACCGGCGAAATCGCCGCCGCCGCGGAGCTGATGCGCGCCGTCGACATCGTCCGCATCGAAATCGGAGGCCCCGGCATCCGCGTCCTCGAGCTGCGGAGCAGCTCCGCCCCGATCGGCGACGAGCAGCCGCTGTAAGAGGATCGATCGAGGTGCCCCCACCCGCCGTCCTCGGCGCGTTCGCGCCTGCGGTCGGCGCCGCCCCCAAATCGCGCCGCTGCGCGCCGCGAAGGGGGCGGTCAACGCAGTGGCCAGTCAAAAATCCCGAACCCCCGAGCCAACAAAAAATAGCGGGCGCGCGTCCCGGCAGCCTGTCCAGCCTCCCCACGCGGCGATCCCATGGAAGGGGCCGTCGGGGAAGGCGTGTGGCCGAGCGGAACGAGCGCCCGCATCGAAGGTAACGGTGGACCCCGCCGCTCCTCGTCCCGAAAGCGCCGCCCTCGGACATTGTAGAGCCGCCGCTGCTCTGGCGCTCCCGCCGCGCTCCCAGCGAGCCCCGACGAGACCGAGACGCGTGACAGGAAGGCTCGCAAAAACGGCCGATCCACGCGGCCCAAAAGAAGATCAGACGGCGCGCGTCACGTGTAGAGGCGCTCGAGCGCGCGGCGGCTCCTCGCGGTCTCCGTGTGCGCTTCGCTCAGCGCCAACAGGAGGACGCTCTCGCCGAGGTGCTCCGTCGCGGCGGCGATGTGCGCCGGCTCGGTCGCGGCGATCGCGACGCCCCACGCGCGCTGCACGAGGCCCTCCGCGAAGATGCTGCCCGCCGCGCGCAACGTGGGCGCCAGGCGCGACGCGAGCGCGAGCACGTCCTCGTGACGGCCCGCGTTGCCCTCCGCCTCGATCGCGAACGCGTCCATCCAGTCCGCGAAGACGAGCCGACGGCCGAGCTCGTCCCGGATCGCCCGCGAGCGCGCCATCCGCGAGCGCGCCTCCTCGTGATCGCCCGCGCGCGACGAGGCCCACGCCCCGAAGCCGTACGCGAGGTACGCGTAGACGCGATCGCCCGCGCGCTCCGCCTCCTCCGCGGCCAGCTGGAGCATCTCCGCCGCGGCGTCGGGCGCGCCGCCGAACACGTGGATGCCCGCGAGCATCGTGTGCGCGATCGACGTGCTCGTGAGGCTCTCCATCGAGAGCGCGCGCGCCAGCGCCTCCTCGCCGCGCGCGACGGCGTCGTACGCGCGGCCGCCCGCCGCGAAGACGACGCCGACGAAGCCCGTGTTCACGACCCACTCGTTGTGGTGACCCGTGCGCGAAAGCGGACCGAGCGCGCGCTCCAGGAACGGCACGCACCGGCCGAAGTAGCCCTGCGCCATCATCACGCGGCCGATCGTGCCCGCGGGCAGCGCCGTGAGCTCGTCGTCGTCCAGCTTCTGCGCGGCCGCGAGCGTGCGCTGGTAACACTCGATCGCCTGCGGATACTCGCCGTTGTACCAGTGGCAGCGGCCCCGCCAGAACTGCACGCGCGCGACGCGGCGGTAGTCGTCGCTCGGCGGGCGCGCGGCCTCGGGGAGGTCGGCCGCGATCGCCTGCGCGGCCGCGAGCAGCGCGAAGTTCGGCTTCGGATCGTCGCCGTACGAGACCGCCACCTTCTGGATCATCGTGTCGACGCGCATGCGCCGCGCCTCGATCGTGTCCTCCGCGCGCGACAACGCGTCGAGCGCGCGCTCGTAGTGCGCCCGCGCCTCCACGTTCGCGGAGAGGCGCGACGCGGCCTCGGCGGTGCGCGCGAACGCCTCCGCCGATCGGAGCCACTCGCCCGCGCGGAAGAGGTGCTCGCCGATCACCGCGGCGCGCGCGACCTCGCCTCCCGGGCCGCCGAGGAACGCCGCCGCGAGCCGGTGCCCGAGCGCGCGATCCTCCGCCGTGAGCGTCGCGTACGACCCCTCGCGCAGGAGGGCGTGGCGGAAGAAGTACTCGTCCTCTCCGCCCGCGCGCGCCGCCGGACGCCGCACGAACAGCTCGCGATCGACGAGCCACGGGAGCCACGTGCGGCCCGCGTCCGTGCGCTCCTCGTCGCCGAGCAGCGAGAGCGCGCCCGCCTTCGTGAACGACTCGCCGAACACGCTGGCCGCGCGCAACAACCGGCGCGCCTCCGCCGGGAGCGCCTCCAGGCGCGCCTCCACCATGCCGAGCACCGTCTCCGGCAAGCGCTCGCCGCGGCCCTCCGCGAGCGCGCGGATCAGCTCCTCCAGATAGAACGCGTTGCCGCCGGCGCGATCCACGAGGCGCGCGATCTCGCCCTCCGACACGCCGCGGCCGAGCATGCGGGTCACGAGCTCCTCCGCCGCGCGCCGCGCGAGCGCCCCGAGGCGGACGCGCTGCACTTCGCGTCGGCTCCACAGATCCGGGAACACCTCGTCGAGCTCCGGCCGGCCGAGCGCGAGCACCACGAACGGACGATCGGCGAGCTCGCGCAGCGCGTCGTCGACGAGCCGCGCGGACGCCGCGTCGCCCCAGTGCAGATCCTCCAGCACGAGCAGCACCGGGTGCATCGCCGAGACGCCGCGGAGGAATTCGACGAACGCGCGCGAGACCTCCTCGGCCATCTTCGCGCCGTTCTGCCGCGCCGCCGCGAGCTCGGGGTGGTGCGCCGCGTCGAACGGGACGCCCGTGATCTCGCCGAGGAACGCCGCGACGCGCGCTCGATCCGCGAACGGCACGTAGGCCGCGACGCTGTCGGCGACGCGCGTCCTCGTCGTGGGCCCCGCGTCGTCGTGGCCGAGGCCGAACGCGCTCCGCAGCGCCGCGCCCACCGCGACGAACGCGGCGCCCGCGCTCATCGCGTCCGCGCGCCCGGTGCCGATCGCGACGTCCGGACGCTCCGCGCGGAGGCGCTTCACGAGCTCGTGCCGGAGCCGCGTCTTGCCCATGCCGGGCGCGGCCGTCACGATCGCGGCCTGCGCGCCCCGCTCGCCTTCGAACGTGGCCGTCACGAGATCGAGCAGCATGCGCAGCTCGCGATCGCGCCCCACGTACGGCGTCGGCCGGCCGAGCAGCGTGCGCGCGCCCTCGCCGATCGCGCGCTCGCCGGTGAGCGTCGCGGAGGCGCCCGCGGGCGACGTGACGAACCGCTCGTCGAGCAGCGCGCGCGTCACCTCGTCGATGCGCACCACGCTCGCTTCACCGGGGCGCACGCGCCCCTCCGCGAGCAGCCCGGCCGCGCTCTCCACGACCGCGCCCACGGGGAGCCGCCCGGTCGCGAGCCCGCGGCCCGTCGCGAGCGCCAGCGTCGCCCCCGTGGGCAGCGCCTCCCGCAGCCGAAGCGCGCACCGCGCCGCCGCCTCCGCCTGCACCGTGGGGCTCCCGAGGCCCGCGAGCGTCACGAGCGACACCTCGTGCGAGAGCTGATCCGCGCGCGCTCCCCGCGATCTTGCGACCTCGCGCACCGCGAGCGCGGCCTCCGTGCTCGCGCGATCGTACGCGACGGCGATCGCCGCGATCAGGCGCTGCTCCTGCGTCGTGATCGCCGGGGGAGGCGCCGCCATCGAGAGCCGCGCGGGGATCGGCCCCTCGCGCATCGCCGCGAGCGCGGACGCGACCTCCGCGGCGGACGCGGGCCGATCGTCGGGATCCTTCGCGAGCAGCCGCGCCACCAGATCGTCGAGCGCGGGCGGCACCTGCGGCAACGTCTCGCGGACGCGCGGCGTCTCCGCGAGCAGGAGCTGCGCGAGCAGCGCCATCATGTGCACGCCCTCGAACGCGCGCTTGCCGGTCAGGCACTCGTACAGCACGGCGCCGAGCGAGAAGAGATCCGCGCGCGCGTCGACCCGCCCCGCGTCGTCGCCGCGCGCCTGCTCCGGCGCCATGTAGCCGGGCGTCCCGATCACCGCGCCGGTGTGCGTGATCACCCGCGACGCGGACGCGACCTGCGCGAGGCCGAAATCGAGCATGCGCACGTCACGCGCGACCCCTTGATCGAGGAACAGGTTGCTCGGCTTCACGTCGCGGTGCACGACGCCGCGGGCGTGCGCCGAGGCGAGCGCGTCCGCCACCGCGTGCCCGAGATCGAGGCTCTCCCGCAGCGTCAGCGCGCCCCGGACGAGCCGCGCCGCGAGGCTCTCGCCTTCGAGCCACTCCATCGCGAGGTACGCCTCCCCCTCCGGCGTGCGGCCGTGATCGACGTAGCGGACGATGTGCGGGTGCACGAGATCCGCGAGCGATCGCGCCTCCCGCTCGAAGCGCTCCACCGTCCGCGGATCGTCGGAGACGAGCACCTTCAGGGCGACGGTCACGCCGGTGGACGAGTCGACCGCGCGGTACACGCTGCCCGCCCCGCCTTTGCCGACGAGCTCGCCGCGTTCGAAGCGCCGGCCGATCCACCGACGAGGGTCCATGTCGCCGTGCAGAATGCGCCTCTACGCGCGCGATTCCAAGCGTCGTACACGTCTCATTACGAGACCCCGCGCCGTTCGTCGTCCTCCGGCGGCGCGTCGCGGATGTCAGCGCACCTCACCGAACAAGAGAGGCACCTCGGCCTCGGGCGCGACCGTCACCGAGATGTCGATCGTGTGCGATCCCCCGCCGAGCAGCACGCCGCGCAGCGGGGCCACGTCTTCGTAGTCGCGCCCCCAGCCGATCGTCACGTGCTCGCGCCCCGCGGGGATGCCGTTCGTGGGGTCCACATCCATCCACCCGAATCCGGGGCAATACACGCTCACCCACGCGTGCGAAGCGTCCGCGCCGATCAGCCGCGCGCGCCCCGGCGGCGGCCTCGTGAGCAGATAACCGCTCACGTACCGCGCAGGAATACCCATAGAGCGCAGGCACGAAAGCATGAAGTGCGCGAAGTCCTGGCAGACGCCGCGCCGGCTCGCGAACACCTCGGTCACGGGGGTCGACACCGTGGTCGCGCGCGGGTCGAACACGAACTCTTTATGGATTCGCCGCGTGAGCGACAGCGCGCAGCCCACGAGCGACGCGCCGGGCGGAAAGCACTCCGCGGCCCACGCGGCGATGTCGCGCTTGTTGCGGACGCGCGGCGACTCGAACAGGAACCGCGTGGCGTCGAGATCCTCGGGCCCGACCGGCTCCCCGGCGCGGTACGCGAGGCGCCCTTTCACGGACTCCCACGTCACGGACTCGGCCTCTCGGGAGAGCGCGTGCTCCGCCACCTCGGCCCAGTAGCTGGCCCGCACCGACAGCGACTCGTGGTCGTTCTCGATGCACAGCGACGTGATCGGGTTTCCGAAGGCGTCCTCCGCCTCCGTGAGCACGTCGGGCTTCGGCGTGACGGTGAGCTCGTACCGCTCGATGCGCTGAAAAGGCAGCTTCCGCGGACAGAGCCGCACGAGCTGGCGCGACAGGCCGACCGGCTGGCTGTAGCCATACCGCGTCTCGTGCACCACGTAGTAGCGCGCCGGCCCCTTCATAGCCCCGTGGGCGCGGGCGTCCCCGCGTGCGAGAAGAACCGCCGGTGGAGCGCGTCCGACAGCGAAAAGCCGGCCATCCGCACCTGCGAGAGCAGCTCCGAGAGCGCCTTGCACGCGTCCGATTGGCTCTTGTGCTGCGGCGAGGACCGATGCGCTTCGTCCCCGGGCGGGCGCGAAGATCCGGTGAGGCCCGTCGCCTCGAAGGCGGTCAGATCAATCCGCGCCAGCTCCAGCTCCACGCGGCGCAGATCGTCGTCCGGCATGCCGGTGCCGAGCTCTTCGGCCGAAGAGTCCAGGTGCCGCAGCAGATCCTGCAGCTGGAACATCACCGCGTGCGGGTTCGACGCGTCCAGCACGACGAGGTGAATCACCGGCAGGAGCTCCGGCGACGTGCGGTATCGGGCGCGGAACGTCACGATGGAGTTCGCGGCCTCCAGCAGCCACTCCAGCGAGTCCTCGCGGGCCTCCGAAGGCAGCCCGAGCAGCACGCCCGCGACGCCCGCGAGGTGAAGGAGCCTCTCCAGCCGCCTCCCGAGCAGCAGGAAACGCCAGCTCTCGTCGCGCGTCATGTCATCCATCGCGAAGCCCGCGAGCGACACACAGGCCAGCATCACGTCGTCGAGCGCCTCCAGGGCCTCTCCGATCGCCGGGCGCTCGCTGCTGATGCGCTGTCCGAGGCGCCCCAGAACGTGCCAGTTGTCCGTGGACATCCGCTCTCGCACGTGGGCGCCCGCGTTGCACAGCCGCGAGAGGTTCGCCGCGAGCCCGCCGGGACAGCCCGGATCCGCCACCGCGGCCATGAAATCCGCCGTGAGCTCGTCGTCGATGGCCGTCCCCGTCGCGCCCACGCGACCGCCGTGCCGCGACGAGACAGGCAGTCTGCCCGGCAGCACGCCGAGGGCCTCGCACACCTCCGCGATCGACCGCAGCGGCGCGCGCGACGCCGGGGCCGCGTCCGACAGCCGGATCAGCGCGGCCCGCAATAATCGGGCGATCGCCTCGCACCGCTCCGAATACCGCCCCAGCCAGAACAGGTTCTCACCGACGCGCGACGGGATCTGCACCCGTCCCTGGAGCACGTCGGAGATGGCCACTCGCCTCCGGAGAGGGGCAGTCACGGGCGCGGGCCCGTCGGACAGCACCCACGTGTCCTTGGAGGCGCCGCCCCCGTGGAGCGACACGATATCTCCGTCGTCCGGCGCCACGCGGGTGAGCGCGCCCGGCATCACCTTGTATCCGTCCGGCGTCGCCACCGCGAACACGCGCATCGCGATGGAGCGCCCCTCGAAGGCCGTCCCCTCCCCCGGCACGCGCGCCGGCGCCCTCGAGAGGTGCACCCACTCCTGCGCGACGTACGCGTGCGGCTGCGCGCTCATCCGCTCGATCATCTTCGCGCGCCCGTCCGCGTCGAGCGTGTGGCCGAAGACAGGCTCCATCCGCATCGACGGATAAGCGGCCTTGATGACGAGCTCCCCCATGCGCTTCTTGGCGTATTCCAGCGCCGGAGCCTCTCCGCACCACCACGTCGCCAGCGCCGGGAGCGCCAGCGTCTCCCCGAACAGCCTCTCACAGAGCGCCGGAAAGAACCCGTGGAGCGCCCCGGACTCCAGAATACCGCTCCCGAGCGCGTTCGCCAGAAGCACGTTGCCGGCCCGCGCCGCCGCGAGCAACCCCGGCACCCCGAGGGCCGAGTCCGCGCGCAATTCGACCGGATCGCAATAATCGTCGTCCAGCCGCCGCAGAATGGCATGCACGCGCCGCAGCCCGCGCAGCGTCTTCAGGTACACGGCGTCTTGCCGGACGATGAGGTCCTGTCCCTCGACGAGCGGAAAGCCGAGGTGCCGCGCCAGAAAGACATGCTCGAAGTACGTCTCGTTGTACGGACCGGGCGTCAATACCACGGAGAGCGGCGGCTCCCCGCGCGTGGGGGACAGTCGAGCGATCGAGTCCTGGAGGGCCGAAAAGAACGCCTGGAGCGGCTCCACCTTCAAGTCCCGAAACGCGTCCGGGAAGGCGCGCGCCAGCGTGGCCCGGTTTTGCAGCGCGTACGCGGCGCCCGCGGGCCCCTGCGTGCGATCGCCGATCACCCAGAATTTCCCGTCCGGAGCGCGCGCGACGTCCGCCGCATACACGTGCAGGAACGTTCCGCCCTCCGGCACCACGCCGCACGCGGGCCACAGATACCCGAGCTGGCCGAACACCAGCGCCGGCGGCAACAAGCCCTCTCGAATCAGGTGCTGCGGCCCGTACACGTCGGCCAACACCCTGTCGAGGAGCCGCGCGCGCTGCGCCACCCCGGCCGCGAGCGTGCGCCACTCCGAGGCCGGCAGGATGAGGGGCAGTACGTCCAGCTCCCACGGACGTCCGGCGCCGTGCCGGTCTGCGTGGATGTTGTACGTCACGCCGTCCGACGCGATCGCCTTGCGGACGAAGCGCTCCCGATCGCGGAGGGCGTCCTCCGACAGACTGCCGATCTGCGACAGGAACGCACGCCAGTGCGGGCGCGGCTCCGGTCCGTCCCAGATCTCATCGTACCGATCCTCGGGGGTCGGATAATGAAGGAGCCGCCGCGCGGAGGTGGCCATCGACTACCGCTGACGCAGATCGAGAGTGAACGGGAAATCGGTGCTCGGGGATGGGGGCGCCACCTTGAGCTCCCCCGGCGTGTGCCCCATCCGGAAGAAGCGCGCGAGACGCCGGCCCTCGGCCTCGAACGCGTTCACGGGGAAGACCTCGAAGTTGCGGCCGCCGGGGTGCATGACGTGGTACTGGCACCCTCCAAGGCTCCTGTCCATCCACAGATCCACGATGTCGAACGTCAGCGGTGAATGGACTCCGATGGTGGGGTGGAGGCACGACGGCGGTTGCCACGCCCGATACCGCACGCCCGCCACGTATTCACCGACGCGCCCCGCCGGCCGCATCGGCGCCGCGTGCCCGTTGCACGTGATCGCGTATCGCTCCGGAGAGAACCCCGACACCTTGATTTGCAGCCGCTCCAGCGAAGAATCGACGAAGCGCGCCGTGCCGCCGCTCATCGCCTCTTCCCCGAGGACGTGCCACGGCTCCAGCGCCGCGCGGATCTCCAGATCGATGCCGCGGAAGCCGAAATCCCCGTATTTGGGGAACCGGAACTCGAAGTGAGGGTGGAAGTATTCGGGCTTGAGCGGATAGCCTGCCTCGCGACACTCCGTGAGGACGTCGAGGAAATCGTCCCACACGAAATAAGGCAGCATGAACCGATCGTGCAGCTCGGTCCCCCACCTCTTGAGTCGCGAAGGCGAATACGGCTTCTTCCAGAACCGCGCGACGAGCGCCCGCAGGAGGAGCTGTTGCGCGAGGCTCATCCGCGCGTGCGGCGGCATCTCGAACGCCCGCATCTCCACGAGACCGTGCCTGCCCGCGGGCCCGTCCGGCGAGAACAGCTTGTCGATGCAGATCTCGGTGCGGTGCGTGTTCCCGGTCACGTCGCACAGGAGGTTTCGAAGCAGCCTGTCCACGAGCCAGGGCGGAGGCGCCTTTTGGAATATGCCAGTCTGCCGCTCCATCTCCCGGAACGCCGTCTCGATCTCGAACACCGCATCATGCCGCGCCTCGTCGATGCGCGGCGCCTGCGACGTCGGCCCGATGAAGAGCCCCGAGAACAGGAACGACAGCGACGGATGATTGAGCCAGTACGAGATCAGGCTCCGCAGCAGATCCGGCCGCCGGAGGAACGGAGAATCATGCACGGTGGCCCCGCCGAGCACCATGTGATTGCCGCCGCCGGTCCCCGAGTGCCGCCCGTCGAGCATGAACTTCTCGGTGGTGAGGCGTGACAGCCGCGCCGCCTCGTAAAGGAACGTCGTCCGGTCGACGAGCTCGCCCCAATCCGCGGCAGGGTGGATGTTCACCTCGATGACGCCCGGATCCGGCGTGATGCGGAAGTGCCCGATCCGCGGATCCTTCGGAGGCTCGTACCCTTCGAGCAACACCGGATGATTCAGCGCCCGAGCGGTCGCCTCCACCGCGGCCACGAGCGCCACGTAGTCGTCCGCCGACGAGACAGGCGGCATGAACACGTAAAGGACGCCTTTTCGAGCCTCCGCGCACATCGCCGTCCGCGTGACCCACGCCGCCGACTGGTGCATCTCGGGGCGCGGACAAGCCTCTTCACTCCCGTCCTTCACCCGCCGAGGCCCGGAGTCCGACTGCCCGCCTCCGCGGATCCGGTCAGCGTTCTCTCCTTTGCCCGGATATCCCACGTCGGACTGTCCACTTCCGTGGATCCGCGGCGCCCGCGTCGCCATGGGATCCCCACCCCTGGCATCCACCGCGCGCCCCTCACTCCGGATCGCCGAGAATTCCGCCGCCTGCCGCAGAAGCACCGCGTGCGCCGCGAGCGGCGGCTGAGCCTGCGCCGGATCCGGCGTCGTGATGAGCGGCCGATCCTCCGCCGCGGCCCAAGGCAGCGAGTCGAGCGGCAACCGGAACCCGACCGGCGAGTCCCCCGGGATCAGATAACAGCGCTCGTCCCGCAGAAACCAGGGCCCCGAGCGGAACGTGCCATTGCCCGCAGGCTCCACCGGGAGCACATGCCCGGCCTCCGTGGAGAGGCCTTGTGTGAACAGCCGACGAAGCCTGTCCCGCTCCAGCGGATCGTCGAGCCGCGCGTCGAACGGGTCCACGTTGGAGGGCAGTCGCCGCTCGCGCCAGAGCGTGTGATAGACATCCTCGTACGCCGGAAACACCCACTTCGCGTCGAGGCCGAGCCGCTCGGCGACGCCGCGGAGGAACCGCCCGGCGAGCTCGTGATCGGCCCCCGCGGGCGCGTCTTCATCGGCGATCCAGGACGAATCCGCCCACAGAGGCTCTCCGTCGTGCCGGAAGAAGCACGTCAGTGACCACCGAGGCAGAGGCTCTCCGGGGTACCACTTGCCCTGTCCGAAGTGCACGAGCCCCTTCGGCGCGTACCTCTCCCGGAGCCGCCGGAACAGATCCGCCGAGCGCCGCTTCTTCGTCGGCCCGAGCGCCGCCGTATTCCACTCGTCGCCGTTCGGATCGTCGATGGACACGAACGTCGGCTCCCCGCCCATCGTGAGCCGGATGTCCCCCGCCGAGAGGTCCCGATCCACCGCGTGCCCGAGCGCCTCGATCTCGGCCCACTGCTCTTCTGTATACGGCCTGGTGACGCGAGGCGCCTCCCACACGCGCCGCACGCTCATCTCGTGCTCGAACTCGACCTCTGCCTTGTCGAGCACGCCAGTCACGGGCGCCGCCGACCGCGGATCCGGCGTGCACGCGAGCGGCAAGTGCCCCTCTCCGGCGAAGAGCCCCGACGTCGGATCCAGCCCGACCCACCCGGCGCCGGGCAGATACACCTCGCACCACGCGTGCAGATCGGTGAAATCCGCGGGAGGCCCCGAGGGCCCGTCGAGCGACGGCACGTCCGCGGTGAGCTGGATCAGATACCCGGACACGAACCGGGCCGCGAGCCCCATCCTCCGGAGGAGCTGCACGAGGAGCCACGCCGAATCACGGCACGATCCGCTCTTCTTGGTGAGCGTCTCCTCCGGCGTCTGGAGGCCCGGCTCCAGCCGAATCACGTATTTGATGTGCTCGGAGAGGAGCTGATTCACCCCGACCAGGAACGGCACGCTCGGCTTCTCGTCCCGCGGGATGCTCGCGAGGAATTTCTCGAACAGCGGAGTCGAGGGGAGCGTCTCGAAGTAAGGCTCCAGGTCCTTCTTCTGCCGTGCGTCGTACTCGAAGGGGAATTTCTCGGCCGACGGCTCCAGGAAGAAGTCGAACGGGTTGATGACCGCCATCTCGGCGACCAGATCCACCGTGATGACGAATTCCCGCGTTTGCTCGGGGAAGACGAGCCGCGCGACGAAGTTCGACTCCGGGTCCTGCTGCCAGTTGATGAAGTGCTTCGCCGGCGAGACGCGCAGCGAATAGCTGAGGACCCGCGACCGGCAGTGCGGCGCCGGCCGGAGCCGGATGAGCTGCGGCCCCAGCGAAATGGGCCGATCGTAGCGATACCGCGTGACGTGGTGGAGGGCGACGTGGATGCTCATCGATGCGTCTCGCCCGCGATTTCCGCGGGGGCGCGCGATGCTAACAGAAGAGCACCCCAGTGTTGCTCCGGAACTAGTCGAGGTCTGCGCGCGCGATGTCGCGGAGCCACGGCAGGATGGCCGTCGCCGTGCGGTAGAGGGCGTGCGCGATGCGGCGGACGCGCGTCGGGTTGTCCTTCGTGGAGCGCGTCTCGACGATGTACACGAGCTGCCGCAGATCGAGCGTCCACAGCGATCGCACGCGGTACCCGAGCGGCACGGTGTACTCCGCGGCGTTCGGATCCTCCGCCTCGATCTCCGCCCACGAGGCCTGCGCCGCGAGCATCGCGTCCTGGTACATGTCCGCGAGGCCGAGATCGAGCAGGTCCTCCGGCGTGTGGAACCCGAGCCTGCACCCGAACCGCTGCACGCTCACCGCCCGCGTCCGATGCCGCAAGAGCTCGTGCACCGTCGCCGCGTCCGCCATGATCTCGAACGTCATCGTCGACGCCTCGAACCCGCGCGGCGTCAGCTCCCCGGCGACGCGCTCGCGGAGCAGCGACCGGACCACCTCCTGGAGCGCCGTCTCTTTCTGCGCGCGGAGGCTGCTCGTGAGCGCGAACGCGTGCACGGCGGCGTCGCTCCCCTCGTACGCGAGCGCCAGCACCACGCGCTCCAGCGCGTCCTTGTCGTGCCGGACGAGGCGCACCGGCTGGCTGATCACCATCGTCGCGGACGCGCCCTCCGCCGGCGGCGCGTAGAGCCGCGCCATCGCCGACGCGATCTCCGCGTGCGCCGCCGACCGCATCTTGCTGGGCGCGAACCCGCCGAAGAGATCCGGCGTCGCCATCCGCGCGGCGTCGAGCACGGCGTGACCGACGGCCACCACCTCCGGCTGAGGGTGCGACATCAGCTTCTGGCAGTGCGCCGCGAGCACGCGCGCGTTCGCCGACAGGTACACGCTCGTCGACGTCGCCGAGGGCGCGAGCCCCATCGCGAGCTCCCGCGCCGCCGCCGACGCGGCCTGCGGCGTGGCCCGATCGCGCATCACGAGGCGCTGCGCCGCGCGCTCCGACACGGAGAGGTGCGCGCGCTGGAGCGCGGTCGCGGCGGCGCTCACCTTGTCGCGCAGCTCCTCCGAGATGCCGGGCGGCTCGATCTTGCCGCTCGCGACGGCCATCTCCGTGGGCACGACGGTCGACACGAGCCGGCTGTCTTGCAGCGCGCGCGCCGCGAGGATGCTCACGCCTTCGATCGCGATGTGGAGCGTCGCGTGCTCCGGGAGGCCCGGCGAACGGAGCGCCCCGAGCCCTGGGATGCCGAGCGGCGGCGTCGCGGCGAGCGCGGCCTGGCTCTCCCGCATCTCCTCCAGCGCCTTCGCGATCCCGCCGGGGGCGGAGCTGGCGGCCGCGAACAGCGCCGGGATCGCGTCCTCCGTGATCCCGGACACGACCGTCGCGCGCGGCCCCGCGCCGCCGCTGCTCTTCACTTCGCTGTCCCCGTCCGAATCGACCATCCGATGCGTTCCTCGCCGACTCGGTAAGACTAGAGCACCGCGGACGTCCGCAGCACGTTGGCCGCGAAAGGATCCGGGTAAATCTCGCTGTTGTCGAGGCGGGCCTTGCGGCGCGTCAGCACCTCGCACCCGTTCTTCGTCACGACGACGGTGTGCTCGAACTGCGCGGAGAGCGATCCGTCGACGGTCACGGCCGTCCACTTGTCGGCCAGGATCTCGATGTCGTAGCTGCCCAGGTTGATCATCGGCTCGATGGTGAAGACCATCCCGGCCTTGAGGCGCATGCCGGAGCCCCACTTGCCGACGTGCTGCACCTGCGGCGGCTCGTGGAACTTGCGCCCGATGCCGTGGCCGACGAACGCGCGCACCACGCTGCACCCCTGCCCCTCCGCGAACTCCTGGATGGCCGCGCCGATGTCGCCGAGCCGCGCGCCCTCACGCACCTGTGCGATGCCGAGATCGAGGGATTTTCGCGACACTTCCGTGACGTGCTTCGCCTCCGCGGAGGGCGTCCCCACGTAGAACGTGGCCGACGTGTCGCCGAAGAAGCCGTCGAAGATCGTGGTGACGTCGACGTTGATGATGTCGCCCAGCTGGAGCGCGCGGCCGTCCGGGATGCCGTGGCACACGACCTCGTTGATCGAGGTGCACACGCTCTTCGGGAAGCCGTGGTAGTTGAGCGGCGCCGGCCACGCGCCGCGCTGCACCGTGTCCTGGTGGACGAAGGCGTTGATCTCCTCGGTCGTGACGCCCTCGCGGATCATCTTCCCGACGCCGATCAGCGTGTCGGCGGCCATCTGGCTCGCCACCCGGATGCCGTCGACCTCGCGGACGGTCTTGATGCTCACGTTGCTCATGATCGTCTTTAGCGTCCCACCGCGGAGGTGAGCGCCTCCGCCTCTTTGACCGCGTCCGCCACGTCCGCCGTGTCCGGCGAGAGGTGCCAGTGCAGCTCCACGTCGACTCCGTCCGCGCTCGCATACCGCTTCACGAAGCCGATGAAGGTCACGTTCTGGATGCGCTGATCGAGCGCCTTCGCGATGCCGAACGCGGGGCTCGACGACTTGATCACGAGGTCGAGCGCCGGGTCCTTGATCTGCGGGTCCGGCGCGAGCGGCGGGGGCAGCACCTCCACGCCGAGCTGGTACGTCGCGTCGTCCCCCGCGGAGCTGACGCCCGCCGTCTTCACGCGCAGCCGGGCCACGAGCTCGGCCGTCTGCGCGCGCTCGCGGAGGTACGGATCCGACCGGGCGGAGGGCGCGTCCATCGTGTACCCGACGGCCGCCGGGTCGATGTTGTCGTCGAACACCGCGCGCGCGTGGTCGTCCCAGGGGGCGAGCCCGAGCGCTTGAGGGGTCTTGGTCTCGGGCCCGGGCTCACCGCAGGCGACGGCGCTGAGCGCGAGCCCGCACCCGAGCAGCCCCACGGCGAGGGACCGAGCGGATGTTCCCCACCGAATCTTGCTACCAATACGGGGATTCATCGCGGCAAGCGCCCTGATTAGCACGACCGCTCCGCGGTGTCAGGGCCGCCGGCAGAGCGCGCCTCGAGCGCCGCCCGCGCCGCGTCCGAAAAAAAGTTCTGCGCCCGGGATCGAAGCTTT
Source organism: Polyangiaceae bacterium (assembly GCA_046351455.1). Lineage (GTDB taxonomy): Bacteria > Myxococcota_A > Polyangia > Polyangiales > Polyangiaceae > JADJRH01. Next base: position 15,206 of record JAXLYM010000010.1, read on the forward strand.
CCCGGGGAGTCCCGTCCAAGCCGTTATTCCCCGCGGCGGAGCGCTCGGATCTTTGCGCGCCCCGCCCCATCCGGTACATAGCGGCGCGCGCCTGCGCCGGAGGACAACGATGAACGGTAAGAAGATTTGGTGCGCTCTGATGGCCCTGGGGCTCGGTCTCGCCGCGGCCAGCGCTTCGACGGATGCCCACGCGGACAACAAGAAGAAGACCCCCGCGGCCCCTGCCGTCGCGGCCGATCCGCCCGTCGCGAAGAAGACGATCGCGTACGACCTCGCCGGCGTCACGTTCGGCTCGTCGACGAAGAAGGTGACCGAGGCGATCGAGAAGATCCTCGACGAGGACTACAAGCCCCTCTACGCGAAGGTCTCCCCCGGCGTGAAGATGAAGCAGCTCGACGCCGCCCTGGCCGAGGAGAAATCCGCGTTCGCCCGCAGCGTCATCAAGTTCGACAAGATCCCCGTCGCGCTCGACTCCGGCCCGCTCAAGGGCGAGTACACCTACAACAACAAAGAGCAGAAGCTCGACATCACGCGAAAGGGCGTGACGTACCACTTCTTCTTCATCCAGGACAAACTCTGGAAGCTCTACGCGGAGTACAAGCTCGGCGAGAAAGAGGCGAAGGGGAAGGACTTCGCCGACGCGGTGACGAAGGTCGCGAAGGACCTCGGGATCGCGGGCCGCGTGCTCGCCGCCGACGCGAACCGCTCCATGCAAGAGGTCGACTGGAAGGACGCGTCGATGCACCTGCGCCTCGTCGACCGCGGCAGCGACAAGATCGCGTTCGTGTACGAGGATAACAGCACGCTCGGCAACCTGGCCTCGCTCCGCGTGAACAAGCCGGCCCCGGTGAACGACATCGACCCGGCCGTCGCCGCGATCACCCGCAAGGATCCGGAGCCGGGCCCGCAGCCCGCGACGACCGGCAAGCCCGCCGCGGGGCCCGCCCCCAAGAAGTGAACCGCCTTCGAATCAAGCCTTTTTGACGTACCCCTGCAGCGCGTCGGGACGGAACGCGTCCGGCAGCAGGTGGTCGAGCGACGTCGTCCGCGTGCGCTCGGGCTCCCCGTTCACGAGCAGGCGCACCGCGAGATCTTCGGCGAACTCCGCCAGCATTTGCCGGCACGCGCCGCACGGCGTCCCCGGCTTCGGGCCGCGCGTCACGACGACGACCGCGATCGGCGCGCGCTCGCCCGCGGCCACCATCTGCACGAGGGCGCTCCGCTCGGCGCAGATCGAGTGGCCGTACGCGGCGTTCTCGACGTTGCAGCCCGCGTAGATCCGGCCTGATTTACCGAGGATCGCGGCGCCCACCGGGTACTCCGAGTAAGGGCAGTACGCGCGCGCCTGCACCTCCAGCGCGGCCTCTTCGAGCGCCTCCCACACCACGTTCACGCGGAGCGGGCTCGCGGGCTCGCCGCCGTCTTCGCGATCGTCGTTCGCGCCGAGACGGGTCATGCCGCGTCCTTCCCGATCAGGGCGGCGGCGCGCTCGATCCACGCCGACACCAGCTTCACGAAGCGCGGCTTCGCCTGGTTCGCCGCCTCCTCCACCTCCGCGTGCGACAGCTCGTGCGGGGAGATGCCAGCGCCGAGGTTTGTGATGCACGAGATGCCCGTGACCGGCACGCGCATGTGACGGAGCGCGATCGCCTCGGGCACGGTGCTCATGCCGACCGCGTCCGCGCCGAGCGTGCGCAGCATCTTGATCTCCGCGGGCGTCTCGTAGCTCGGTCCGAGGAGGCCCGCGTAGACGCCCTCGTGCAGGCGCACGCCCATGGCGATCGCCGCGTCGCGCGTCGCCTTCGCGAGCGCCGGATCGTACGTCGTCGTCATGTCGGGGAACCGCGGGCCGAGCGCCGCTTCGTTCGGGCCGATGAGCGGGTTCTTGAACATCAGGTTGAGGTGATCGCGGATCAGCATCAGATCGCCGGGCGCGAACCACGGCGAGAGGCCGCCCGCCGCGTTCGTCAGCAGCACCGCGCGCGCTCCGAGCCGAGCGAGCACGCGCGCCCCGAACACCGCGCGCTCCGGCTCGTGACCTTCGTACATGTGCACGCGGCCTTGCAGGCACACGACCGGGACGCCGTTCGCGCGGCCGAGCCACAGCTTGCCGGCGTGGCCTTGCACCGTCGACACCGGCATCCCCGGGATCTCCGCGTACGGGATGGCGGTCGCGCCGTCGAGGCCTTCCGCCCACGCGCCGAGGCCGGAGCCGAGCACGACGCCCAACGCTGGGGCGATATCGGACCGAGAGCGCACCGCATGAACGGCGGCGTCGAGGGAGGCGAGGATGCTCATGGGGCGCGGAACCTAGCCGATGGAGCGCACGAACGCTATCGCGGCCTCCGCGCGGCTCGCGTAGCTTCGACCCGATGGCTCAAGAGCCGCACAGCGTACGGAGGGCGTGGCTGTTCCCGATGGTGTTCCTCGCATCCATCGCGCTCACCACGTTCCTCGTCCTCTACTCGATCGATCACTTCGTGACCGGCGGCCCCGCCAGCGCCGCGCCCCCGGGCACGCTCCGGAGCTACTTCTTCTTCGATCAGGACCACATCACCGACGCGGCCTCCGCCCTCGGATCGATGGTGGCCGGCGTGCTCGGCATCGTGATCAGCGTCGTCGCGATCGTCGTGCAGCTCTCCGCGGAGCGGTACACCGGCGTCACGACGATGTTCTTCCGCGACAAGACGAACATCGGCGTCATGGGCTTCTACGTCGTGGCCTGCGTCACGGGCGTGTGGGTGAGCCTCTCGATCCGCACGGACTTCGCGCCGCGCGTGACGATCGCCTGCATGATGGTGATGACGACGACCGGCCTCGTCGGGATGGCGCCGTACTTCACGTACGTGTTCCGCTTCCTGGAGCCGACGAACATCGTCGCGCGCATCCGGCGGGACGCGAGCATGGTCGCGCTGGCCGGCGCGAAGGCCACCGCGAAGGACGCGTGCGCCGAGGCGCAGGGGCAGACGCTCAACGCGATGGAGGAGCTCACGGACATCACGTCGAACTCCATCTCCGGCAAGGACAAGATCATCGCGAGCCGCGCCGTCGACGCGCTGAAGGACTTCGCGGTCGAGTACCTCACGTACAAACCGCAGGCCACGGAGGCGTGGTTCGCGATCGGCGAGCACATCCGCGAGAACCCCGATTTCGTCGCGATGGATCCGGAGAGCCTCGCGGACCTCGTGAGCCGCCGCACGTGGGTCGAGTGGAAGGTGATGCGGCAGTACCTCGGCATCTACAACGAGGCGCTGCACGAGATGCGCGACATCAACTACCTGATCGCGATCGACACGCGCTACATCGGGGAGGCCGCGGCGCGCGCGAAGGACGACGAGCTCATCGAGCTGACGCTCCGGTACATGAACTCGTACATGCGCGCGACGCTCAACGCGAAGGACGTCCGCACCGCGTACAACGTGCTGAACCAGTACCGCCTGCTGGTCGAGTCGCTCCTCCGCACCGGCAACGGCGCGCGCGCGATCGGGGCCGTCGAGCACATGAAGTACTACGGCAACGTCAGCTACGACATGAAGCTCTCGTTCGTGACGGAGACGGTCGCGTACGACGTCGGCGCCATCGTGCAGGTCGCGCACGAGCTCGGGCTGCCGGAGGAGCTGCCGCTCCTGGACTCGTTCCTGGAGCTGGATCGAGCGTCGCCGGAGCGCGGTCAGGAGCAGGCGCTGAAGGGCGTCCGCAAGGCGCAGGTGAAGCTCGCGGCGTACTACCTGATGGTCGGCGAGGTGGACCGCGCGCGCCGCATCCGCGACGACATGGCGATGGAGCCGCGCAGCCGCCTCGCGGCGATCCGGGACGAGCTCGTCCGCGTCGAGACCAAGGATTTCTGGGAGATCATCGACCGTGGCCGCAACTTCGAGTTCATGCCGGCGAAGCAGAAGGACGCCATGAAGGTGTACTTCTCGTGGTTCGAGCCGCTCGGCGGCACGTCGATCCCGCCTTTCGCGGCCGCGCCGAAGGCCGCTCCCAGCGTCGTGAACGAGTCCGGCGGCTCCAGCACCACGACGAGCGATCCGGGCGCCGCGCCGACGACGCACCCCACCGGCGCCGCGCCCAAGGCCTGACGAAGGCCTTCAAAACAAGGTCAATCCGCTCCGGCGTCGGCCGGCGGATCGCCGCAGCCGGCCGGGACGCCGCTCGCGGGATCCGTCACGTCGGTGCCGTCGAAGCAGAAGTTCTCCGGCGCCTTCGCGTAGTGCGCGTCGATGAAGGCGCCGATCGCCGCGTAATCCAGGCACTGCATCTTCAGGGAGGCGCCCCACGCGCTCGCCGCGAACGGCACGTCGAGCAGCGGATCCGGCGTGATGACGAAGCGGTTCTTGAGCGGCGCGACGCACAGCGGATCCGCCGGGCGCGCGTCCAGGTACGCCTGCAGCGCCGCGACGTCGGCCGAGCAGTCCGTCGCGCAGTTGTGCTCGAACACGATCGCGCCGTGCTCCATCGCGTGGACGTAGAACCCGCGCGGAACAGGCTTTTCGTAGGTCTTGAAGGCCGCCCAGATCGGGTAGTGCATCCCCGACGTGGGCGGGTTCGTCGAGTACGTGATCGGCGTGCACGACGCGACGTGGACGCCCGCTTCGAGGGGGAACGTGGCCTCCACCGCGCCGCACAAGCCCGCGTCGTTCGAGCCTCCGACGCCGCCGTCCAGCGGCGCGCCGCCCGCTCCGCCCGTGGCCGTGCCGCTCGACGTGGTGGTGCTGGTCGACGTGGTGTCGCCGCCGAAGCCGCCCGCGGCGGTGGTGCCGCCGACGCCGCCCGTCGCGGTGGTTCCGCCCGCGCTCGTCGTCGTGGACCCGCCGGATCCGCCCGTGGATGTGCCGCCTCCCGCGCCGCCGCTCGATGTCGTGCCGCCGCTGCTGGTGGTGCCGCCGCTCGATGTCGTGCCGCCGGTGGCGCCGCCGCTCGATGTGGTGGAGCTCGTGGTCGTCGCGGTGGTGCCGCCGCTCGATGTGGTGGTTCCGCCCGGATCCGGGAACGGCGTCAGGCTGCAGGCGAGGACGATCGTGGGCGCGGCGAACGCGCACGCGACGACGAACGCCCTCGCGCCGGGGCGTGAAAGAAAGCGCATCCGAGCATCTTAAAGCGGCTCGCCGAGTTTACGGAAACGCTCCCCTCCCTTCGCGAACGACAGTGAGCGATTTGGGAGGGGCGGACTTCGCGAAGCGAAGGCCGGGGGTGGGCATCGGAGCAAACGCTCCATCTTCGTGGGATTTACAAGGGGGCTCCGCCCCCTCGTTTCACTCCCCCGCGGAAGAGACGGTTCGCAGGGACGCCGAGGTGGCGATCGTCGCGCGCTCTACTTCGCGCGGAAGGCGGGCGGGCGCTTGTCCGTGTAGGCGGCGAGGCCCTCGCGCGCGTCCTCGGAGGCGAAGAGCTCCGCCTGCAGCTCACGCTCCAGCGCGAGGCCGTGCTCCAGCGCGATCTCGGCGCCGCTCTGCACCGCGCGCTTGATGCGGCCCACCGCGAGCGACGCCTTCGCCGGCGGCGTGAACTTGCGCGCGTAGTCGAGGACCTTCGTCATGAAGTCCTTGTGCGTCTCCGTCTCCCACACGTAGTTCACGAGGCCGTACGACGCCGCGGTGTCGAAGTCGAAGGTCGTGCCCTCCGCCATGAGCTGGATCGCGCGCGGCTTGCCGAGCACACGCGCGAGGCGCTGCGTGCCGCCCGTCCCCGGCAGCACGCCGAGCGCCACCTCGGGCAGGCCGATCTTGCCCGCGCCCTTGCGCGCGATGCGGAGATCGCAGGCGAGCGCCACCTCGAAGCCGCCGCCGACCGTGTGGCCGTTCAGCGCCGCGATGCAGAGCTTCGGCGTGTGCTCCAGGCGGAGGAGCGTCTCGTTCGCGTGGAGGCAGAAGTAGTATTTGAACGTCGGATCGCTCTCGCGGAGCATGTTGATGTTCGCGCCCGCGCAGAAGAACTTCTCGCCGTGGCCCGTGATCACGATCACGTGCACGTCGGTGTCGAAGCGCGCCTCCAGGATCGCGCTGTCGAGGTCCTTCATCATCTCGTGCGTGTAGCCGTTGACCGGCGGATCGTTGAGCGTGAGGAGGGCGACGCCCGCTTCGGTGACGTAGTCGACAAGGGCCATGGCGGGGCCTTTAACCCATTTCGCGCCGGAGAGGCACCGCGCTGCCGACGCGCCGCCTCGCGCGGTCGCGGTAGGCTCCGTGCTCCTCCGGTCCGGCGCCGGAAAATGCGCTCCTCCCGACGGCGCACAGTGGTATTGAGCGCGCGGCGAACCATGACGACCGAACAAGTCCGCACCGAGCTGAAGGCCCTCATCGTCAAAGAGCTGAACCTGGAGGGGAAGCAGCCCTCGGACATCGACGACGCGGCCCCCTTGTTCGGCGCGGGCCTCGGGCTCGACTCGCTCGACGCGCTCCAGCTCGCGATGAGCGTGGAGGAGAAGTTCGGCGTGCGCATCCCCGAGGGCGACGAGGCTCGGAAGATCTTCGCGTCCGTGAACGCGCTGGCCGATCACATCGTGCAGGTGAAAGCCGCGTCCTGAGCTCCGCCCGGCGCCCCGCGATGCGTGCGGCGCTGCGGCGATCCCACCCGCGCCGCGTCAGGCGAGCGCCTCTTGAAGCGCGGCCTCCAGCTCCTCGATCCGCACCGGCTTCACGAGGTACCGCGTGAACCCCGCCGAGAGGCCCCTCTCCCGGTCCGCGGGCGACGCCGCCGCGGTGAGCGCGATCACCGGGATTTGCCGCGTCTCCTCCCACTCGCGGAGGAGGCACATCGCCTCGATGCCGCTCATCCGCGGGAGGTTGATGTCCATCACGATCACGTCGGGCTTGCGGCGCCGCGCGATCTCCAGCCCGGCCTCGGCGGTCGTCGCGGTCTCGAGCTCGACGCCCTCGAAGTTGCTCACCACGTCGGCCATCAGCGCGACGTTCGGCGAGTGATCCTCGATGTACAGCACGAGCGAGCGCGGCACCTCCACGACCGGCGCGCCGTCGAGCGACGCCTCGCGCTGGCTCACGCGCGACGCCCGCTCGGTGTGCGCCGGGATCTCCACCCAGAACTCGGAGCCGACGCCGGACGCGCTGCAGAAGCCGACCGCCCCGCCCATCATCTCGGCGAGCCGCCTCGAGATCGCGAGGCCGATGCCGGTCCCCTCGATCGGCCCCGCCTCTTGCCCCGCGCGGAAGAACGGCTGAAAGAGCTGCGCTTGGTGCTCCGCCGCGACGCCGAGCCCGGTGTCGCTCACCGTGACGCGCACGAGCGGCCCCTCCTCCGAAGCCGCGAACGTCACCGCGCCGCCGCGGCGGTTGTACTTGATCGCGTTCGAGCCCAGGTTCATCAAAATCTGCAGGAAACGCCCGCGATCCGCGTCGATCGCAGGGAGCCGCTCGGGCACCTCCGCGCGCAACAGCTCCACGCCGGCCTCGAACGCGGCGGGCTGCAGCGTGCGGAACACCTCGCTGAGCGCGTCGTCGACGCTCACGGGCTCCGGCGAGATCGCGATCCCCTTCGCGTCGATCCGCGCCAGATCGAGCACGTCGTCGATGAGGCGCAGCAGGTGATCGCCGCCGCCGTAGATCTGCTTCACCATCTCGCGCTGTCGCTCGGTGAGCGGCTCCCGCCGATCGCGGAGGAGGAGCTGCGCGAACCCCAGCACCGCGTTGAGCGGGGTCCGCAGCTCGTGGCTGATGGACGCGAGGAATTCGCTCTTCGCACGGTTTGCGGCCTCGGCCTCGCGGCGCGCCGTCACGAGCTCGCGCTCGCGGCGCATGTCGTCGGTGAGGTCGCGCGCGATGGTGACGCGTCCGCCGCCCGGCATGGCGCGCGCGGTCACGCGGAAGGTGCGGCCGCCGGTGAGCCGCGTCACGTACGAGTCGTCCGGCAGGTAACGCGCGGCGAAGCGAGCCTCGAAGAAGCGGCGCCGCTCGTCTTCGGTTTCGAACACGAAGAGGCCGCCCGTCTTCGCGATGACCTCGTCCCACGGCGTGCCGTTGCGCGGCGTGTACCCCGTCTCTTCCATGAGCCGCCGGAACGCCGTGTTGTGCAGCGCGAGCCGGTTCTCCGCGTCCGAGATCGCGAGCGGGTCGGGGATGCTCTCGATCGCGACCTCCAGGCGCTCGGCCTGGAGGCGGAACGCAGGGGTCTCTTCGCTCGGCAGAGCTGCGTCCTCTGCGCCCGGCGGTGTTTGTTTCACGCGAACCTCGCTGCTCGGGAAGCTCGAGGGTGGTGCATGTTCCAGGCCGCAGGTTCCCCCGCCGGAGCCCCGCGAGCAACCACACTCCGGAGCGACCTTGGCACCGGCCCGTGGGGCGCGTGTCCTGGACGAGCGAGGGCCGAGCGCGAGGCCCGCACCGCAGCGGTTGCACGCGGCGCCGCGGAATTGCGCGGCCGGGCGCGCGGCGGTGAGGCCGTAGCCATCGCCTTCGAAGCACGATAAACCCGCCGAGTGCGCATCTGGGTCACCGGCATCGGCGTCGTCTCGCCGCTCGCTCGCGCCGCGGGCGCGACGATGGATCGGCTGCTTCGCGGCGATCGCGCGTTCCGCCGGCTGACCCTCTTCGAGCTGCCCGACGCGCGCAGCTCCATCGCCGCGGAGATCGACGGCCTGTCCGCCGCGGAGGTCGCGCCGCCCGGAGAGATCGAGGGCTGGTCGCGCGTGGACGCGATGGCGGTGCACGCCGCGCGCGAGGCGCTCGCGATGGCCGGGGTCGATCCCGCGAAGAGCGCGGTCGATCTCGTCATCGGCGGCACGACCGGCGGCATGTTCGAGACGGAGGATCTCCTCGCGCGCCTGTCCAGCGATCCGAGCGCGATCCGGCCGATTCCGAGCATGATCGCGCACCCGCTCACCGCGCCGGCGGACCACGTGTGCGCCGCAGCCGGCCCGTTTCGCCGCGCGCGCACCGTATGCTCCGCGTGCTCCAGCGGCGCGACGGCGGTGCTCCTCGCGGCCGCGTGGATCCGGCTCGGCCGCTCGGAGCGCGTGCTCGCGGGCGGCGCGGACGCGCTGTGCCGCCTCACGTACAGCGGCTTCGCGGCGCTCGGAGCGCTGGATCCGGCGCCGTGCCGTCCGTTCGATCGATCGCGCATGGGCCTGTCGCTCGGGGAGGCCGCGTCGTTCCTCCTCTTGGAGTCGGAGGCGTCGGCGCGCGCGCGCGGCGCTTCGCCTCTCGCGGAGCTGCGCGGCTGGGCGATCGGCTCCGAGGGCCACCACATCACGAACCCCGAGCGCGACGGTCGCACGGCGGCGCGGGTGATGGCGGAGGCGCTCGCGCGGGGCGGCCTCACGCCGGCCGACGTCGACTACGTGAACGCGCACGGCACCGCGACGCCGCACAACGATTTCATGGAGGCGTCGGCGCTCCGAGCGTGCCTCGGAGAGCGCGCGGCGCGCGTGCCGGTGTCGACCGTGAAGGGCCAGATCGGCCACACGCTCGGAGCGGCCGGCGCGCTGGAGGCGGCGGTCACGGTGCTCGCGATCGCGCGCGGCGCGATCCCTCCGACGATCGGCCTCGTGGACGTGGATCCCGAGTGCGACCTCGCCCACGTGCGCGAGGCCCGGGACGCCCGGATCCGCGCGGCCCTCTCCAACTCGTTCGGCTTCGGCGGCATGGATGCGGTGCTCGCGTTCACGGCGCCGGACGCGTTCCCCGAGCCGCCGCCCTTCGCGCCGCGCGACGTGGTGATCACGGGCGTCGCGACGGTGGGCCCGCTCGGCGTGCACGGCGCCTCCGGATCGCGCGCGTACCTCGCGGAGGGCCCCGCGCCGGAGCCGGGGCGCATCGCGTTCACGACGGGCGATCACCTCGATCTGGCGCGCGCGCGGAGGATCGATCGCGTGGGCCGGCTCGGCACGACGGCGATGCAGCGCGCGCTCGCGGAGGCCGGATCGCCGGGCGGCGCGGTGACGACGATCGCGAACGCCGACCGCGTCGGCGCGATCCTCGGCGCGTCCTTCGGCAACGTCGACGCCTCGACCGAGTACCTGAAGCGCATCCACGAGAAGGGCGCGAAATACGCGAGCCCCGCGGATTTCCCGAACCTCCTCCCCTCGTCGCCGGTGGGCCACGCGTCGATTTACCTCGGCCTTCACGGCGCCGCGTTCTCGGTGAGCGACCTCAACGTGACGGCCGAGAGCGCGATGACGACCGCGATGGAGCTCGTGGCCGCGGACGAAGCGGACGCGCTCCTCGCCGGCAGCGTCGAAGAGACGAGCCCGATGATCGAGCACTGCCTCGGCCCCGTGTGCGAGGGCATCACGACGCGCGGCCCGCGCAGCGAAGGCGCCGTCGTCGCGCTGTTCGAGGCCGCGCCGATCGCGAGCGCCCGCAACGCCCCCATCCTCGCCCGCGTCGCGTGGTGGACCTCGTGGCGCGAGCCTGGATCCCCGTTTTTCGAAGGCCTTCCTGCGCCGAAGGCCGGCGCGTTGGTGCTCGCGGGCCGCCTCCCGTCGCGCGCGACGGACCTCCTCCGCGGCACCTCCTGGGAGGCGGTGCCGGTGCACGCGTTGGCCCCGCGCACAGGCGATCACGAGGGCGCCGGCGGCTTCGCGGTGGCCGCAGCGGCGGCGGCGATCGCGACGGACGGCGTCTCCTCCGCGCTCATCGTGGGCCGCGCGCTGGGCCGCGGCTACGCGCTCCTCCTGACCGCACCGGAGGCCGCGTGAAGCTTTTCGGAGCGTTCTTCGTGGCCGCGTGCATTTCGCTGACGGCATGCGCTCCTCCGGCGGCGATCACGCCTCCGAAGCCGCCCACGCTCGCCGAGTGGCGCAGCGCGCTCGCGGATCTGCGCGCGCTCAAGATCGCCGCATCGGGGGAAGGCCCGCGCACGCTCAAGCTGGCCCTCGCGATGCGCGAGCCGTTCACGGGCCGTCGCACCGAGGCGCGCGGCGCCGTCGCGCTCTCCCCGGAGCAGCGCGCCGTTCGCATGATCCTGGTCGGCCCCGGCGGCACCACCGCGTTCGATCTGTGGATGGCGGCGGATCGCTTCCGCGTGTCGGTGCCCGCGATCGATCTGCTGCGCCGCGGCGACGCGTCCACCCCGCGCGCGGAGATGCGCGGCCTGCCCGTCGATTTCCTCCGCTTCTGGCTCCTCGATCCGACGCGCGGCGATCTCCGGTGGGCCGAGCGCGCCCCCGAGCGCACGCGCTACTGGCTGCGCGACGGCGCGGCGATCGTGACGCTCGACGTCGCGAAGACGGGCGCGGTGACCGCGGAGCGCCGAACGTGGCTCCCCGCGAAGGACGGCGCGCCGCTCGTCCTGCTCGACGACGAGAAGGTCACCGCCGACAAATTCGGCTGCGGCCGCGCGCACTACACGCAGGCGTCCACCGGCGTCGAGATCGACATCACGTGCGAGGGCGTCGAGCCGAGCCCGCCCAGCGAGCGCGCGTTCCTCGACCCGGACGCCCCCGAACCGGAGGAGAGCGAATGAGCCCCGTCCCCGATCGCCCGTTGTCGTGCGCGTCTGCCGTCGCGGTGGGCGCGGTGTCCGCCTTCGGCGTAGGCCCCGACGCGTACCGCGCGGCGATCGCCGGCGAGCCTGCGCGCGTGGCCGTCGGACGCGACGCCGCGCTGGCCGCCGCGGGCCTCGCGCGCCCCATCGCGGGCCGCGCCCCCGAGCACCTCGGATCGCCTTCGTTTCAGGGCGAATCCGCGACGACGAACGGGCTCGATGCGCTGCCGGACGACCGCGCGCGCGCCCTCCTCGCGAGCGCGATGGACCAGCTCACGCGCGGGCTCGACGCGGCGCGACCGGGGTGGCGCGAGGCGAAGCTCGGCGTCGCGCTCGGCACCTCCAGCGGCGGCATGCTCGTGGCGGAGCGCTTCTTCGCGCAGCGCGCGTCCGGCGCCTCCCTCGCGGACCTCGCGGAGACCGCGCGCCGCGCCACGTATTTCGCCCCGGCGGACGACGTGCTCGCCCGCTTCGGCCTCGCGCACGTCGCGCGCCGCACGCTGATCCTCGCGGCCTGCGCGGCCTCCACGATCGCCATCGGCCACGGCCTTCGGTGGCTCGATCGAGGCGCGTGCGACCTCGTGATCGCGGGCGGCTTCGACGCGATCAGCGTCTTCGTGGCGGCGGGCTTCGAGGCGCTCCGCGCGACCACCGGCACGCTCCCGCGCCCGTTTCGCAAGGGCCGCGACGGCATGTGCCTCGGCGAGGGCGCGGGCCTCGTGGCGCTCGTGCGCCGCGGCGAGGAGCGCGGCGCCGAGGTGCACGCGCACGTGAGCGGCTTCGGCGCGTCGACCGACGCGGTCCACATCACCGCGCCCGACATCACCGGAGGCGGCCTCGCGCGGGCGGCGCGCGCGGCTCTCCGCGACGCGGGCCAGACGCACGTCGACCTGGTGAGCGCCCACGCGACGGCGACCCCGTACAACGACGCGATGGAGGCGAAGGCGATCCACGCGGCCGCGGGCGACCCCATCGTGCACCCGTTCAAGGCGCAGATCGGCCACACGCTGGGGGCCGCGGGCGTGCTGGAGACGCTCGCCGCGGCGGACGCCCTCGCGCGCGGCGTCGCCCCTTCCGCGGCGGGCGAAGGCGATCTCGATCCCGAAGCGGAGGTCCGCCTCCTGCCCCGTTCGGAGCCCCGCGACATGGCGCGCGCGCTCAAGCTCTCCGCGGCGTTCGGAGGCGCCAACGCGGCGCTCGTCCTCGCGAAGACCGGGGACGAGCCGCGCCCTCCCCGCGAGCGCCGCGCCGTCGTCGTGACCGCGGGAGCGCACGTCACGGACGCGGATCTCGTCGCGCTGGCGGAGGCGACCGGCACCCCGCGCGATCGCCTGGCGCGCCTCGACACGCTCTGTCGGCTCGGCGTCTCCGCGGTGGCGGCGCTCGCGACGAAGGTGGGCCGCGAGGCGCTCGTGGGCGCGGGCATCGTCGCGGGCCATGCGCTCGCGACGCTCGACACCAACGACGCGTACGACGCGAAGAAGCGCGCGCGGGGCCCCACGTACGTCGAGCCGCGCGCGTTCCCTGCCACGTCGCCGAACGCCGTCGCGGGCGAGTGCGCGATCCTCTACAAGCTCACGGGCCCGAGCTTCGCGACGGGCGCGGGCCTCGACGGCGCGACGGAGGCCTTGTTGGGCGCGTCCGAGCTCCTCGCCGCGGGTGACGCGGACCGCATGGTGGTGCTCGCCGCCGACGACGCGGGCTCTGCGGCGCGCGATCTTTTGGCAGCGACGAGCCGCGCGGATCGCCCGTACGCGCGCGGCGCGGTGGCGTTGCTCCTCGAAGCGAGGCCCCTCGGAGAAGCGACGCCGCCCGCCCGCACGATCGATCTCGACGCGACGCCGCGCCACGACGAAGGCCCCATCGGCCACCTCGCGTTGATGCGCTGGCTGTGACGACGGGTGCGTTCATGTGTTGGCCGTAAAGCATGCGGGCGCCCCCCGACCCGCGCGCAGCGAAGCGAGCACGGGGCTTGGGGGGCGCGGGCCGGAGGAGCGCAGCGACGGAGGCCGTGGGGGGCACCCTTGGATGATCGATTGTCAAAATGACAGGGGGCTTTCCCGCGTAGGCTGCGCGGTGGGGGGCGCCCCTTCGTGCGGATCAGGGAGGGGAGGTTGCCAAAATGGCATCCGGCTCGTTCGGCTTTGGGCGGGGGCGGGCGATTTTTCCTGGAGAATTCGCGCGAAGAAAGCGGCACGGATGGTGCCAATGGGCTTGGCGGCCGGGCAGGATTTCTGGCATGAGGGTTCAGGAATCTGCCCAGCGCTGGGTCGGGTCGTGCCTATGCTCCGTTTCGTTCGTATCGCCTCCATCGCCGTTGCTGCTGCCGCGCTCGCGGGGTGTGCAACTCGCTATATCCCCAACACGGATGTTGAGGACAGCGACGACAATCGCAAGGTCATCACCTTCTGTGAGCGGTACCGTCATGACGTGGAGCTGAAGGACGTCGGGGACCTCCTGAAGCTCGCGTCGAAGGAGTATTACGAGGACGGCGGCAACGTCGACGCGTCGGACGACCTCGATTATGCGGGGTTGAAGGAGTACCTGACGTCGCGCTTCGACAACGCGCGGGCGATCCGGTACGAGATGCGATATCGCCGCATCGTGCACCAGCAGCTCCCGCCGCGGGACGAGGACTCGAACAACAACCCACCGAAGAACGAGGCCGGCGCGGACGCGGCGGAGCTCATCTACGTGGACTACACCTACAGCGCGAGCTACCGCATCCCCGCGGCGAAGGGCGGCGACGAGTGGCGCCGCCGCGTCGAGGACAACCGCTTGGAGATCCTGCGCTACAGCGACAACTCGTACCGCATCATCGCGGGCATGTAGCCAGTCCGGACTCGCCCTCTCGACAGCGCACCACGCGTGCCCGGGAGACGCGAAGAAAGAAGGCCCCTTCTCTCGTGAGGAGGGGCTTTTTCGTTTTCGAGAGTCTCCCAGAGAGAGCGAGAGTTGGTGCCCACCCCCGGTCCGTGCTCGGCCTGCGGCCTGCGCGCGGCCCGCCCCGGCGGCCGCCACTGGGAGGCCGGAGTCCGCTCAGCGGAGGCGGAGCGGAGCCTGGCTCCGCGGAGTCCGTAGCCGAGTGGACGCAGGCCTCGACGTTGCGCCCAACGCGCCTGCTTCGCAGCCGCGGGGCGGGGAACCTCTCCAAGCTCCGTGACGCCCCGTTCGGCGCGATGTGGGGGATTGGCGCGGGCACGACTCCACGGTTCCCCGGCGGGTGGTGCGCTGGTATTCTGGCGACCTCGTGCCTTCCCCAGCCGACGTCGATCGGACCGCGCTCCAGCTCGCCGAGCGGCTGATTCAGCTCCTCGATCGGGGCGGATTCACCTCCACGTACAAATACGCGGTGCTCATCGCGCTGATGGATCTCTGCATGGAGCTCACGAGCGCGCGCGAGGGGCTCCCGCCGGAGAGCATCACGACGGACCAGCTCGCGCGGAAGGTCATCGAGCTCTACTGGCCTCATACCGCGCCGTTCGGCGAGAAAGGGGTCCTTCGGCAGAACTCCGGCAAGCGAATGACCCCGGAGGGAAAGGTCGACACTCAAATCGAGATCATCCAGCACATCGAGCGCTTTCGCGAGAAGATCGGTCCGACGGCGACCTCCTTGTCCCTGTCGCGGGCCATCCATCTCGCGGGACGTGGCGCGTACGAAGAGCTGGTGCGCGCCGTGGAGTGGACGCTCATCGAGTGGCCCCTTCCTCGACTCCAGATCATCGGGCGAGAAGAAGATCGCTTTCTCTACGATTATGCTTTTTCGAAGGAGACGTCAAAGCGAGAGGTGGTGTCCTATCAGCGGGGACAGGTGGTGTTCGATCCGACCACCAACCGTGGTTTCAATAACGCGCTGAACCTCAGGCCGGGCGTGGGGGCGTCGCTCATCGCGCTGTCGGGGCTGTTGCGTCCGCTCGTGTATCGCAGTTGGACGCTGATGGTGGCGCACCTCAACAACCTCCCCGAGTCGCCGCTGGAAGGCTTCTTGTTCGGCGAGGAGCGGATCCCGCTCGACCCGGTGCGACCGGGGTTGATGGATGTGCAGCGCGGGCGTTGTTTCTATTGCGAGAAAGGGTTATCGGACGCCGGCAAGGTGCATGTCGACCACTTCGTGCCGTGGTCACGTCACGCGGACAACGGGATCGACAACCTCGTCGTCGCGCACGAGCGGTGCAATCTGAGCAAGAGCGACTTCCTCGCAGCGGCCGAGCACGTGGAGCACTGGCGCGAGCGCTCTCGATCGCGCGCGGCGGACCTCGCCCAGATAGCCCGGGACCAAACATGGGAGTCTCACCCCGATCGCACGGTGAGCGTGGCCCGTGCCATTTATCACGGGCTTCCAGGGGACGCGCGTCTGTGGCTGTCTGGCCAGAAGTTCGAGCTTATCGAAGTGCCGAGAATCGCGACGGCGCTGGCTGCCTGAGCAACACGTCCGTCCCCCCTCGAACTGCCTACTTCCCCATCAGCCGCTTCACCGATTCGCGCACGTCGGCGATGTGCTTCGTCACCAGGACCTCGTGGTGGAATACGTCGCGCACCACGCCTTCGCCGTCGATCACGAACGTCACGCGCTGCGCCTTGCCGATGATCGGCCACAGCACGTCGAACGCCTTCGATACCGCCTTGTCGCGATCTCCCACCATCGCGAACTTCGCCTCCACGCTCTTCGCGAAGGCGCACTGCGTCTCCAGCGAATCCACCGAGACGCCCACCACCTCCGCGCCCATCTCCTGAAGCTCCGGCGCGAGATCGCGGAACTGCTTCGTCTCGATGGTGCAGCCGGGCGTGAACGCCTTCGGGAAGAAGTAGAGAACGAGGATCTTGCCGCGGAACGTGGCGTTCGTGACCTCTTCGCCGTTCGTGGTCTTGACGCGGAACTCGGGGGCTTTCTGGCCGACCTGGATCACGCGGGGAACCTTGCCACACTCGCGGCCCGCAGAAAAGGGCCCCGGCCCGTCAATTCGGCGCGGGGCCGATCCGCGGGACGAACACCGGATCGATGTCGGTCCGGCCCTCGGCGTGGAGCTTCGGTAAGGCCGCGAGCGCCAGATCCACGCCCGCGAGCACCCGCGTCACGTCGACTCCCGCGTACGACGATGGCACCGCGGACAGGCGCGCTCGCGCCCGCTCGAAGAGACGCATGGAGCCAGTCTGGCTCTTCATCGCACCGAGCTTGTGCAGCGCCGCCGCCACGAGGATGAGGCCCTGCAGGAAGTTCCTGCGGTCGCCCTCGGGCTCGTCCCGCCAGAGCAGCTCCCAGTGCTCGTGAGCGTCGTAGTACGCGCCGCGCTCGTACGCGGTGAGGCCCTGCTGGAAGGTCTCGTGCATGATCAAAGGGTGGCTGGAGAAGGTGACTCCGGAGGTCATCGACCACCCTTTAGCACAGCCGCGGGCGCCTCCGGCGCGGACCCCTCCGGCGCGGACCCCTCCGGCGCAGAGCGGGGTCGGCGGGCCTTCGGATTCAGCCGCTTCTTCGGCGGACTCTCCATCTCCCGCAGCTCCCGGCGGAAGCGCGCGGACTCCGAATAATGCTCGTGCGAAAAGCGGATGACGCCCGCAATGAAGCCGTGGCACTGCGGGCACTCCTCCTCCGCGCCGGTGAGCGGCGCGCGGCAGTGCGGCGCGGAGCACACCTCCGAGACCATGCCGCGACCGATGAAGAGGCCGACGAACGGCGCCAGAAGGCCGAGCGCCGCCACCACCGAAGAGAACGCCCCGGCGCGCAGGCCGGCCGCGACTCCCCACATCAAGAACATCCCCAGCACGCCCACGAACAGGCCCGCTCCACCCGCGTGGCCGCGGAGACGGAATACGGGCTTCGGGTCGTCGGGGGCGAGCGGGGTCGCGCGCTTCGGGCCCTCCTCCGGGTCGTCCCAGACGTACAGGCATTTGTGGCAGTGCCACCGCTTCTTCCGGAGGCGGAACGGGAGCAGGAACATCGAGAGAAACGGGCTCACGAGCGCCGTCCGCTGGTCTTCGTAGCTCATCGTGCTCTCGTGGAAACAGTACGTGAGCTCGCAGCGCGGACAGCGGATGTCGCGCTCGTCCGCGTCGTCCTCCGCGGTGTTCGCCGGGGTCTTCTCCATCCGCGAGAGGAGGTGGCGCGCCCGCGACTCGTCCTTTCCGGCCACGAGCAGGCGCGATCCGCCCGCCGCGATGTTCACCAGCGGGTTGAAGCGCGCCGAGTCCGACGCGTGCGCGCGGATGCCGTGCGATCCGAGGAATTCACGCGCCATCTCGGCTTCGAGCGTCGACGAATACTGGGCCACGACGGCGACGTCGTCCGGCTCGTCGTCGCGCTCCAGCGTCTCACGATAAGGCTCACCCATCCCGCATCCTCCGTTCGCGCGCCATCGTACACGACGGCGCACGAACGGCGAGCCTTCGTTTCGCCGAACCTCAGCGACGCACGACGATGGTGAGCTTCCGGTCCGCCGCGCCGCCCGCGATCTTCACCGTGGCCTTTCCGCCCGCGGCGCCGTCGATCGTGAGCTCGGTGGGGCCGACCGCATGCACGGTGTCCCGGTCCGAGCCGCTCTCCACGCACGGCGCGACAACGGGGTCCGCGCACGCGGGCAGGGTGGTGCCCCCGATCACGAAGGTGGTCGTCTCCGCGAAGCTGGCAGTCTGTTCGAGCGTGTACGACAGGCCCCCTGCCTCGGTGAAGGAGCCGGCCTGTCCGGGGAAGACGTACACCACACGATCGTCCTTGACCGAGGACTCGTCCGGCACCTCCGGCGAGCCGTTCACCAGCGTCATCACGCCGTCCGGGAACGCGGGCACCACCGTGCCGGCGCGCGCGTACACCGGGATCTGCCCGAGATCCGCGCCGATATCGATGGTCGCGCCGCCCGCCACCGCGCCGCCGGCGTCCCAGGAATACCACTGTCCCGCCGGTAAATACACCGATCGTCCCTTCGCGCCCGCGGTCATCACCGGCGCCACGAGGATCCCGTCACCGACCATCACCTCGTCGACGAGAGGCCATGTCGCCGCGTCCTCCGGATAGGCCATGAAGAGGCCGCGCCAGATAGGCAGTCCGGTGTCGTGCGCCACCTTCGCGAGGCCCTCGAAGAAAGGCACCAGCGACATGTGGAGATCGGCGTACTTCTTGAAGTGCAGGATCGTCTCTTCGTCCTTGTCCCACGTCCACATGTCGGGGTTCTTGGGCGGATCTTGCGAGGGATCGTTCGGGTTCGTGCCGTGGTGCGTGCGCATGACGGGCGACCACGCGGCGAGCGCCGTCCAGCGGAAGAAGGTCTCCTGGTTGGTGACCGCGTTGGTGCCAGACTGGTACCCGCCGATGTCGTGCCCGTACGTGGACACGCCCGTCACGCCGAGGCCGATGCCGATCGGCACGACCGTGGGAAACCCGTCGTCCGCCGCCATGTTGGTGCGCTGATCGCCGGCCCAGATCACGTCCGCGAGCGCCGGAGTCCCGAGCCAGCCGCTGCGCCCGAAGAAGAGCCTCTCCTTGCCGTCCGGCGCCCCGTCGATCGCCTCGCGCGCGGCCTCTTGCCACTTCACGGGATACAGATTGTGTCGATCCATGCCGGAGCCCTTGGCGGTGACGCTGTCGGTGGGGAGCCACTCGGCGAAATCGTTCATCCAACCGTCCGCGCCCTGCGCCATCGCGTCGCGCATCTTGCCGACGACCCACGCGCGCCCCGCGTCGCTGTCCAGATCGATGAGCCCCGACTCCGTGAACTTGGCCCCTTGAAAGACGTACGGAGTCCCGTCAACGTTCTTGACCAGGAGCCCCTTGGAGGAGGTCTCTTCCCAGGCGCTGGAGTCCTTGTAAATGAAGGGGTTGAAGTAGACGTGGAAGTGGAACCCGAGCGCGTGCAGATCGTCCGCGAGCTTCGGGAAATCGGGGTAAAGGGTGGTGTCGACCTGCCACTCTTCGGAGAGGCGATAAGCGTCCCCGTCCCACGCGCCGCCCTTCCAGTCCTCCGTCCAGATGACGCTCGTGGGGATCTTCCGATCGCGGAGCTTCTGCGCGACGGCCCGCACGTGATCGCTGCCGAAAATGGCGTCGTTCCAGGGCGCGAACGCGACCTTCGGGGGCATGCGCGGCCGGCCGAGAGTGGCGGTCGCCCGCTCGATGGCCTCGTGGGGAGTCGGCCCGTCGAAGACATGGAGTTTGACAGGGAGCTGCACCTCGACCCGCGCGGCCGTCTCCGACTCGGAGCAGAGCGCGAACCACGCCTCCAGGTTGGTGTCCGCCGCGAGCATGTAGCCTCTCCGAGAGAGGTACTCCGGGATCGGAATATGGCTGGAGTGCCGCCTTCCCTGGATGAACCACGGCCCCACGTACTCGTCGTTGTCGGCCTTCCCGACCCCTTGTTCCTGGACGAACGCCGGCACGGTGAACCCGCGGTGATCGACGTCGGCCGTCTGCGATCCGAACCCCGCGAAGTGGTCCTCCGCGTCGCACTTGAACCCCATGGAGAAGCGCTTTCCGACGCCCTCCGCCGCGGCGATCTCGTACACGAGGTGATGATCCTCGGGAGTCGAGAGGTGGATCGTCGCGAGCTTCTTCCCCGCGGAGTCGGCCAGATCGAGCACTGCCGCGCTCCCGTCCTTCCCGGCGGTGACGGAGGATGCGACGCGCCAGGGCCCACTGGCAGTCTCGGTCGGCTTGAACGCGCCGAACTGCATCTCGTACTCGATATCGACATCGCGCAGAGCAAACCCAACGAGAGGCGGCCCATCCGCGGCGACATCCCCCGAAGGCAGCCCGTCGAGCAGCACCCTCTTGTCCGAAGACGCCACGACGACGCGCGCCCCATCGACGATGGTCACGTCGAATCCCCCCGAAACCCCGACATCCACCGTCCCCGAGGGTTGCGACTCCCCACCTCCACAACCAGCCAGAGCGAGCGGAACAAGCACGAACGCTGCCGTAAGAGATCGCCTCATGAGGAGATCCCTACCAGATGTTTCGGCTTGTTTTTGGGGTATTTTAGCTGGGAGAGATGGAGCTCAGGATCTCGTCATGCTCCGGAAAACGGCCTTCTCGGTGCTTCGAGAAGATGACCTTTCCGTCGACGAGCACGTCGAACACGCCTCCTGCGCCGTGTTGCAGGACCGGATCGACGCCGTACTTCTGCTTGATGGCGGCCGCGAGACCCGCAGCCCTCGGCTTGTAGTTTCAGACCACGCAGTACTTGATGACGACGTTCATGCTCGCAACATGGCCCCACGAGCGCGCGGAAGCAACGGTGTCGTGCGGCCGCGGGGCCGAGAGCGGTCGTTCGCTGTCACGCCGGGGCCGAGCGCGCGCGGGCGTTGCGGCGGCGCGGATTTTCGGGACACCCTCCGGCGCATGAACCCCGGCCGCCGCGGGCGCATCCATCCCGGCCACAGCGCATGAGCGCCCTCGCCGCCCTCCTCCATCTCTCCGGCGGTTCCGCGGATCCCGACGCCGTCCGCTCCGCGCTCGAAGCGCAGGCCCCCCGCGGTCCGGAGGCGCGCCGCACCTGGGCGGAGGGGCCGATCGCGCTCGGCCACGGGATGCTCGCGACGACACCGGAGGACGATTTCGCGCCGCAGCCGTTCGTGACGCGCGACGGCTCGGCGGTGGTGCTGCTCGACGGGCGTATCGATAACCGCGATGAGATCGCGCAGATCACGGGGGTTCGTGAGGATCGCGCCGCCGACGTGGAGCTCGTGGCCGCGGCGTACGCGCGGTTCGGGGATCGCTTCGCGCAGCAGCTCCTCGGCGATTTCGCGGTGATCGTGTGGGACGCGCGGCGACGCGAGATGCTGTGCGCGAAGGATCCGCTCGCGTCACGATCGCTCTACGTGCGCGCGACGAAGGAGGCGATCCGGTGCGCGTCGGAGCCGCTCGCGCTGTTCGCGAAGGGCTTCGCCGAAGCCGACGCGAGGCCGCGGCCCCGCTTCGATTCGATGGCGCGGCTCCTCGTGGAGCAGCACGTCGAGGAGCGCGCGACGATGCTCGAAGACGTGGAGACGATCCCCGCGGGCGGCACGCGGATCTTCGGCGCGGACGGGCGCTCGCGATCGATCGCGCCGGCGTGGCCACGCGGTGTCGCGCCGAGCCGTCTCCGCACCGCCGCGGAGCACGAAGAGGCCCTGCGCGCGGCGCTGATCGAAGCCGTTCGCGTCCGGATGCGCGCGAAGGGGCGCGTCGCGATCCACGTGTCCGGGGGCCTCGATTCGTCGTCGGTCGCCGCGCTCGCCGCGGAGATCGCGCGCGGCCGCGGGGAGGCGCCGCCGCTCCTCGTGCGCTGCGTGTTCCCCGGCCTCTCGTGCGACGAGTCCGAGATGAGCCAGGCCGTCGCGGACCACGTGGGGCTCCCGATCGAGAGCGTCACGATGCCCGGCGATCCAGCCGATTTCGCGCCCGCTCCGTCGCGCGGGCGGCCGTACGAGCACCCGATCTCGATGATGCTCGTGCGCCTGATGACGCGCACCAACGAGCTCGGCGCGCGCGTCACGCTGACGGGCGCGGGGAGCGATCAGTTCCTGTTCCCGACCGGCCTCGAAATGCAGGGCGCGCTGCGTCGCGGCGATGTCGTGCGCGCGCTCGCGATCGCGGGCGTCACGTCCGCGCCGCTGTCGCCGCGATCGTACGTGAAGCTCGCGCGCGAGGGCGTCATGCGGGCGCTGCCGATCGCGTGGCGACGCGCCGTCCGCAGGTGGCGCGGCCTCGGCGACGGACTGCCCACGTGGATGACGGAGGCCGCGCGCGCGGCCGTGCGACGGTCGTGGGAGCCTGCGCCTTCACGCGTCGCGGATCTCGACTTCCCGAGCCCCGCGTCCCGCGACCTCGCGAGCCGGATCGCCGGCAACGTGGACTACTCGTATTCCTTGGTCATGGCCGATCGGATCGCGGGCCATTGCTCGGCGGAGATGCGGCACCCGTTCTTCGATCCGCGGGTCATCGATCTGCTGCTCTCGTTCCCCGACGACGTGCGATCCGCGGGGCCCCCGCCGAAGCTCCTGCTCCGGCGCGCGATGGGGCCGGCGCTGCCGGAGGTGGTGCGCGATCGCCGCTCGGCAGCCGAATTCTCGGTGCTCGTGCGCCGCGCCCTCGTGGAGCCGCACGGGGAGACGCTCGCGGCGATGCTCCGACACGGGCGCCTCGTGGAGGAGGGGCTCGTCGACGGCGCGGGCGCCGCCGCTGCCGTGGACCGCGCCCGCACCGAAGACGGCGAGGCGATCCGCGATGTGATGATGCTCGCGTGGCTCGAAATGTGGCTCCGCGAGGCGACGCCCACCTGAGTCGACGCGCGACGTTCACCTTGCGCCGAGGCGCCCATCGACCTAGAGACCGGAGACTCGAATGTCTGTCGCGGAATCGAGCCGCGACGCAGGAGCCCGAGAACGATGCTGCGAACCGAATGGGTGCAAAAGCGCGCCTCCTCGCCGAATCAGACGCAGATGCACTTCGCCCGCAAGGGCACCGTGACCGAAGAGATGGAGTTCGTCGCCAAGCGCGAGAACCTCTCCCCCGAGCTGGTCCGCAGCGAAGTGGCCCGCGGCCGCATGGTGATCCCCGCCAACATCAACCACGCGAACGTGGAGCCGATGGCGATCGGCATCGAATCGCTGTGCAAGGTGAACGCGAACATCGGCAACAGCGCGGTCGTCAGCAACGTGGAGGGTGAGCTCTGCAAGCTCGCCGTCTGCCTGAAGTACGGCGCCGACACGGTGATGGACCTCTCCACCGGCGGCGACATCGACGGCATCCGCCGCGCGATCATCGAGGCTTCGCCCGTGCCGATCGGCACCGTGCCGATCTACCAGGCGCTGCAGATCGCGAAGTCGGTGGAGAAGCTCACCGCCGCGGACCTCATCGACATCCTGGAGCACCAGGCGAAGCAGGGCGTCGACTACTTCACGATCCACGCGGGCGTGCTGCGCAAGCACCTGCCGCTCGTGAAGGACCGCATCACCGGCATCGTGTCGCGCGGCGGCTCGATCATGGCGCAGTGGATGATCGAGCACGATCAGGAGAACCCGTTCTACGCGAACTGGGACAAGGTGCTGGAGATCTGCGCGCGCTACGACGTGACGATCTCCGCGGGCGACGGCCTGCGCCCCGGCTGCCTCCACGACGCGAGCGACGCGGCCCAGTTCGCGGAGCTCCACACGCTCGGCGAGCTGACGAAGCGCGCGTGGGAGAAGGACGTGCAGGTGATGATCGAGGGCCCCGGCCACGTGCCGTTCGATCAGATCCAGATGAACGTGGAGAAGCAGATGGCGGTGTGCGGAGACGCTCCGTTCTACGTGCTCGGCCCGCTCGTCACCGACATCGCGCCCGGCTACGACCACATCACGAGCGCGATCGGCGCGACGATGGCCGGCTACGCGGGCGCCGCGATGCTCTGCTACGTGACGCCGAAGGAGCACCTCGGCCTGCCCGACGTGGAGGACGTGCGACAGGGCCTCATCGCCTACAAGATCGCCGCCCACGCGGCCGACGTCGCGCGCAAGCGGCCCGGCGCGCGCGACCGCGACGACGCCCTCTCCCGCGCGCGCTACAAGTTCGACTGGAACCAGCAGTTCGCGCTCTCGCTCGACCCGGAGACCGCGCGCAAGATGCACGACGAGACGCTCTCGGACGAGTACTTCAAGACCGCGGAGTTCTGCTCGATGTGCGGCCCGAAGTTCTGCTCGATGCACATCAACCGCGCCGTCGAGGAGTACAACGAGAAGACCGCGGCCGGCGCAGAGCCCACGCCCGCGGGCAAGCGCTCGCTCCAGATCGCGCCGTGACGGCGGCTCCGCAGGCTGCGACGCGCGTCGTCGCGGCGCTCGGCGCCGCGCTCGTCGCAGCGTTCGCGGCCTGCTCTCCGGGGCCTCCCGCACAACCTCCCTCCGCCTCCAGCGCCACGTCCGTCGCCGGCACCACGGTTGCAAACGGCGCCGTCGTGCCCATCGGTCCGCGGCCTCTTCGTGGTGAACCTGAGGGCGGCAGTCCTCGCCGCGCTGAGGCGCCCTGGCAGCAAGCGCTCGCGGGCGATCCGCTCTCCGTGCGAGCGCTCGCCCACGCAGCGGGCGCGACAGGCCTGCTCGAAGGCGTGGAGGACGGAGGCGCGCTGTTCGACGTCGCGTGCGAAGCGCTCCCGTTCGCGGACGACGCCGACATCGCGCTGGGTCGCCTCGCCGAGATCGCGCTGCTCGATGACGCCGCCCTTTCCTCGAAGGCCGTCGTCGCGATCCACCGCATCGCCGCGAAGGGCCCGGCGCGCGGAGAGAGCCTGGATCCGGACGGAGTCACCGCCGCGGCCCGAGCCGTGATGGCCCTCGCGTCGAACGCGACGCTGCCCCCGGACCGACGCGCCCGCGCCATCTCCGCGGCCCGCGCCTTCGCCGAGCGCGGAGCCCTCGATCCCGCTACCATCCCCGCCGACCTCGATCCGGCGCCGTCCTCCGCGGACGCGCCCTGAAGAGCCAGCGTCCCGGACGCGCCGCCGAGCGCCACAGCATCACGAAACGAAGCTCATGCCGCCGACCCCTTACGCTTCCGAAGTCTACCTGCACCAGCTTATCGGGAAGGCGCTCGCCGCCAACGCGAGCGACGTCCACCTCCGCGTGGAGAAGCCACCGGGCGCCCGCGTACGAGGCGCGATGGTCTACTTCCGCGTCGACAAGATCCGCCCCGAGGACACCGAGGCCGCCGCGCGCGTGCTGCTCGGATCGCGCGCGACGCCGGAGCTGTTCGCCAAGCTCGGCGAGCACGTCACGTCGTACGACGCCGGCACGCACGGTCGCTTCCGCGTGTCGATCTACCGCGAGCGCGCGGGCCTCTCGATCGTGATGCGCCACATCGCCGCGCACGTCCCGAGCCTCGACGACATCGGCGCGCCGATCGCCGCGCGCGTCCTCGCGGAGGTCGATCGCGGCCTCGTGCTCGTCACGGGCCCCTCCGGATCCGGCAAGACGACGACGATCGCGGCGATGGTCGATCACATCAACCGCACCTTCCCGAAGCACGTCGTCACGCTGGAAGATCCGGTCGAATTCCTCCACGCCGACGAGAAGGCGAGCATCAGCCAGCGCGAGATCGGCAGCGACACGGAGAGCTACATGTCCGGCCTGCGCGCGGTCGTCCGTCAGGACGCGGACGTCGTCGTCGTCGGCGAGGTGCGCGACAACGAGACGCTGGAGGCCGCGTTCGGCGTGGCGGAGGTCGGCCACCTCGTGATCGCCTCGATCGCGACGCCCGACGTGGTGCGCACGCTCAACCGCCTCGGCGCGGTGTGCAAGAACGCGCGCGAGGCCCGCGAGCGCATCGCCGACACGCTGCAAGGCATCCTCTCGCAGCGCCTCCTGCCGAAGCGCGACGGCGCGGGGCCCGTGCTGGCCGC
This sequence comes from Polyangiaceae bacterium, assembly GCA_046351455.1. Taxonomy (GTDB): domain Bacteria; phylum Myxococcota_A; class Polyangia; order Polyangiales; family Polyangiaceae; genus JADJRH01. Next base: position 40,984 of record JAXLYM010000010.1, read on the forward strand.
GGAGGTGCTCGTCGGCACCACGGCCGTGCGCGACGCGATCCGCGCGCCGGAGGAGTCGCCGCCGCTCAAGGAGCTGATGGAGAAGGGCGTGTCGCCGTACGGCATGCAATCGTTCGAGATGCACCTCAAGCAGCTGCTCGCGACCAACGTGATCACGAAGGACATCGCGAAGGCCGCGCTCGCCCCGTGACGCTTCCGCGCCGGTTCCACATTTGTTAGGACCCTTTTCACCGATGCACTCCCTCCCTGTCGTGAAGGACGCTCCGGCGCCCGCCGCTCCGCCCGTCGCCGCCGCACCGAGATCGCCCGCGCCCCGAAGCAGCGGCCCCCACAAAGACGGGGACGTTCGCCACGACTGGTCGGTGGAGGAGGTCGTCGCGCTCTACCAGCTCCCGTTCTTCGATCTCGTCGATCGAGCGCGCGCGGTGCACAAAGCCACGCACGTCCCCGCGGTCCAGCTCTGCACGCTCCTCAGCGTGAAGACCGGCGGCTGCCCCGAGAACTGCAAGTATTGCCCGCAGTCCTCGCACTACGAGACGAACGTCGGCCCCGAGAAGATGCTCGACGTGGACGACGTCCTCGCGGCCGCGGCCCGCGCGCGCGAAGCCGGCTCCACGCGGTTCTGCATGGGCGCAGCGTGGCGCGAGGTGAAGGACGGCCCCGCCTTCGAGCGCGTGCTCGACATGGTTCGCGGCGTGAAAGCGCTCGGCCTGGAGGCGTGCGTGACGCTCGGGATGCTCGACGAGGACCAGGCGCATCGCCTGAAAGAGGCCGGGCTCGACGCGTACAACCACAACCTCGACACCTCGCGCGCCGCCTACGGCTCGATCGTGACGACCCGCACGTACGAAGAGAGGCTCGCGACCCTCGCCCACGTGAGATCCGCGGGCATCAGCGTGTGCTCCGGCGGCATCATCGGCATGGGCGAGTCGACGGAGGATCGCGCCGCGATGCTGGTGGAGCTCGCGAACCTGGATCCGCACCCCGAGAGCGTCCCGATCAACGCCCTCGTCCGCGTGCCCGGCACCCCGCTCGAAGCGCTGCCGCCCGTGGATTGGCAAGAGTTCGTGCGGATGATCGCGACGGCGCGCATCGTGATGCCGCGGTCGAAGGTGCGCCTCTCGGCCGGCCGCACGGACCTCACGCGGGAGGCGCAGCTCATGTGCCTGTACGTCGGCGCGAACTCGATCTTCTACGGCGATCGCCTCCTCACGACGCCGAACCCGGACACGAACGAGGACGCGCTCCTGCTCGACGCCGCGGGCCTGCAGGCGCTCCCGCCGGAAGGCGCGGCGCTCGCGGGCGAGTGAAGGTCCTCGGCGATATTGTCGGGGGGACAGCCAAAAAATAGCGATGGACGGCGCGGAGAGTGGGCGCCGTCCATCGTGGTTTGCAGCGCGGTGACGCCGCGGGTGGAGCCTCAGCGAACGGTGCGACGAACCGAGTAGATCTCGGCCGCCGGCGGGACCTTCCGGCGAGGCGCGTGACCACCGCCGCGGTGATCCATCGGCTTCGGCTTCGCGGAGAAGGCCGGGCGCGCGACCTCCTTCGCGGGCTTGCGCTGCGGCGGGGCCGGCTTCGGCTCACGCGGCTTGCGGTCGCGCCAGCAGAACGTCTTGTAGAAGTCGCGACGCCGGATGGTCCCTTTCCCCACCAGATCGAACGCGACCCGGCGCGCGATCGCGAAGAACACGCCGCTCTTGGCGCGAGGCGTCCCGTCCGCGCGCAGCGTCAGCGGGCCCGCCGACGCGATCTCACGCGCGGCCTGCTCGGCGATGTCGTTGGTCCACGCCGGCCCCATCAGCTCCACGATCCGCTCGAGCTGCTGCTTCGGCCTGTCGCCGGTCTCGGCGAACCGCTCCGCGACCTGACGCGCCACCTTCTCAACTTCCGCCTTCTCGCTCATCCCTTTCGCCCTTTCGACGCGCTTCCCACCGGGGGTATGTGTCTCCGCCGGCTCTTCGCGGGTCACTCTCACAACCCGACCGCTACCCTGCGTGCCTTGCAAAGCAAGCGCCACGCCTGACGCTCGGTCCCCTTGATTCGCGGATCTACCGCCACGCTTCCGAGTTGGCGAGGTCGAACGTGAGAGCCGCTAAGCGCAAACGTTCCAACTTCGCAATGTCACGCCATTACACCTGACCCGTCGCCTGGGGGGAAGACCCCAAATTCGTCGGGCATCACCGCCGTCGCGGACGGTCCCCTCCACGGATCGCCGCGTTTTGCCGGGATTCGTGGGGAGAGCTGGCCCCAGGCTTTCGATTTCTTCGGCAACCCAAGGGGTTCGCGAGGGGGCGCTGCGAAAATTTGACGCGCTCCCTTTGTCCGACGGACGATCAAAAAACTGTGAGACACAAGAAGCTGAATCCAGCAAGAGGGAGGCAGCATTCGAGCGTAAAAGGCCACTCTGGCCGAGCTCGAACGCAGGGGTGGAGAGGCTCCCGCCGTGCGGCGGGGCGACGCTGACCACGGGCGCGCGGTGACGTGCGACATCGCTCGTCGTTCTGCTGCGCGAGGGTCCGCTCCACACGATCATCCGGCTCCTCTCCCGTCTCTCGATCGTGACGGTAGGACGATCGACGTGGCGGAGACAAGCCTCATCTTCGACCGACGCGGCACGCCCGACAGGATTCGAACCTGTGACCAACGGCTTAGAAGGCCGTCGCTCTATCCAACTGAGCTACGGGCGCGTGAGGGCGCGCAGCATAGCACGCTCTTCCCCCGCGCCGGGAAGGCGCCACGACGGGCGCGCCGCATCTTCCCGCGGCCCGCGCGGAACGTCGGTGGGGCGGCGCGCCCGGCTCCTCGCTCGGGCGCGGACGCGGCGGTCAGGGGGTCAGAGGGAGGCGCAGAATCCGAAGCTCACGGCCTGTCCCCCGCCGAGGACAGCGTTGTAGTCGACGCCGACGAACTTCGTCTTCGCGCCGTCGGCGGAGCTCTTCGCGTTCCACAGATCGGTGATCATGCCCTGGACATCGAGCGAGATCTGCCAGGTGACGGCGGCGGCGCCGGGGTTCTCCACCGTGACGGTGTCGCAATAACCGCTCTGCCACTGACTGTCGGTGTGCACCGTCACCGTGAGATCGGGCGTCGCGGGGTCCTGCGGACTGCCGCCCACGCCGGAGGCGCCCTGTCCGGAGCCGGCCTGTCCCGCGCCGCCCGCACCGCCGCCTCCGGAGGAAGGATCCGGCTCCGGAGACTGGTCCGGATCGGCCGTTCGTGAGGTGAAATGCGACGTGCCGGTGAGCCGGTACAGGAGAGTGTCGAGGCGAAACCCGTCCTTGGAGAAGCCTTGTTCCACGTCGCCGACAAGGCACGTCGTGTCGACGCCCTCCTCGATGCCGTACGCGAACCGCACCCACTGCAGGGCGTAGCAAGCGCCGGTGTCGGGGCTCTCGGCGAGGACCTTCGAGAGGCCCGCCGTGCCGTCGAACGTCGCGTCCGAGCTCGGGGACGAGACGATCTCCCCCGCGGCGTCGATCGGCTTTCCGTTCTCCTCGGCCCGGAGCCGGCCCACGCCGTCGAAGCGCTCGAAGCCGAAGCCGATCGGATCCATGAGGCTGTGGCAGCTCTTGCAGGGCTCGCTCTTGGAATGCTCGATGTACCGCTCGCGCGTGGTCAGCGATGGATCCAGGGGCGGCGGCTGCACGTTGAAGCCCGCGGGCGGCGGCGGCAGCTTCTGGCAGAGGAGGCGCGTGCGCACCAGCTTTCCGCGGTGAATCGGGGACGAATCGTTCGGGTGCGCGTGGCTCGCGAGGAGCGCGCCCTGACCGAGGAGGCCTGTGCGCTCGGTGCCCGCGAGGTCGACGGTGACGAGGCCGTCCGGCCCCACCGCGCCGGCGGGCAGTCCGTAGAATGCGGCCAGATCCGGCGACATGTGGCTCTTGTCCGCGGTGAAGAGGAGGGGCAGCGTCGGCGCCTCCCCGCGGAGGACGCCCCTGTAAAACGCGCGGATCTCGTCGCGCATCGCCGCGCGGATGTCGGGGGTGAAGCCCGGGTACACCGAGGTGTCCTTCGGCACGTTGAGGATGTTGCCGACGAGGAGCCACTGGTCCACGAAGCGATCGAGCACCGCGTCGCTCCGCGGGTCCGAGAGGAGGCGCGCTGCCTGACTCGCGATCTCCTCCGGCGTGCCGAGTTTGCCCTGATTGGCCGCGTTCGTGAGCTCCGCGTCCGGCATCGTGCCCCAGAACAGATACGACAGCTCCGAGGCGATCTCGTGCGGAGTCAGGTTCACGACTCCATCCTTCGGCGCGCCGCCCAGCTCCGTGCGGTAGAGGAAGTGCGGCGACTGGAGCATGGCCGTCAGCACCGTCTTCACGCCTTCGAGGAAGCCGTCCTCGGCCGCGACCGCCGCGTAGAGCGTCATGTAGCGGTCGTGGTCGGAGGCGTCGAGCGGACGGCGGAACGCGCGCGCTCCGAAGGTGTCCACGAAGGACGCCGCGCACGCTTCGTCGCCAGTCGCCGGATCGCACGGGAGCAGCGACGCCGGACTCTCGAACGCGGCGTCCGCGATCTCCTCGGCGGCGCGGCGCACCTGGTCCGCGAGCAACGGACTGACCACCAGCGCAGAGGCATTGTTGTCGAAGCCGTTCACCACCGTGTCGGCCCCGAACGCGGCGCCCCACGTCGAGTCGATGCCGAGCAGGTCGTGGATCGTGGCATCGTATTCTGCCCGAGACAATCGACGGAGCATGCGATTTCCACGCGACGGCCCCTCGCACTGCGCCGTCACCGCGGCGTCGCACTGGCCCTCCACGACGCGCGCGACGAACGTCTCCAGCGTCTTGTACTCCGGACTGCCCACGTCGATGAGCTTGCCGCCCGCGTGACCGTCCGGGTGAAGGCCTGTCGGACGCAGCAGGAGCACCGATTTGCCGTTCAGCTCGATGCGCGCGACGCTCCGGACCGCCTCGAAGTTCGCCTTCGCGGCCTCCGGGGTGCCGGACGGGTCCAGCACCATGTGCGTCTCCTTCGCGAGGCCATTCGCAGAGTGGCAGACGACGCACTTCTGCCCCAGGATCGGGGCGTACACCTGGCTCTGGAAGAAGTCCGCGTCTCCCGGACAGCCTCCTTCGCCGCCGGCCCCGCTCCCGGAGCCCTCCCCTCCCCCGGGCTCGCACGCGCCGAACGCGAGGGCCGCGGCCGCGCCGCACGCGAGGACTGCCCACTTCGTGATACCGAGTCTGGATCGAGCGCTCATGGTCCTTCTCCTCCTCACGCGGTGAGCCCGTCGAGCGGCCCGGTCCCTTTGGTGGCGTCGCCGAACGTCTGATTTTGAAGGCCGAGGGCCTGACAGATGGAGACCAGAAGCTTCTGGTGCGGCGCCCCCCCGAAGTCGACGTAACGCCCCATCGAGAACGCCTTCGCGCCCGCGAGCACCCACGGCACGCTCTTGCAATCATGGAGTCGGCCGTCGCCCAGCTCCTTGCACCAGACCACGAGCGTGGAGTCGAGCAGCGTCCCGCCCGCGGGATCCGGCGTCGCCTCCAGCGAGTCGAGGAGGTACGTGAACTGCTGCGCGTACCAGCGCTCCGTCTTCACGAAATCGCCCACGCCCTGGGCGTTCCCGTCGTCCGAGTGAGAGAGGCTGTGGTGCCCGTCGCTGACTCCCACCCACGAGAACACCGCCGGTCCGACCGTGTGGTTCCATTGAATCGAGGCCACGTTGGTCATCCCGCACGCGAGCGACAGCACGAGGAGATCCATCTGCGCCTTTCCGATCGCGGGGAAATTGGCGTTGTCGTACGGGTCCATGTCGAGGGGCGAGACGGGCGTATCGCACGTCGCGACGCCTCCACCGGTGAGGCCCAGCTCGACTTTGTGGATCGCGGCGAGGTGCGCTTCGAGCTTGTCTCTCTCGGCCTTTCCGACCCTCTTTTGCAGGTCCTGGATCTCGCCGCCCACGAGGTCGAGCACGCTCTTCTTCCGCGCGAGGAGCTTGTCCATCGCCATCGGATCGGCGTTCGCGTCGCCGAACATGCGCTTGTAGACGCTCTTCGGGCTGTCGTCGGGCGGCGCGTACACGCCGGGGCCCAGGTACGACATCCGCGTCTGCACGTTGCCGCCCCAGGCGCTCGTCTGGACGCCGAATTCGAGCGACGAGAACTTGGTGGTCTGTCCGATCTTCGCGGCGACGTACTGGTCAATCGACATGCCGCCCGTCGACGAGGCCGCGTCGCCTCCGCCGGTGAGCATCGCGGCCATCCCCGCTTCGTGATTGTCTACGGATTTGTAGTCGATGCCGTCGCAGACAAGCACTCTCGACTGGTGCTTTTGCAAGGGCTCCAGGATCGAGCCCTGCGGGAACGTGAACGATGCGCCGCTGCCCTGAGGACGCCAGTGCTTGTGGATGGTGCCGTTCGGCGAGAAGAACACCACGAGGCGCTTCGCGAGCTGCGCGCCGTCGGCACGGCTCTCGCCGCGGAGGACGCCGAGCAGCGAGGAGGCGACGAGGCTCGCGCCCGCGCCGATGAGGAAACGCCTTCGAGACAAGGAAGAGCTGGGCCGCATGGAGGTTCCTTTCGCGAAGCAGGCTCACAGCACGCGGCGGGCCAGCCGGGCGGCGCGCGCGATCGGCTTCGAAACAAGGCTTTTCGTGGAGGCGCACCGGCCGGCGGTGATCGGCCGGATCGCGGGGGGTGATCGGTTCGATCGCGGGGGCGGGCCGAGCGGTGGTACCGTCGACTCCGCGCATGGCGAACGGCGAACGGAGCGGCTTCGAGGATCAACCCACCGTCCACCGGCCTCGGATGGCGCGGCCCACGTCTGGACGGGTCGGCTTCACGTTGCGGGTGGTGGCGGGGCCCGACGTGGGGGCGACGTTCGATATCCCGCCGTCGCACCCGTCGCGCGTGCTCGTCGGACAGAGCCAGTCGGCGGACTTCTGCCTTCACGATCGCGAGGTGTCGCGGCGGCACCTCGGGCTCGATGTCGCGGACGGGCGGCTGCGGCTCGCGGATCTCGGATCGAGCAACGGCACGCGCGTGAACGGGGTGTCGGTGGTGGAGGCGCTGCTCGAAGGCGGCGAGCGCATCGATCTCGGCGGCACGTCGATCGCCGTGCAGCGCTCGGAGCGCGCGACGGACTCGCCTCTCTCCGCCGCGACCGGGTTCGGCAAGACGGTGGGCGCGTCGCCCGCGATGCGGAGGCTCTATCCGCTGTGCGAGCGGCTCGCGGCGGCGGCCGTGCCCGTCGTCATTGAAGGCGAGACCGGCACCGGAAAAGAGGTGCTCGCGGAGAGCCTGCACGAGATGGGGCCACGCGCGGGCGGGCCGTTCGCGGTGTTCGACTGCACGGCCGTGCCGCCGAACCTCGTGGAGAGCGCGCTCTTCGGCCACGAGCGCGGCGCCTTCACCGGCGCCACCGAGGCGCGGCGCGGCGTGTTCGAGGAGGCGCACGGGGGCACGCTGCTCATCGACGAGATCGGCGATCTCGACGTGGAGCTGCAGGCCAAGCTGCTGCGCGCGCTGGAGCGATCCGAGGTGCGGCGCATCGGCGGCAAGAGCTGGATCCGCGTGGACGTGCGCGTGCTCGCGGCGACGCGGCGCGATCTCGATCAGGAGGTCGCGGCCGGTCGGTTCCGCGACGATCTGTTCTATCGGCTCGCGGTCGCGCGCATCGAGCTGCCGCCGCTGCGGCACCGCGCGGGGGACGTGGATCTGCTCGCGCGCACGTTCTGGAAGCGGCTCGCGAGCGCGGGGGAGCAAGCGCCGGAGGACTTCTTCGCGCGGCTCGCGAGCTACACGTGGCCGGGCAACGTGCGCGAGCTGTTCAACGCGGTGTCGCGGCGCGTGGCGCTCGGCGATCTCGGCGACATGGACGGGACGTTCGCGCGGCCGCCCTCCGCCGCGGCGCCGCAGTCCGCGGCCGGCGGCGACGTGATCGGCTCGATTCTGGCTGAAAACCTGCCGTTTCCGCGCGCTCGCGAGAAGCTCGTGGACGTGTTCGAGCGGCGCTACGTCGAGGACGTCCTGCAGCGGCACGGCGGCAACGTCGCGCGCGCGGCGGCGGCCTCGGGCATCGCGCGGCGGTATTTCCAGATCATCCAGGCGCGCGCGCGAGGCCGCGGGAACGAAGGGTGAGCGAGCGGCGCGCCTCGGATCTGCCGTTCCTCGCGGGCCGCTACGTGCTCGGAGAGGTGATCGGCCGGGGCGGCGCGGCCACGGTGCATTTCGGTAAATCGTCGCAGAAGCGGCGCGAGGTGGTCGCGATCAAGCGGCTGCACCCTCACCTCGCGGCGGATCCGGCCTTCTTGGGGATGCTGCTCGACGAGGCGCGGCTCATGTCGCGCGTGCATCACCCGAACGTGGTCGCGACGTACGACGTGGTGATGGCGGGCGGCGAGCTCTACATCGTGATGGAGTACGTGCACGGCGCGACGCTCGGCGCGCTGCTCGCGAAGGCCCACGCGAAGAAGGCGCGCGCGAAGATCGAGGTGGCGTGCGCGATCGCCACGGGCGCGCTGCTCGGGCTGCACGCGGCGCACGAGGCGACGGGGCCGGCGGGCGAGGTGCTCGACATCGTGCATCGCGACGTGTCGCCGCAGAACCTGCTCGTGTCGGAGCACGGCGTGCTGAAGGTCGTCGACTTCGGCATCGCGAAGGCCGAGGGGCGCGTGCAGCAGACGCAGGACGGCTCGATCAAGGGCAAGCTCGGGTACATGTCGCCGGAGCAGCTCTTCGGCGATCCGCTCGATCGGCGCACCGACGTGTACGCGATGGGCGTCGTGCTGTGGGAGACGCTCGTCGGAGAGCGCCTGTTCGCGGGGCACGGGGACGCGCCGGCGCTCGTGCGATCGCTGGTCGCGCACGTGGATCCGCCGAGCGCGCGCGTCTCGGGCGTGCCGCACGCGCTCGACGACGTGGTGCTGAAGGCGCTCTCGCAGGATCGCGCGCACCGCTTCCAGAGCGCGCAGGCGATGGCGGACGCGATCGCCGCCGCGGTGACGCCCGCTCCGGCGGCGGAGGTCGGCGCGTGGGTCCGGGCGCTCGTGGGCGACGATCTCGACGACCGCGGCGCGAAGCTCTTCTCGTTCGATCAGGCCGCGCGCGAGGTGATCGCGGAGAACCGCGAGACGCTCGCGACGCTCGGCGGCAGCCGCCCGTCGATCGCGACGACGCGCCGCCGCACGTGGAGCCTCGCGGTGCTCGCGGCGGTGTGCGCCGCGCTCGGAGGAGGCGCCGCGGTGCTGTTCGGCGCGCCGGGATCGGACAGCGCGGAGGGGAACGCGAAGGGGCCGGACGACGCCGCGACAGCCTTGATTCCGAGCGGATCCGAGACGAAGACGGAGGCGGCCCCGCCCGCGGCGCCCGCCGAATCGGCGACGTCCACGGGCGCGGGCGACCCGGCCGCGAGCGCGACCGTGGCCCCGACGAGCGCACCGGCCTCCACGCCGAGCCCGAGCGTCACGACCGGCCCCAAAACATCGAGCGCCGGCCCGCGCGCGGGCGCATCCACGACGAGCGCGCCGCAGAAGCCTGCAATCGCGGCGAATGGATGCGATCCTCCGTTCACGATCGATGCGCAGGGCCACAAGCGGTACAAGCGCGAGTGCCTCCGGTAGTCGGAATACGCTCGAAATGAAGGCTCTTGGTTCGATCCTGCTGTCGGTGCTCGCGGTGTCGATCGCGGCGACGGCGCGCGCGGATGACGACGTGGAGGCGTGCGCGACGGCCTCGGAGAAGGGGCAGGAGCTGCGCGATCAAGGGAAGCTCACGTCGGCGCGCGAGCTGTTCGTGACGTGCGCGGCCGAGCGGTGCCCCAAGATCGTGCGGAAGGACTGCGCCGACTGGCTCGCCGCGGTCGACGAGGCGCTGCCCTCCGTGACGCTGCGGGCGCGCGACGCGGACGGGCGCGACCTCACCGACGTGAAGGTGACCGTCGACGGCAAGCCGCTCGCGGATCGGCTCGACGGGCGGGCGATCACGCTCGATCCCGGATCGCATAAATTCCTGTTTCACGCGGCGATCGGGGACGTGACGAAGACGCTGCTGCTCCACGAGCGCGAGAAGGGGCGCGCGGTCGACGTGACGCTGGGGGCGCCGAAGGAGGCTGAGAAGCGCGGCTTCTCGGCGCCGGTGACCGGGCTCGTGCTCGGCGGCGTGTCGCTCGCGGCGTTCGGCGCGATGGCCGGGTTCGGGTGGTCGGCGAAGAGCGCGGTCGACGACATGCGCGCGACCTGCGAAGGGCACTGCGATCGCTCCCGCGTGGAGGCCGCGCAGCGCGACATGATCCTCGCGAACGCAGCCCTCGGCGCCGGCGTGGTCGCGCTCGGCGCCGCGGTGGTGGTCACGATCGTCTCGAATTCGAGGCCCTCCGCGAAGACAGCAGAGGACACGACCGTCCGCGTTCAGGCCACGACGAACGGCATCTCGGTGTCGGGGGTGTTCTGACGCGAAGGACTACTTCGCGACGTGCTGCGAGAAGATCACGTCCGCGGACGGCGACGCCGGGCCCTCTTCCGCTTCGGCGCTGATCTCCAGGTCGAAGGTCTGCTCGGGGACCGTGCCGATGATCTCGCCGGTGCGCTTCTCCTCGTCGAACTTCACCGTGCCGACGCGGGACCACACCGCGTTCTCGCCCTTGCGCGCCCACGCGACGAAGAACTTCGCGTTGGGGTTCACCCGGGACGCCGGCGGGAGGTTCATCACGTGCACCTCCACGTTGGTGTTGTTCTGGGATTCGTTGATGGTCGCCGTGATGTCCGCGTCGGCGCCCGGCGCGAGTCGGCTGGAGGCGACCTTGTATTTCAACGGGCCGCCGCAGGCCGAGAGCGCAAACGCGAGCACCATCACGAAGCTGAAAGCCGGGATTCGACGCATCGTTTCGTCCTCCGAAAGAATCTGCCGACCCGTTCTACCCCAAGGGCAGCCCCGCGTGCACGCACCGCGACGGCCACGCCTCGGATCCGGCACTGCTTCGACGCGTTTCCGGCAGCGCGGGCTTGAAATCCCGCATCCTCCGCTATGCTGGGCCCCGATGCGACCCCGCTCCCTGCGCGTCTTCGATCTGCACCCGAGCCAGAGCGACTTCGAGGCCGAGGTGCTCGCCGGCCTCACGAAGACGCGAAAAGAGCTCCCCTGCAAATACTTCTACGACGCGGAGGGGGCGCACCTCTTCGAGGCGATCTGCGCCACCGACGAGTACTACGTCACGCGCACCGAAATCGCGATCCTCCAGAAGGACCTGCCGCGCATCGCGGAGATCGTGGGGCCGCGCGCCGTCGTGATCGAGCCGGGCAGCGGCAGCGGCACGAAGACGCGGATGCTCCTCGAAGCGCTGCAGCAACCGAGCGCGTACGTGCTCGTGGATCTGTCGCGCGCGCAGCTCCTCGCGACCGCCGCGGAGACCGCCGGGGCGTTCCCGGATCTGGAGGTCTTGCCGGTGTGCGCGGACTACACCGCTCCGTTCCCGCTGCCGGAGCCGACGTCGACCTCGGGGCGGCGCGTCCTCTTCTATCCGGGCTCGACGATCGGCAACTTCGATCGCGCCGAGGCAGAGGCCTTCTTGCACCGAATGGCCGAGCGGCTCGGCCCCGGCGCGGTGATCGTCCTCGGCGTCGATCTGAAGAAGGACCCGAACGTGCTGCACGCCGCGTACAACGACGCGGCCGGGATCACCGAGCGCTTCAACAAGAACCTGCTCGCGCGCGTGGCCCGCACACTCCATGTGGACATCCCGCTCGAGTCGTTCGCGCACTACGCGTTCTACGAGCCGACGGAGGGGCGCGTCGAGATGCACCTCGTGAGCCGGCGCGATCAGACAATCCGCATCGGCGGGCGAGAGATCGCGTTCGCCACCGGAGAGAGCATCTGGACGGAGAGCTCGTACAAGTACACTCGGCAGGAGGTGCGGGCGACGGCGGAGCGCGCGGGGCTCCAGACGCTGGCGGAGCTGACGGACGACCGCGGGTATTTCCTGGTGACCGTGCTCGGCGTGCCGGGCTGACTCGGCCTCTCAGCTCACTTGTCGTTCGTGGAGCAGAGGACCCAACCCGTGATGTTGACGGTGTTGTTCGCGTCGTTCCAGCCGCCGGAGCCGTTGTCGATGCCGCACGCGCTCGACCAGCGATAGATGCGGTAATTCACGTTGTTGTCGCCGTTCGGCTCGTTGCCGTTGCACCAGGCGTTGTTGCTCCCGCTGATGTAGAAGCCGCACGTCTGGCCTTTACAGGAGCCGTGCCAGTTGTTGAGCCCCGCCGCTCCGTTGTAGTTCGGGAAGACGTTGACGAGGTTCGGCCAGTCGCCGTTCCAGGAGTAGATCGACTGCATGTGCGCCTTCGTCCGCGGGACGATGACCTCCATGCCGACGGACGCGCACTTGGAAGCGTACGTGTCCTGGTTTCCGCCGAGCGCCGCGTCGTTGATGCGCTTCATCGTGTAGCCGCCGCCGTCCGTGGTCATGTCGCAGTATACGGTCTGTGCGGTGACCGGGCCCGCGCCGTCCGGATCGATGGTGTACGTGCCGCTCGTCGCCGCCGGATTGGCCTGCTTGATGGCCTTGCAGCTCGACAGCGTGCCGCTCGTCTTCCAGCAGTAGTTGGGGCCGGTGCAGCCGTGATCCGAGACGTACGCGGAGTACGCGCAGCCGGTCGAGCCGCAGTTGTAATTGCCGTTCACCGGCTTCTCGTAGGTGTCGGCCACGGGGACGCCGCCGGGGCAGTGGCTGGAGTCGCCCCAGCCGTCCACCCACGCGAGGTTGTTCATCGACCCGGCCACCGTCGAACAGCCGTATTGATTGGAGGTGCCGCCGAAGAGGAGGGCGCACGCCTCGGTGCAGGTGTAGCTCGCCGGGTTGCCTGAATACACCGGCCCCTGGTTGATGTTGAACGAGCCGACCATGCTGATCGAGCACACGGCCGCGCAGGATCCGCCGCAGTCCACGCCTGTCTCGGTGCCGTTCTTGACGCCGTCGTTGCAGGTGGGGCAAGCCGCGCAGTTGCCGCCGCAGTCCACGCCTGTCTCGTTGCCGTTCTTGACGCCGTCGTTGCAGGTGGCGCACGCGGCGCACGGGCCGCCGCAGTCCACGTCGGCCTCTCCTTGGTTCTTGATACCGTCGTTGCAGGTGGGGCACGCCGCGCACGGACCGCCGCAGTCGACGCCGGCCTCTCCCTGGTTCTTGAGGCCGTCGTCGCAGGTGGCCGGGTTGTAACAGACGGTGAGCGAGGGCGCGTAGGCGGCGCCGGCCTCGCTGCTGAAGTAGTGGTGCGCGGCGATCGGCGCCTCTTCGAGCGTGATGCCGTAGTTGGGATAGACGCCCTCGCGCCAGGCCTGCACGAGCGAGGTGATGTCCGCGGTCTTCTGGCCGACGCCGCTGCCCGAGAAGCTCGCGACCGCGACCTCGTCGCTGCCGCCGAAATTCTCACGGGTGACCGTGTTCTCGGTCCACGCGGCCTTCACGCGGTGGATGTCGATGGTGGCGTTGTCCGCGCTCCACGACTTGTACATGCTGAAGGTCGCGGACACGATGGTGGCAGAGGCCGGGATCGGGGAGAGGTCGAATCCGACGATGACCTTGTTGACGTTGCCGCCCGAGGAGATGCCCGAGTAGAGGTTGAGCTCGGGGCCGCTGTTGTACCCGGTGTAGTCGCCCGCGAGGAACGCGTCGGTCACGTTGCCGGCGCCGCCGCGCTTGATGGTCACGCACTGCTGCACGGGGGGCGGGAGGGGCTCGCCGTCGTCCTGGGATCCGACGAGGGCCTTGGCCGGCTCCTCGTCGCGAACAGGCTCGGAGTCGGTGCTCTCGGCGGCGCAGCCCGCGAACCCGAAGACGGAGGCGGCCGCCGTGGCGCCGATGATTTGAAGGACCCGAGAGACGTTGAACCCGCGCATTGGAAAGACCTCCTCGACCGCGAACAAACGAAGGCACCCGCGCGGCGACACGCTCGCGCACACTCCCCGAGAGCGGCTGTCCGGACAGGCGTCCATGCACAGCTCTGGAGACCCTCACTTAGCCAGGCGAGGCGAAAAGGGTCAACGAATTGTGACATGGAAAGGCGCGTTTTCGAAAAACGTGCGTCGAGCCAAATCGCAGAGCATGCCACAGCTCGGGGCCCTCTGGGAACGGACCAAATTTGCGGACCTTGAGCGAAAAGGCACCCTCCTCTGCTCGGGGCGGAGACAGGGCGCCGGGGATTGACGCGCTGCTCTCGACGCCGGTGCCTTGTTTTTCCGTGGGTCGAGGCGGCCAGAACAGGCGCGACTCTCTGTCTCCGAAGGCGCGTCAAGCCATGGAGAAAAGCGCTTTCAAGAGCGCGGGACGGCGCCCGCCGGGCGGACGCTCATCGCTGTAGACAGGCAGGGTAAAAGAGGGGTATCGTGGAGAGTTTTGCGGGCGCCCCCCCGAGCGCCCGGCGTGAAGGCGGGTTACGACGCCGTCACTGCGGGCAGGTGTTGCCCTGCACGCAAACGGGGAAGTTCGCGCCGGGGAACGTGCAGCACGTGGTGCCGGCGCCGCAGGCCGCGCACGGGCAGGTGTTGCAGGCCGGAGACTTGAAGTACGTCTGGCACTGGCCGCCGACGCACATCTCGTTGTTGTTGCAGGTGTTGCCGCACTGGCCGCAGTTGCGGTTGTCCGTCGCGAGCTGAGCGTCGGTCAGGCAGGTGCCGTTGCAGCTCGTCTGGCCGAGGGCCTGGCACGTCGTGTCGAGGCAGGTGCCCTGCACGCAGCGCGCGTTCTGGAAGCCCTTGGTGCCGCAGTTGTTGCCGCACGCGCCGCAGTTGAAGAAGCTCGTGCTGAGCTCGGTGCACTGCATCTGACCCTGCACGTTGCAGAGCTCCATGCCGGGCCGGCACGCGCACGCGCCGCCGTTGCAGTACTGGCGAGAGTTGCATTGCGTGTTGCAGCCGCCGCACGCCTGCGGGTCGTACATCGTGTCGGCGCACACCTGGCCCTGGAAGCAGAGCGTGCCGGCGCAGTTGCACTGGCCGTTCATGCACGTGTCGCCCTCGGCGCACTGGTTCTGGCAGCCGCCGCACGCGTTCGGGTCGCTCATCGTGTTCGCGCACAGGCCGTTGCCGCACTGCTGGTTGCCCGCGGGGCAGTTGCACTGGCCGGAGGAGCACACCTGACCGTCGCCGCACTGGTTGAAGCACGAGCCGCACGCCTGCGTGTTGGTCGAGAGATCCACGCAGCCCAGGAAGCCGCCGCAGTCCACCTGTCCGGCCACCGCGCAGGCGCACACGCCGGAGGTGCACGTGTGGCCGGGGCCGCACTCGTTCCCGCACGCGCCGCAGTTGTTGAGGTCGCTGGAGACATCCACGCAGCCGTTCGCCTTGCCGCAGTAGATCTGGCCGGCGCCGCACGCGCACTGGCCGCTCACGCACGTGGCGTTCGGGCCGCAGGCGTTGCCGCACGCGCCGCAGTTCTTGGAGTCGCTCGCGACGTTGGTGCAGGCGTTGTCACAGACGATCTGACCCGCCGGGCACGCCGTGCACTGGCCGCTCACGCAGTTCTGCCCCGCGGCGCACGCCTTCGAGCAGGTGCCGCAGTTCATCGGATCCGAGGAGAGATCCGCGCAGGCCGTCGGACAGGTCACGAGGCCGGCGTTGCAGGTGCAGACGCTGCTGATGCAGTTCGCGCCCGGGTTGCAGGCCGTCGCGCACTGGCCGCAGTGGGCGTTGTCGTTCGTGAGGTCCGCGCAGACGCCGCCGCAGTTCGTCGTGTTCGGGGGACAGGCGCACTGACCGCTCACGCACATGCCGCCGATCGGGCAGGCGTTGCCGCACGATCCGCAGTTGTTCACGTCGCTCGACAGGTCCGCGCACACGTCCTGCGCCGGACAGAGCGTCTGGTTCGCGCCGCACTGGCAGATGCCGTTCTGGCAGGTGGCCGCGTTGGGACACACCGTGCCGCAGACTCCGCAGTTGGCCGAGTCGTTCTGCAGATCCGTGCAGAGGCCCGTGCAGTTGTCGGGCGTGGGCGCCGCGCAGGCCGCGCACTTCCCCTCGATGCACATCGAGCCGGGAGCGCAGGAGTTCGCGCAGGTGCCGCAGTTCATCGGGTCGTTCTGGAGATCCACGCAGTCGGGGCCGCACGCCGTGGTGGTCGCGCCGCACACGCAGGCGCCCGCCGCGCACGTGCCCGCGGGGCCGCAGCCGTGGCCGCACGCGCCGCAGCTCTCCGCGCTCGTCATGAGATCGGTACAGACGCCGCTGCACACCGCCATCGGGGCCGGGCACGTGTCGGTCGTGCCGCCCGTGGAGCCGCCGGTGCCGCCGCCCGCGGGCTGCGTGGTGACGCCGCCGGTGCCGCCGCTGTGGCTCGTCGTCGTCGTCGTGGTGCCGCCGCCGCCGCTGCCGTTGCCGCCGTCGCCGCAGCCTAGAAAAGAGCCGATCGCGAGGATGCCCGCGACCAAGAAAGACCATGTCGCTTGCCTCGAAGCCATTCACACCTCCAACAGAATACTAAATGTGCACACCGGACGCGCGGCCGCAAAACAGGCAGACCCCGAGCAGCGAGCGGACAGCGGTGCGCTCCCAAGACACAGAGTGGCCTGGGCGAAACGGAACGGTTCACGATCCTTCACATCTTTGCGCGACGGCTTCGAGGCGCTAAAGGCGGCGCCATGAACGAACGCGCGCCTCGGTCGAAGGGCCCGTTGTCGTCGCCGCTCGCGGCGCTGCCCAAGGTGGATCGGCTCGCGCAGCACCCGTCGCTCGCGGCGGTGACGAAGCGGCTCGGGGTCGCGACGATCACGCGGATGGCGCGGCTCGCGATCGACGCGGCGCGGGGGCGCATCGGCGCGGGCGAGGCGTGCCCTTCCATCGACGATCTGGCGGCCGACGTGGCGGCGCGGGCGCGGGCATCGCTGTCCTCGCGGGCGCGGCCGGTCATCAACGCGACGGGGGTGGTGCTGCACACGAACCTGGGGCGCGCGCCGCTCTCGCAGGCGGCGGTGGAGGCGCTCGCGCGGTCGGCGGGGCGCTACACGTCGGTCGAGGTCGATCTCGCGACCGGCAAGCGCGGCGCGCGCGGGGCCTTCGCGGAGGAGGCGCTCGCGCGGCTCACGGGGGCGGAGGCGGCGCTCGTGGTGAACAACAACGCCGCGGCCGTGATGCTGGCGCTCTCGGCGCTGGCCTTCGGGAAGAAGGTGCTCGTGTCGCGCGGAGAGCTCGTCGAGATCGGCGGCGGCTTCCGCGTGCCGGACGTGCTCGCGCGCTCCGGCGCGGTGATGGTGGAGGTCGGCACCACGAACAAGACGCGGCTCGACGATTATACGCGGGCCTTCGACGACGGGGGCGTGGCGCTCGTGTTGTGCGTGCACCAGGGCAATTTCCGGCAGATCGGCTTCGTGGAGCGGCCGTCGCCTTCGGCGCTCGTGAAGCTCGCGCACGAGCGGGGCGCGCTCGCGGTGCACGATCTCGGGGGCGGCGCGCTGCTCGATTTCGAGCCGTTCGGGCTGCGCGGGGAGACGCCGGTGCAGGACAGCGTGAAGGCCGGTTTCGACGTCGTGTGCTTCTCCACGGACAAGGCGCTCGGCGGGCCGCAGGGGGGCGCGCTGGTGGGCGCGGAGGGGCCGATTTCGAAGGCGCGGCGCGATCCCTTGGCGCGGGCGCTCAGGCTCGGTCGATTGCCGCTCGTGGCGCTGGAGGCGACGCTCTCGGAGTACCTGACCGGCGCGCGCGGCAACGTGCCAGTGCTGGCCGCGCTGGAGGCGCCGCTGGAGGCCGTGGAGGCGCGCGCGCGAGAGTGGCAGTCTGCGCTGCGGGAGCGCGGAAGACGTGTGGATCTGGTGCGGCTAGAGGTGGCGGTGGGCGGCGGCACGCTGGCGGAGGAGGCGCTCGCGAGCGCGGGAGTCGCCGTGTCCGTCGAGGATCCGGACGCCCTCGCGGCGCGGCTGCGGGAGGGCGATCCGCCGGTGTTCGCGCGCATCCAGGAGGGACGTGTGCTGTTCGACGCGCGGACCGTGCTGCCGTTCGAGGACGCGGAGCTGATCGAGGCGATCGCGAGGGCGCTTTCGTAGCGAATCGTTCAATCTCGCAAACAGTGCCCACCCCCGGCCTTCGCTTCGCGAAGTCCGCCCCTCCCAAATCGCTCTCTTCGTTCGCGAAGGGAGGGGATCTTTTCACGCGACCTTGGTTTTCCCGTATCGTGGGGTGATGCAGTTTCGCTTTCCATTGCTTGTCTTCGGGGCCGCGGCTTTCGCCGTGGCGATCGGCGCGTGCGCGAAAGGCACGAGCTTCAGCGGGATCGGGGGCGACGGGGGAGAGGGCGCGGGGTACGCGGAGGGCGCGACGGGGGGCGGCGGGAACGGGTACGGCGCGGGGGGCTCCGGCGCGAGCACGACGTCGGACAGCACCTCTTCGGCCGATACGACGAGCAGCTCGACCACCACGACGACCGGCACCGGCGGCAGCGGCGCGGGCGGCTCCGGCGGGGGCGGCGCGGGCGGAGGTGGGGAGTGCTTCTCGTCCCCGAACCTGTGCTCGAACGCGGACCAGCTCCCCGATGTGTCGGGCGATGAAGGGGGCACTTCCACCGCGTCCGGCTCGACGTCGAAGTGGCTCAAGGTGCATGTCACCGAGACGGACAGCTCGATCTTCGCGTCCGACTTGAGCTATCGAGTCACGCTGTCGTCGCCGCCGGGGATGGATTACGACCTTTACGTGAAAGAGGGGCCCCAGGACGGCAATCCGGACTGCGGGGCGACCTCCGTGAAGGGCACGCCGGGCGCGGGCGGAGAGCAGGTGTCCGCGAGCTGGAACGACGACCAGGGGCTCGGCGGCGAGGATGACAGTCTGTGGCTCTGCATCGAGGTGCAGTACGTGTCGGGCAGCGACTGCAACGCGCAGTGGAGCCTGACCGTGGTGGGCAATCCGTAGCTCGGCCTCGGCGGATCAGCCGGGGCGGCGCGCGATGATCTCCGCCGTCGCGTGGGGATGACCGTTCGTCGTGCCCTCGTTGGAATACAGGATGTCGAATCCCCAGGACGCCACCGTCTTCTTGAGCTCGCCCGGCGAGAGCAAGAAGCCGTGTCCGGCCGCGTTCTCGGGGCTCTCCACGTGGATGGCCGCGACGAACAGGCCCCCCGGAGCCACGGAGTCGCGCAGCTTCGGCAAGAGGGGGCGGTGCAGGAAGAAGAAGTCGCACACGACGTCGAACCGGCCGGCGTCGAGCCGGAAATCCTCGGACTCGATGTCGGCGAGGGTCGGCTCCAAAAGCTCGTCCACGCTGCGGCGGCGGGCCTCGGTCATCATCACATCCAATCCCGCCTGCGCGTAGTCGAGCGCGACGACGTGAAAACCCTTCTCCGCGAGGCGGATCGCGTGGCGCCCCGAGCCGCACGCGACGTCCAGCGCGACGCCCGGCGGCTCCTCCGCGATGGCGCGGTCGAGGAGGGGCGAAGGGGAAAATCCGTGCGTCTCTTCGCCGCGGGCGTGGCGGTCGTTCCAGCGAGTCTGTCGTTCGTTCATCGTGGCCGCTTCTTACTCCAGCTCTCCACCGCGGTCACTTCTTGCCCCAGTTCTTCACCATCGCACACGTCTTTCCGTCGATCTCGCGGCGATACTCGTCGTGGCCGTCCACGCGGACGCTCCACACGGCGGGGGATTTCGGCGAAAAGACCTTGTTGTTGTAGAAGTGGATCGTCGCGACCGCGTTCGCGGGGACTCCGCTGCTCACCGCCGTCGCCCACATCTTCGCGCTGGAGCACGTGGGGAATTCGATGGCCCCGCCGAAATGCTTGAGCGTGGACGCCGGCCACTTCCTTCGTCTGCCCGTCAAGACGCCCGCCTTCGCCTCGACGTCGATCTTGTACTCGACGGAGTCCTTGCCGGGGGGCTGCGTCGGGTCCGTGCCGGCGAACTCGAACTCACAGAGGACGCGCGACGCGCCCTTGAGATCCGCCACGCCGGAGGTGATGTCGAACGAGACGATGTTCACGAACTGCGCGCCGGGCTGCAGCTTCTCGGCGATGGGACGCGCCTGCGAGCAGAGGTCGGCGATGTCCACATGGCTCATGTCGGCCGCCTCCACCGGGCGCACCCACTCCAGATCTCCGGCGAATCCGATGCTGGGCTCCGGCGCGTACGTCTTCGCGGGCGGAACCGGGATCGGCATGGATGGGTCCCGAAACGGCGGGGACGTCCAGGTGGTGTTGCCGCCGCTCGGGACGGTCACGCCGGGGCCGACGCGACCGCGCGCCCAGTACACGCCGCCGACCGCCGCGGCGCCGATGATCAGCGCGAAGCCGACCAGACAGCCTATGACCGCACCTGCGGTGTTGTCCTTCTTCGGGGGGAGCGGCGCGGCGACCTGCGGGGGCGGATAGGGGGGTTGCATCGCGGCGATGGTCGCACCTTCTCCGGCGATCGGGTAGCCGGCTCAGGGCGCGTCCCGTCGCGACGAGAGGCGCGCGCGCTCCATCGCGAGCGCCACCTGCCGGCAATACACGTCGAGGAACGCGCGCTGATCCGCGGAGAGCGGGGCCCCGTCCTCCGGCCGCACGCACAGCACACCCGCCCGCGCGGAGACCGTGCGGAGCGGCGCGCACAGCCACGCGGAGCCGGGCAGCGTGTCGGTGCCGAGGCCCGCGAGCTCGTCGTGCTCGTGGGTCCACGCGGCGACGCTGCGGTCCTTCGGTTCGACGGTCGCGTCCGCCGGGGAGGCGCTCAGCGGCGCGAGATCGCCCGCCGCCGTGGTGCTCAGGATCACCGCGCGCCCGCGGAAGATCTCGGCCGCGTGGCGCGCGGCGATCGCGCCGATCGGAGCCACCGCGTCCGCCGCCGACAGCTCGCGCGTGAGCGCGTACAGGACCGACGCGCGCTCCTCCCGCGCGAGGGCCGCCCGCTCGGCTCGGCGCATGCGGGACGCGAGCCGGCTCATCACGAAGCCCACCCCGAACATCATCGCGAACGTCAGGAAATACCGGCGATCCGCGACCGAGAACGTGTGGATCGGCGGCACGAAGAAGAAGTCGTAGCAGGCGACCGAGAGCGCCGCGGCGAGGAGCGCGGGGCCGCGGCCGAAGCGCATCGCCGTGGTCATCACCGCGACGAGGAACAGCATCTCCAGGTCGGGCAGATCCAGCGTCGCGTGCAAGCCGGACGCGACGGCGAGCGTGGCCGCCACGATCAGCGCGCCCGAGAAATAATGAGCGATCGGCGCGCGCGAAGGGCGCCTCCGCGAGGCCGCGACGGGCGCCGCGACCACGCTGTCACCGCTGATGACGTGCACGTCGATCTCGCCGCTGCCGCGGACCACCTCGTCGAGCAGCGAGCCGCGCAGCCGATCCCACAGGCGCGGATGCGTCGGCTTTCCGAGCAGGATGCGCGTGACGTTCTCCTTGCGGGCGTGCGCGAGGATCGCCTCCGCGACGCTCGGGCCGGTCAGGCGCGTGACCGCGGCGCCGAGCGACTCGGCCAGGCGCAGGTGCGCGTCCAGGCGCTCGCGATCGGCTCGATTCAAAGCGCCTCCCGCGATCGGCTCGACGTACGCGGCGATCCAGGGGCAGCGCAGCCCCGCCGCGGTGCGCGCCGCCGCCCGGAGCAGGCGCGCCGACGAAGGGGCCGGCCCGATCGCGACGAGCACGCGCTCGCCCGCGGGCCACGTGGAGGCGACGCCGTGCTCCTCGCGGTACTCCTGCACGTCCTCGTCGACGTGCTGCGCCGTGCGCCGCAGCGCCAGCTCGCGCAGCGCGAGGAGGTTGCCGCGCTTGAAGAAGTGGGCCGCGGCGCGCTTCGCCTGATCCGGCAAATAGACCTTCCCCTCGTCGAGCCGCTGGAGCAGCTCTTCGGGCGCGACGTCGACGAGCTCGACGGCGTCCGCGCGATCGATCACCGCGTCGGGGACGGTCTCGCGCACGCGGACGCCGGTGATCTGCGCGACCACGTCGTTGAGGCTCTCGACGTGCTGCACGTTCATCGTCGTGAAGACGTCGATGCCCGCCTCGATCAGCTCCTCGACGTCCTGCCAGCGCTTCGCGTGCCGCGATCCGGGCGCGTTCGTGTGCGCGAGCTCGTCGACCAGGATCACCCTGGGGTGCCGCGCGAGCGCGAGGTCGAGATCGAATTCGTCGAGCGCTCGGCCGCGGTGCTCGACCTTCTTCATCGGGAGCAGCGGCATCCCCAGGAGGAGCGACGCGGTGTCGTAGCGCTTGTGCGTCTCGACGACGCCGACGAGCACGTCGAGGCGCTGGTCCACGACCATGTCGCGCGCGACCTGGAGCATGCGGTACGTCTTGCCCACGCCCGGCGCGAAGCCGAAGAACACCTTCAGCTTGCCGCGTTTGGCGCGCGCTTCTTCCCGCTTCACGCGCGTGAGCAGCGCGTCGGGATCGGGGCGGCCGGGCGGATCGCTCACCTTGGTGGCCTCTTCAATCAGCGCGTATTCAGATCGTCCAGCGCGAGGTTCAGGGGCAGCACCGCGACGCGCGGCTCACCGAGGAGGCCGAGCGTCGGGCGCTCCGTGAAGCGGTCCACGAGCTCGCGGACGCGCGCCTCCGGAAGGCCGCGGGCGCGCGCCACGCGCGCCACCTGGTACATCGCCGCGGCCGGGGAAATGTGGGGATCCAGACCGCTCGCCGACGTCGTCACGAGGTCGATCGGCACGGGCGCGGTGCTGTCCGGATCCGCCGCGCGGAGGGCCGCCACGCGCGCGCGCACCGCGTCCGCGAGGGCCGGATTCGAAGGACCGAGGTTGGATCCCGTGGACGCCGACGCGTCGTACGCGCGCGGGCTCGTCGCCGAGGGGCGGCCCCAGAAGTACCTCGGATCCTCGAAAGGCTGGCCGATCAAGGTCGATCCGATCACCCGATCACCCTCCTGGATCAGCGATCCTCGGGACTGCGCAGGAAAGATCGCGCGCGCCGCGCCGGTCACGACGAGCGGGTACACGGCGCCGGTGAGGAGCGTGAACAGGCCGAGCAGCACGGCCGCGGGACGCAGGATGGTCAACATGGCAGTCGCTCCACTTCAGGCCACGCCGATCGCGGCGAGGCACACGTCGATGAGCTTGATGCACGGGAACGGGAGCACGACGCCGCCGAGCCCGTAGACGAGCACGTTGCGGCGCAAGAGCTCCGGCGCGGGGGCCGCGCGCACCGTGAGGCCCCGCAGCGCGAGCGGGATCAGCGCCACGATGATCAGCGCGTTGAACACGACGGCGCTCAGCACGGCGGTGGTCGGCGAATGGAGGCGCATCACGTCCAGCGCGCCGAGCGCCGGGTACGTGGCCGCGAACGCCGCCGGGATGATCGCGAAGTACTTCGCGAGATCGTTCGCGATGCTGAACGTGGTGAGCGCGCCGCGCGTCATGAGCATCTGCTTTCCGATGGAGACGACCGCGAGCAGCTTCGTCGGGTTGGAGTCGAGATCGACCATGTTCCCCGCCTCCTTCGCGGCCTGCGTGCCGGTGTTCATCGCGACCGCGACGTCGGCCTGCGCGAGCGCCGGCGCGTCGTTCGTGCCGTCGCCCGTCATCGCGACGAGGTGGCCCTCCTGCTGGTAGCGCCGGATCATCGCGAGCTTCGCCTCGGGCGTGGCCTCCGCGAGGAAGTCGTCGACGCCCGCCTCCGCCGCGATCGCCGCCGCCGTGAGCGGGTTGTCGCCGGTGATCATCACGGTGCGGATGCCGATGCGCCGCATCTCGCCGAAGCGCTCCTTGATGCCGCCCTTCACGATGTCCTTGAGCTGCACGACGCCGAGCACGCGCGCGCCCTCCGCCACGACGAGCGGCGTCGCGCCTTGCTTCGCGACGTCCTCGACCAGCGCGCGCACCTCGGCCGGCAGCCTGCCGCCCTGCTCCTCGACGAAGCGAATGATCGCGTCCGCGGCGCCTTTCCGGATGCGGCGCTCGCCCACGTCGACGCCGCTCATGCGGGTCTGCGCGGTGAACGGGACGAACGTGGCGCCCATCGCCTCGATGTCGCGGCCGCGGAGCGCGTGCTTCTCCTTCGCGAGCACCACGATGCTGCGGCCTTCCGGCGTCTCGTCCGCGAGCGACGAGAGCTGCGCCGCGTCCGCGAGCTCCGGCTCGGTCACGCCCGGCGCCGGGAGGAACGCCGTCGCCTGGCGATTGCCGAGCGTGATGGTGCCTGTCTTGTCGAGGAGCAGCACGTCGACGTCGCCCGCCGCCTCCACCGCGCGGCCCGACGTCGCGATCACGTTCGCCTGGATCATGCGGTCCATCCCGGCGATCCCGATCGCGGAGAGCAGGCCTCCGATCGTCGTCGGGATGAGGCACACGAGCAGCGCGACGAGCACCGTCAAGGACACGGGGCTCCCCTGCCCGCTCGTGGACACCGCGTATCCAGAAAACGGTCGGAGCGTCACGGTTGCGAGCACGAACACGATGGTGAGCGCCGCGAGCAGGATATCGAGGGCGATCTCGTTCGGCGTCTTCTGCCGTTTGGCGCCCTCGACCATCGCGATCATGCGGTCGAGGAAGGTCTCGCCGGGGTTCGTGGTGACGCGCACGACGAGCCAGTCGGAGAGCACGCGCGTGCCGCCGGTGACGGCGCTGCGATCGCCGCCGCTCTCGCGGATCACGGGGGCGCTCTCGCCGGTGATGGCGCTCTCGTCGACGGACGCGACGCCCTCGATCACCTCGCCGTCCGCCGGGATCAGCTCGCCCGCGTGCACGAAGACGACGTCGCCGACGCGCAGGGACGAAGACACGATGTCCTCGGTCGCGGACGCGCGCTCTTCCGGATCCGCGAGGGTGTGCGGATCCAGGCCCTTCTTGAGGCGCTTCGCGGTGACGTCGCGGCGGGCTTTGCGGAGCGACTCGGCCTGCGCCTTGCCGCGGCCCTCCGCCATCGCTTCGGCGAAGTTCGCGAAGATCACGGTGAACCACAGCCACGCGGCGACGGCGGCGATGAACCCGGCGGGCGCGTCGCCTTTGCCGGTGACGGCCGCGTGGACCGCGAGGACGGTGGTGAACGCGCTGCCGATCTCGACGACGAACATCACCGGATTCCGGATCATCCGGCGCGGGTCCAGCTTCTTGAGGGCGTCCACGACGGCCACCTTGACGATGGCCGACTCGAACAGCGCGCGCTTGCGATGGCTCTCGCTCGACATGATGATTCCTCTCAACGAGCCGCGATTTGAAGGTGCTCGACGATGGGTCCGAGCGCGAGCGACGGCAGGAACGTGAGCGCTCCCACGAGGACGATCGTGCCGACGAGGAGCCCCACGAACAGCGGAGTGTGCGTCGGCAAGGTCCCGGCGCTGGGCGGCACGATCTTCTTCTTCGCGAGGGAGCCGGCGATCGCGAGCACCGGCACGATCACCCAGTATCGCCCCACGAGCATGCAGAGGCCGATCGCCGTCGCATAGAAAGGCCCGTTGACGGTGATCCCGCCGAAGGCCGACCCGTTGTTGTTCGCGCCGGACGAGAACGCGTACAGGATCTCGCTGAAGCCGTGCGCGCCGGGGTTTCCGAGCGTGGCAGTCCCGGCGGGGACGACGCACGCGACCGCGGTGCCGATCAGCACGGAGGCGGCCGGGAGCAGGATGACGAGCGACGCCATCTTCATCTCGTGCGCCTCGATCTTCTTGCCGAGGTACTCCGGCGTTCGACCGACCATGAGCCCCGCGATGAACACCGCGACGATGGCATAGACGAGCATCCCGTACAGGCCCGATCCGACGCCGCCGAACACGATCTCTCCGAGCTGGATGAGCCACATCGGCACGAGCCCGCCGAGCGGCGTGAACGAGTCGTGCATCGCGTTGACGGAGCCGTTCGACGCGGCGGTGGTCGCGGCCGCCCAGAGAGCGCTGTCGGTGATGCCGAATCGCACCTCCTTGCCCTCCATGTTGCCGCCGGACTGAAGAGGTCCAGCGAGGGAGTCGATCCCGAGCGACGCGAGCGCCGGATTGCCGCGCTGCTCGGCCAATATGACGGCGAGCGTGAGCGGGACGAAGATCGCCATCATCGCCGCGAACACGGCCCATCCTTGCCGCCTGTCCTTCACCAGCGCGCCGAACGTGAAGCAGAGCGCCGCCGGGATGAGGAGGATCGACACCACCTCCAGGAAGTTGGACAAGGGGGTCGGGTTCTCGAACGGATGAGCCGAGTTGACGTTGAAGAAGCCGCCTCCGTTGGTGCCCAGTTGCTTGATGGCGATCTGCGAAGCGGCCGGCCCGAGCGCGAGGATCTGCTCCGTGACGCTCCCGCTCTCCGTCGGAAGCGGCTGGAGGAGCGTGGCGTGCGCCGGCCCGGCGAACGTCTGCACCACGCCCTGCGACACCAGCGCGAGCGCGAGCACGAACGAGAGAGGCAACAGCACATACAGAGTCGACCGCACGAGATCGACCCAGAAGGAGCCGATCCCGTTCGCCGTCTTCCTCACGAATCCGCGCAGGAGAGCCGCGAGCACCGCCATCCCCGTCGCCGCGGACACGAAGTTCTGCACGGTGAGCGCGAGCATCTGCACCAGGTACCCGAGCGTCGTCTCCCCGCTGTACGCTTGCCAGTTGGTGTTCGTGGCGAAGCTCGTCGCCGTGTTGAACGCCACCTCCGGTGGCACCGCCGGCAGCCCCGCCGGATTGAGGGGCAGCGAGCCCTGCAGCCGCTGGAGCGCATAGACCACCAGCGTCCCGAGCAGGTTGAACGCGAGGACGCACGCGGCGTACGTCTTCCACGTCATGTCCTCGTCCTCGCGCACGCCGGAGACCCTGTAAAAGAGCCGCTCCAGGGGCCCGAAGACGCGCGCCGCGAGCCTCGCTTGCCCGCTGTATACGCGCGCCATGTACCCGCCGAGGGGCACCGCGGCGGCGACGAGCACCGCGAAGAACAGGACCGTTCGGACGATGGCACCGTTGGTCACGACAGCCTCTCCGGGTACAGAAGAGCGAACGCCAGATACGCGAGGAGGAGCGCCGCGAGGACGCCCCCGATGACGAGCAGCGCGCTCAAGGCGACATCCTCTCGCACAGACGGACGAATCCCCATGTGAGGCCGAAGAAGCCGAACGTGAGGGTCAAAAACACGATATCCATGACGCTTGTCTCCGTGTCTCAGCGGGCTGGCACGTGCAGGAACCGCCGCGCCAGAAGGTGGCAGTCCTCGTCGCACTCCGGGAAATGCTGGATGAGCTCGGCCTGCTCGCGGCAATAGTCGGTCATCGCCGGCCCCGGGCTCTCGGAGCACGTCTGTCGCAGCGTCGCCAGGGTCCGCTGATACAGCGCCTGTCGCTCGCCCTCCGGCAGGTCCGAGATCTCGCGATCGAGGCAGCCGGCGTACCAGATCCACGTCGTGAGGAGCGCGACGACCGCGAGGATCGGGGCTCCGATCTTCCTGAAAAGCACCATCAGCTTGGGCTCGATGAACTTCATGACACGCTCCGAAATCGCGATCAGAACCAGCTCGTGGCCCCGAGAGTGACAGTGTCCTGGGAGGTCCGGTTGGGGGCGGCCTGACCGGTCGTCGCGTCCGTCGCGACCGCGCCGCCGAAGAACATGTTCGCGCCCGCGTGATCGTGCCGGTATTCGAGCCGGAACGACACGCGATCATGGGGCCGCAGATCCGCGGTCGCCGTGCCCGAGGACACCCACGGAGCCGGCCAGAAGAGGGGCGCCGCGCGGCCCAGCGAATTGTCCGCCACCTCTTCGAAGAAGGCGTCTCCGCGCGCCGCCAGATAAAGCACCTTGTGCAGCTTCACGCGCGCCGCGACGGCCCCCGCGGCCCAGCCGCTGGTGCCGAATCGGTTCTTCTCGAATCCCGCGTCCGCGTGGGCCTGGAGCGACAGCCGCGGGGTCGCGCTCCACGTGACGTGCGCGTCGAAGAGGTGGCGCCACGCCCGCCCCTCCGGCGCGTCCCTGGGGCGCTCCACGCCGCCGAAATAGAGGAACGAAAAGGCGACGTCCGGCCGCGCATAGGCGATCTGCGCGCAGACGGATTTCTCGTCGTTGTTGTCGACGACGCTGTTCCAGCCGTTGAATCCGTGCAGGGAGACGACCCACGCGTCCGTGAGCGGGTACGCGACGCGCACCCCGGTGTGGTAGAAGGGCAGTCCGAAGAACAGGTTGGAGCGCGAAAAGGCCCAGTCGTCCTTCACCGCGATCGACTCGGGGCCGATCGGCGAGAGGAAGAGGCCCGCTGTCACCGAGAGGCCGCGTCCCACGGGGATCCGATAACCGGCGTACGCTTGCTGCAGGTATTTCCACGTGTCCGGGCCCGACGCGCTCGCGGCGCCGGTGCCGGGGAGAGGCGGCTCGCCCAGATAGTACGTCGACGGCGTACTGCCGATCTGGAGCGTGAGCCGCCCGAGGAGGTCGTCGCGATCCCAGAGCGCGTCCAGCGCCACGTTGGAGAGCGTGAACGCGTTGTGCCGATCGTCGAAGCCGCGATAGTTCGTGATCCCGTTCGAGGGCGCGTTGAAGTTCCATGAATAGAACCCCTCGACATAGCCGCTCAACGTGAAAGGCAGCGCCGCCAGGACGGCCTCGGCGCTCGGCGCCTTCGATTCAGCGGGAGTGTCGGCGCGCGCCTCCCCGGAGCAGAGGAGCAGAGTCGCGGCGACGGCGGGGAGGCATCGAGACAGGACCATGGGCTGACACTCCTGTAGATACCCTCGCCCGAATTCAGACGGCGTCAAAGCCCCCCGCGCGGGCATCAACAAAGTGTCAGGGCGCGCGCGCGGCGGTCGGCGGAGAGTCCGAGCGCCGGGCCCCCGACTTGCGCAAAATAAGCGCGTCGCGCGCGGGCGTTCCTCGTCGGTGGCCGCGGATTTGTGGTATTTTGAAGGCTTCTGCTCTCGAGCTTTCGACGCTGCTGCGAGGAAGGAACCGTATGCGAAACGTGATGAGTAGGGCCTGGGGACCGCTCGGCTGCGCGCTGTGCCTCATTTCCGTCACCGCCGGGTGCGGGGGCGGCGAGTCGTCGTCGTCCAGCGCCGGCGGCACGACGACCACCACCGGGACCACGAGCGACACGGGCGGAGGCGGCACGGGAGGCGACACCGGAGGATCGACGGGCGGCTCCACCGGCGGCGGAGAGCCGTGCACGCCCGGTGAGAAGCAGTCTTGTTACAGCGGCCCCGCCGGCACCCAGGGCGTCGGCGCGTGCAAGGCCGGAGAGCGGCAGTGCAAGGCCAACGGCGAGGGATTCGGCCCCTGCACCGGCGAAGTCCTCCCCGCGGACGAGACGTGCGCGACTCCCGTGGACGACAACTGCGACGGTCAGGTCAACGAGGGCGGCGCCGACTGCGTGTGTGTCCCCGGCGCGATGATGGATTGCTACTCCGGTCCTTCCGGCACCGCGGGCGTCGGCGACTGCAAGAAAGGGCAGCAGACGTGCAACGCGGACGGGCTCGGATACGGCCCCTGCGACGGTGAAGTCGTGCCCGCGACCGAGACGTGCATGGCGCCCGGCGACGAGGACTGCGACGGTCTCGTCAACGAGGACGGCGCCGGATGCAGCTGCACCCCGGGCGCGACGCAGCCTTGTTACAGCGGCCCCGCCGGCACCGCGGGCGTCGGCGCGTGCAAGGCCGGCGTGCAGATCTGCAACGTCGACGGGACCGGCTGGGGCGCCTGCGAAGGGGAAGTCTTGCCTGTCGTGGAGACGTGCGCGACCCCCGAGGACGACAATTGCAACGGTCAAGTCAACGAGGAGGGCGCCGGGTGCACGTGCGTGCCCAACTCCGTGGGTGCTTGTTACACCGGGCCGGCGGGCACGGTCGGCGTCGGCCTGTGCAAGGCCGGCACCGCGACGTGCAACGCGCAGGGCACGGGCTACGGCCCCTGCGCCGGCGACGTGACGCCCGTCGCGGAGACGTGCATGACGCCCGGCGACGACAACTGCAACGGTCAAGTCAACGAGTCGGGCCCGGGGTGCGTGTGCGTGCCGGGGACGATCCAGACTTGCTATGACGGCCCCGCGGGCACGCTCGGCGTCGGCATCTGCGCCGCGGGCACCCAGACGTGCGCGGCGGACGGCCTCTCGTGGGGCGCGTGCGCAGGCCAGGTGTTGCCTCAGCCCGAGAACTGCGCGACTCCCATCGACGAGGACTGCGACGTGACCCCGGACTGCGGCGGCGTCGGGTGGGCCGTCGGCTTCGGGATGGTGGGGCAACAGCAGGGCTTCGGCATCGCCACCGACGCGATCGGCAATGCCTATGTCGCGGGCGGATTCACGGGGCAGCTCCCCGTCGGCGGCAGCGGCGTGCCCCCGCTCGTCAGTCAAGGTGGCAGTGACGCCTTCCTCATCAAGCTGGATCCTGCCGGACTGCCTGTCTGGTACAAGTCCTATGGCAGCGCGTCGATCTACGAGCAGGCCTCTTCGATCGTCACCGACGCGCAGGGCAACCTCATCGTCGCGGGCTACTTCGACGGCAGCGTCAACTTCGGCGGCGGCGCGCTCACGACGGCGGGCAACCTCGATATCTTCGTGGCCAAGCTCGACCCGCAGGGCAACCAGATGTGGGCGAAGCGCTTCGGCGACGCGGCCTCGCAGTACGCGGTCGACGTCGCGGTCGACGGGAGCGGCAACGTGTTCTTGCTCACGCGCGGATTCGGCACCACCGACTTCGGCGGCGGCGGCCTCACGAGCGCGGGCACCTTCGATGTCTACCTGGCCAAGCTCAATGCGAACGGCGCATTCCAATGGGCGAAGCGCTTCGGCGGGCCGATGGATGACGACGCGGCGGCGGTGACCGTCGACGGCACGGGCAACGTGATCATCACCGGATCGATGTCGGAGGCGCTCGATTTCGGGGGCGGCGCGGTGAATACGCAGGGCGGCTTCGACGTGTACGTGGCCAAATTCAATACGAACGGGACGCTCCAGTGGTCGAAGCGCTACGGCGACGCGGCGAACCAGCTCGCGGTGGACATCGACGCGGACGCGGCGGGCAACCTCTTCGTCGGCGGCGGATTCGAAGGGAACATCAACTTCGGCCCCGGCGCGATGACCGCGGTGAGCGCGACGGACTCGTTCCTGGCGAAGCTCGACGCGAACGGCAACGGCATGCTCTCGAAGAGGTGGGGAGTCGTCGGCTCCGAGATCGCGTCGTACGCGGTGAAGGCCAGTCCGACCGGCGACGTGTTCTTCGGCGGCGCGATCACGGGCGCGATGGACTTCGGCAAGGGCGCTCTCCCCGCGGGCGGCGGCGCCGACGTGTTCCTGTTGCGGCTCGACCCGACGCTGAGCCCGGTGTGGACGTACCGCTACGGCGCCGCGCAGAACCAGTATCCGAAGAGCCTCGCGGTGCACGCGATGGGCGATCTCTTCGTGACCGGCTACTTCGAAGGCAACATGACCATCGGGGCCAGCAACCTCATGAGCCAGGGCGTCTTCGACGTCTGGGCCGCGCGCCTCACGCCCTGATTCGCAGGCGTTTCAATGGGGGGGTTCCACCGAGATCGGCGCGTCCGGCGCCCACGACGCCGACCTTCGATGTTGGAGGAGGGGTGTCAGCCGAGGGAGAGCGTCAGCGTGGCGCTCTTGCCGGCCTCGATCGTGACGGTGCCGGCGGCGGCGAGGGGCTTCTGGGCGCGGGCGCCGGCGACTCGAACGGTCGCGACGCCGGGCAGGACGCGCTCCACGACCTCCGTCGAAGCGCCGAGGATGGTCTTCGGCTCTCCGCCGTTCACCGTCAGCGTCCACGTGTGTCCGTCGAGGTCCGCGGCGCCCGTCACCGCCACGAGGAGGATGCCAGTCGACAGCACCGGCGGCGCCCCGAGGGCGATCGCGACGTCCGCGCATTTGGCCGGCTCCACCGTGACCGTCTTCTCCACCGCCACGTCGGCCCCGCCGATGCGGGCGCGCGCGCACACCACCGTGAGCCCCGGCGCGAGGCCCGTCGTCGTCCCGGTCGCGCTGCCGTGGATCTCGCGGATCTGGCCGCCGACCTCCAGTGTCCACTTCTGATCGTCGGCCCGCTCCAGGCCAGTCACCGTCACCGTCACCGCGCCTCGCTCGACGATGCTGGTGTACGAGACGGCCGCCGCGCGCTGCTTTTCGATGGACTCCCCCATTCCCTTGAGGGCCTCTTTGAAGTCGGTGGCCCACGCCGAGGTCTCGTCGCGGATGGTGTCATTGATGGACCGCGTGAACGCGAGGATCGCGTCGAGCGCCGCGAGGTAGATGTCGTCCGGGATGTCGCCGGTCTTCGGAAACCGCAGCACCGCGCGCGGCCACGTGAGCTCGAAGGTCTCGCTCAGCGACTGGAGCGTCTGGAACGTGACGACGTAGCGGATCCACCCCGAGCTGAAGCCGAAATAGACATCCAGGCTGACACAGCCGCCGGCCACGATCACGAATACGGCGGAGAGCGGCAGGAAGAGGCGAAAGTCGACGACGTTCGGGTGCGTGGACACCGGGAACATCACCGCGAGCGCGTTGAAGAGGATGGGCCAGATGCCCGAGAGGATGCCCGCCGTGATCGCCGTCACGCGGAGGAATACGGCCCCTGCGGCCTTGCTGCCTTTCTTGTCGCGATACCACCCCTCCGCGGTTCGGGCCTTCTCGCGCACCTCGTTGAGCGCCCGGTCGATCGCGGCGCGGCGATCCGACCAGTCGATATCGGAGAACGCGGCTCCCTGGATGTCTTTCCTGCGCGGACGCTCCGCGGCCGAATCCCCTGCTGGCTGCTCTTCTGTCTTTCCCACACCGAGACGTTACCACGGAGAGGAGCGCCCGACGCACACCACCCGAGACGCGCGCCGCATGTCGGGGACGTAGCCTGGCCGAGCGTGTTTTCTGACCGACAGCGGCGCGGCCAACGATGATAAAAGCGCAGCATGCGCCGTACCCGCTCTTCCCTTGTTTCGAGCACGCTGCTCGCCCTCGTGATCCTCGCGCCGCTCGCGGCGAAAGACGCCCGCGCCGGCTGGCCTCCCCCGGAGTCGGCGACGTCGACCGACATGGCGGATCCGGCCAACTGGCCCAACGATCCGGGCTACGCGTACGACGAGAACAACGACGGCGCCTGGAACTACTACTCGTTC
Organism: Polyangiaceae bacterium; assembly: GCA_046351455.1. Taxonomy (GTDB): domain Bacteria; phylum Myxococcota_A; class Polyangia; order Polyangiales; family Polyangiaceae; genus JADJRH01. The sequence continues at coordinate 73,884 of JAXLYM010000010.1, forward strand.
AAGCCGACCGTCGCGACGAGCGTCCGCCCGCAGGAGACGGCCTCGGGCATGAGCATCGATCTCGCGTGGCGCTACACGATCGGCGACCCCGAGATCCGCATCGTCGTCACCGACTCCGGCATCAAGTGGGACGACGACGACATCATCGAGAAGGCGTATCTCAGCACCGGAGAGCTCGCGAGCCACAAGCCGACTCACGCGGACGGCACGGCGTGCGGCGGGGACGGAGCCCTCGCCGGCTTCGACTGCAACGGCGACGGCGTGCTCTCGGTGAGCGACTACGCGGAGACGCCTGCCCTGATGCCCGAGGCTTCGGACGGCCACCCGAAGGGCGACAAGAACAACAACGGCAAGCTCGACGCGGGCGACATCATCCTGAATTTCTCGGACGGCGTGGACGACGACAAGAACGGCTACGTCGACGACATCTCGGGGTGGGACTTCATGAAGAACGACAACGACCCGTACGACGACACGCGGTACGGGCACGGCACCGGAGAGGCGAACGACTCCGTGGCGGCCGCGAACAACGGCATGGGGTCCGCCGGCGTGTGCCCGCTCTGCCGCTTCATCCCGACGCGCGTGGGCGACAGCTTCATCACCGACGTGACGTGGTTCGGCAAGGCCGTGGTGTACGCGACGGACAACGGCGCGAGCATCGTGCAGTGCGCGCTCGGCACCATCGACAACAACAACTTCTCGCAGGCCGCGCTCGACTACGCCTACAAGCACGACGTGCTCGTGATCACGAGCATGGCGGACGAGAACTCGCGCCACCACAACGTGCCGGCCGTCAGCAACCACACGCTGCCCGTGCACGCGATCCAGTACGACAACGGGAGCCTCAAGAACGCCTCGACGTTCGTCGCGTTCCACCCGTGCTCGAACTTCGGCGGCCACAATTTCCTCTCGGCCTCGGGCACGTCGTGCTCCAGCGAGGCGACGGGCCGCCTCTCCGGCATCGCGGGCCTCGTGTACGCCGCGGCGCGGAAATACAACGTGCCGCTGCGCCCGGGTGAGGCGCAGTCGATCTTCTTCACGACGACCGACGACATCGACGTGCCGGAGTCGCAGAAGGAAGACGCGCAGTACCAGTGGTCGCAGGCGGGCTTCGATCAGCGCTTCGGCTACGGGCGCGTGAACGCGAACCGCGCCGTGGAAGCCGTGAAGAACAAGCTGATCCCGCCGAGCGTGGATATCACGGAGCCGCGCTGGTACTCGGTGCTCTACAAGGATCAGGTCACCGCGCCGGTCGACATCCAGGGCACCATCTCCGCGCCGAACGCGACGTCGTACGACTACGTGGTGGAGTGGGCGCCGGGCGTGCAGCCGCTCGACGGCGAATTCAAGACGATCAGCGAGCAGAAGAACGTGCCGCCCGCGATCGTGACGGGCGCGGACGGGCCGCTCGCGTCGCTCGACATCCGCAACCTCACGATCGATAACCCGCCCGATCGCGACAGCCAGTACGGGGAGAACCGCTACACGATCACGGTGCGCGCGCGCTCCGTCGCGCACTACGGCGCGCCCCGCGGCGACGTGAACGGCGAGATGCGGCGCACGTACTACGTGCACTCGGATCCGACGCTGGTGAAGGGCTTCCCGATCCACCTCGGCGACAGCGGCGAGACGAGCCCGAAGATGGCCGACATCGACGGCGACGGGACGCGCGACATCGTGTACCCGACGAGCGGCGGCCTCGTGCACGCGTACCACGTCGACAAGGACGGCGCGAAGGAGATCAAAGGCTTCCCCTTCCGCACGAACCGCGACGACGGCTTCGTGGAGCCGCCCCCCACGCCGAGCACGCCGAGCTACCTGTCGGCGCCGGCGTACGCGAACGGTGAGGTCGATCCGGACCTCGGCCGCGAGGCGATCGTCAACGTGCCCGCCATCGGCGACATGGACGGCGACGGCAAGCCCGAGATCGTGGTCACCGCGTGGGCCGGCACGATCTACGTGATCGAGAACGACGGCACCGTGCGCTCCGGCTGGCCGAAGCGCCTGCCCGAGGTGCCGTCGTGTCCGCTGGATCCTTCGGCGCCGAAGGTCGCTCCGTGCATGGACACGCAGACCAGGATCGCGCGCGGCGCCTTCGCTTCGCCGGTGCTCGTCGACATGAACAAGGACGGCAAGCTCGACGTGCTGCAGGCGGCGTTCGACGGGAACGTGTACGCCTTCGACGCGAGCGGCGCGGCGATCGACGGGTGGCCGGTGAACGTGCACTACACGGCCGATCTCGCGCCGGAGCCCGCGAAGAACCGCGTGATGACGACGCCCGCGGTCGCGGACTTCAACGGCGACGGCATCCCCGAGGTGCTGGTCGGCTCCAACGAGAAGCTCGGCTCCGGCGGTCAGTCCGGCGCGGTGTACCTGCTCGACGGCCGCGGCACGAAGGCGCCCGGCGGCAACCCGGTGCTGCCGAACTGGCCCATCTCGATGACGTCGTTCGAGCTGTTCCCGCTCGTCGCCGAGGGCGTTCCGAACTCTCCGGTGATCGCGAGCTTCGACGGGACGATGGCCGCGGTCGCGCACGGCAACGCGACGTCGCCGCTGATCTTGCCGCTGGATCCGGGCAAGCAGACGAAGCTCACGTCGACGCCGCCGAACGCGCTGCCCGAGCACCCGGACGAGAACGATCCGACGAAGACCACGCGCGGCGTCGCGCCGTCCTCGGTGTTCGGTGATCTCACGAAGGCGCCGACGCCGAACACGATGCTGCCGCTGTTCGCGCAGCCCTCGCTCGGCGACGTCGATCAGGACGGCGTGCCGGACGTGGTGGCGTCGGGCGGATCGCTCACGCTCGCGGCGGCGCTGCAGGCGTCCTCGGGCACGAAGGGCGGCGACAACCTCGCGGCCGCGTGGAGCGGCAAGACGGGCCAGATGTTGCCCGGATCGCCTTTCCTCCTCGAGGACTTCACGTTCTTCAACAGCCAGGCGATCGCCGACGTCACGGGCGACGACTACCCCGAGATCCTGACCGGCTCGGGCGGTTACTACCTGCACGCCTACGACGGCTGCGGCACCGAGGCGGCCGGCTTCCCGAAGTTCACGGGCCACTGGATCATCTCCACGCCCGCGCTCGGCGACGTCGACGGCGACGGCAAGCTGGAGGTCGCGATCGGGACGCGCGACGGCTGGCTCTACGCGTGGCACACGGACGGCACGAAGGACTCGATCATCGAGTGGGAGAGCTACCACCACGACAACCAGAACACGGGCTTCCTCGGCACCGCGCTGACGCAGGGCGGGAAGCAGAAGGCCGCGAAGCCGCTCACCGTCGAGGTGTGCACGGCGACGGGCGGGGGCGAGACGCCGGATCCGGTGAAGCCGTACGCGACGGGCGGCGGCGGCTGCGAGTGCGACGTCGCGCCCGGCACGAGCACCGGATCGTTCTCCGCGCTGTGGGGCGCCGCGCTCGCGACCGCGATCGCCGGAATGCGCCGCCGCCGCGCGAACCGCAAATGAGCCCTCGATGAGACGCGGCCGCACTCACGCCAGATTCGGCGCGCCGCGTCTCGGGGGGACACTTCCTGCCATGCTCTCCGCGATCGCGATCCTCGTCGCGTGCGCCTCGGCCGAGGCCGCGGAGCCCTCCCCTCCCAACGAAACGAAGATCGCCGCGGCGCCTCCGGAGGTGAAGCGCCGCGTCCGCATCGCGTACGCCGCGCCCGACGGTTGCCCGGACGAGACAGCGTTCGTCGCGGCGATCGCGGCGCAGGCGCACCCCTTCGAGCGGGCGCCGCGATCGGCCGCGCGCGTGCGCCTGCTGGACGCGACGATCACCGCGGCCGGCGAGGAGCACACGGGCGTGCTGCGCGTGCGCGAGGCCGACGGCGCCACCTCCGAGCGCGACGTGCGCGGCGCCACGTGCCAGGAGGTGTTCTCGGCGCTCGCGCTGGTGGCCGCGCTCGCGGTCGACACGGGCCCGCCGCCTCCGCCGCCGCTGCCACCCGAGGAGCCGCCGCCTCCGCCTCCGCCGCCGCCGTCGTGGAAGCTCGGCCTCGCGGTGGACACCGGCGCCTTCACCGCGATGGCGCCGAACGCGTCGCTCGCGCTGCTGCCCTCGGTGGAGATCGCGCCGCCCATCGCGCGGACGCCGCTCGTCATGCGCATCGGTCCCGTCGCCGCGACGAGCCCGCGCGCCGACACGCCCGCCGGATCCGCCGATTTCATGTGGTTCGCGGGCCGCCTCGACGTCGCGCTGTTCGGCCTCGTCGGCTCGTTCTACGCGCTGCGCCCGACGGTCGCGGTGACGGCGGGCGCGGTGCTCGGCCACGGCGCGAACGTGGCGTCGCCGCGCACCAAGATCCAAGCCTGGGTCGACGTCGAGGCCGGCGCGCGCGCCTCCGTGCGGTTGTGGCCGTCGTTCAGCCTGGAGCTCGCGGGCGGTGTGCTCGTCCCGATCACGCGCCCCACGTGGGTGTTCGAGAGCCCCGACGCCGTCATCCACGCGACGCCTCCGGTGGGGGCCTACGTCACGCTCGGAGGCCATTTCCAGCTCTTTCCATGATCGACCGCGCGCCTCACTTTTCCTGATCGGCGCGCCCCCTCCCCGGCCATTAGACTGCCACGCATGCCGCTGACCGGCCTCGCCCTCGCGGAAGAGCGCGACGACCTCGACACGGGCCCCGCGGAGGCTCCGCGTCCGTTCGTGCTCGGCGCCGCGAAGCTCCGCGCGCTCCAGAACGAGCACTTCGAGTTCCTGTGGCGCAGCCTCCGGAGGCTCGGCGTCCCCGAGGCCGACGTCGACGACGCCGTCCAGCAGGTGTTCGTCGTCGCCGCGCGCCGGGAGATCCAGCCCGGGGCCGAGCGCTCGTTCCTCTTCGCGACCGCGCTCCGGGTCGCCTCGCACGCGCGTCGCACGCTGCGTCGCCGCCGCGAGAGCGGAGAGGAGCCGCCGGATCAGACCGACGTGGTCCCGAGCCCGGAGGAGCTGCTCGATCAGCGTCGCGCCCGCGCGCTGCTGGACGAGGTGTTGGAGACGTTGCCGCTCGACGTGCGGGCGGTGTTCATCCTGTTCGAGCTGGAGGAGATGACGGTGGTCGAGATCGCCGCGATGCTCGGCATCCCGGGCGGCACCGCGTCCTCGCGCCTGCGCCGGGGCCGCGAGATGTTCCAGCAAGCCGTGGCCCGCGTGAAGGCGCAGCAGGCCCCGAGGAGGCAGCCGTGACCGAGGACCCTGTTCGCCTTCTCTCGAAGAAGGGTGACGACGCGTTCGCCGCCTCGTTGCTCCGCTCCGCGCGCGACGGTGATCGCGACGACGCCCGCGCGCACAAAGCGCTCGTGCTCGGCGCGGGCGGCGCGGCCATCGGGGGCGCCGCGCTCGCGGCGACGAAGCTCTCGTCGCGCGGCGTCTTCTCGTGGCTCGGCACGAAGGGATTCCTCGCGGTGATCGCGACGCTCGGCGGCCTCGGCATCGGCGCGGCCCTCCTGTGGCCGGACAGCGCTCCGCCGTCCGCTCCGGACGCGCGCACGGCCGCCGCGGACGTCCCCATGAAGACCGCGAGCCCCCCGTCCCCCGCGCGCGACACGGCTCCGGACGCGACGTCCGAACCGCCTTCGAAACAAGCCCTTTCCGACGCACCCGCGCCGGCGGACGGCCCCTCCGCCGCGAACGCCGAGGCCGCGGGAGGCGACGCCGCGCCCGCGCGCCCATCGACGAGCGCAGCGCCGCCCGCACAGGAAGTGGCGCCGTCTCCCGCGACCGCGCGCGACGCGAAGCCGACCGCATCCACCGAAGCCGCCGCAAACGCCGCAAACAACGCCGCCCCGGCGAGCACCGCGGCGCCTGCGAGCGGCGGGGCCGCGGGCCTCGCGGAGGAGGTGGCCGCCCTGCGCGCAGCGCACGAAGCGCTCGGCAAGGGCGACTCCGCGCGCTGCCTCGCCGCGGTGAGCGCGTACTTCGCGGCCTTCCCGAACGGTCGCCTCTCCGCGGAGGCGCGCGTCCTCCGCATCGAAGCGCTCTTCGCGGGCGGCAAGCGCGCCGAGGCCGCGGCCCTCGCCAAGTCGATGCTCGCCGCGAGCCCCCGCAGCCCCTACGCCGCGCGCCTGCGTACCATCGCGGGCGATGACGCCCCCTGACGATCGCAGGATCCCCTTCTTTTCAAGCCGTTTCGCGCTTCGTTCACGCGCGTGGCACCGCGGGGTGACGCGCGCGTCATCTTTTTCTTTGTAAATTGTTTGGAGACCCACCGGCCGCCCGTGATGCAATCGCGGCGACGATGGGAGAGCGCGCGACAGGCAACACGCGCACGCGCCGGGGCGCCGCCGTGCTCGTGTGCGCGGCGCTGACGCTCTCCGCGGCCGGCTGCTTCGAGACCGTGTCGCTCGGGGAAGGCTCCGGCGACGGAGAAGGCGGCCGCGCGGATCCCGCGCCTGTGCACACCTTCGTGATCCCGGTGGACGGCCCCGGTGACCTCCCGCAGGTGGAGCCTTGTCATCCCGGCTTCACCACGGATCTCGACGGCGACGGGTACACGCCGGCCGAGGGCGATTGCAATGACTGTGACCCCGACGTCGGCCCCGACGCCGCCGAGATGCCGACGGCCGCGGAGGAGACGCCGCGCGACGAGAACTGCAATGGCATCCTCGACGAGGAGCCGCCGATCTGCGATGGCGCCTTGTCGCCGGACGACATGTCTCCCCTCCACGCAGCGCGCGCGCTCGATCTCTGCCGCCTGGCGGAGGGCGGCAAGTGGGGAGTCGTGACCGCAGGTTGGGTGTTGCCGGACGGCTCGACCCCGCCGAAGACAGCCGCCTACGACCTCGGCCACGGTATTCTGGACGGCTTCGGCCCCAACGTGGCAGTCCGTCGCGGCGCGCGCCTGCTGGCCCTCTCCACGGGCACCGCGCGCCAGCCGAAGGACCCGGGCTATCAGGACCCGAAGGGCTTCGAAAAAGGCTACGTCAGCCCCCCGCCGGACGGCTTCTCGAAGAGCTCCACCTCGTGCGCGGGCGTCGAGTCCGGCACCCCACAGGACTCCATCGCTCTCGAGCTGTCATTGCGAGTCCCGCAGAACGCCGACGCGCTCGCCTTCGACTTCGATTTCTACAGCTATGAATTGCCCGCGCGCGTGTGCTCTCGTTATTCGGATCTCTTCGTCGCATTGCAGAGCCCGGCGCCGAAGGGCATCGCGGACGGCAACATCGCGCTCGACGTGTTCGGCGGCGCCATCAGCGTGAATACGGCGGCCTTCGACGTGTGCGCCTGTTCGAACGGCCCGCCGTGCGCCGCGCAGGGCCGGGAGCTGTCCTGTGCGCTCGGCGACGGCGAGCTCCTCGGCACCGGCTTCGGAGCGGACCTCTCGCACGACGGCGATCACGCGGCGACGGGCTGGCTCACCGCGGAGTCCGAGGTGCAGCGCGGCGGCACCGTCCGCCTCCGCCTGGCGATCCAGGACGCCGAGGACGGCCGCAACGACAGCACGGTCCTGCTCGACCATTTCCGCTGGGTGCACCGCTCGGCGCTGCTCCCCCGCAAGCACTTCCCGCTGCCTTGACCGGAGTTTATTCGAGGCAGAGAGCGGTGATGTCGGAGGGCGCCGACTCGCACGTCTCGCTCTCGGTGGCGTTGCATTCTCCCTTGCTGCCCGGCGAGCGGTAGAACTTGACCGGCGACAGGAGGAAGTCGTCCCCGTCGGCGCAGTGCGGCTTGCGTGTCACGCGCGCGTTGCAATCTGCGACCATGTGACCGCAGAACTGGTCGTGCACGTCGTACCGCGCGGAGCCGGCGTCATCGAGCACGGTGAGGCACGCTTTCCCGGCCTCCGCGCACACCTCGTTCCCGGTCTTGTTGAGCGCGAGCGGGATACGGACCGTCTTCAGGGTGCGCGCCATGTCCTTTTCGAGGGAGTCGATGCGCTCTTCCAGCGACCGTCCCCCCGCGTCGCCCCCGTTGGCCGCGGGTGTGGCGCCTGCGCCGGCATGGGGCGAATTGGCTTGTCCAGCGCCCTCCCCCGACGCGCCCGCCGGACGAGCAGCGCCGGCTTCTCCGCGGGCCGAGAGGGCCTCTTCGAGCTTCGCGACGCGCTTTTCGAGGTCGTTCTCCCGCTTCGCCGGCTCCTCGGAGGGCCGCGCGCACGAGGCGACAGCGACAGCGAGCAGCAGAGTCACGAGAGAGCCGCGGGTGGGGTGGATGGTCACGAGAAGCCTCCGCAAGTGGGCAGGGGATGGCAAGGTTCTGAACCGAAAGTAGCCAGATCCATGCCGACCCCTGGCCCCTCGCCGCGAAGAGTCTGCCGCAGCTCGTCGAAGAGCCCGACGGACCAATCCCGAGCCGAGAGACTCGACTGGGACAGCCCCGCGGCCGCGAACAGCCCTCCCCACCGACCGCACGAAACTGGCACTCTGAATCCCCGAGAGGAAAGCGCCCGTGTGCGCCCGAGTCACGCCGCGGATGTGAACGGCCGTCGCGAGGATGTGGTAGCTTCCGCGCATGAGCCAGGCGGCAAGAGAGCCCGCAACCGTCGCCGACTTGCTGGCACTCCCGGAGTCCGGGCGCGCCTTCGAGCTGATCGACGGCGTGATCGAGCCACGGGGAGCCGCTTGTGGACGTCATGGAGCCGCACAATGCAGACTGGGCTGCATCCTGGAGCCCTTCGATCGGCGGCCGTCCGGTCATGCGCCGGGTGGCTTCTGGCTTGCGCTAGCCGTCGACATCTCCTTTGACCCCCAGAACACGCTTCGCCCTGACCTCGTCGGATGGCGCCGTGATCGCGTTTCGCAGCGTCCCAAAGACCGGGTAGTGAGCGTGCGACCGGATTGGGTGTGCGAGATCCTATCGACCAATCGCCGAACGGACCTCATCGCGAAGAAGCGGATCTACCACCGCCACGAGGTCCCCCATTACTGGATCATCGACCCGGACGAAGAGACATTGACGGTGAACCGCTGGACGCGAGAGGGCTACCTTGAAGTCCTCGTCGGAGAGCGTGGAGACGCTGTCCGCGCCGAGCCGTTCGAGGCCATCGAGATCCGAATAGACACGCTGTTCGGGGATGACGACGAGGAGAACGAGGGCGGCTGATGCAGCGAGAGCGGCTTTCGGGATTAGCGGGGGAGACCCCCGCAACCCCCCGCGCAAGGCCGTCGTCGCGAATTGGACGGGAGATAGCCAGGTTGGGGGGTTATCTTGGAGGGGAGATGCGTCTCGGCGTCAGGGCGCCATCTTCACGATGAACGCGTCGGTGCCGTTCGCCGTGTAGTTCGTGCCGTTGAAGGTGCCGGTGCCCGTGAAGTTGCCGACCACGACGCCCGAGTTGTCGGGCGCCATCGCGAGATCGGCCGGGTTCACCGCGCTCCCGAACGTGCTCTGGGTCAGGCCGTTGCCGTTCGCGTCGAGCCGGATGAGCCAGCTCCCGTTCGCCGGGAGCGCGACTCCGCCCGTCACGTTGACCGCGTCGAAGTTGCGACCCGTCGCCCAGATCAAGCCCACGCTGTCGACGCCGACGCCGGCCACGCTGCCCGTGGCGAACTTCTTGTCCCACAAAAGCGCGCCCGCGCCGTCGTGCTTGCGGAGGTGAATGCCCGCGTAAGCCGCGTTGATCACGTTGCCCTGCGGCGCGACGGCGCCCGTCATCCCGCCGACGACCGCGTTGTCCCCGGGGCCGATCGCCACCGCGGTCGCCTCGTCGTTGGAGAAGGGATCGCCGACGGAATACCCCCAGTTGCACCCCAGCCCCGTCGTGAAGCGCGCCTCGTTGAAATCGGACATGCTCACGCCGCCGCCGGAGCTGGACGAGCAGAACGCCGCGCCCTCCTCCATGTGCGCCGCGATCACCGGGCGTCCCTGGCTGTCGACCGCGACGTCCTTGACGAGCTGCGCGCCCGAGGTGTTCGCGAAGATCTGCGAGAGGAGCGTCCCCGCCGAGTTGTAACGGACGAGGAACGCCGTCGTGGGCGCCTGGTAACCGAGCGCCACCGCCACGCCGCCGAGGCTGAGCTGCATCGGATTCTGGGGCGCGGGGACGTTCACGAGGCCGCCGAAGAGCACGTCGCCGTTCGGGGCCACGCCGACCGTCCACCCGGAGTTCGTGCCTTCGGTGCCGCCACCCCTCACCCACACGAGGTTGCCGTTCGCGTCGAACTTGATCACGAACGTGGTGACGATGTTGGAGTAGCGCATCCCATCGCCGAAATCGATGCTGCCGGAGAACTCGCCCGCGAGGAATACGCTGCCGTCGGGGCCGACCGCCGAGCCGCGCGCGACATGCCACATCCCGGCCGTGCCGAACTGCTTGCTCCAGAGGTGATTGCCGTTCTTGTCGAACTTGGCGACCCACATGTCCTCGGAGTTGCCCGACGTGAACGTGGATCCGCCGAGGTCGATCGTGCCCTGGAACTGGCCCACCGCGAACACGGAGCCGTCCGCGGCCGTCGCCACCGAAGTGACCTTCTGCGTGCCCGCGCCGCCGAACACCTTCACCCACGGAGCAGGTCCGTTGTTGACGTAGTAACAGACATTGAGAGACGGCCTGTAGCTCGCGTCGCCGGCCTCCTTGGTGAAGAAGTAATGGCTCGCGACGGGCGCCTCCTCGAAGACGACGCCGTTGTTCGCGACGGAGCCGTTCAACCAGCCTTGCGCCAGGCTCGTGACGTCGATGCTGCGCGCACCGACGCCGCCGGCCGAGAAGCTCGCGACCGTCGCCGGATCCCAGCTCGACGAGGGATACGAGCTCGACGTGACGCTCTCTTCCGCCCACGGCTGAAGGGCCTTGTGCACGCCGACCACGGAGTTCTGGGGGTTCCACGAGACATAGACGTTCATCGTGGCGGAGGTGACGACCACGTTGTTGCCGCTCGGGAGCGCGCCGAGGCCGAACTTGAACAGCGAATAGTTCATGTTGCCGCCCGAGGAGACGCCCGTCCACGTCCCGAAGAACGGGCCGGAGGGGCTCGCCGGGTAGTCGCCGGACAGGAGCGCGTCCTGGGTGACTCCGCCGTTCACTCCATCGGTGATCGTCACGCACGTGGGCACGACGCCGGCCGGGACGTTGTTCACCGCGCCCACCTGCGGCGCGCCCGCGAACATCGGAGTCTGCGACTCCATCGCTGGCCGGGACGACAGCTTGCCTCCCTGCCCCTGGGCCTCCGCGGCGACGTCCTCCCCTTCGCTCTCGGCGGTGTCCGTCGTCTGGCAGCCTGCGCCGATCGCGAGCGTGCACAGGACAGCGAGCGAGCCCGCGAAAATGCCACGATACCAGCGCTGAGAACGAGCCTCGTGAGATAACAAAGACATGGGTCCTCCAAGATCCGCGCGCGCCGGGCGGAGAGCGGATCTCCGCCGCGGGGCCACGGACGCCTCCTCGAAATCATCGTTGTCTGTCTGTCCCTCCGGCAGACCTTGCCGAAGAGACGACCGTTGCGATTGACATGCTCGGCGCCACCAAGCCCCGAACCGGACGCGGTGCGCTCTCCAATCCGAAAGAAAGATCCCCGTAAGGTCCTTCAGCCTGCATCACCGAAAAGCGATGCAAACGTAATCTCATAATGAATCACAACGGAAGGCACCCTGTCAACGCATTCGGGCGTGCGCGGAGCCGGGCCAGGAGGCGGAGGGGAGCGCTCGGCGACCACACGCGGTAACCGCGCTCGGTAACCGCGCTCGGTAACCGCGCTCGGCGACCGCGCGAAGCGGGCGCGAACCGTGCTACGGTCGCGCCGAGGATTGGTAGCGCGCCCCATGGAGTCGCCGGAGACACTCGCCCCCGGATCGGTGATCGGCAGCCGTTACCGCGTCGAACGGCAGCTCGGTCAGGGCGGGATGGGCCACGTCTTCCTCGTGCAGCACGTGCACACGGACGAGCGGCTCGCGCTCAAGCTCCTGCGCTCCACCGTCGTGCAGGACCAGGCGACGCTCGATCGCTTCCGGCGCGAGGCCCGCACGCCCGCGCGCATCGACAGCGATCACGTGGTCCGCGTGACCGACGCCGACGTCGCGCCGGAGCTCGGGAACGTGCCGTTCCTGGTGATGGAGTACCTCCGCGGAGAGGATCTCGAGCACCTCGGCGGACGGCGCGGACCCATGCCCGCGAGCGAGGTGGTGCTGCTGCTCTCGCAGGCGGCGCGCGCGCTCGACAAGGCGCACGCGCTCGGCATCGTGCACCGCGATCTCAAGCCCGAGAACCTGTTCCTCACGCAGCGCGAGGACGGGACGCCGTGGATCAAGATCCTCGATTTCGGCATCGCGAAGATGACCGGCGGCGACGTGAAAGAGGCGGGGCGGCTCACCGCGACCGGCCAGATCTTCGGCACGCCGCTCTACATGTCGCCCGAGCAAGCGATGGCCGAGTCGGAGAAGATCTGCCCGCAGACCGACGTGTGGGCGCTCGGGCTCATCGCGCATCGGATGCTCACGGGGAAGGAATTCTGGACGGCGTCGACGCTCACGCACCTCGTCGCGCAGATCGCGTTCGAGCCGATCCCGCCGCCCAGCGAGCTCGGGTGCACGCTCGGCCCCGCGTACGACGAGTGGTTCTCGAAGTGCTGCGCGCGCGACATCGGCACGCGGTACCGCAGCGCGGGGGAAGCGGTGGCGGCGCTCGCTTCGGCGCTCTCGGTGACGGACCTGCCCTCGGGGCTGTCGCGCGTGCCGGTGAGCGTGCGGGTGCAGTCGCAGCGCGTCGTCGACGAGCGCGACATGCTGGCCGCGACGAGCGCCTCCGACGCGGTGACCAGTCCGACCGCGACGCCCGCGGTGAACCTCACGAGCACGAAGCTGCCGGACGCCGCGCCGAAGGCCGGTCGCGGGGTGCCGCGATCGCTGCCTTACGTGGTCGGCGCGCTGCTCAGCGTGCTCGCGGGCGGCATCGCGGCGTGGAAGCTGACAGGCCCTTCGCAGGCGCAAATCAGCCCTTCCGGCGCGACGTCTTCGGCTTCGGGCGAGACGACGAGCAGCGGCCCCAAGAGCGCCGACACGGGGCCGTTGGTGGTGCCCGCGCCCACGACGAGCGGCGACGCGACGGCCACGCCGACGACGAGCGCGGCCACCGCTGCGACGACCACGAAGACCGCGGGCACGACGTCCTCCACCGTCAAGCCGGGCACGAGCGGGACCGCGACGAAGGCCACCGCGACGCCGACGACCACCGCCTCCGCGCCGCCGACCGCGACGACCGCGACCCCCGCGAAGACGGTGGACCCGTACGGATCCCGCCGCTGATCACGGAGCACGCTCGCCCCTGCGGTCCGGAATTTGGATCGGGCCGAGAGGAGGATATAACGCGCTGATGCGGCTCCGCTCCTGCTCGCCGAGGTCACCACGCTCGATGGCCCCCGAGGCCTTGCTGCTCGCTTCGGCGATCGCCCTCGGCGCGACGCTCACGCCCGGGACCGCGCGGGCCGACGGAGACGCCGCGGCCGCGCAGGCGCTGTTCGACGAGGCGACCGCGCTCAAGAACAAAGAGGACTGGGCCGGCGCGTGCCCCAAGTTCGAGTCGAGCTACAAGCTGGATCCGGCGCTCGGCACGCTCCTGAACCTCGCCAACTGCTTCGACAAGCTCGGCAAGGTCGCCTCCGCGTGGGCCCGCTTCGACGAGGCGTACCAGTGGGCGACGAAGAACGGCGACGACCGCGCGGAGTTCGCGAAGACGCAGCGCGACGCGCTCGCGCCCCGCTTGCCGAAGCTCAAGATCAACGTGACGAACCCGGTGCCCGCGCTGTCGATCGAGCGCGACACCGCGAAGGTCAGCGACGCCATGTACGGCAGCGCGCTCCCCGTCGATCCCGGCGAGCACACGGTCTTCGTGAAGCGCGACGACGAGGTGCTGAAGACCGAGAAGATCAAGGTCGCGGAGGCGCAGAGCGCGGAGGTGAGCTTCGATCTCGCCGCGATCCAGAAGGCCGCGCCCCCGCCGAAGCCGAAGGGCCAGGTCGTCGTGGTGAGCACGTCGCCCGCGCTGCGCAAGGCCGGCTGGACGATCGGCGGCGTCGGCCTCGGCACCGTGGCCGCCGCCGGCATGCTGGAGCTGATCGCGATCTCGAAGAAGTCCGAGGCCGACACGACCTCCGTGTGCGTGCAGAAGCAGTGCACGCCGGCCGGGAAAGCGCTGATCGACGACGCGGCCCGCTTCGCCGAGATCGGTCAGTGGGTCGGCATCGGCGGCCTCGTCGTGACCGCGGTCGGCGTGACGTTGCTCATCGTCGCGCCCGACGCCGGCGCCGTGCACACGCGCGACGGTGATCGCCGCGCGTCGCTGCTGCCGAACGGGATGTGGGCGACGCCGTGGGTCGCTCCGGAGCCTTCGCGCGCCGGGGACGGCGCGGGCGTCGCCGGGGGCCTCGTGGTCGGAGGTCACCTGTGAAAGCGGATCGGGGCCGCTCGCCGGCCCATCGCGTCGCGCTGCTCGCCGTCGCCGTCACGTCGATCGCCGCGTGCGCCGACATGCTCGGGATGACGGAGTACCACGACGCGATCGACGAGCTGTGCGGGCCGTGCGGACAGAAGACGCTGCCCGACTGCAAGAAGACGCTGGAGCAGAGCCTCGATAACGCGACCGATCCGGAGAAGGCGGACTGGCTCGCGCTCTACGCCGACCTCCACTGCGACACGGGCCGCTGCGTCGAGGTGGGGCTCCAGTGCTTCTACAAGGCCCCGGGCGTGTGCGCGGACGCGGAGACCGCGTGCAAGCGGAACGAGGCGTGCTGCGGCTACAATTTCGACAGCCCCGCCGAAGGCACGCGCTGCTGCGCGACCACCGTCGACTCGCCGAGCGGGCACTGCTGCGACACGTGCGTGACCTGCGCCGCGGCCCTCGGATTGCAGAACCCGGACCCCAGCCAGCTCTGCATCAGCCACCGCGAGGCGCTGAAGGCCGTGGCCGACTGCAAGGACAACTACTGCAAGCTGGCGTGCGACACGAAGGCGACCTGCGACGCGTGCCTCCTCACGAAGTGCAAGGCGCAGATCGACGCCTGCAACGCCGAAACGGCCCTCTGACCGCGAGCGCTCACCGGAGTCCTGGATGCCCCGACCGATCGAACAACTCCGCCGTGCGCTCTCCACCCTCCGCCGCGGGACGCCGGGTCTCTTCCTCGGCGCCGCGCTCCTCGCGCCCGTCGGCCTCGTCGCGGCGAGCTGCACGGCGGCGCTCGATCTCGGCGGCTACGAGGACGCCTATGCCTCGGCGTGCGCGCTCGCGGATCGCTGCTACGGCCCGCAATACAGCGCCTGCGCGGCGCGCTTCAAAGAGCTCGGGGAGTCGACGGACTGGCTGAGCCTCGCGGGCAAGACGGGGTGCCTCGACTCGTGCAGCGCGCTCTACCAGTGCCTCGATTACCAGCCGATCTGCTCGGTTCGGCCGAGCCCGCCCGTGACGACGCCGGAGGGCGCGACCGACTCCGATCCGCCGCGCACGTCGTGCAACATCTCCGAGGAGTGCTGCGGCTACAGCGTCGGTGAGGCCGTGTGCGAGGGCGGGACGTGCTGCGCTCCGACCGGGACCCCGTGCACCAACGACTACCAGTGCTGCTCGAAGGCCGGCAAATGCGACACCGAGAAGAACCACACGTGCGGCGGCGTCGTCTGCGCGGCGGAGGACGCGCCGTGCCTCAACAGCTTCCAATGCTGCAGCGGCCGCTGCAATGAGTCCGGACGGTGCGAGTCGGTCCCCTGCCCGTCCGAGGGCTTCGAGTGCGACGCGAGCACGGACTGCTGCGATCTCCAGTGCATCCCCGACGTGCACGGCACGCCGCGCTGCACCCATCCGACCTGCGCGCAGCTCGGCGAGCCCTGCACGACCATCGACGACTGCTGCGACAAAGGCGGCGTTTGCTACAAAGGCGACCACCCCGAGACCACGCCGAGCGGCGTGTGCAGCCCGTCCGAGTGCCTCCCCAACGAAGCGGACTGCTCGGGCAAGATGGACGGCAGCGGCTCGCAGTGCTGCAGCAACTACTGCGACTCGCACCACCATTTGTGCGGCCAGTGCGTGAACCTCGGCGAAGCGTGCTCCGACGCCGTGCCTTGCTGCACGGGCGGCGCGTGCATCGGAAACTCCTGCCAGACGTGCGTGCTGAGCGGCTCCCCCTGCGCGATGGGCGACACGTGCTGCGGCGGGGGGCAGTGCGACAAGGCCACGCACCTCTGCCCCTGACAACGAGCGAAGGATCTGTGCCCTGCTGTGCCGGGGCCTCGGGAGCGAGCTTCCGCCCCGTTCGATCGGGGGGCGACGCGAGGCGACCTCCGCGCGAGGGTGCATTCCGTCCGCACACGTGCGCAGCGCTTGTGGACGGGGCGGCAAAGGGATTGCATTCGGGAGCACCCTCGGTGTTCCCGGAGCATCCATGAAACGACTCGCCTCTTGTCTCGCCCTCGCTGCAGCCCTCGCGTCCGTCCCTCTGGCCGGCTGCGGCGTCGCCGGCGGCACCCCGGAAAGCACCTCGTACGGCGGCGACGGCGGAGGGGATGCGGGCGGCGGCGACGGCGGCGTCACCTCGGCGATCGGCAAGCGCGCCGGCGGATCCGGCACGCAAACCCCGGCGGACGAGACCGTCGCGGATCCGGGCCAGGAGGGCTCCGATCCCGCGTGCATCGGCGGCGCCCCGCAGCGCGCGTATTACATGTCCGCGGACGACTCCAACTCGATGGCGTCCCCCGCGATCGCGCGCGAGTGGCTGACCGCCAAGCAAGCGCCGCCCGCCGCCGGGATCCGCACCTACGAGTTCTTGAACTACTACAACGCGCCCTATGACATCCCTGCCATGGCGGACGGCCTCGGGGTGCACGCCGAGCTCGAGATGCTGCCCGACTCGGCGACGGACAAGGTGATGCGCCTCCGCCTGCAGGTGGGCGTGCAGGCGTTCCAGGTGCCGCGCGTGCCGCTCGTGATCACGTACGTGGTCGACACCTCGGGATCGCTGGTCGGCACCGGGATCGAGCGCGAACGGTCCGCGATCCTCGCGATCGGCGATCACCTCCAGGCCGGCGACGTGCTCAACGTCGTCACGTGGTCGACGAAGGAGAACGTGCTGCTCGAAGGGTACGTGGCCCACGGCGACAGCAGCGACCAGACGGCGCTCGCGAAGGCGGTGAGCGCGCTCCTGCCCGGCGGCGGCAGCGATCTCCACGCGGGCCTCACCAAGGCGTACGAGCTGGCGGAGGCACATTTCAGCGCGGCCTCGCTGAACCGCGTGGTGCTCCTCAGCGACGGCGGCGCGAACCTCGGCGTGATCGACCACGACGCGATCAAGGCCGCCGCGGCGAAGGCCGAGGCCGACGGCATCTACCTCGTCGGCGTGGGGATCGGCCCGGCGACGGCGTATACAGACGATCTGATGAACCTCGTCACCGACGCGGGCCGCGGCGCGTACGTCTATCTGGACTCGCCGGACGAGGCGACCAAGCTCTTCGACGACCGCTTCGACGAGATCATGAACGTGGCCGCGCGCGCCGTGCAGGTGGAGGTGGATCTGCCGGATTATCTGGAGGTCGACCACTTCTATGGAGAGGCCTACGCGGAGGATCCCGAGGCGATCGATCCCCAGAACCTGGCTCCGGGCGACTCCATGGTCTTCAACGAGACGCTCTATGTGACGAACCGCCCGGCCTTCTGCGGAGCGGACCAGATCGCGGTCCGGGTGAAGTGGGAGACTCCGATCGAGCACCTGAAGAAGGTGAGCGTCCTTCCGGCGGTCGACATCGACACGCTCCTCGGGACGCTGCCCTCCCCGGCGATGCGCAAGGCGGAGGCCGTGATCGCCTATGCCGAGGCGCTCAAGAAAGGCACGCAGGAGGAGCTCGCCGCCGCGCAGGAGATCGTGAAGAGCGCGGCGAAGGACGCTCCGGAGGACGAAGACCTCGTGGAGATCCTGAGTCTGCTCTCGCTGCACCCCGCGCTCCAGAACTGACGCTCGAAGATCCGGAGTCGGAAGACACCGCTCCACGATGGCCGCCGAACATTCTCGTTGATGAAGAGGGCCCGACGATGAGACTGCTTCCCTTCCTCGCCACGACCGCTCTCGTTTCAAGCATCTTCGCGGTGAGCTGCAGCGCCGGGGGCGGCGCGGACGGCGGGGGCGGAGCCGGCGGCTCCCCCGGGTCGGGCGGCGTCACGGAGGGCAACGCGGGCGGCAAGAACGGCAACAACAAGAGCGACACGGTCGCGGGCGACACCGGCGCGGGCGGCTCGGACGGCGGCGCCACGGGCACCACGACGACCACGTCGACCGAGCCCGGCGGCGGCGCAGGCGGCGGCGTGGGCGGCGCAGGCGGAGCAGGCGGCTCCACCGCGACGAACACGAGCTCCGCGCTCTGCGAGCCGACGGACGCCAAGACCACCTTTTACCTCTCCTCCGACGACTCCACCTCGATGGGATCGCCGGCGATCGCCCGTGAATATCTGCGGGCCGGGATGGCGCCTCCGCAGAGCCTGATCCGTATCTACGAGTTCCTCAACTACTACCGAGTTCGATATCCCCTGCCCCAGGACGGGCAGCTCGGGCTGCACGCGCACCTGGCCGAGACGCCGGACGGGCGGTATCACCTCCAGGTCGGCGTGCAGGCCTTCGAGGTGAAGCGGCCGCCGATGGCGCTGACGTTCGTGGCGGACACCTCCGGATCGCTCGTCGGCGAGGGCATGGCGCGCGAGAAGGCGGCGCTCAAGGCGATGACGGCCGAGCTCCAGACGGGCGATCACGTCAACTTCGTCACGTGGTCCACGAAGGACGCTGTCCGGCTCCAGGATCACGAGGTCACGGGCCCGAACGATCCGGCGCTCCTCG
The DNA here is from genome assembly GCA_046351455.1 of Polyangiaceae bacterium. Taxonomy (GTDB): domain Bacteria; phylum Myxococcota_A; class Polyangia; order Polyangiales; family Polyangiaceae; genus JADJRH01. Next base: position 92,604 of record JAXLYM010000010.1, read on the forward strand.
CGACCATCGACAAGCTGATGCCCGGCGGCGGGAGCGATCTGCACTCCGGCCTCACCAAGGCGTACGACCTCGCGAAGCTGACGACCGCGACGGATCGGCTGAGCCGCGTGGTGCTGCTCAGCGACGGCGGCGCCAACATCGGAGTGTTGGACACGGACGTCATCGCGCAGGCGACGCAGGCCGGGGACGAACAAGGCATCTACCTCATCGGCATCGGCATCGGACCGGCGCAGGGCTACTCCGACGAGCTCATGAACAAGGTGACGGACGCGGGGCGCGGCGCGTACGTGTTCCTCGACAGCGAGAAAGAGGCCGAGCGCGTGCTCGGGCAGCGGTTCGACGAGGTGATGGACGTGGCCGCCCGCGAGGTGCAGGTGCAGGTGACCATCCCGAGCTACCTCACCTTCGAGGCGTTCTTCGGTGAGCAGATATCGACGGCCCAGACCGAGGTGCGGCCCCAGCACCTCGCGCCCGGCGACTCGATGATCTTCAATCAGGTGCTCGTGCCCAACCCGGCGGCGGGCAAGTATTGCGATCAGGACACGATCGACGTCGCGGTGACGTGGAAGGGGCCGTTCCTGCACGACCCGAACAAGACCGATCACCCCTTCAATCCGATCCCGTTCCGGCTCGACGAGATCCTGAGCCAGCCGGCGCAGGCGCTCCGGGCGGAGGCGATCACGCTGTATGCGAAGGCCCTGCAGACGCGCGCGAAGGCCGATTTCGACGCGGCGGACGAGGCGATCGCGAAGGTGAAGGACCGCGGCGTCCCGGGCGCGTACCCCGAAGAGGTCAGCGAGATCGAGGCGCTCCTCCACGCTTTCCCGACGACGCAGATGATCGGGAACTGACCGCTGCGCCGCGGCCGAAGCCCGGAGTCGGGCGCTTCTGGGGGGGTCTCGGGGCGGACGGGGCGGTGACGCCGTAGTCGGGGGGGACCAGGCAGTGCGGGGCCCGGCCGACGAGATCCGCGCGGCCCGCCTTCTTCAGCGCCTCCCGCGCGAGGGGCCAGCTCGCCTCGTCCCACCAGAAGATGAGGGCCTTCATCATGCGCTTTTCGCGCAGGTCCGTGGCGGTGTATACAGGCTCGCTCGTGAGCGGGTCGACGCCGGTGTAGTACATGGCCGTGGCGATGGCCATCGGCGTCGGAATGAAGTCCTGCACCTGGCGCGGACGGAGGTTGTTCCGCTTCAGGTAGAGGGCCAGATCGATGGTGTCCTTCAGCGTGGAGCCGGGGTGTCCCGTGATGAAGTACGGGATCAGGTACTGCTCCTTGCCGGCCGCCTCGCTCGCCTGACAGAAGGCCTGCGCGAAGCGCTCGTAGCTCTCGATCGGGGGCTTCTTCATCTTCTCGAGCACCTCGGGATTCGAGTGCTCGGGCGCGACGGAGAGCTGGCCTCCGGTGTGGTGCCGCGCGAGCTCGCGGATGAACTCGGGGCTCCGCTCGGCGAGGTCGTAGCGGATGCCGGACGCGACGTAGACCTTCTTGATGCCCTTCTCTTGCCGCACCTTCTTCAAGAGGTCGATCAAGGGGCCATGATCCGTCACCAGGTTTTCACAGATGCCCGGGGGTTTGGGGGCAGAGCCCGGTTTACCGGGCGAGCCCCCATCGTGGGCCGGGGGTGTGGGGGCAGAGCCCCCCCTCCCAGCAGAGTGGCTCTCATGGACATGCACGCACGAGAGCCTCCGACAGGCGCTCTCCGTCTGCTCGTCCTTGCAGCGCATCTTGTACATGTTCGCGGTGGGGCCGCCGACGTCGGTGATCGTGCCGCGGAAATCGCCCATGCGTGACAGGGCGCGCACCTCGCGAAGCACGCTGTCGGCCGAGCGAGACTGGATGATGCGGCCCTCGTGCTCCGTGATCGAGCAGAACGTGCAGCCGCCGAAACAACCGCGCATCGTGACGATCGACGAGCGGACCGTCTCGAACGCCGGGATCGGCTCCTCGTAGCTCGGGTGCGGGCGGCGCTGGAACGGCAGATCGTAGAGGCCGTCCATCTCCTCTTCCGAGAGCGGCAGCGCGGGCGGGTTGAAATACACCGCTTCGTCCCCGTGCACCTGCAAGAGCGGGCGGCCGTTGTGCGCGTTCGTCTCGTACTGGAAGGCGCGGCTCATCGCGGCGAACTTGCGCTTGTCGCTCTTGGCCTCTTCGTACGACGGGAGCACCACGAGGCCGCCGTCCGCGACGTAGCGACTCTGCTTCTCCAGCAAAGGCTCCCACGCGCGGCGATTCTTCTTCACGTGCGCGGTGCCCCGAATGTCGGTGAGGGCGCTCACCGGCTCACCCGCTGCGAGGCGGCGCGCGATCTCCCACGCGGGGCGCTCGCCCATCCCGAATACGAGGAGATCCGCCTTCGAGTCGAGCAGGATCGAGCGGCGCACCGAGTCGGACCAGTAGTCGTAGTGCGCGATGCGGCGGAGCGAGGCCTCGATCCCGCCGAGGACGATCGGGAGTCCCGGGAAGGCCTGCCGCGCGAGGTTCGAATACACGATGGTCGCGCGGTTCGGGCGGGCGTTCGTGCGGCCGCCGGGCGAATACTGGTCCTCCGACCGCGTCTTCTTCTGCGCCGTCAGCTTGTTGAGCATCGAGTCGAGGTTGCCCGCGCTGATGCCGACGAAGAGGCGCGGACGGCCCATCCGCGCGATGTCCTCCGGACCGGACCACGCGGGCTGCGCGATCACGCCGACCTTGTATCCGCGGCCTTCCAAGAAGCGCGCGATCAGGATCGGGCCGAACGCCGCGTGATCCACGTAGGCGTCGCCGGTGACGATGAGGATGTCGAGCTCGTCCCAGCCGCGCGCGTCCATGTCGGCCCGCGTCGTCGGGAGGAAGCCGGAGCTTCGGGGGTCTTGTTTGCGGCGGAGGGGGACGAGGTCCATCAGCCGGAGGTTTTACCCTTCGGCGCGCTCTGGGCCACCGCGCGCCCGAGCTTCTTGCAAAGTCGGCCCAGCTCGTCCTGCTCGGCCGGGGCCAGCGACGAGAGCGCGGCGGTGATCAGGGTCACGTGCTCCGGAAAGACCTTCGCGATGAGCTCCTGGCCCTCCGGCGTGAGGTGCACGCTGACGCGGCGGCGATCGCCCTCTTCACGCTCGCGGCGCACGAGGCCGCGCTTTTCGAGGTTGTCGATCACCAGCGTGATGTTGCCCGACGAACGGAGGATCTTCTTGCCGATCTCCGTCTGGCACATGGGGCCGAGGTGATAGAGCGTCTCCAGCGTTCCGAACTGGCTCGACGTCAGGCCGTGCTCCGCGTATGCGGCGGCGATCGATCCGACGGTGTCGGCGGCGCGGTTCAATTTGATGAACGTGTCGAGGGCCCGAACTTGGTCTTCGGGGCCGCGATGGTGGGTACCCATGAATTGTCACCGGGGTGCTGCGTGGCCCGCGGGCCGGGCGTGCACCTTAATACAAAGCGCGGCGACATCCCGGAAGAATCGGTGCGCCTCCGGTGGAAAGCGCCGCCCCCGATGACAGCCCGTTACAAAGGATCGCGGCGCTCAACCGGGGCGCGACGCGTGGCCGCGGAAGCTTCCGGGCGCGGGCGGGATCGACATCGACTCACGGATCGGCACCAGCACCGCGAGCAGCGCTTCGACCAGCGCGCGGCCGAGATCGCGCGAGCGCTCCGGCGACCAGCCGTGCTCCGGATCCCGGCGAAGGTGGTTGTCCGTAAAAGGCATCTCCAGGCCGAGAGCGAGGCAGTCGAAGCGGCGCGCGACGTGGGATGTGGACAGGCGCGGATCATCGCCGCCGGGGATTCCGGCCTTGCGTGACTCCTCCCGCTGGAAATCCTTCGACGCGCGGGCCAGGGCCTCGCAGAAGCGATCTTCGAGGGCGACGAGCTTGTCGGGGTATCCGTCCGCGCCGTTCGGCGAGAAGGCGTAGACGTACGGGATCTCCTCGTCGCCGTGCAGATCCAGGAAGACCTCCGCGCCGCGCTCTTCCATGGCGCGGAGCACGCACGCGACCTCGGGGCTCGCCTCGTCGGAGGGAGAGGCCCACTCGCGGTTGAGGTCCCGGCCGGCGGCGTTCGTGCGGTGATTGCCAATCGCGACGCCGTCCGGGTTCATGCGCGGCACCACGTAGATCTCCGCCTTCGAGAGGAGCGCGGCCGCGACCGGATCCGACTCGGAGAGCAGGCGATCGAGCAGGCCTTCCGCGCAGAAGCCGGCCATCGCCTCGCCGGGGTGCTGCTGCGCCACGACCCAGATGCGGTGCAGCGAGCGGCCCTGATCGCCGAACGCCACCATCGAGATCGGCCGGCCTTGCACGGAGCGCCCGATCTCGAGGACGCGCGCGCGGCTGGAGGCGCGGGCGCGATCGAGCAGCGCCGCGTGTCGCTCCGCGGTGAACGGCGGAAAGTAGGCGATCGTGAGCAGATCGCGCTCGCACTTGAGGCGGAACCGCAGCTCGCCCTGGCTGTAGTCCGTGGGGATCCGGAACCAGTGCTCGCCGTCGTACGAGACGCACACCCGGTAGTCCGAGTAGCCGCCGGGATACCCCGCCTCGTCCGCGTTCTCGATGCGGAAGCCGCACGTGGTGCCGGGGGCGACGCGCACGCGGAAGAAGAACCACTGCGCGAAATCGGCGGCGTTGTCCGGCCGAAGAGCGAGCGTCACGTCGGCCGGATCGTTCGCCACGAGCACCGAGATGCTGCCCCCTTCGAAGTCGGTGTCGATCTGCATGGTGCGCGGACCCTCCCATGGACACTCCGCCGCGACCACCGCGAAAAGCACGCAAACAGGGCTGCTACGCGACTTGTCTCATCCGTAAACAAACCCTGTGCGAGCCGCGGTCCGGGGCACCTGATCGCCTTCGTTTTCCGCTTTTTTTGGGGCCGCGTGGAGCGTGCGTCCCGGGGGGAGCTTCCCCACGCGCCTCGCATCCGCTGCTCTTCAGGTGCGCTCGGCGACCTCGGCGAGGGCCGTCGCCGCTTCTTCCGCGGCGCGCTCGGCGGCTCTTCGGGCGGCGGCGTTGCCCTGGCGGAGGATGAGGAGCGACGTGGTGCTCTGCGCGATCAACACCTCCGCCTGCATGCCGAACGGGCGGTGCGAGAGGCCCCACTCCGCGCCGACGCCGATCACGACGAGATCGTAGTCGTCCGCGGCCTCCTCCACGACGGCGGTGACCGGAGAGGCGTGCTCGATGACGCGGAATACCACCTGTGCAGAAAGGCCCTGCGTCTTCTCCTGGAAGACCTCCTCCACCTTCTCGCCGACGCCGAGCCGCTCGTTGCGGGGCGTCGGGGGGACGACGTGGAGCACCACCGCGGTCGCGCCGGTGTGATCGACGATGCGGCGCGCGACGGCGAGGGCCGCGCGATCGTGCGCGCTGCCGAGGTACGGCACGAGGATCTTCTCCACGCGGCCGAGGCCCCGATCCACGAAGACGCCGACGTCCGAGCCGGCGCTGCGCATCACCTCGTGCACGGTGCCGCTGAGCACCGCGGTGCCGAGCAGAGGCTTGTGCCAGCCGAGCAGCACGAGCGACGCCTGCTTCACCTCCGCGACGTTGCAGATGTCCTCCGCGGGCTGCGCCGACACGAACGAGAGCGGGCGCGCGCTCAGCTTGAGCTCGGCCGCGCGGGCCATCAGCGGCGCGAGCGCGGCGGCGTCCTCCGGCGCTTGGTGTTGATCCAACACGAACGACGCGCGCTCCGTGGGCGGCACCAGTCGGAGCGCGTAGAAGCGGTTGTGCGCGCTCTCCCCGAGGAGCGCCGACGCGAGCGTGGCCATGCCTGGGCCGCTGCGATCGAACGCCACGCACGCGAGCACCGTGTACGCGTCCTTCGGTCGCGGGCGCATCGAGGTGGGGCGGATCGACGCGGGGTGGAGCGACGCCGGGTGAATCGACGCCGGGTGCACCGACGCGGGGCCCGCGGGCGCGTCGGGCGGCGCGATCGAGGTGAGCGACGGATCCGCGGCGCGCTCGGCTTTCTCCGCCTCCTCCGCGGGCAGCACGCGACCGAGCACCGGCGTCACGAGCACCGTGGAGAGGAGCGCCATCAGCACCAGCATCGTGAAGAGCGCGGGGCCGATCACGCCCGCGTCGAGGCCTAGCGCGAAGATCGCGAGCGCCATCAGCCCGCGCGTGGACGCGAGCACGGAGACGGTGCGCGCCTGCCGCCACGAGAGATCGCTCGCGCGCGCCGCGACGAGCCCGCCCGCCGCGCGCGCCCCGAGCGCGACGATCGCGACGATCGCGAACGTGCCCCACGCGGAGGCCTTCGCGATCGACGCGACGTCCGTGCGCAGGCCGATGTGGAGGAAGAAGAGCGGCAGGAACAGGAGCACGACGACGTCCTCGATGCGCTCGGCGAGGGCGCGCGAGAGGCCGCCTTCTTTCGGCACGAGCACGCCGAACGCGAAGGCGCCGAACACCGGGTGCGCGCCGATGGCCCATGTGGCCCACGCGGACGCGAGCATGCCGAGGAGCATCGCCGCGACGACGTGCTGCGAGACGCCCTCCTTCACGCCGGTGCGGCTCGCTTGCTTGCGCAGGATCGGCCGCACGATCACGAGCATCGCGGCGACGTAGAGGCCCGCGTACGCGAGCTTGCCCGCGGCGCCCGCGAGGCCCGCGCCGGACGAGAGCGCGATCACGATCGCGAGGCCGCTCCACGCGACGACGCCGTCCACCGCGGCGCACGCGATGCTCACGGCGCCGATGCGCGTGCGGAGGAGGCGGCGCTCGACGAGGAGCCGCGCGAGCACCGGGAACGCGGAGGCCGCGAGCGCCACGCCGAGGAAGAGCGCGAACGGCGCGCGGCCCACGCCGGAGGGCGCGAAGTTCGAATACAGGTAGATCGACAACAACGCGCCGGCCGCGAGCGGGACCGCGATGCCCGCGTGGCGCGCGAGGATCGCCTTCGTGGAGAGGCCCTCGATGTCGCCCTTCACGAGGCGCGGATCCAGCTCCAGCCCGACGAGGAAGAGGAACAGGAGGAGCGCGATCTGGCTCCACGCGTCGAGGAACGGAAGCGAGCTCTCCGGGAAGATCGCGGCGCTCGCGCGGGGCCAGAGCGCGCCGAGCACCGAGGGGCCGAGCGCGACGCCCGCGATGATCTCGGCGACGATCATCGGCTGTCGCAGCCGGCGCGTGAGGAAGCCTGTGGCGCGCGAGAGGCCGATCACGAGGATGGCCTGCACCAGGAAGCGCGCGAGAGGCTCCTTCCACGGGGCGCCCATCGGTCCGAGGATACTCCGATGTTAGAGTGCGCGCCCATGGTGCAACGAGATCTCCCGATCGAGACGGCGGACGGCGACATGGCTGCGTTCGTCGCGATGCCGGAGTCGGACGGCATCGCGCGGCCGGTGCCGGGGCTGTTCGGGTCGGTCGATGCTTCGATCCCGCTCCGCGACGAGGACGCGCCGAGGCCTCGGCCGACGCGTGGAGGCGGACGTTCGCTTGGCTCGCGAAGACGATGCCGGGGTGAGCGATGCTGACGACGCGGCGCCACCATGTCTCGAACGGCGAGGGGTACGATCTCGCGATCGCGCAGGCGTACGATCCGGCGAAGCTCGTCCCGGGGAGACCGCCGGTGCTCATCGTGCCCGGCTACGGGATGAGCTCGTTCATCTTCGGGTTCCATCCGAGCGGGCTGTCGTTCGAGCGCTCGCTCGCGGAGGCCGGCTTCGAGGTGTGGCGCTGCGATCTGCGCGCGCAGGGCGACAGCGTGCGGCGCGGCGGCTCCGACGTGTACGGGCTCGCGGATCTCGCGCGGGCGGACCTCGGCGCGGTGATCGCGGGCGTGCTCGATCGCACGGGGACGCGGCGCGATCGGGTGGACGTGATCGGGTGCTCGCTCGGCGGGACGCTCGCGCTCCTGTACGCGGCGCTCGCGAAGGATCCGCGGATCGACAAGCGCGTCATGATGGGGACGCCCGTGCGCTGGGTGAAGGTGCACCCGATGGTGCGCGCCGCGTTCTTCTCGCCGCGGCTCGTCGGCGCGGTGCCGCTGCGGGGGACGCGCGCGCTCGCGGAGGCGCTGCTGCCGCAGGCCGCGCGGTTCGCCCCGGGGCTGCTCCGCGTGTACCTGAACCCCGACATCGTGGACCTCACCGCCGCGCGCGAGATGGCCCGCACCGTCGAGGATCCGAACCGGCACGTGAACCGGGAGATCGCGCAGTGGATCCGCGCGCGCGACCTGCACGCCGGCGGCGTGAACCTGTCGGACGCGATCCGCGGGATGCACGGTCCGCTGCTCGTCGTGATCGCGAACGGGGACGGCATCGTCCCGCGCGAGACCGCGGAGTTCGTGATCGAGGCGAGCGCGCTCGCGAAGCCGCGGAGGCTCGACGTGGGCACCGCGTCCCTCAAGATGGCGCACGCGGACATGTTCGTGTCGAACCACGCCGAGGAGCGGGTGTTCGCTCCGATCGCGCGCTGGCTCGCCGAACCCCTTTGATCGAAGGCGATTTCGCTCAGGCGTCGAGCGCGCGGCTCACCGCGTCGAGGAGGACCGCGGGGCCGAACGGCTTCTGGAGGAAGCTCGTGCCCGGATCGAGGCGGAGCTCCTTCCCCGCGACGTCGAGGCTGTAGCCGCTGATGAAGACGATCGGGATCGACGGGCGCTCGGCGCGGACGGCCCGCGCGAGCTCCTGGCCGTTGACGCCGCCGGGCATCACGAGGTCCGTCACGAGCAGCGCGATCACGTCGCGCGCGTCGCGCCAGAGGAGGAGCGCGTCGGCGCCGGTGCCGGCCTCCATCACGCGGTAACCGTGGCGCTCCAGCGCGGCCCGCGTGAGGGCGCGCACCGCCGGCTCGTCCTCCGCCAAGAGGATCGTCTCGCCGTCGCCGCTGCGCGATCGCGGGGGGCGGTCGGGGCCGGCCGGCTCCGGGATCGCCCGCTCGCGCGCGGGGAGCAGGACGTGGAACGTGGTGCCCGCGCCGAGCTCGCTCGTCACGCGCGCGGCGCCGCGGTGCTGCTTCACGATTCCGAAGACCGTCGCGAGGCCGAGCCCCGTGCCCTTGCCGCGCTCCTTCGTGGTGAAGAACGGCTCGAAGATGCGCGGCAGCACCTCGGCCGGGATGCCGCTGCCGGTGTCGCTGACCTTGATCCCGACGTAGCGCCCGGGCGGCAGATCCGGCTCGCGCCGCGCGGCCTCGTCGTCCACGAGGACCTCGTGCGTCTCGATCGTGAGGCGGCCTCCGTCGGGCATCGCGTCGCGCGCGTTGACGCTGAGGTTGAGGAGCACCTGATCGAGCATGCCCGCGTCGGCCCGCGTGAGGAGCGGCGCCGGGTGCAGGTGGAGCTGCAGGCGGATGTCCTCGCCGATGATGCGGAGGAGCATCTTCGCCACGTTGGTGACGACGTCGTTCAGATCGAGATCGCGCGGCGCCATCGTCTGCCGGCGCCCGAACAGGAGGAGCTGCTTGGTGAGGTTCGCGGCGCGCTGCGCGGCGGCGTCGATCTCGGCGAGGCCGTCGCGGACCTCGTCGCTGACGTCCAGCATGCCGATCAGCTCGACCTGCATGATCATCGACGTGAGGATGTTGTTGAAGTCGTGCGCGACGCCGCCCGCGAGCTGGCCGATCGCCTCCATCTTCTGCGACTGGCGGAGCTGCCCCTCGACCGCGAGGCGCTCCTCCTCGGCCAGGACGAGGGAGACGAGGTTGCTGATCGCGAGCAGGAAGGTCTGCTCGTCCGGTGTCCACGCGCGCTGCTGCCCGACGTGCTCCGCGCACACGGCGCCGATGACGCTGCCGGTCGCGAGGAGCGGCGCGTCGAGGACCGAGGAGATCCCGAACGGACGGACGAACTCCGCGAGGTCCCGCGTGCGCGGATCCGCGTGCACGTCGGGCGCCGCGATGATCTCGCCGATCGCGAGCGCCCGCATGTACTCGGGGAAGCGCGCGGTCTCGACGACGGTGCCCGCCTCGTGGGCGCCGCCGCTCCGCGCGAACAAGCTCACGCACACGATGCGGCGGCGATCCTGCGAGAGGCGCCAGACGCTGAGGCGCTCGACCTCCAGCGTGGTGGCCGCGACGCGCGAGACCTCGGCGAGGAGCTGCGACGTGTCGACCTCGCGGACGGCGCAGGCCCGCGTGACCGCCGCGAGCGCCGCCTCTTGCCGCGCGTAGCGAGCGTTGGCGGCGCGCATCTCCTCCTGCGCGACGCGGCGCTCGGTGACGTCGCGCGCGACGCCGGCGACGCGGGCCACGTGGTCGGCGCCGGTCACGATCGGCCGCGCCTCCGCGCGCACCCACCGCACCGTGCCGTCCGGCCGGATGACGCGGTACTCTTCCAGGAAGCGGCCGTCCGAGGGCAGCCCGGTCCACGCCGCGCGGACGCGATCGCGATCGTCGGGGTGCACGGCCTCCATCCACCCTTGCGGATCGCGCAGGAGGCTCTCGCAGGAGCGGCCCCAGATCTTCTCGTAGCCGGGGCTGATGTAGAGCATCCGGCGCTGGGCTGGATCGCTGATCCAGAAGACCTCCTGGACCGTGGCGGCCAGCTCGCGGAAGCGCTCTTCGCTCTCCCGGAGCGTCGCGAACGCCTTGGCCAAGCGCTCGCGCGCGGACACCTCCGCGTCGAGCTCCGGCTCGAAGAGGCCGTCGCCCGTGCGTTGCGTCGCGTCTTGAGGAGATACCAGCGCGGAAGAGCTCATCGGATTCTTCCCCAGCGCGCAGCGTATCCCAGGATCATGCCAGTGAGTCGCTTCGCGGGGATCCCTGGAATAGCGGCGCAAAACGCTCGTCCGGGCGGCACGTCGTGCAGGCGCGCCGCGCGCGGAGCGAGACGCTAGCGGCGGCTCGCCGACGCGTCGCTCCCCTCCGGCGGGCCCGCGCCGATCTCGTCGATGAGGGCGCGGAGCCGCCGCGCGAGAGACGGATCGACGTCGGCGCTCCGAGGCGGATCCGCCGCGGCGCGCGGCTCCTCGGCGAAGATCGATCCGATGCGCGCGCTCGCCAGCGGCCGCCCGACGCCGTCGAGCCGGAGGAGGAACGCGTCGCTGCGACCCGCGCTGGAGACGGGGCCGGCCTCGAGATCCGCCGTCCCGGAGAAGGTCCCCGACACGAAGATCTGGTTGCCCGGGATCGCGCGGACCTTCGAAGGAGCGATCTCACCGTCGCCTCCGAACGAGCGGCTCCAGGCCGGGCGGCCGTCGGCCTCGAAGGCCGCGAGGAACGCGGTCGCGCCGGCGTCCCTGCGCGCGCCGTCGCCGAAATCGATCGCCCCTGTGCCGCGCGCGAGGAGCAGCACGCGCCCGGTCCGCGTCACGTCGACGTCGACGCCGAACGAGCGCTCGGCCCCGCCGAAGTGCCGCTGCCACACGAGCTGGCCGTCGGCGTCGAGCTTCGCGAGCAGCACGTCGCGCGGCGAGTCCGCGGTCATGGGCGCGCCGCCGAGCTCGACGGTCCCTTCGAAGGAGCCGGTCACGAGCGCGTTTCCCCACGGATCCACGGCGACCGCCGCGATCGTCTGCGCGCCGAGATCCGAAGCGGTGACGGTCCATCGCACCTTGCCGCGGCGATCGAGGCCCGCGACGAGCGCGTCGAAATCACCCGCGCCGCCGGCCGCCACGATCGCTCCGGCGCCGCAGTCCACCGCGCCCTGGAAGGTGAGCGCCAGGACGACCGCGCCCGAAGGAGACGCGGCGATGCGAGGCTCGCTCAGCGCGCCGGCTCCTTCGCACGAGCGGCTCCACGCGCCGTCGCGCCGCGCGACGACCGCGCGCAGGTGACCGCGGGCGTCCGGCGTCCGCGCGAGGCCCACCGTGAAGGCGTCCTCGGCGTCGACCCCGGGCGCCTCCCGCGGGACCTCGGATCGCGCCGGGAGAGGCCCCGAGAGGTACTCGTAGCCTGCGACCGCTCCGGCGCCGAACAGGAGCGCCGATGTGAGCGCGCCCGTGAGCGAGCCCGATCTTTCGTGGACGACCATGTGATGTAACCCTCCTCCGCGCCCGGAGCATGCCACGTCCGCGAGATGGAGCGTCGAACGGGCTGCCCGGCGTACGCCGAAGGGCTTCGCCCGACGCCACGTCCACGCTATGGTCCGCGCGTGGTTGAGCTCGCGAGCTACCTATTTCGAGCGATCGCGCTCCTCGGTCTGGCGGTCGCCCCCCGCGCCCTCTCGCCGGATCCCGCGACCCCGAAGAACGTCGCGATCGCCTTATTTCTCCCTCTGATCGCGCTCGGCGTCCTCCTCTACGGCGGCTACCTGCTGAAGAAGCGGGTCGAGTCGTTCGAGTCGCGGATCGCGGCGGCGCTCGTGTGGGTCGCGGTCGCCGCGTCGATCCTCGGAGCGATCTATTTCTCCGGACCGCGGGCGCCCCTCGCGCGCGGCGCGGCGCTGGTGGGCCTCTTCGCGTGGCCCGCGCTCGCGGCGGTCGCGGCGACGCTCGCGGGCGCGTACCTCGGCTCCAACTTCAAGCACAAGCGCTCGGCGGCGACGGCCCTCGTCCTCGCGGGCGGCCTCTTCGTCCACGGCGATGCGAACCGCAACCTGGGCGACGCCTCGTTCATGTGGAAGACGGCGCTCGATCGCGATCCGGCCAACGAGGCGGCGTTCCAGCAGGTGGCGACGAGCCTCATCGCGCAGAGCAAATTCGAGGACGCGAACAAGCGCGCGGCCGCGTGCCTCCGCGCGGATCCGACGGCGTGCCGGTGCCTCGTCACGAAGGCGACGCTGCTGCAGCGCAAGACGGCGCAGATCTCGCCGATGCCCTCGAAGACGGACCTCGACAAGCTCGTGTCGGTGGCCGCGGAGGCCGCGAAGACGTGCCCGAACATGACGGCCGCGCGCGCGGTCCACGCCGAGGCGCTCGCGATGGCCGGCGACCTCGACGAGGCCAACGCCGAGGCCGACGAGGCCCTCACGATGGACGACGATCCGGCGCGCGCCCACGCGGCGAAGGCGGCGGTCCTGCTGCGGCAAGGCAAGAACGCCGAGGCCGTCGCGGAGATGGGCAAGGCCACGGAGCCGGGCAACGCGGCCCCGGGGGCGACCGCGGGCGCAGGCGGAGGGCGCGACGCGAAGCTGATGATGGTCACGATGGCGATCCGCAACAGCGACCTCGACACCGCGGAGGCGACGCTGAAAGAGATGAAGGCCGCGAACCCCAACGACGCCGACGTCACCTACAACCTCGCGTACGTCGCCGACCGCCGCGACAAGTACAACGACGCGCGCAACGGCTACCTCGCGACCCTCAAGATCGACCCGACGTACAAGGACGCGCGCTACAACCTCTACGTCCTGACGCAGCGCCGCGGCATCGGCGAAGAGTCGAAGAACCACGCCCGCAAGTTCATCGAGATGGCGCCCGACGATCCGCGGGCGAAGCAGCTCCAGCAGGCGCTGAGCGCGGCCCCGGCGCCCACCGCTCCGGCCCCGTCCGGCTCCCCCTGATGGAGCTGCTCCTCATCTTCGGCATCGCGGCGCTGGCGCTGCTCTTCGCGATCGGCCTCGCGCGATCCGTCCTCGCGCCGCCCGAGGGCGAGCCGGAGATGGTGCGCGTGGCGGGCCTGTTGCGCGCCTCGGCGGAGGCGTTCGTGCGGCAGCAGTCGACGACGGTCGGCGCGGTCGCGGCGGTGCTCGGCGGCGCCATCTTCCTCTCGTACGGCTTCCTCCGCCGCGCCGGCGAAGATCAGCCGGTGAGCGCGCTGGAGACGGGCGTGTGGATCACCGTGTCGTTCGCGCTCGGCGCGGCCGGCTCCGTGGGCGCCGTGTTCGTGGCCTCGCGCGCGGGCGTGCGGTCCGCGCTGCGCGCCGCGAGCGGAGCGAAGAAATCGATCGATCTCGCGCTGCAGCTCGCGGTCCGCGGCGGATCGATCCCGGCGCTCTCCCTCGGCGCGATCAGCCTCTTCGGGCTCGGCGGCCTCTTCACCGCGGTGTTCGCTTTCAAGGGCGGCTTCGGATCGGACCCGGCGGCGGCGCTGCGGCTCGTGCCTCAGATCCCGCTGCTCCTCGTGGGGTTTCCGCTCGGCGCGACGTTCGCGGGGCTGCTCGGTCAGCTCTCCGGCGGCGCGTTCGGCACGGCCGCAGACATCGGCGCGGACCTCGCCGGCAAAGAGGCCGGCCTCAGCGAGGACGACGCGCAGAACCCCGCGGCGCTCGCGGATCTCACGGGTGACGTCGTCGGTCCGGGCGCGGGCCGCGCGGCGGGCCTGTTCGCGGCCTCCGCCACCGAGAACCTCGGCGCGATGCTGATGGGCGCGATGCTCTTCCGCGACAACCAGACGGTCGTGAGCGCGGTCGGCGTCGTGCTGTTCCCGCTCGTGGCGCGCGCGTTCGGCCTGCTCGCCTCGGCGTTCGGCGTGATGGTCGTGCGCACCGACGAGCGCGAGGAGCCGCTCCACGCCCTCGCCCGCGGCCTCTACGTGACGACGGTGCTCCACGCCGTGAGCCTGATGGGCCTGTCGAAGTGGCTGCTCGGCTCCTCGTGGTGGCTCTTCTTCGGCGCGAGCATCGTCGGCGCGATCGCGGCGATCGTCCTGCTCTTCATCGCGCAGTACTTCACGGAGCACCGCTACGGCCCGGTGCGGGAGCTCGCGGAGGCGTCGCGCGGCGGCCCCACGTTGGCGCTCCTGCGCGGCGGCGCGCTCGGCATGGACAGCCTGCTCCCGCCCACGCTGGTGCTCTCGTTCGCGGCGGTCGGCGCGTACGAGCTGGGGCGCCGCTCCGGCCTCACGAACGGCGGCCTCTTCGGCATCGCGGCGTGCTCGATGGGCCTGCTCGGCGCGGCCGGGTACGTGCTCTCGGCGGACGGCTTCGGCCCCATCATCGACAGCGCGAGCGGCATCGTGCAGATGGCGGTCGCGCGCGAGCGGCCGGACGTGCGCGGCCGCACCCTCGTGCTCGACGCCGTCGGCAACACCGTGAAGACGTGGACGAAGGGCTACGCGAGCGCGAGCGCCGCCCTCGCCGCGCTGATGATCCTCCCGGCGTACGTCGACGCGGCCCACAAGAGCGCGCTCACCGCCGCCGAGCAGAGCCGCGTGAAGGGCCTCGCGTTCCGCATCGATCGGCCCGAGGTGATCGTCGCCGCGATGATCGGCGTGCTCCTCGTCCTGTGGGTCACGTCGCGCAGCATCGCGAGCACCGCGCGCTCGGCGAGGCGCGTCGCGGACGAGGCGCGCCGCCAGCTCCGCGGCCGCCCCCCCGGCGAGACGCCCGATCACGAGGCGGTGATCGAGATGCTCACGCGAGCGTCGCTCCGTCAGATGTTCCTGCCCGCTGTCGTTTCGGCGGCGGCTCCGGTGCTCGTGGGCCTCGCCTTGCGCTTTGCGAAAGTGGAGGGCTATCCTTCGCTCGCCACGGACGCCGTGGCGGCCTTCCTGCTCGCAGCGACGACGGCCGGCGTGCTCTCGTCGCTCCTCCTGGCCCACGCGGGCGGCGCCTGGGACAACGCGAAGAAGTACATCGCCACCGGCGCGCACGGGGGGCGGTACCTCGTCGACGAGCTCGGCGGCCGAGCAGACAATCCAGCCTACACAGCGGCCATCGTCGGCGACACGGTCGGCGACGCGCTGAAGGACGCGGTGTGTCCGCTCGTGTGCTCGCTCGTGCAATTGCTCCCCCTCCTCACGCTTATTTTCTTGCCGTTCTTCGCCTGATCGACAATGACAACGTGCCGGCGCGGTAGGCGGCGAGGCCGTTCACCGCGACGCTTCATCAAGGGGTTCGTCGCTGGGGCCGAGCGTAGTGGGGAGGTTGCGCGCTCGCATGGTTCTCCGCCGTACTCCGGAAAAAACGCGGCTCCACGCGCGAAACAACTCCCCAGGTGGCAATCGAAGTGTCTCCTATCTCCGACGCTCTCTCGACCCTGAGTGACCGCGGTCTCCGTCGCCTCCTCGGCGCCCGCACCTTCCTGCGCGGCCTCGAGTACTTCCGGAGGCGCGTCGTGGACGATGTCGTCGCCAGCGAGATGACCGCGAGCGGCACGGTGCGCGGCAACGACGGCGAGTCGTACCCGGTCTCCGTGGAGCTCACCCCCGACGGCATCAAGAGCCGCTGCACGTGCCCGGCCTACGCGAAGAGCGGACAGCACTGCAAGCACGTGGGCGCGCTCCTCATCGCCGTGCGCGATCAGGCCCGCGGGACGCAGCCGCGCCGCGAGCCGCCGCCGATCGCCCCGATCGTCCCGCAGACGGCGCACGCAGGCGGAGGCGCGGTCGCGAACCGCATCCGCCGCAGAGAGCAGCAGCAGCGCCGCATCACGCCGCTCCGGCCGAGCCAGCCGCCCACGATGCCGACGCCCCTCGCGCACGCTCAGAACATGGGCCCGCCCGGCTCCGTCGTGACGCCGATCCCCCCGTCCTTCGACGCGACGGCGCGCCAGACAGGCATCGGCGCGTGGCTCCCGCCGGACGGCTTCGCGGGCCAGCGCCGCGTCGAATTCCGCCTCCACGTCCGCCAGGGCGCGCTCACCGTCACCGTGCTCGACGCCGAGGCGCGCGTGCCGATCCTCCCCTCCACCGCGATGGCCTGGCAGGCCATGTACCCCACGCCCGATCGCGACGCGCTGCGCCTCCTGGCCCGGTTCGAGAGCGGCAACCCGCGCCACCCCGCGGTCGACGTGCGCGGCGAGGACGTGTCGGAGCTCTTGCCTCTGCTCGACGGCCAGAAGGTCTTGTTGGAGCCCGCGTTGATGCAGCTCCGCTTCGGCGAAGAGCCGCTGCGCCCCCGCTTCGATCTGGAGACGGTCGGCGGCGACACGATCATCGTGAAGGCGAGCTTCGAGCGCGTCAGCGACAAGCGCCGCTTCTCGCTCCTGCAAGGCGGCTGGTTCGAAGGCTGGCCCGGCTGGCACATCGACACGCAGGAGGGCATCGCGCGCCGCATCGACAAGCGCGTCTCCCCCGCGGCGATGCGCCGCCTGCTCCGCTCGCCGACGATCGGGGAGCCGATGAGCGAGCTGCCGCAGCTCATCATGCAGGGCCTCCCCCGCGTCGCGCTGGAGGTGGGCGCGGAGCTGCCGGATCTGGCGCAGATCGCGGACGTCGTCGATCTCGTCCCCACGTTCCGCATGCGCGCGGGCGGCTCGCTCGTGCACGCGGAGGTCTCGCTGTTCGCGGCGTACGGCGACGTGGAGATGCCCGTCCGCGCCGACGGCATCACGCTCCCGATCATCGTGCGGCCACCGGAGGAGGGCTCGAAGCGCGCGCGCTGCATCCGCGTCGACATCGCGGCCCAGCAAGAGGCGGCGGGCGCGCTCGCGTCCTTGGGCCTCTCGCCGGACGAGGCGGGCCAGATGTTCGTGGCGCGCGGCGACGCGGCGATCCGCTTCTGGACCGAGGGCCTCGCGGAGCTGCCGGACACGTGGGACCTCTTCGTCCCGGACGACCTCGTCGACACGCAGGTCCGCACCGCGTCGATCCGCGCCTTCGCGAAGGTCACGAGCGGGATGGATTGGCTCAACGTCAAGCTCAACTTCGAGAGCGAAGGCGTGAGCGTCGATCGCGAAGAATTGCGCCGGTGCCTCACGGAGGGCCGCAAGTACGTCCGCCTCGAAGACGGATCGTTCGCGCCGATCGACGCCGATCAGATCCGCGCCGTCCTCGATCGCGAGATCGAGCTGCTCACGGCCGCGGGCAAGGGCGGCAAGCTCGGCCTCGCGCACGCCGGCCGCATCCAGGAGCTGCTCCAGCACACGCAGGGCGCGAGCGTCTCCGCGGCGGCGCGCACCCTCTTCCAGAAGCTCGGCAACATCGAAGAGATCGAGAGCGCGAAGAAGCCCCGCGCGCTCAAGGCCACGCTGCGTCCGTACCAGGAGGCGGGCCTCTCGTGGCTCAAGTTCATCCACGAGCTCGGCTCCGGCGGCGTCCTCGCGGACGACATGGGCCTCGGCAAGACGGTGCAGACGATCGCGCTCCTCCTCGCGGTGAAGCAGGAAGAGAAGCGGTGCCACGCGCTGATCGTCGCGCCCACCAGCGTCGTCACGAACTGGGAGCGAGAGCTGAGCCGCTTCGCGCCGACGCTCAAGGTGGCGCTGTGGCACGGCACCGCGCGCAAGGAGCAGGCGGAGGACATCAAGGACGCGGACGTGATCATCACGAGCTACGCGCTCCTCCGCCGCGACGAAGAGTTCCTCGCGGACCTCGATCTCACGTACGCGATCCTCGACGAGGCGCAGCACATCAAGAACCCGATGAGCGCGACCGCCGCCGCCGCGAAGCGCCTCAAGCCGAAGCGCCGCCTGGCCCTCACCGGCACGCCGATCGAGAACCGCCTCTCGGAGATCTGGTCGATCTTCGACTTCGTGTCGCCCGGCCTGCTCGGCCCGCTCGACAAGTTCGAGCAGCGCTTCTCACGCCCGATCGACGCGGGCGATTACAAGGCGGCGCAGCGCCTCCGCGCGTCGATCCACCCGTTCATCCTCCGCCGCACGAAGCAGGAGGTCGCGAAGGATCTGCCCGAGAAGATCGAGATGGATCAGATCTGCGATCTCAGCGCGGAGCAGCGCTCGGTCTACATGAACGTCGCGCGCGAGGTGCGGGCGCAGGTCCTCGGCGAGGTGGAGCGCGTCGGCCTCGCGAAGAGCCAGCTGCAGATCCTCGCGGGCCTCACGCGCCTCCGTCAGGCGGCGTGCGATCCGCGCCTCCTCGGCTTGCCGCGCGACTTCACGGACGACGACTCCGGCAAGCTCGTGGCGCTGCGCGAGCTCATCAGCGAGGCGGTGGAAGGCGGCCACAAACTGCTCGTCTTCAGCCAGTTCGTGATGATGCTGCGGCTCATCGAGAAGGCGCTGAAGGAGGACGGCGTCACGTACGAGTACCTCGACGGCAGCACGAAGGATCGTCAGGAGCGCGTGGAGCGCTTCCAGTCGGATCCGAGCTGCCCGGTGTTCCTCATCAGCCTGAAGGCGGGCGGCACGGGCCTCAACCTCACGGCGGCGGACACGGTGGTGCACTTCGATCCGTGGTGGAACCCGGCCGTCGAGCAGCAGGCGACGGACCGCGCGCACCGCATCGGCCAGACGAAGGTCGTCACCGCGTACCGCCTCGTCGCGGCCGGCACGATCGAGGAAAAGATCCTCCAGTTGAAGGCGAAGAAGCGCGAGCTCGTCGCGCAGGTCCTGAGCGAGGACGCCGGCGGAGCCAAGAAGCTCACGAAGGCCGACCTCGAAGAGCTGTTCGCCGTCGAGTGACCCGCTGCGGCGCCGCCCGTCCAGGTGCGGCGCCCCCTCTCTCTTTCACCTTATTTTCTCGGGTCCGCGGGATGCGTCACGTCATCCCGCGATCGCCTCCACGCGCCTCGAATCCCCGCGTCGTAGACAACCCCGGCCCCAGCGGGGCATCGATCGCACAGGAGACGGGTTTAGCTCGGCGTTTTCGGCGCGGAAGCGTACTCAAGTACGCTGAGCACCGAAAACGTCGAGATGAGCCCGTCCCCGAAGCGAGCGAGCCCCGCTCTCAGCGGCCGCGGAGGAACGGCGGCTTCGAGCGGGAGCGGCCGCTGAGGGCGCCCTTCTGCGCTTCCATTTGCGTCTGCGACATCGTCCGCGGGGGCGGCGCGCCGGCGGTCGTGCGGACGCGCAGCACGCCGCCTTCGATCTCGATCTCCACGCCGAGCGCGCGGCAACGGCGCACCAGCCGATCCGTGTCGACGTCGGGCGCGATGAGGAGGCCCGCGGGCGGCGACGGATCCACGAACAGCTCCGACACGGGGCGCCGCGTGCGCAGCATCTCCCGCACCTCGGTGTCCTCGATCCACAGGAAGCCCGAGGCCGCGACGTACGTGCCGCGACCGATGACGACGCTCGCCTGCATGAGCGTGCGCGCGAGCGAGTCCGTGAGCGGCGCGACGGCCTCGATGCGAGCGCGCGCCATGTCCGCGTCGAGGCCCGCCGTCAGCGCCTTCGACAGCGCCGGCGGCGTGATGAGCAGGTGCAGCCCGTCGTCGACGCGCCCGATCTCCGCGAACGCGCCGAGGCCGAGCACCGCCGCCACCTGCGCCGTGGGGCCGCCGCGGAGATCGTGCGCGTCCACGAATTTGCTCGGCGACGGATCGAACGACGGCGCCGCTCCCGCGAGCAGCGCGCGACCGCGCGGCGTGAGGCGCAGCGCCACCTCCGACGACTCGTCGCCGTCGGTCCCGCCGAGATCCACGATGCCGAGCGCGGGCAACGTCTCCAGCGCGATCCGGTGCGTGACGTCGATCACGCTCGGAGGCTCGACGCCCGCGCGCTCCGCCCACCGCCGCAGGAGCCGCTCCACGCCGGGCACGCGCGCGTCGGCCGCGAGGTAACCCGAGAGCGCCTTCCACGGCACCCAGCGGCCTTCTCCGAGGTCCTGCAGCGCGTCGAGCACCGTCTCGCGCAGCACGCCCGAGGGGCTCGCGTCGCGGTTCGCCTCGGGCACGCGGAGCACCTCACGCTCCGGTCGCGCCTCGTCCCACGCGCCGCCGCGGCGCCACGTCTGGAACAGGAGCGGCGTGAGCTGATGCACCGCGAGCGAGCCCGGAGGCGTCGCCGAGACCGCCGCGGACGGCTCCCACAAACCGATCGCGCGCGACAGGGCCGCGAGCAATCCCACCGTCTCTTGATCGCGCCCGAAGCGCTGCGACAGCCGCACGAGCAGCGATCGCGGCGTGCCGACGCCGGGCCTCACCTCGCTGCCGGGCTCACGCACCGCGAGCGCCATCGCCATCGCGAGCATCGCCGGATCCGCCGTGAAGCGAGCCCGGCGCGGCGCGTGATCCTCTTCCAGCACGAACGACCGGATCTCCGCCCGGCGCGTCTCGCGGAGCCGCTGCCGATCCGCGCCGACGATGCGCGCGACCTCCGTCGGGATGACGTGACGGTTCGGGTGGATCGGGATCAAGAAGGCGCGCCGCTCGAGCGAGAAGCCCGCGCCGCGACGGCTCGCGGTGATGCCGCCCGCGCCGCGCAGCCGCATCGGCTCGCGCTCCAGATCGAGCAGCTCCTGCGTGTCGACCTCTCCGCCGACGGCCTCGATCGACTCCAGCAGGCGGCGCTCCAGCGGGGGCAGCCGCTCCAGCTCCGACGCGATCTTCGCGGGATCGCACAGCGCGTCCCACGCGGCCTCCAGGCACAGCGCGATCGGCGGCGTCGCCGGGCGACCGAGGTAATGCGACGCGATCGCGCTCACCGTCTCGAGCGGGGCCTGCGCGACGAGCGCGCGGATCGTCCGCGGATCTTCGCCCTCCCAGCTCTTGAGCTGCAGCAGGAACGCGATCGGCAGCACGAGCACGAACCCGCGCTCGTCCTTGCGCCCGAACACCATGCCGCGGTGGATCAGCGTCTCCAGCCCGGCGGGCAGCGACGGCACGCGCAAGAGGCCGCCCGACTCCGCGATGCGATAGAGCAGCTCCCGGCTCGCCGCGGGGAGGCGACCCGGATCACGGATGTCCGGCAGCGCCACGAGCGCGCGCGCGACCTGCGCCGGCGGATCGATCCGCTTGCTCGCGTCGATGCGAATCCCCATGCGTGAGATCAATGACTCGAGCTCCGCTGGAGGGAGGGCTTGCAGGATGTCTGTCAGCCGACGCAGCGAGGACCCCGACCGTGACTCGGGTCCCTCGACCTCGTCCGTTTCGTGAGCGCTTTCGTCTTGTCGAGCAATGCTGGATGACATTCTTGATTCCTGTGGACCGCCCCCGTTGTGCACGGAGATACAGATTTCGACCTCTACCCGATGGACATACCTCAGGCACGCGTTTTCGATCGCGTTTCGCGCGTGAATATGTGTGTAGATCGCGCCGATCTCTCGACGTCGTAACAACGTCCCCCCGTCGCGCGTGACTCGCCCTGATGGCGCTTCGCCACACTCCCCGTGGATCCCCCCGATGATGAGCGGGTTTCAACCTAGGATGCTGCTGCCGTGATCCTTCGCGATCCTGTCCATGGCCTCGTGTCGTTCGAGGCAGAAGAAGAAGCCGTTTTGCCGCGCCTGTTCGCCGCGCGAGAGGTGCAGAGGCTCCGGCGGATCCGGCAGCTCGGGCTCGCGTCGCTCGCGTTCCCCGGCGCCGAGCACACGCGGTTCGCGCACGCGATCGGAGCGGCCACGGTGATGCAGCGGCTGCTCGCGCGGCTCCGTCAAATCGACCACGAGCTGCCGTTCTGGCAGCGCGTCACGAGCGAGCGCGCGCGCGACGCGCTGGCGGCGGCATTTCTGCACGACGTGGGGCACGGACCGCTGTCGCACCTCTTCGAAGAAGCGCTGCCGGACGCACAGCACCACGAGGCGTGGACAGATCGCATCCTGCTCGATCCTTCGACAGACGTTCATAAGGTCCTCGTCTCGCAGGACGCGCACCTCCCGAAGCGCGTGGCGGACCTGGTGCACGGGCGCCACGACCTTCCGTACCTGTCGAAGGCGGTGAGCGGGACGGTCGACGTGGACCGCGCCGACTACCTCCTGCGCGACGCGCACGCGACCGGCGTCCGTTACGGCG
Source organism: Polyangiaceae bacterium (assembly GCA_046351455.1). Classification (GTDB taxonomy): domain Bacteria; phylum Myxococcota_A; class Polyangia; order Polyangiales; family Polyangiaceae; genus JADJRH01. The sequence goes on from JAXLYM010000010.1 coordinate 114,967, forward strand.
AGTACGATCTCCCGTGGCTGATGCGGAGCCTCCGCTTCGCGAACAGCAGCACCGACGCGGCGCCGACGCTGGCCATCGACGGGATCAAGGGCGTGAGCGCGCTCGAGTCGTTCGTGCTCGCGCGGTACTTCATGTTCCAGCAGGTGTACTTCCACAAATCGGGGCGCGCCGCGGAGCACATGGTGAAGCGCATCCTGGAGCGCGCGATCGCCCTCGTGCGCGACGGCGTGCGGCTCCCTTCGCTGCCGCCCGCGTTCCTGTCGGTCGCGGCCGGAGAGCAGCCGACGCTCGGCGAGTACCTCGATCTCGACGATCAGGTGCTGCTGCTCGCGATCCACGCGTGGGAGCAGGCGGGCGATCCGACGCTCGCGGATCTCTGCAAGCGGCTGCGCGCGCGCGAGATCTGGAAGACGATCGATCTGCACGACGCGGACGAAGCGGCGAAGGCGGAGGCGCTCGGCAGGGCGCGCGACATCGCGAAGACGGCGGGCCTCGATCCGGACGTGTACGTCGCGCTCGATGTGGCGGAGGACACGCCGTACAAGGACGACGGCTCGCTCCTCGTCGCGTTCCGCCGCGGCCGCGCGCGCAGGCCCACGGAGGTGAGCGTGGTGCTGGAGCGGCTCGACGGCGCGACGTGCGCGCGCACCCGCATCGTCTTCCCGGCCGAGCTGCGCCCGCAGATGCTGGAGGCGATCGCGCAATGAGCCGCTTCGTTCGAGCGCGCGCCGCTTCGGCCCTCGCGATCGCGGCGTGGCTCACGTCGTCGCTCACGTCTTCGTTCGCGCGGGCGGACGGCGAGGAGGGGCGGCTCGAAGGCGATCTGGACCTCTCGGCGGGCGCGGGCGTGGCGGTCACGGACCCCGACGTCACCGAGAAGGCGCCGGCGCTCGTGGCGCGGACGGCGGCGACGTTCGCCTCGATCGCCGGCCTCTACGCGGGCTACGCGGACACCTTCGGCGCGCCGAGCGCTCGGTTCGCGCGCCAAGTGACGGCGGGCGTCACGGTGAAGCCGATCTTCTGGGCCCGCTTCTCGAAGGCGCTGACGACCGGATCGCCGCGCGCGGATCTGCTGATCGACTCGCTCATCCTGGAGGCCGGCGCGGTGTGGTCGGCGCCGGTCGGCGGCGCGATGGAGAGCCAGCCCGGCATGGAGCTGGCCGTCGGCTTCGGCTTCCCGATCCTGCCGAACGCGAGCGGTCCGTTCGTGGAGCTGCGCGGCGCCCTCCGCTACCGCCCGATCGATCTCGACGGCCGCACGCCTTCGGAGATCCTCGATCGCGGCGTCCTCGTGTCGCTCTCGCTTTCGTGGCACCAGATCGTGAACGCCCACATCGTCGACGCGGGCGATCGAGCGATGCGATGAGCGAGACGGTGCGCGCTCTCGCGGAGACGGTGCGCGGCGCGTTCCTCGGCGCGCTCGACGGATTCGCGCTGCGGGCGATCGTCGCGCAGGCGCTGCCGCCGCTGCCTCCGAAGCGGGCGCGCGTGATCGTCGTCGCCGTCGGGAAGGCCGCGATCCCGATGATGCGAGGCGCGCTGGATCGCTGGCCGGATCGGATCGAGCGCGGCCTCGCCGTCACCGTGCCGCAAGCCGCGGAGCACGCGCTGCCCGCGAACGTGGAGGTGCTCACGTGCCCGCACCCGATCCCGGATGATCGGAGCGTCGCGGCGGCCGAGCGGGCGCTCGCGATCGTGCGCGGCCTCGATCTGCCGGATCTGGTGCTCGCGCTCGTCTCGGGCGGCGCGTCGTCGCTCGTCGCGGCGCCTCCGGAGGGCGTCTCGCTGGACGACAAGCGCGCGGCCGTGCGCGACCTCCTGGAGTCGGGCGCGACGATCCGCGACGTGAACCTGGTGCGGCGCCACGCGTCGCGCATCAAGGGCGGCGGGCTCCTCGCCGCGGCGGCCCCGGCGCGCGTCCTCACGCTCGCGGTGAGCGACGTCATCGGCGGCGGGCTGCACGACATCGGCTCCGGCCCGTCGGTGCCGGATCCGACCACGCTCGAAGACGCGCGCGCGGCGCTGCGGCGGTTCGCGCCTGCGTGGGAGTCACGGCTCGCGCTGCGTGAGAGCGTGAAGCCCGAAGGCGCCCCGCGGTGGCGCGCGCAGGTGATCGCCGGCCCCACGATCTTCGGCGAGCGCGTGCGCGATCGGCTGCTCGCGGAAGGCCTGCGCGCGCGCCTGCTCGGCCCCGAAGAAGGAGACGCGGCGAGGATCGCGGACAAGCGCATCGAACAAGCGCGCGCGCTCGCCCCCGGAGAGGCGCTCGTGATCCCGTGCGAGCCGACGCTTCGATTGCCGCCCGATCACGGCGTGGGCGGCCGCGCGGGCTGGGTGGCGCTGCGCGCGCTCGCGGATCTGCCACGAGACATCGCGTTTCTGTGCGGCGCCACGGACGGCTCGGACGCGTCCACGGGCTCGGCCGGCGCGATCGTGACCGGCGAGACGCGCGACGATTGCGCGCCCGCGGACATCGAGCGAGCGCTCGCGGCCTTCGACGACGCCCCGCTCCACGCGAAGCTCGGCACGCGCATCGAAGGCCGCGCGACGGGCCTCAATTTCGCGGACGTCCACGTGCTGGCGCGCCGCCGGGAGTGACAGGACGCTCCCCTCCCTTCGCGAGCGAAGTGAAACGGAGAGAGCGATTTGGGAGGGGCGGCGCACGCGCAGCGAAGCGAGCATGCGCCGGGGGTGGGCATCAAAAGAGGGGCCTGGAAACGAAGAAGGCCCCGCCGGAGCGGAGCCCTCTCGTGGTGCTTCGATGATGCGCGCGGCTACTTCTTTTTGCCGCTGATCACCATCAGGTGGTACTTGCCGAACTCGCTCTGGCCGAGGGTGAACAGCACCTCGATCAGCAGGCGGTACGGCGTCGTCGCGTCGGCCACGATGATGCCCTCCGACGTGGAGGTGTCGAGGCCCTTCGCGGCGCGCACGCGCTTGTCCGTCTCGCGCGCCGAGCTGAGCGCGTTCGCGAGCGGGACGATGTAGAGGTCGTTCGGGCCGGAGCGCTTGTAGCGCGCGTCGACGCCGGACTGCGCGAGCTGATCGCGGCTCGACAGCAGCACGACCGGCTCCGGGTTCTCGCCGACGAGGATCTGCGTCTTCGAGATGATGACGACGACGCCCTCTTCGGAAGGCTCGCTCGTCATCACGCTCGAGGGGAGCGTCAGATCGTCCGACTGCGGGATCGACCCGGAGGACGCCGCGAGGCTCTTGAGCAAGAAGACGAGGATGATCGTCATCAGGTCGAGCATCGCGGTGATGTTCAGGAAGTCGATCTCCGGCTCTTTCGCGTTCTTCCGGATCGACTTCCGCAGCGCCGCCTTGTAGCGGACGACGCTCGCTTGCTTGGGCTTCGCGGCCACCGCGTCCGTCATCGCGCCACCCCGAAATGAACCTCCGGGAACAGCTCGTCTTGGCCGTCGCTCCGGAGGGCATCCATCACGTCGATGATGGTCTTGTAGTCCACGCCGGGGTTCGCGGTGAGCGTCACCTGCGTCTCCGACTTGAATTCGTCGCGCGCGTTCTTCAGCCGCTTCGCGCACGCGGTGATGTTGGGGAAGTCCGGCGCGTTGTCCTTCTTCGGGACGGTGACGCCGGAGCCGATGTCGTTGCAGCCGGTCGCGATGTTGCCGTTCGAGGTCTTGAACGACACGCCCTCGGTCGTGATCCACACCGAGAGGTTCAGCGCGCGGCTCGCCAGCTCCGTACGCACCTTGCCTCCGCCGACCGACGGAGGCGTGGTGTCGATCGACGCCACGAACGTGACGGACACGCTCGCGAGCACGAACATCAGGATGTTCGTGATGATGTCGAGGTACGGTACGACGTTTAGCTCGCCGGCCTCTTCGCCCGCGTCCGGCTCCTTCGGCTGCGAGAGCCGCCGGATGCGGGAGCGCTGGGCTGCGCTCAGGGGGACGTCGTCTTGCGTCTCGGCCATGATGCGCTCAGCTCAGTAACCGGGCTTGTTGCTGATCGTGAGGAGGTTGAACACGCGCTCGGTCGTGGTTTCGAGATCGTGCTGGATGTTCTTCGAGCGGGTGTGCAGGAGCACGTGAGCGATCATGCACACGACGGCGATGCTCAGACCGAACGCCGTGTTGTACATGGCTTCCGCGATGCCGTTCGAGAGCATGCGCTGCTTGTCCGCCTGAGAGAGGCCGGGCACCGCGATCGACGAGAACGTCGTGATCAGACCGGAGACCGTGCCGATGAGGCCGACGAGGGTGGCGATGTTCGCGAGCGACCACAGCGCGGCGACCCGCTTCTCGACCTGTGGCTTGAGCTCGGAGAGCTTTTCGCTGAGGGCCGCGTCGATCTCGTCCGCGCCCTTGTTGGCGTGGGTGAGACCGCTCTTGACGAGCTGCAGAATGGGGTAGTCGCTGGCGTCGCACAGCTTGATCGCGCGGTCGATGTTCCCCGCCGCGACGAGCTTCTTGATCTGCGCGAAGAACTCCCTGGAATTCACGCGGTAGCGGCCGAGCTGAAACGCGGCGCGCTCAATGATGAGTGTGACGACGACCGCTGAAACGACGAGGTTGATGATGAGGAAGGTGGGGTTGTGCTTGATAGCACCCCACAGCATGCTTTCCCCACCGCCTTCGGCCGCCAGCATCACGAGATGACGCATCGATGGGTCCTTTCCTAGGGCGCGAGATCGGTACGAAGCGCGAGCGCCGCGAATATATCCGCCGCTCTCTCAAAATCGCAAGCGCGTGAGTAGCGGCGCGCGACGAACGTTGACGAGCGGCGCCGAGCCGACGCACCGACGTGACGCCGCCGCCTACTAAAGGAGTCACGCGCGCGTGATCGCGGGTCAGGGGATCTCACGCGCGCGTGCACGATCTTCAGATCCTCGGTGCGCGAAGGCGGAGCGCGACGCGACGCTCACCGCGCGAGTAGACATAAGCGCGATGCGCGTCCCCCCACAAACTTGGCCAGGCGCGGTTTGACTGGATCTTTTCAGCGACGAAAGACCTTGTTTCGCAGGCCAAATGTTCTTGACGGCGTGAGGTCTGACTCGCGAATATGCGGCTCCGCGGCGGAGCATGACCCCGCACCCGGATCGTGACTGGCGAGCTCGCTCGCGGTCGAATGCGGGTCGAAGTCAGCAAATCCGCTCTCGGTCGGCGAGCCAATCGGCACCGAGCGATCAGGACAAGAAGAGCCGCGATTTCTCTAACTCGGCTCAACTTCAAATCGGATCACGCCACGCTCGCTAACCATGTTCGAGCCGCGGCACTAGGAGGACAAGAACGATGCATTGGGCGTATGAGCACTTCAAAGAGGGTGGCTGGGGTATGTGGCCGATCCTCTTCTGGTCGATCCTGACCATCGGCATCATCGTTGAGCGTGCCCTCTACCTGTTCGGCTCGTCCATCAACAAGGAAGTCTTCCTCGCGACGATGCAGAAGTGCATCCTCGCCGGCGACGTGGCCAAGGCCGTGAAGATGTGCTCCGCGGCGAACGCTCCGCTCGCTCGCATCGTGCAGTCCGGCCTCGTCAAGGTGAACCGCCCGGACGAAGAGGTCCAGGCGGCGATGGATGAGTCGGCGCTCCGCGAGCTGCCGAAGCTCTCCGCGCGCACGAGCTACCTGGCCCTCCTCGCGAACCTCGCGATGCTCTCCGGCCTCCTCGGCACGGTGACGGGCCTCATCACCTCCTTCGGCGCCGTCGCCGGCGAGTCCGTCGACCCGAGCCAGAAGGCGCGCGTTCTCGCGCAGGGCATCTCGGAAGCGATGAACTGCACCGCGTTCGGCCTGGCCGTCGCGATCATCGGCCTCATCGGCTTCGCCATCCTCAACGGCAAGACGCAGCAGCTCGAGGACGACATCAACGAGGCGTCCGTCCAGATCCTCAACCTCGTCGTCGCGAACCGCCAGAAGGTGAACGTCGCGGCCCTCGGCCAGCCGGCCTGAGGTCCCATCTCGTTCGGAACTTGGCGCGCTCGGGGTTGTCCTAAACGGAAGCCCCGGGCGCTCCTCGCGCCCGAGCGAGATCGTCCGACGATGACCACGGACAGCAAACAGCAACCCTTGAAGCAGGTGATCCCATGGGCGGCGTAGACGTTGGCGAAGGCGGGGGAAAGAAGCGCGCGACGAACAGCGACATCAACATGATCCCGTTCATCGATCTGTTGTTCGTCACGATCGCGTTCCTCCTCATCACAGCCGTGTGGACCACCAACAGCCGTCTCAACGCGGACGCTCAGGTGCCCGGTCCGCCGGATCCCAACAAGGAGCTGACGCCGCAGACGCCGGAGAAGGTGCTGAACCTGCACATCGGCGACAGCGAGTTCTCCCTCGTGTGGAAGAGCGGCGCGACGGTGGTGAGCGAGATCAAGGTCCCGAAGAACCCGGTCGAGATGGGCGGTGACAGCAAGATCATCCGCTACCCCGACCTCGCGAAGAAGATCGAAGAAGAGTGGAAGAACCAGGGCGGCCACCGCGATCCGACCGATCGCAAGCTCGACCAGTGCATCCTCTTCAGCGACAACCGCACGCCCTTCAAGGAGATCGTCGCCGTGCTGGACGCGCTCTACTCGCCCAAGCGCGAGATGAAGTTCCCCGACGGCTCCTCCAAGAAGCTCCCCGTCTTCAACATGACGTTCTCCGTCCGCTAGAGGGCCCACCGAAATGGACCGTTTTGAGCGCAAGCATCACAACCCGCACGCGCACGTGATCCATGCGCCGCACTCGCGGCTCATGTCGAAGGTGCCGCTGAAGTTCGTGTGGAACAAGGTGAGCGGGCACGGGCGCAAATCGCCGAACGCGGGCCTCAACCTCGTCTCCTTCATCGACTTCCTCATGGTGACCGTCATCTTCCTCCTGATGTCCTTCTCGGCGTCGGGCGAGATGACCGTCGACAAGAACGTCAAGCTGCCGAAGGCCGAGAACGTCGAGGACATCATCGACGCGCCGGTCGTCGCGGTGAACGGCAACCAGATCCTCGTGGACGGCACGCTCGCCGGTTCGACGCGCGCCATCGAGGAGCTCGGCCGCATGCAGAAGATCGACGAGCTCTTCGCGATCCTGAAGAACAAGCGCGAGCTGTGGAAGCAGCTCCAGCCGACCAAGCCGTTCCCGGGCGTCTGCATCCTGCAGGTCGACCAGAACGTGCCGGCGCTCGTCGTGAAGAGCGTCTTCCAGACCGCGGCCTTCGCCGGCTACCCGAACGTCTCGTTCATGGTCGGCAAGATCCCCTCTTCGAAGCAGTAGTCGACAACGGCCAGCTCGGCTGGCAATGGTGAGGCCGCCAGGAACGAAGTGTCCTCGGCGGCCTCGCTGTTTTTAGGGTCCCCGATCTCCACGTCCCCGCCCCTCCAACGACGAGCGAAACGACCACGCTATGGCTGACAAGGAAGAGCGTCTCCGCGGCCTCAAGTCCGTCCAAACGCACCGCGAGGACCGCAAGAAGATGCGGTTTCCGCCGGCGAAGTACTGGGGGTACGCCGGCATCGTCCTCCTCGTGATGGCCATCTTCCACTACAAGCGCACGCTCAGCGAGCTCGACAAGATGCGCGGCGATCTCCTTGGAAAGCAGCGCTTCGCGAGGACGGAGATCGAGCCGAAGTGGGGGCCGATGCGCGACAAGATGGAGAAGTGGACGCAGGATCTCGCGAAGGGACCCGCGGACGATCTCGTCGACAAGGAGGCGCTCGCGAGCTTTCCGTTCCGCGAGAAGAAGGGCGTGTATCTGCGGCTCCGCACCGAGGACGCGGAGAGCCCGGAGACGATCCGCAAAGCCGCGAAGGACTCGCTGCGCGACGCCTTCACCTCGTGCCTCACGCTCGTGCCGAACCAGGATCCGCTCGCGGGGCACGCGTGCAAGCACTCGAGCGAGTGCGCTCAGGGCGAGCACTGCAACGAGCAGGATCATTGCGCGAAGCCGGCGCAGCCGTTCAACCTTCGCATCGCGTACCGCGCGTTCTCCGTGCTGAACGACGACTGGGTGCGTCAGGTGCAAGAGGGCGGCGAAATGACGGTGCGCGCGATGAACGGCACCTTCGACGATCTCTTGAAGGACGACATGCCGCTCGCGATGCAGCTCATCCGCGACGGGCAGTATTTCCTCGTCGTGATCGACGAGAAGGCCGAGGACGAGCCGCCGCCTGCTCCGCCCGGCTCCACGACGGCCGGCCCGAACCCCACCGAGGTCCGCCAGGCGCTCCAGCACTTCGCGCGGATCGGCGTGTGGCGCCTCTCCGACGACAAGCCCGTCGTCCGCCTGCGCCGCGAGACGGCCGGCACGCTCATGGGGAGCCCCGGCAACGTCGATCCCAAGGTCGCGGACGCGCGGCAGCGCCAGGCGAACAGCTGCTCGCTCGCGATCGCGGTGCGGCAGGCCATCGGCGACACGAACGCGGCGAGCGCTCCCCCGGGCGAGTGACGCCGGCAGAAAAACGCCCACCCCCGATCCCGGATCCTCGTTGACGAGGGGCCGGTCCCCGCGCCAAATCCACGCCGTGTTGAAGCCCGCTCCTCTTCGTGCCGCGGTGACGCTGGCGCTCCTCACGACGCCGCTCGCCGCCCGCGCGCAGACGCCGGATCCGGCCGCGAACCCGCCGCGCCCCATCTCCGCCACGCCGAACGGCGCGGGGAGCCCCACGCCGCCTCCGGGCGTGCCGGTCGCGGGGGTTCCTGCGACGCCGACGCCGCCCGTCGTGACACCTTCGAAGGCCCCGGCGCCGGCCGCTGCGCCCGCGGGCGGCTCGTGGAAGAAGCCGCTGCCGAAGCTGCCGGAGGCGCCGCCGCTGCCCGATACGCAAGCGCGCCTGTGGCTCATCGCGCCCGGCCCCAAAGAGCCGTGGACGATGCGCATCGACAACGACGGCGACAAAGCGATCCGCATCCCCGCCGACGTGCGGCTGCTCACGTTCGAGATCCAGGTCGAATCCGCGGATCCCAAGAAGAAGAAGCCGACCGTCTACAAGTGCGAGGCGCCGTCGTCGATCAAGCCGACGGCCTTCCCAGAGAAGCGCGCGCTGCTCCTCGCGCCGGAGCAGTCGTACATCGAGACCTTCGATCCGCGGCTCTTCTGCTTCGGGAAGAACGACGCGGCGCTCGTGGGGACGGCGCTCGTGAAGGCGCGCTTCGGGTGGCAGCCCGCGGCGGTGAACAAGTGGGCGAAGAAGAAGAAGCCCGAAGGACCGTTCGCCGTCGAGAGCACCGAGAACCCCTCGCCCACCGCGCCGGTGAAGCAGCTCGTCGCGCCGTCGATCGTGCTCAGCTTCGGGACGCCCGCGGGCGCGAAGAGCGAGCCGCCGCAGACGATCGCGGGCGCGGACGTGAACATCCCCGGGGCGCCTGCGCCGGGGGCGTATCGGCCGCCGCCGCCGCCTCCGAAGGTCGTGCCTCCGCCGCCGCCTCCGCCCGCGCACAACCCGCTCGCGCCGCTGCGCTCCGGCGGCCGCGGTCGTGACATCGCGATCTCGCGCAAGCGGCTCGCGGCGCAGCAGAAAGAGCTCGCGGCCGCGCAGCAAGAGGCGGCGACGCAGAAGGACGCCGCGCAGAGCACGACGACCGACGCGACCACCACGCCCGCGAACGGCACCGCGCCCGCGAACGGCACCACCGCGGCCACCGCGCCCGCGAACGGCGCCGCGCCTGCGAACGCCACCGCGCCGGAAGCGCCGAAGATCGTCGATCAGAACGCGCCTCGGCTCGCGATCGAGACGTCGGCGTTCGCCGATGCGTCCGCTCCGGCGAGCGCGCAGCTCACCGTCACGATCAAGAACGCGGGCGCTCGCTCGATGGTCGCTGCGATCAAGCCGCGCATGATCTCGTTCGAGATCGTGGGGCCGGACCGCACCGTGACGTGCCCGGCATTTCCGCCGACGCACGCGCTGCCTCGCGAGTCGTTCCGCGAGCTCAAGCCCGAGGGGAAGACGTCGTTCACGCTGCTGCTCGACGAGGTGTGCCCCGACGACGTGTTCTCGCGGCCGGGCCTCTACAGCGTGAAGGCGGGCGTGTGGGCCAACGAGAACGGCGACGAGGTCGGCGTGACCGGGTTCACCGGGCGCGCGAAGGCCAGCGATCCGACGCTGCTGCGGCTCCAGAGCGCGAAGGAGAGCTTCTACTTCTCCGCGCCGAAAGCCGTGCCCACGCCGAAGCCGCCGCCGGACAGCGACGCGCCCGCGCCCGCGACGCCCGCGGACGGGAGCGCTCCCGCGAGCGAGCCCGCGCCCGAGAACGCCGCGCCCACCGCACCGGAAAACGCAGCGCCCTCCGCGCCTCCGAAGGGCCAAACCGGCGGATGACGACCTCCGATGTCGTCGTGGCCGTCGCCGGGCTCCGCAAGGTGTACGGGGACGGCGACGGCGCCCGCGCCGCGCTCGACGGGGTGTCCCTCTCCGTGAACAAGGGCGAGTTCCTCGTCATCCTCGGGCACTCGGGCTCCGGCAAGAGCACGCTGCTCGGCATCGCGGGCGGGCTCGATCGCGCGTACGAAGGCAAGGTGACGCTGTTCGGGCAGGACATCGCGTCGCTCTCGGATCGCGCGCTCGCGGAGCTCCGCGGGCAGCGGCTCGGCTTCGTGTTCCAGGCGTTTCATCTGCTGCCGCACCTCTCGGTGCTCGACAACGTGCTCGCGCCGGCGCTGTTCGATCGCGGCTCCAAGGATCGCTCCGAGCGCGCGCTCGCGGTGCTGGATCACCTTGGAATCAAGGACCGCGCGCGTGATTTTCCGGCGCAGCTCTCGGGCGGGCAGCGCCAGCGCGTCGCGATCGCGCGGGCGCTCTTGCAGTCGCCTCAGGTGCTCCTGTGCGACGAGCCGACCGGCAACCTCGACGCGGAGACTGGCGAGCGGACGATCTCGCTGTTCCGCGATCTGCACAAGGAAGGCCTCACCGTGATCGCCGTCACCCACGAGGAGCGGCTCGCGAACGCGGCGACGCGCGTGATCCGCTTGAAAGACGGGCGCATCGTGGAGGACGCGTGAAGCTCTCCTCCCTCGTCACGCTGGTGCGCCGCGATCTGTTCCGCACGCGCGGGGCGCTCACCACGAGCGGCTTCGGGATCGCGGCGGGGACCGCGGCGCTCGTGTTCTTCCTCGCGCTCGGGCTCGGCGTGCGGTCCGTGCTGCTCGGGCAAGTGTTCCCGATCGATCAGGTCGAGCTGGAGCCTCCGAAGGGCGAGGATCCGGGGCTCGTCGGGCTCATCTTCGGCGCGGGCACGGCGCCCGGGATCGAGAAGGCGGACGTGGACATGCTGCGCGCGGTGCCGGGCGTCGCGGGCGTGTACCCCAAGCTGAAGCTCGCGTTCCCTTCGAGCGCGCGCGGCGGCAAGGAGCTGTTCGGCTACGACGTCGGCACGAGCGAGATGATCGCGGACGGCATCGACCCGTCGCTCGTGAAGGACGAGCTGCCCGCGGGCGCGGTGCCCTTCGTGGATCCGCTCGAAAAACCGGGGCCCGCGTGCGCGAACGACGGCGCCTGCGCGGCGCCTCAGTACTGCGAGATCGCGAGCGGTCAGGCGCAGGGGAGGTGCTCGGATCCGGTGCCGGCGCTCGTGAGCCGCTACATGGTCGAGATCTTCGACAAGAGCCTCGCGCCCGCGCATCACCTGCCGCCGATCGGGGAGACGCTCATCGCGCAGGCGCGCGGCGTCACGTTCGCGATGCGGCTCGGCGACTCGCTGCTCGGCAAGGCGAAGCAAGGGTCGCCCCGCGTGGTGCGCGCGCGCATCGTCGGCGTGTCGAAGCGCGCGATCGATCTCGGGCTCACGGTGCCGCTCGCGGTGGCCGCGCGGTGGAACGAGGAGTTCGCGGGGAAGGCCGCGGCGACGCGGTTCTCTTCGGTGATCGTGCAGGTCGGCTCGAACAGCGACACGTCCGCGGTGCTCGCCGCGGGCGAGGCGAAGAAGCTGTCGCCGAAGGACACGCGCGCGCGCGACGTGAGCGTGCTCATCGCGGGGACGATGGGGCTCCTCGCGCTCGTGGCGGCGGTCATCTTCCTCGTGAGCGCGTCGAACATCGCGTACACGTTCCGCGTGCTCGTGACGGAGCGGCGCGCCGAGATCGCGCTCTACCGCGCGGTGGGCGCCGCGGCTGCGGACATGCGCGCGTGGATGCTGGCGCTCGCGCTCGTCGTCGGCGTGACGGGCGGCGCGATCGGGCTCACGGTGGCGCGGCTGCTCGCGTACGGGGCCGACGTGCTCGCGGCGCGAAAGCTGCCCGATTTCCCCTTCAAACCGAGCACCTTCTTCGACTTCCCCTGGTGGCTCCCGATCGCGTCGATCGGGTTCGCGTCGCTGTTCGCGATCCTCGGCGCGTGGGGCCCGGCGCGACGCGCCGCGAAGGTGTCGCCCGCGAGCGCGCTGGCCGGCAACGACTAGAGCGACGAAGGATTCGTGACGCGCGACGGGGCGCGACGACACACCTCGCGGCGTCCCGCGGCCCAAGAAAAAATCGCTCGGATCAGCTTCGTTTGCAGGTCGATCCGCGATCGTCTCACGTCACGCGGAGCACCTCGTCGAGCGACGTCACGCCGTCCTTCACGCGGCGCAGGCCCGCTTCGCGCAGCGGCACCAGGCCGGCCGCCTTCACGAGCTCGCGGTACACCTTCTTGCCCGCGCGCGCCTTCACCGCCTCGCGCATGTCGTCGTCGAGCTCGAGGATCTCGAAGATGCCGATGCGGCCCTTGTAGCCCGTGTTGTGGCACTTCACGCAGCCCTTCGCGCGGCGCACCGTCGTGCCCTCCGCGATCAGGATCTTGCCTTCTTCGTCGGTGATTTCCGCGCCGAACGGGTACGGCTCCGCGCACTCCACGCACAGCTTCCGCACGAGGCGCTGCGCGACGACGCCGAGCAGCGCGTTCGCGACGATCCACGCCTCGGCCCCGAGATCGACGAGGCGCGCCACCGTCTCCACGACGTCCGCGGTGTGCAGCGTCGACAGCACGAGGTGGCCCGTGAGGCTCGCTTGCAAGGCGATCTGCGCCGTCTCCGGATCGCGCATCTCGCCGACGAGGATCACGTCCGGGTCCTGCCGCAGGATCGATCGCAGGCCCGCCGCGAACGTGAAGCCCTGCCGCACGTTGGTCTGGCCCTGCGTGATGTCGGGCAGCTCGATCTCGATCGGATCTTCGAGCGTGACGATGCTCAGCTCCGTCGTGTTCATGAGCTGCACCATCGAGTAGAGCGACGACGTCTTGCCGGAGCCCGTCGGGCCGCACACGAGGATGAGGCCGCTCGACCGCTGCGCGAGGCGCGACACCACGTCGAGGTCCTCTTCGAAGAGGCCGAGATCGGAGAGCTTGATCAGCGAGTGCGAGAGCAGAAGGCGCAGGACGAGGCTCTCGCCGTGGATGCCGGGGAACGTCGACGCGCGCAGGTGCACGGGGAATTTGGCGCCGAAGTCGAGCGCGAACTGACCGTCCTGCGGGAGGCGCCGCTCCGTCATGTCCATGCGCGCGAGCACCTTCACGCGCGACGTCAACGGCGCCGCGAGCTCCGTCGGCAACGCGCCCTGCGGCACCATCACGCCGTCGATGCGGAAGCGAACGCGCAGCGCGTCGCGCTTCGGCTCCACGTGGATGTCGGAGGCGCCGAGCCCGTACGCGCGGCGAACGAGGTGGTCCAGCACCTGAACGGCATCGCTCTCGTCGACGGAGGGGTTCGGGCGGGTCATCGGGCCGGAGGTTACCCGAGCGAACGGCGCGGCGGCCCACCGCGTGATCGGCAGAGAATGCCGGCGTCACCGCGGTTGTCAGCTTCGCGCGCGAGACGCTGCGTTTTACGGGGATATTTCAATTTTCCGTCCGGCTCGCAGATTGCTTGAAGAGGCCTCACGACATCGATTGTGCCGCGCGAGGTGGCGCGGACAGGGGATGTCGCTGCTGCACACGAGGAGCTTCACATGAGCATCACCGCGCTTCGTCGACTGGGGGGGTCCCTGGTCTTGACAGTGAGTTTCATCGCGATCGGGTGTGTCGTGAACAACGGAGGATCCGGGGGAGGAGGCGGATCGACGGCGACGGGCGGATCCGCGGGGGCCGCCGCGCCGAACAGCCCGGACAAGGTGGGAGTCGCGTGCGCGCCCACCGACGAGAACAGCCCGTTCTTCCCCGGCTTCGCCGTCACGGAGGACGTCCTCATCCAGGGAGCGATGGAGTGTGGGACCGGCGTGTGCCTCGTCAATCACTTCCAGGGGGACGTGTCGTGTCCGCTCGGGCAGGCGGCGCCGCTCGACTCGCAGGGGATCCAGGGCTGCGTGCCGACGCGGGACATGAATGGCAATTACGTGGCGGACAAGGGGAGCTGCAACGACGGAGATCTCTGCGTGCCGGCCGGCTCGTACTCCCCGCATTGCGATCCTTCGCAGGGGCAGGATAACGCCGACAAGTTCTGCGCGGGCCTCGGCGCGGGCGGGAAGTGCGCGGCGAACGGGGTGTGCGAGTGCAAGACGGACGCGGACTGCGTCTTCGTGACGGGCGCGGTGGTGGGCTGCGACACGGTGACCCACGAGTGCATCACGTACGCGTGCCACAAGCCGGGCGACTGCCAGGTTCCGGGCGCGAGCGCGGCCGAGAACGCCGGGAAAGCGTGCTGCGTCCCCGGCACGGACTCGCCCGTCACCAAGGAAGTATGCGGTCAGTGCGCAGGCCAGAACGGACAGCACACGCGCGACGCGGACAGCGCCGTCTACTGCACGTGCCGGTGCGGCGTGGCGGACGGGGAGCCGGACGATCCGGACTACCCCTTCTGCGCCTGCCCGGACGGATTCGAGTGCTCCGAGATCCGCAAGAACTACGGGCTGGGCGACGCGGCGATCACGGGCAAATACTGCATCAAGGCGGGGACGGCGTACGACCCGAACCAGGACCAGTGCGGCCTCGTCGACGGGCATTGGGACCTCTCGTGCAAGGGCGTGGCGAGCGGCAACAACTGAGCGCTCCGCGGAGGCGACGAGGCCTCTCGAAGGTGCCATTCGACTCGGAAAGAAGGATTTCGATGGAACAGTCACTTCACCTGGACACCATGATTTCGGGGGCGCGCGTGCGTCCTCTCCATGCCTTCGTTGGGGCGTTGGCCGCGGCGCTCACCCTCTTCTCGGCCGCAGGGTGCGAGACGGCGGAGAGCACCGGCGCCGCCGCCGACGCGGATCAGGGCGACACGTGCCACGGCGCGATCAGCTCGTACGAGTGGATCACGCGCATCGGCCCGACGCAGGACAACGTCGAGGGCCAGTGCGTGCCGCTCGATCTCACCTGGGACCAGCACTTCGAGGTGCCTTGTCTGATCATCGAGGGTCGCAGCGTCGGCGCGGCGGAAGCGGGCTCCTGCAACGCGTGCACGGGCGCGGGCCGCGTGCCGGTGAACCCGTATTCGCAGCCGCTCGTGGAGCTGATGAAGTCGGAGAACCCGGACGCGGACCTCGATTGCTTCTGCGCCGTCGAGCAGATCGTCCCGGACATCGCGGCGACGCCGAACGATCTGAAGTGCCAGATGGACCCTTCGGACGCGCTCGTGGACATGTACGGCAAGCCCATCGACGGCTTCTGTTACCTGGACCCGCACCGCGGGCTCGGCGACGCGGCGCTCACGGAGAATTGCCCCCAGGACGCTCAAAGGCTCCTTCGCTTCGTGGGCGCGGGCGCGCCCGTCCCGGGGTCGACCACGTATGTCGCGTGCGTCGATTACGAGTACGGCTCGGCGCCGGCGAGCTGCCAGTAGCGCCCCCGGCCCGCGCGGCCCCCTCCGCCAGAGTGCGCGCCTCCTCTGCGGTCGTCACGCGTAACCGATCACGCGATTGACTAAGTAATCACGCCCGGCGCTGGAGCGTGCAACTCCCGCTTGCGCGCGGGGCCCGCTTGCATAGCCTCGGGCGATGAGCACGACGACTTCAACGCACCCATCGCTGGTCGATGTCTGGCAGCAGCACCTGTACGCCGAGTTCGCCGTCAAAGACGTGGATCTCGCGCTCTCGACGATGACCGACAACCCCTATGTCCTGTGCGTGCCCGTCGCGAAGGGCGGGTATGGCAAGAACGGAGTTCGCCGGTTCTACGGAGAAGAGTTCTTCCCCTGCAACCCCGTCGACATGAAGATCACCCCCGTCGCGCAGACCGTGGCGGAGAGCGTCTTGATCGACGAGTCGGTGATCTCCTTCACCCACGATCTGAAGATGGACTGGCTCCTCCCGGGGATCCCGCCCACGGGTCGACACGTGGAGTTCGCGTTCGTGGGGATCGTCTCCTTCGAGGGCGGGAAGATCCAGAGTGAGCGCCTCTATTGGGACCAGGGCTCGCTCCTCTTGCAGCTCGGCGTGCTGCCGTCCGGAACTCCCTCGCTCCGCGGGGTGGAGTCGGCGCGGCTGCTCCTCGATCCGTCGCGGATGGCCTGAGCCCCCGGCGCGCGGGATCTCTGTTAGCCTCCCGCGCATGACGCGATCCATCGAATCGACGAGGCTCCTTCAGCTCATCTTCAGCGCGGCCGGGCTCTCCCTCTTCGGCGCGGGGGGGATGACCGCGTGCGGCGGAAATGTCGTTGTCGAGTCCGGCACCGGCGGCACCACCAGCACCAACACCGGCGGCGGCGGCTCCACGGGCGGCGGCGGCTCTCTCATCACCACCACCACCACGTACACCGGACCGGGCGGCGCGGGCGGCTGCGCCCCGGCCGTGAGCAATGAACAGCTCGGCGTGCCGTCCGACGGCCCCTGCGCGAACAAGTATGTCGTGGAGAAGCTCTGTTTCCCCGGCCCGAAGTCGCCCGCCACGTGCGCGAGCACCTACGCGCAGAGCTGCATCTCGGCCGCTTATTCGTGCGGCCTTCAGCAGGGCGGCGGCGTCCTCTGCTCGGACGCCGTCGTGGAGAACGGAGAGTGCTGCTACGCCGTCGGCGGCGACTGCCCCGTGGGGCGGCCGTTCTTCGTGCACGGAGAGGCCCGCGTCGGCTCGAAGGTCGCCCGATCGGACTGGCGCGACACGCCCTCTCTCGGGGCGCAGACTGCCAGTTTGCAGACTCCGGACACAGCCGCGCTCGACGCCGCCTCCCGCGCCGCCCTCGCGGATTTCTGGACGCGCGAAGCCCTCGCCGAGCACGCGTCCGTGGCCTCGTTCTCGCGGTTCCTGCTCCAGCTCCTCGCGACGGGCGCCCCGGCGGATCTCGTGCGCTCCGCGCAACAGGCCATCTCCGACGAGATCGATCACGCGACGATCGGGTTCTCCCTCGCCTCCGCGTACGAAGGGTCTCCGGTCGGCCCCTCTCGGCTGGACGCGACTGGCAGTCTCGACGGGTGCGCCGATCGTATCGGGATCGCCGTTTCTCTCGCCGCGGAGGGCTGCATTGCGGAGACGGTGTCGGCCCTTCAAGTGGCCGTCGCGCGCGACTCCGCCACGGATCCGGCCGTCGTGCGCGCGCTCACGATCATCGCCGAGCAGGAGCAGCAGCACGCCGCCCTCGCGTGGCGCGCTCTCCGGTGGATGCTCGATCAGGGCGACGCCGCGGTGCATGCGGCCGTGGCCCGCGTGTTCGCAGCGCCGGAGTCGCACGTGGGGATTGGCCCGGTTCCTGCCAGTTGCGGCGCCCCGGAAGCTCTCCGCGCCCACGGATGCCTGCCCGCCGATGAGCGGCGCACGCTCGCCGCCGACACATTGGCCCGCATCGTCGCACCGGCCGGCCGCGCTCTCCTGTCCAGGACGGGTGTGCCCTGTGCCCAGACTGTCACCCTCCAGGGGTAACAATCTGTCACCCCCTGTGAACCTCCCCCGGGATCCGCTCTGCGATCCCTCGAAAATTGCTGGATCCTGAGCGTCTCCCCTCCCCTGCTGTTCAGGCACGGGGCTTGTAAAGGGGACGCATCGAGCTCCGAGGTCGCGACCCCGGAGAGCCCTCCCGCGAGCTCCGCGGCGTGAGGCGACCTCGTCAAGGAGACAGGCCATGAATGACCTCACCGGCACCACCCTCAAAGGCAAGTTCGAGATCACGGGGCGGCTCGGCGAAGGCGCGATGGGCACGGTCTTCCGCGGCGTGGATCGGGAGACGGGCCGGGACGTCGCCATCAAGATCATGCACCCAGGCCTGATGCAGGAGCCGGGCATGCTCACGCGCTTCCGCCGAGAGGCCCGCGCGATGGGCCGCGTGAAGCACCCGAACGCCGTGCAGGTGGTGGGGCACGGCATCGACAAGGGCCTTGTCTTCCTGGCGATGGAGCTGATTGAAGGCCTCGACCTCGCCGAGCAGATGGCCCGTCACGGCCTCGTGGAGCCGACGCGCGCCGCGCGCATCGTGGCGGACGTGCTGTCGGCGCTCGCGGAGGCGCACGCGCTCGGCCTCGTGCACCGCGACGTGAAGCCCGAGAACATCCTGCTCGGCGGCGACGGCGGCAACACCGTGAAGCTCACGGATTTCGGCATCGCCAAATCGGCGCTCGGCATGTCCCAGGACAGCATCGCGGACGAGGAGTCGACCGAGGACTCCTGCCCGGACAGCGTCAATCTGATGGGCGGATTCGACCTCACGAGCGCCGGCACGCTCATCGGCTCTCCGGGGTACATGGCGCCGGAGCAGTGGAATTCCCGGCCGGTCGACGCGCGCACGGATCTCTATGCCTGCGGCGTGATGCTCTATCAGATGGTGACTGGCAGGTTGCCCTTCGAGGCGGACAACCCGTTCATGGTGGCCGCGATGCAGACGCGGGACATCCCTGCGGCGCCGCACCAGCGCAATCCGCGGGTCTCGCGCACGCTCTCCGTCGTCATCCTGAAGGCGCTCAAGCCCTCTCCGGAGGATCGGTTCCAGTCCGCGCGAGAGATGCGAGAGGCCTTGTTGGCGGCCGCAGACGAGGCGTCGGTGATGTCCAATCTGGCCCTCGATCACACGCTCGCGAGCCCCACGTTCTCCCCTCTCCCGGCGCAGATCCAGAAGACCGAGATCCTGCCGAACACGGCCACGCCGGCGGAGCGCATCGCGAGCGCGTCGGTGGAGCACGGCAAGCCGCGCCGCGCGTGGTCGCCGGAGCCCTCCACCGTCGCGGACAAACCGCGCCCGGTGACGGCCAGCTCTCCGGCGATCGACGAGCTGCTCCGCACGGTCCCGCGCGACGCGATGGGCCTCCCGGTCATGCACGAGGACGGCCCGTCGAGCACGCACCTGCACACGCCGCCGGAGATCGCGCGCCTCTCGCCGGTGCCGAGCTCGTCCCCGACCGATTCGCTCGCGCGCATCACCTCGGTCCCGCTGGCGCCCGGCGCGGTGCAGCTCCGCTTCCTGGTGCCGCTCGCGGCGGCGTTCTTGGCGCTCGGCGTGGTCCTCGGGATCCTGCTCTTTTTCCCGGCGAATTGATGTTAAAGCCGCTCCATGCCCACGCTGGAGCTCCCTCTCCCGGTCCTCTGCGGTCAGCTCGTCGTCGGCGGCTTCCTCGGCGCTGAGGTGCCCGCGCGCTTCACCGCGGCGCTGCGCGAAGGCCACCGCGGCGGCGCGATCCTCTTCAAGCGCAACCTCCCGGACATCGTCACCGCGTCGTCCATGTGCAGCGCCCTCGCGAGCGCGGCGCCCGCGGATTTGCCGCCGTTCATCGGGGTCGATCAAGAAGGCGGGCGCGTCTCCCGGTTGCCGCCGCCTTTCCTGAAGCTGCCGCCGATGCGACAGCTCGGCCTCACGCGCGACTACGACCTCATCCGCGCGGCCGCGCGCGCCGTCGCCACGGAGCTGTCCGCGATCGGCTTCAACCTCAACTTCGCGCCGGTGCTCGACGTCGACTCGAACCCCGCGAACCCGGTGATCGGCGACCGCGCGTTCGGCTCGGATCCGCGCTCGGTGATGCGCGCGGGCGTCGCGTTCATGCAAGGTCTCCAGGATCGCAACGTGCTCGCGTGCGGCAAGCATTTCCCCGGTCACGGCGACACGGCGGAGGACAGCCACTTCGCGCTGCCGACGATCACGCACGATCGCGCGCGCCTCATGAAGATCGAGCTGCCGCCGTTCCGCGCGGCCGCGGGCGCGGGCATCGCGTCGATGATGACGGCGCACATCGTCGTGAAGGCGCTCGATCCGGACGTGCCGGCCACGATGTCGCGCGCCATCTGCGCGAGCCTCCTCCGCGCCGAGATGGCGTTCGACGGCGTGCTGTTCTCCGATGATCTGGAGATGGCCGCGGTCGCCGCGAAGTACCCTGTCGAGGTCGCGGCGGTCGAGAGCGTGTGGGCCGGCTGCGACGCGCTCCTGATCTGCAAGGACGAAGACCAGCAGGACCGCGCGCACGAAGCCCTCGTCCGCGAGGCCGAGAAGAACCCGCGCTTCCGCGACCGCTGCATCGAGGCCGCGGGCCGCTGCCTCCGGCTGCGCCGCCTCTGCCCGCCGCGCCCCGTCGCGCAGGAGGCCCTGTTCTCGATCGTCGGCTCCCCCGCGTCGCAGCAGATGGCCGCGCGCGTCGCGGAGGCGATCGCCCTCGCGATCGAAGCCGAGCGCGCCGCGAACCCGGATCTGCCGGCGAACGACGCCACCGCGAACGACGCCGCCGCGAGCGCCGCGGACCCGACGCACGACGGCCTCGCGAACAAGAGGTCCTCGTCGTGAGCGCGCAGAAGGACGGTCGCGAGGTGCGTTGCGTGGTCGCGCGGCGGCTCGTCACGTGCGATCCGGTGCGCTCGACGCCCGCGAACCCGCTCGGCGCCATCGAGGGCGGCGCGTTCGCGTTCACCGTGAAGGACGGCAACGAAGGCGGCATGATCCTCGCGGCCGGCGAAGAGTCCGAGCTGCGCGCGCGCTTCCCCGACGCCGCGTGGGAGCGGCACCCCGACGCGGTGGTGACGCCGGGCCTCGTCGACGCGCACACGCACGCCGCGTGGGTCGGATCGCGCGACAACGAGTACGCCCTGCGCATGGCCGGCGCCGACTACGAGGCCATCGCGAAGGCCGGCGGCGGCATCGTCGCGAGCATGCGCTCCATCCGATCCGCGAGCGAAGAGGAGATCGCGATCGCCTTGAAAGCAAGGCTCCTCCGCATGGCGAAGATGGGCGTGACCGCCGTCGAGGTGAAGAGCGGCTACGGCCTCGACGAGGAGAACGAGCACAAGCAGCTCGGCGCGATCGATCGCATGTGGGGCGACGCGGAGGCGCCGCGCGTGGTGCCGACGTTCCTCGGGCTGCACGCGCTGCCGGCGGAGGCGAACGGCGATCGCGACGGCTACGCGGCGCACGTGGCCGAGCGCGTGCTGCCCGCGGTGATCGATCGCGGCCGCGCGATGTTCGTGGACGCGTACGTGGATCGCTCCGCCTTCTCGGTGACGCAGGCGCGCCCGCTGTTCGAGAAGGCACGAAAATCAGGCCTCGGCGTGCGCATTCATGCGGGCCAGTTCGCGGACGTCGGCGGCTGTGAGCTGGCCGCGGACGTCGGCGCGCTCTCCGCGGATCACCTGGAGCACGTCGGCGAGAACGGCATCGCGCGCATGGCGGAGGCGGGCGTGCGCGCGGTCCTGCTCCCGATCGCGAGCTTCACGTTGCGCCAGGATCCGCCGCCGATCGCCGCATTGCGGGCCGCGGGCGTGCCCCTCGTCGTCGCGAGCGACGCGAACCCCGGCACCGCGCCGACAGAGAGCCTCCCCCTCGCGATGGCCCTCGCCGTGCGCATGTACGGCCTGACGGTCGCGGAGACGATCCTCGGCGCCACGCGCGAAGCGGCGGCGTCGCTGGGCCTCTCGGAGCACGCGGGCGTGCTGTGCGAAGACCGATGGGCCGACTTCGTGGTGTGGGACCTCCCGCACGAAAACGCGCTCGTGCAGCCGTGGGGCGTCCCCCGCGCGCGTCACGTGGTGCGCGCCGGCCACCGAATCGCCGGCGCCTGACACCGCATCACCGCAAGACCGTCGTCGCGAATTGGAGCGTGGCAGTCCCCGCGAGAGACTCATTGAGCGGGGCAAAATCCCCCAATGAGCAGGCCTCTCTCGGAGGATGCGCAGGCCCCGCGCGAACAGCCCTGTCGACGCGCACGCCATGCGCAGGATCGCCGGCGAAACCCAGGAAAAGGAGCGGCCGAAGGATTGCACCTGGCATGGCTGGAGGATTTGTAGCCATGGACCCCTTCTCGACATTGAACGACGAACACCGGCTGATCGAGAAGGTCATCGCGGCGCTCCGCTCGTACGACAACCGCATCGATCACGGCGCGGATCCCGCGGATCTGGGCCGGTTCGTGGAGGTGATCGCTGGCTTCGCGGACGCGCGCCACCACACCAAGGAGGAGGACATCCTCTTCGAGACGATGGTCGCCGCCGGCTTCCCCCGCCAGCACGGCCCCATCGCGGTGATGCTGTCGGAGCACGAGATGGGCCGCCGCTACGTCGGCATGTTGCGGGAAGTCGCGGCGCGAGCGGGCCAGTGGACCGCCGAGGATCGCGCCCGGATCCACGAGGCGGTGGAGGGTTATTCGGCGCTGCTCACGCAGCACATCGCGAAGGAGGACATGATCCTTTACCCGATGGCGCGCCGGAACCTCCCGGAGGAGGCGGTGACGGCGATGGAGGCCCGCTTCGACGAGCTGGAGGGCGGCGAAGACGCGCAATCGGAGCTGGAGAACTTCCTCAGCATCATCGACTCCCTCTCCACGCGATACCTCGACACGCACGCCACCTCGGTGCGCCCCCTCTCGATGCGCACCGTCGCCGCCGCCCATCGATAATCACCGTCTCACAGACGCGGATCCACCGGCTCGCTCTCCAGGGCCAAGACGCCGAACACGCACTCGTGCACTCGGTAGAACGGCTCGTTTTCGATGAAGCGGTGGAGCGCCTCCAGGCCGAGGGCGTACTCGCGGAGCGCCAGGCTGCGCTTCGCGGAGAGGCCGCGGGCGCGCAGGCGCGTGAGGTGGGCCGGCAGCGTGTATTCAGGGCCGTAAATGATGCGGAGGTACTCGGGGCCTCGGCATTTGATGGCCGGCTGCACGAGGCCGCGCGGACCCTTCACCACCCAGTCCCAGGACTTGACGACCATGCCCTCTCCGCCCGCCGAGGTGAGGTCCGTCCACCATTGAATCGCGGCGGCTTCGGCTTGCGGATCCGAGAGATCGACGACGCGGTGGGGCGTCGCGAGGAACAGCTCCGGATCCGCCGTCTCGAAGCGGGACAGGAGGCGCATGTGCCACGCATGGTCCTTGTTCGTGTGCACAGAGCCCTCGCTCGCGAGCAGGTGGAACGGCGCCACCTTGTAGTCGAGCAGGCCCTTCACAGGGCGGCAGTAGCGCCGATACGCCTCCACGAAGAGCCCCATCGTCGCGTGCCGTTCCGCGTACTGCGCGGCGATCGGCGCGGCCGACGGATCCCGCGCGGCGGCGCGGTTCAACGCCTCCACCGCGGCGCTCATCGAAGACGAGGCGGAGGCGCCGACGGCCGCATACTGGTTCCGCAACAGCTCCTCGGCCTTCGCGGACCACGGGAGGATCTCCGCGTCGAGACAGAGCCAGTCCGTGTCCAGCTCCGACCACAGATCCGCTCTGTGCGCCGCCGCGCGAACGCGATCGATCAGCTCGGTTTGTAGCGGTTCGCTCGCGAAGAAGGAGCGCCCCGTCCGCGTGTACACGACGCCGAGCGGCCCTTCGTCGACGCGGAAACGCCGCCTGCGCGCGGCCTCGTCGCGACAGACCACGACCACCGACCGCGAGCCCATGTGCTTCTCTTCGCACACGACGCGGGCGACTCCGTTCTTGCGGAAGTGGTCGAAGGCCTCTCTCGGATGCTCCAGTGGAAGGAAGGGGCTCGCGCCCCTTCCCCCCGCCGGAGTGAATCCGTCGGGGCCCCCCATCCCGCGATCCACCCGGTCTTGCGCTCCCGAGGTGGGGATTTCGGCCACGGCGCCTGGACTCCCAAACCGATGGTCGGCTTCCTTGGCGGTCTCGCTGGGCGACATCGTGGGCGGCAGGTAGACAAGCCACCTCGGGTCCACGGCGAACCGGCTCATCGCCTCCAGCGCGGCGGCCGCGTTCTCCTCGCGGATCGTCACCATCCCGTGGACGCGCGTGCGGATGGCGCGCTTGCCGGACACGTCCTGGATGTCGAGCACGTCGGACGCGCGGTCGCTCGACTGCACGGTGTCGCGCGGGGCGAGCGGCTTCGCGGGCTCGTAATAGACCTTGCGGGCCTTCACGTCGACGATCTCGCGCTCCGGGTACCGCACGGCCGTCAGCGCGCCGCCGAACACACACCCGGTGTCGATGCACAGCGTCCGGTTCTCCCACTCCGGCACGGTCGTGGGGGTGTGTCCATACACCACCATCGCCTTGCCACGGTATTCGGAGGCCCAATTGTAGCGGACCGGCAATCCATACGAGTCCGTCTCTCCCGTCGTCTCGCCGAAGAGGCAGAAATCGCGCACGACGCCGGACCCGCGGCCCTGATACGCCTCCTTCAACCCCGCGTGCGCGACAGCCAGGTTGCCGCCGTCGAGGATGTAGTGCGACACGAGCGAGTCGATGAAATCGGCCACCTGCTTCTTGAAGGCCTCGCTCTCGGTTTCGAGCTGCTCCAGCGTCTTTTCGAGGCCGTGCGTCACGCGGACGGCGCGGCCCTGCAGCTTCTTGAGCAGCTTCACGTCGTGGTTGCCGGGCACGCACAGCGCCGTCCCGTCGCGCACCATCGCCATCGCGAGCCGCAGCACATCGGGCGAGCGCGGCCCGCGATCCACGAGATCGCCGAGGAAGATCGCGCGGCGGCCCTCGGGGTGCATCACGCGCGGCTCGGACGGGCCGCCTTCGAGCTTGTACCCGAGCGTCTCCAGCAGATCGCACAGCTCGTCGTAACAGCCGTGCACGTCGCCGATGATGTCGAAGGGGCCGTGCTCGTCACGGCGATCGTTCCAGAGGCGCTGCCGCTCGATCTTCGCGGACGCGATCGCCGCCTCCGACGAAAGGACATGCACGTACCGGAACCCCTCGCGGTACAGCTCTCGAACGGAGCGCCGCAGATCGCGGATCTGATTGCGCACCACGTGCGAGCCGAAGCCGCGGTCCGGGCGCGCGGCGTTGCGGGCCTGACAGACCTTCTCCGGCAGATCGAGGACGATCGCGACCGGCAAGACATGATGTTCCCGCGCGAGGGCGACGAACGGCTTGCGGCTCTCGGGCTGCACGTTCGTCGCGTCGATGACGGTCAATCGGCCCGCGGACAGGCGCTTTCCGGCCACGTACCGGAGCACGTCGAACGCGGCCGCGGTGGCGCTCTGATCGTTCTCGTCGTCCGAGACGACGCCGCGATAATGGTCCGAAGAGAGCACCTCGGTCGGGAGAAAGTGCGTCTTCGCGAAGGTGCTCTTGCCCGAGCCGGACGCGCCGATCATCAGCACGAGCGACATGTTCGGGACGGTGAGCGGCTTCGGGGCGTGCGCCGGAGGCTGCGCGGGCGTCACGGGGGTCGTCACGACGCCACCTCACTCTCGATCACACTGGCACCTTCCACACTGGCATCCTCCGCGCCGAGGAGATCCCCGCCGGCCCCTTCCGACTCGACGTCACGAGGGGTCGAGTCGTCGTGCTCGCGCGGCAAACTGCCACTCTTCGCGGCCGGCTTCGGGGGGCGGCGCTTCACCTCGCCCGGGGCCTCCAGGCTGGAAAACACGGCCATCTGCGTCGGCGCGCCGAGCGTCTCATCCATCTCGCCGACGGGGAGGATCTGCACGGAGTACTGGAATCGCCCCGCGACGGAGTCGGCCCACGCGCGGAATTCGGCGCGCGTCCACTCGAAGCGATGGTCCTTGTGCCGCAGCGCCCCGGCCGGCATCCCGAAGCGCGCGTTGTACTCGGCGTTCGGCGTGGTCACGATCACGGTGCGCGGCCGCGCGTGCTCGAACACCGTGCGCGAGAGGGCTTCGAGGCGCGGCGGATCCACGTGCTCGATCACCTCGACGAGGGCCGCGGCGTCGAACCCGGAGAAGCGCGCGTCCCGGTACACGACCGAGGCCTGGAACAGGTCGATCTTGCGCCGCTGCTTCTCGGGCATGTCGTCGTAGCGGAGCCGCTCCTTCGCGATCTCCAGGCACCGCACCGACACGTCCGCGCCGGAGATGCGATCGAACGTGCGCTCTTCGATGAGGCGCCTGAGCAGCTTCCCTTCGCCGCAGCCGAGGTCGATCACGGTGTGCGCCTCGGCCTTGCGGAGGGCGTCGATCACGGCGGCGAGGCGCGCGTCGTTCAGCGAAATGCGGGCCTCCACGCGCTCTTCGGCCTCGGCCTTCGCGTCCTCGTTGGCCTCGGGCTCGGCCTCGTCGTCGGCCACGAGGCGCGCCATCGCCGCGCGCAGGAGCGGCCTTCGGTGCTTGAGGTACCGGAGCGCGATCTGCTCTTTTTCAGGGTGATTGGGGAGCCAGCCTTCGCCCTTGTCGAGGAGGTTCGTGACCTCGTCGTCGCCGACCCAGTAGTGCTTCTTGTCGTCGAGCACGGGCACGAGCACGTAGAGGTGCGTGAGCAGATCGCTCAATTTGCAGGTGTTTCGGAGCGTGACGCGGAAGTACGGGCTCGGTCCCCACTCGGGGAAGCGCTCGTCGAGCGGCAGCCGCTCCGCGGTCACCTCGTACCCGAGAGGCTCGAAGAGTCGGCGCAGGAAGCCTTCTCCGCCGCGGCACGGCAGCGCCTCGATCGTCGCGGAGAGGGGGATCGCCTGCGCCGCGAGCTCCGGTTTGTCGCGCGAGCGCCCGCCCATCGCGGAGCCGAACACCTGCGCGATCGCGACGCTGAGGAACGACGACGCGACGTACGGCCGATCGTTCACGTACTGCGCGAGCGTGCCGGGCTCCCCGCCGGCCTTCCCGCGCACGAGCTCGATGGGATCGATCTCCAGCAGCAGCGCCGCGGTGCACGCCTCTTCGGTGGCGACCGGATAGAACACGTGCGCCTTCCCGAACGAGAGCGCGAACGACTGCGTGTGCGCGGGGTTCTTGACGAGCAGGTACCCGAGATCCGTCGCCGGCCGCAGCGTCGTCGAGATCGTGAGGAGCATGACGGCGCGCATCCTACCCTCAATGCGCCACCGATCGGCTCTTCGGGCGCAGGCGACGTCGTCCATGTAAGAATCGGCGGCGCCGCATGGTGGACACCCCGAGCGATGAGACGCTGACCGACGAGCGGACGCTGCCGAGCGCGCAGGACGAGCCTCCGGAGCTCACCGTGTCCGACGACGCCGCGCTCGCGCTCGCCGCCACGATGGCCGTGCACTCCATCGGCGAGACGATCCGCGGACGGGAGATCGCGTCGGGCGATCCCGGCGTGTTCGAGCTCCCGTCCCCCGCGTTTCTGCCTTCGCCCGACGCGGCGCCCGAAGACACCGCGGTCTTCTACGAGCGCATGCTCCAGGCGCAGAGCGAACGGCCCGCGAGCGGCGCGCCGGAGTCGTACGAGATCCTGGGGCTCCTCGGGCGCGGCGGCATGGGCGAGGTGTGGCGCGCGGTGCAGCGGTCGCTCGGGCGCGAGGTCGCGCTGAAGCAGCTCACCACCGACGATCCGGCGGCGGCGATGCACTTCGTGTCGGAGGCGCGCGTCACCGCGAGGCTCGCGCACTCGAACATCGTGCCGGTGCACGCGCTCGGGCGCACCGCCGAGGGCCGGCCCATGCTCGCGATGAAGCTCGTGAAGGGCACGTCGTGGCAGGATCTGCTTCATTCGCCGGGTCCGCGCGATCTCACGAAGCAGCTCGGCGTGTTCGTCAGCGTGTGCAACGCGGTGGCCTTCGCGCACGCGGAGGGCTTCCTGCACCGGGATTTGAAGCCCGCGAACGTGATGGTGGCGGACTACGGGCAGGTGTTCCTCGTGGACTGGGGGCTCGCGGTCGGGCTCGATCGCAAGGTGTGCGACGAGCAGGGCATCCTGCACGTGCACGACGTGAAGCACCCCGCCGGCACGCCCGCGTACATGGCGCCGGAGCTGGCCTCCGGCGACGGCGCGGCGCAGGGCCCGTGGACGGACGTGTACTTGCTCGGCGCGTGCCTGCACGAGATCGCGACGGGGACCGCGCCGCACGCCGGGAAGGACACGGTGGCGGCGCTGAGGCACGCGATGGAGAGCCCGCCGCCTTCGTTCGGCGACGACGTGCCGCGCGAGCTCGCGGACATCTGCCGCCGCGCGATGGCGCGCTCGCCGGTCGACCGGTACCCCGACGCGCGCTCGCTCCGGATCGCGGTGGAGGCGTTCCTCGCGCACGCGGCGGCCCGAGCGATCACCGAGAAGGGCGCGCGGGCGCTCGGGCGGCTCAAGGAGCTGACGGCGTCGCCGGACGCCGCGGACGAGGCCGCGAAGATGGCTCGATCGCAGGCGATCCACGCGACGTACACGGAGAGCCGCTTCGCCTTCGAGCACGCGCTGGAGAGCTGGTCCGGCGACGACCAGGCGCGCGCGGGCCTCGCGGAGGCGGCGCGCGTGATGCTGAAATACGCGATCGGCGCCGAGGATCTCGCGATGGCGCAACGGCTCGCGGGCGAGGTGGACGACGCGCCCTTGCGGTCGGCGGTGGAGGCGCTGCGTTCGCGGCTCGCGGCGCGGGAGGCGGAGCTGTCGGCGCTGCGGGAGCAGGCGCGGTTGCTCGACGATCGAAGGGTCGCGCGGCCGGTGGGGCGCGTGTTCATCCTCGCGGGCGTGCTCGGCGGCGCGGCGATCATGCCGACGCGGTTCTTCCTGGATCGCGGCAGCGCGGCGGCGGTCGTGCCGATCACGGTGCTGTGGTCCGCGACGTCGGCGATCACCGGGATCTACGCGTTCATCGTCCTGCGCGGCGGCAAGAAGAGCCTGATGTCCGGGCGCATCGGCTGGACGTGGTCGGCGGTCGCGGTCGGATGTTTGGCGGCCGGCGCGGTGGCGATCGGCCAGGGCGAGGCGCCGTTCCGCAACGCGGCGTACACGACGATGATGATCGCGATCGGCTTCGTCGCGCAGGCGATGCAGACGCGAAAGTGGCTGTTGGCCCCGGCGTTCGGCACGTTCCTCGGCAGCCTCGCGATGGGCTTCTTCCCGTCCGCGCGCGTCGAAATCTTCGGCGTTCTGTGGGTGATCACGCTGGTCGGCGTCGGCATCGCGCTGCGGAGAGGCGCCCGCGTCGACGCGGACGAGCAGGCGCACTCGCGCTTGATGTGAGCGACCAAAGTCAAGCCTGGACGTGCGTACCCTCCGCGCGTAAGCCCCACGCCCCCATGACGGACACCCTCCTCACCTCCGCAGGCGATTCCTCCGAAGGCGCCGCGAAACCCGCCACGTTCTCGTTCGATCCCGTCCCGGCTCTCACGGCCGAGCTGAGCTTGCCTCGCTCGGGGGTGGCCGCGGTCGTGAAGCTCCTCGGCGAGGGCGCCACCGTCCCGTTCATCGCGCGCTACCGCAAAGAGGCCACCGGAGGCCTCGACGAGGTGCAGATCCGCACCATCGAAGAGCGCGCCGGCTACATCCGCGAGCTCGAAGAGCGCCGCGCCGTCGTCCTCGCGGAGATCGGGCGCCAGGGAAAGCTCACCGACGAGCTCAAGAAGAAGCTCCTCGACGTGCAGACGAAGGCCGAGCTCGAAGACCTTTATTTGCCGTACAAACCGAAGAAGCGGACGCGCGCCATCATCGCGCGAGAGCGCGGCCTGGAGCCGCTCGCCGATCGTCTCTGGTCGCAGCCGCTCGACGGCAAGCCGGACGACGAGGCGAAGGCGTTCGTCGACGCCGCGAAGGAGGTGCCCGACGTGTTCGCGGCCCTCGCAGGCGCGCGCGACATCTGCGCCGAGCGCATCGCGGAGCACGACCAGGTCCGCAAGCTCGTGCGCGAGACGTTCTCGAAAGAGGGCAAGGTCGGCTGCGTCAAGAACGAGGAGCTGAAGGACAAGGTCACCAAGTTCGACATGTACGCGGCCTTCGAGGAGCCGATCGCGACCATCCCGTCGCACCGCTACCTCGCCATCCGCCGCGGCGAAACGGAGGGTGTCCTGCGCGCCACGCTCACCGTCGACGAGGCGCAGCAGATCCCGCGCATCGAGGCGATCGCGGGCGTCAAGCCGACGAGCCCGTGGGCCGGCGAGCTGCGCAAGGCCGTCGCCGACGCGACGAAACGCCTTCTTTTGCCGGCGATCCAGAGCGACGTGCGCGTCGACCTCAAGATGCAGGCGGACCGCGGCGCCGTCGACGTGTTCGCGCAGAACCTCCGCGAGCTGCTGCTCGCCGCGCCGTACGGAACGAAGCGCGTGCTCGGCATCGATCCGGGGCAGCGCACCGGCTGCAAATGCGCGGTCGTCGACGACACCGGCAAGCTCCTGGAGCACGAGACGATCTACCTCGTGCAGGGCGACGGCGCGCTCGCGAAGGCCAAGCGCACGCTCGTCGACCTCTACAAGAAGCACGACATCACGGCCGTCGCGATCGGCAACGGCACGCACGGCCGCGAGACCGAGGCCTTCACGAAGGACACGCTCGCCGAGGCCGGGATCAAGGACGCGCTCGTGATCAGCGTCAGCGAGGCCGGCGCCTCCGTGTACTCCGCGAGCGACGTCGCGCGCGAAGAGTTCCCGGACCTCGACGTCTCCGTGCGCGGCGCGATCAGCATCGCGCGCCGCCTGCAAGATCCGCTGGCCGAGCTCGTGAAGATCGATCCGAAGAGCATCGGCGTCGGCCAGTACCAGCACGACGTCTATCAAGGTCTGCTCGCGAAGAAGCTGGATGACGTCGTCGAGAGCTGCGTGTCCTCCGTCGGCGTGGAGCTCAACACGGCGAGCGCCCCGCTCCTCGCGCGCGTCGCGGGCATCGGCACGTCGGTCGCGAAGAAGATCGTGGCGCACCGCAACGTCGCGGGGGCCTTCAAATCCCGCAAGGCGCTGCTCGAGGTGAGCGGCCTCGGCCCGAAGACGTTCGAGCAGTGCGCGGGCTTCGTGCGCGTGCGCGGCGGCGAGCACCCCCTCGATTCGAGCGCGGTGCACCCGGAGCGCTACCACCTCGTCGAGCGCATCGCGAAGGATCTCGGCGTGCCGGTCGCGTCGCTGGTCGGCGATTTGAAGCTGATCGATCGCATCGACACGAAGCGGTACATCGACGGCGACGTCGGCATCTTCACGATGAACGACATCCTCGCGGAGCTGAAGAAGCCGGGCCGCGACCCGCGCGCGACGTTCGAGCCGCCGAAGTTCCGCGACGACGTGCGCACGATGGAGGACCTCAAGCCGGGCATGGATCTCGAGGGCGTCGTCACGAACGTCACGGCCTTCGGCGCGTTCGTCGACGTCGGCGTGCACCAGGACGGCCTCGTGCACGTGTCGAAGCTGTCGGACCGCTTCGTGAAGGATCCGAGCGAGGTGGTGAAGGTCGGCGACAAGATCCGCGTGCGCGTGATGGAGGTCGATCTGGCGCGCAAGCGCATCAGCCTGAGCGCGAAGAAGGGCGACTCCCCCGAAGGCTCGACGACCCCGGGCGCGCACGGAGCGCAGCGCAAGGACCCTGTCCGCGGCAACCAGATGCCTCCCGGCGGCGGCCGCGTGCACGACTTCCGCAACCAGGGCGGCGGCGGCAAGAAGATCGACACGACCGGCGCGGGCTTCAAGAACAACCCGTTCGAGAAGCTGCTCAAACGCTGATTCGAAGGCGCCTCGTGAACAGCGATCGTGCTTGATGAGTGGGGGGGTTGCGGGGGTGCTCCCCCGCTACTCCCCCCGACGAAGAACGCTCCCAGACAAGCGAGCACGATTGACGTCGCCGGGGAGCAGGGGTTGTGTTCCGCGCATGAAGCAGGTGGAGGAGCGCCAAACGCGGATGCTCCGTGTGGGAGTGGCCCTCGCCGGCTTGGTGTCCTCGTGCGGACCGTCGCTCTCGCCTCCGGACGCGCCCGCGAAGACATCGCTCGTCGCGCGCCCGCTGGTGAAGGATGCCACTCCGCCGACTCCCACGGTGATGAGCGCGCGCCCGCGGCCGGACACGTCGAACATGGTGCTTCTGCCGGGGGGGAGCTATGTGCGAATCGACCTGATCGCGGAGGACCCAGAGAACGACTACCAGCCGAGTCGGAAGCCCGGAGCGCTGGTGACCGTCGCCCCGTTCTGGCTTGATGTGACCAAGGTAACAGCGGAGGATTACGGGGGGTGCGTCGTGGAGGGCGCGTGCAACGATGAGGACCTCCGCTGCAGCGGTAAGCCCACATACGGCGACGCTGCCGGACCTACTCATGGTAGCCCGAGCCAAGCGACGTATGGCGTGCTCACGAAGTCGGACCACCCCATCAACTGTGTCAGTCAGCCGCAGGCAGCGACCTATTGCGAGCATCTTGGGAAGCGGCTCCCGACCGCAAACGAATGGGCCTGGGCAGCGCATGGTGCCGACCGCGGGTCGCCTTATCCGTGGGGCGGGGACGCGCCGGAGCTATGGAATAAGACCTATCTTTGTTGGGGGCACAGCCACTTTGGAGATGTCGAGGACGTCCAATTCGCCTGCCAATTTCTCTTCTTCGGTTGTCGTCCTATCGTCAAATACAAGCCGCAGCCGGAGGAAGGGACCTGTCCAGTACGCGCCCACCCGATGGGCGATAGCCCTCAAGGGGTCGCCGGCTTGCTCGGCAACTTGATGGAGTGGACTTCGAGCATGGTGCCGGGCCAACGAGAAGGACGAGCCGAACCAGCCGCGCTCGTGGTGGGGATATCATGGAGGGACTACGATCCGCGCTTTCAGAACGTCGATTGGAGCGCTCCCCGGTACGTCTCCGACCGGAATGACGACCTCGGATTCCGCTGCGCCAGGTCGGAGGGCTCCGGAACCCAATAGGCGCTACGAGGCAGCGGTAGGTGGGGGCGGTTGCCACGGAGCAGGGTACTGCGCAGGATGCTCAATATGATTGATCCATTCACGAAGCTCGTCGGGCTTGTTCTTCCTCGAACATGGGCGCGGAAAAGCTCCATCGCCCCTTCGAGCCGGTCAAGATCGCCTCGATCATCCCGTTGATGCCTGTGCAGGAGGTTCCTTTCTTGATCGGATCCCAACACGTCAACAGCTGGTAGGGAATCCCACAGTAGGGATCGCCACCGCCAAGGTGGCCTCCTACGGGCACGTAGGCTTGGGGAAACGTATTCCCGATGGCCGCCAGCAGCCGCTTCCTCTTCTTTGTGATCCCCGGCGCGTCCCACGTTCGAAAATTCGACGGCAAGACAACTCGACTGCTCCCCGACGGCCGGACCGCGACGTTCGGCATCATCGCCTTGATCCTGGCGGGCGCCGTGAACCCAGCGCCGATGTTCTTGAGCCGCAGCAAGAAGGTCACGACAAGACTCTTCGGTCTCCCGACGTCCGCGAGAGCGACCTCGTTTCCTTTCTCGTCGGTGATCTGCACGGGCACCGGATCCATCTCCCCGGTGCCCCCGTCCTGAGGGGCGCACACCAGGTAAAACGGATTCTCCGGGGGTCCGAACGGATCCACCACCCGCCCCACCATATTCGCCGGGATGCGCGCAGTTGGGAAGCCTCTTTCCGCCGAAAATGGGGGGGTTGCGGGGGTGCTCCCCCGCTACTCCCCCCGACGCAGAACGCTTCCAACAAGCGCTCACGCCACGATTGCAGTCACGCTTTCGCGGCCGCCGAAGATCCAGTCCACTCCGGATGCTCCCTGATCGCGCTCGGGAGGGTCACGATCTCGCATCCACTGCGCGTCACGATCACCGTGTGCTCGAACTGCGCGGACAGGCTTCCATCCGCGGTCACGATCGTCCAGCCGTCTCCGAGCGTGCGGACCTCTGCGCGGCCGAGGTTCACCATCGGCTCGATCGTGATCGCCATTCCAGCACGTAAACGGACTCCCCTGCCCCGCTCTCCGACGTGCGGGACGTGCGGCGCCTCGTGCATCGATCGGCCGATTCCGTGGCCTCCGATCTCGCGGACCACCGAGCAGCCTTCGCGGCGGGCCAGATCGTCAATCGCCGCCCCGATATCGCCGATGCGCGCGCCGTCTCGAACGACCGCGATCCCGGCGTCCCGGCATCTCCGCGCGACGTCGACCACGTGACGCGCCTCCGGGGACGGCTCGCCGATGAAGAAGGTGGCAGACGTATCGCCGTGGAAGCCGCCGAGGTGGGTTGTCACGTCCACATTCACGATGTCGCCGTCCACGAGGATGTCGTCGCGGCTCGGGATACCGTGGCAAACAACGTGGTTCCGGCTCGTGCACACCGCCGCCGGGAATCCGTGGTACCCGAGCTGGCTCGGTGCTCCGCCGCGTCGCGCGGTGTCCTCGCGCACCCATCGGTCGATGTCCGCGGTGGAGACGCCCGCATGCAGTCTGGAGCCGACGAGAGCGAGAGTCGCTGCCGCAGCTTGCCCTGCGCGACGCATGGACTCCACCTCACGCGCGCCGTAGATCGTGATCGCCATTCGCGGAGGGTGCGATGGAGAGGCCGCCGCGATCCAATACCGATTCGGTATGACGCCTGGTAAGCTGCGGTTCGTGAGCCTCGCGCAGATCCGTTATTTCGTCGCCGTCGCCGAAGAGGGGCACTTGAGCCGCGCCGCCGAGCGACTCCATGTGTCGCAGCCGCCCCTCACGCGCTCGATCCGCGGCCTCGAAGACGAGCTGGGCACGCCGCTGTTCGAGCGCACGCCGCGGGGGATGCGGCTCCTGCCCGCGGGCGCCACGTTCCTCGACCACGCGCGCGGCATCCTTCGCGCGGTCGACGCCGCCCGCGAGGCCGTCACGCCACCGCGACCGTCCACACCTCTTTGAACGACTCGCCGGCACACGCCGCTATCCTCCGCCCATGAACGACGCGCCGCTGGCCGAGATCGTCAACGTTCGCTTCGTAGGCGAGCGCATCGGGTCGTCGGGGCAACCGACCGAAGCGCAGCTCGCGGACATCGCCGCCGCCGGGTACCGCGCCGTCATCAACCTCGCGCTGCACGATGATCCTCGGTACTCGCTCAAGGATGAGCGCGGCACGGTCGAAGCGCTCGGCATGGAGTACGTGCACATCCCCGTCGTGTTCACGGCGCCGAAGCTGGACGAGGTCGTGCGCTTCTTCGACGCGATGGACGCGAACAAGGATCGCAAGGTGTGGGTGCACTGCGCCGCCAACTACCGCGTGTCGGTGTTCCTCGGGATCTACCGCGTGATCCGCGAAGGGTGCGGCCGCGACGAGGCGTTCGCCCAGCTCCGCAGCCTGTGGGAGCCGAACGAGGTGTGGCGCGATTTCATCGAGAAGGCGCTCGCAACACGCGCAAACTCGGGCTAGCGGACGAGCGACTCGATGATCCGAAGGGCGCCCTGCTGCTTCAGCAATCGAAGGAGCGCCTCCGCCACGCGCTCGTCACGCCACAACGCAGAGTAAAAGTCGCCGGTGCCATGGTCCGTGAACCAGCCCGCGTAGTGCGACCACGCGTGCGCCTTGTGAAGCTTGCCGGTGGGCGATGGCCGATCGGCGAGCCAGCGCGTGATTGCGTCCAGTCGATCCGGATAAACCTCCCGAAGGGCGGCGCACACGAGCTGCTCCATCGCAGGTTGCTCCGGGACGCCGGGTGGAAGTCTCCCGTCCGCGTCTCGGGCGGCGCCACCATGAAGAAAGGAAGTGGAGACGAGCAGGCTCCCGCCTTCGATCGAGAAGTCGCCCTCCGCGGTCTCGCTCACGTCGGGGCACTCGCGTAGGAGCAGGTCGTGCACGCTCTTGCGCGCGTCCGCGAGCGTCGGGTGGAGGTCGGCGTCCGACGCGATGACGAGGCGAGAGAGCGGCTTTGTGCGACGGCCATCGAGCTTGATTCGAACCGCCGCGGAGAGCTCCATCCCCTGCGGTCGGCGCGGCGTCGGCGCCTTGTACGGCGAAATATGGACGAGCTGCCGCGCCGCGCCCTGGTACGAGAAGACCGCGGTCTCCCGATGGGGCGACGGCGGTCCCGATCGAGCCTCCGTGCAGCCGAGATGAAGCAGCAGCCCCTTCCAGAAATCCCGGTCGTCATAGCCTTCGACGAGGACGACGGACTCGCTCGGCTCGCTCATCGGAAGTCCTCGCCGATGACGTCGCGCGCAGCGTCCACATCCGTGCCCGCGAATCGAGCGACGACGAGCGCGCCGTCCCGACACGCCATCTGGTGCAACGACATCTTTTCCAGGTGGCCCTCCATCCCGGCGAGCAACCAGTCGATGAGCTCCAAGCTGTGCGTGCTCAGGATCACCTGCACCCCCCGCTTGACCGCCGCTGAGATTGCGCGAGCCGTCCAATACGCAGCGCGCGGATGTTGGGCAGACTCCGGCTCTTCAAGGAGCACCGTGCTCCCGGCGGACTGCGCGACCGCGAGGCTCACCTGCACGAGCGTCTGGATTCCGTCGCCCGCAAGGGCCACAGGCACGCTGTGATCTTTGTACCCGAGGTGAACGAGGCTCTGACCGTCGTCATCGCTCAACGGCACAATCCGATCGAGATCCGGGATGACCTCCCGCACGAGCGCCTCCACCTCACCAGCTCGCCCACCTTCGAACGCCTCCATGTACGATTTCCAAAGGGGCGCGTGCATGCCTCCAGGGCGCGGATCCACCAGCCGCACACGGCCCGGCGGTAGCTCGCCTCGTTGGTCGATAGACACCGCGCGTTGCTCGAAGGCGTAGAGGTTGTCGTAGGACAGCGCCGTTCTCGCTCGAACCTCTCTCTCTCGTTCCCCCCACGCGAGATCCGCATTGATCTGCGCGAATGGCGCGCGCGCACGCGTGACGGTCAGCTTTTCTTCGAGGTCTCGGTCCACCTCCGACGCGAGGCGAAGCGTGATCGCGCGCGGAGGCTCCCCGTCCAAGCCGACGTGGATCCGGATCGTCGGGTCATCCGTGCGGCCGCCCCGCCAGAACAGCCAACGCGCTGCCCCTTTCGTCTCCACGCGGCGAATGACGACACGCGCAATGGCAGACCCGGGCGTTCCGCCGGCGCCGAGCAGAAGCGCTTCCAGCGCGGTGCTCTTTCCTGCTCCGCTCGGCCCCACGAGCACCGTGAGCGGGCTCATCCCCGTGATGGCGCCCATGCGGATCCCGCGCATGTTCTCGATGCGGATTTCCTGGATCACCGGCCACGATTAGCCACCGGCGAAGAGCGCGGTCAAGCGCCGGCGCTGGGCGACGAATCCGGCGGGAGAGACGAGCTCTCCCGCCCCTCGCGGTTCACTTGCTCTTCTGCGTGTTCTTCGCCTGCTCCAGCGCGATCTCCTTGATCGCCGCGAACGAGCTGGCGTTGCTCGCGCCGTCGATCGCCTTCACGGCGAGCTCCGTCGTCTGCTTGCGCGTGCTGTCGAGCGTGCGCGAGAGCTCCTCGATCTGCGCGTCCTGCTTGCCGATCGTGTCCTGCAAGGACTGGATCTTCAGCTCGAGCACGCGCTGGATCGCCTCGTTGTCCTTCTTCTTCAGATCGGACGCCGTCTTCGTCTGGCGCTTCGCGATGCCGGTGCCCTCGGCCTCGCCCTTCTTCGTCGCCGACTCCAGCTCGGACTCGAACGCCTCGCTCTTCTTCGTCAGCTCCGCGAGCTCCTTCTCGCGCTCCGCGATGGCCTTCTCGCGCTCGGACCACTCGTTCTTGGAGCGCTCTTCGAGGTCGGCCTGCTCCTGCGCGAAGGCCTTCCGCGCCTGCGCGACGGCGTCGTTCTCGGCCTTGTGCTGCTGCTCGGTCGCGTACTTGTATTCCTGCGCGTCGCGCTGACGCGCCTTGTCGAGCTGCGCCGCGGACTCCTTCGTCTGCGTCGCGCGCTCCTGCTGCTCGCGCTTCCACGCGGCGCGCGCCGTCGTCATCTCTTTGTCGAAGGCCTTCCGCTTCTCGGAGAGGTCGGCGTCGGCGGCCTTCGCGGTCTCGCCGTGCTGCTTGATGAGCTTCGCGAGCGTGTCGGGGCCCACCGAGATCGAGTGCAGCGTCTTCAGCTGATCGATGTAGCCGTCCGCCTCCGAACGAAGGCGCCCGAGCTCCGTCGCCTCGGCGGAGAGCGCCTTCTGCAGCGAGCTGCTCGACTCGCCGATGTTGAGCGTGAGGGCCTTCAGGCGCTCGACGATGTCCGCGATGCTGAGCTCGCCGCCGTCGTCATCGGAGCCGCTGCTCGACGAGGCCGCGGGCGCGGGCGGCGCGCTCTTCGCGGCCTTCAGCTCCTTCGCGAGCTGGTTGTACGCGTCGACGAGCTCTTGCTTGCTGTTGCGGGTGGAGACTTTCGTAGTCGTGGCCATGTCGATCACGCTCCTGCCGTGGGACGCTTGAAGGCTTGCTCGGCCAGGCCCTGCGACTTGGCGATGGTGGCGTCGAGCTTGACGTTGAGGTCAGCGATGAGCGCCGTCTGACGCGCGATCCGCTCCTCCAGCGTCTTCACCTTGAGCTCGAACACCTTGACGTTCGCGTCGTGCTCCTTCTCGAGCATGTCCATCTCGAACTTGGCGTCGCGGTTGACCGCGGCGATCGCCTTCTCGCGAGCCTTCGTGGCGGCGGCCTCCAGCTCGGCGCCGAAGCCCGCGACCTTCGCGCGGAGCTCTGCGATGTCGGCGGCGCGCTTGTCGAGCGCCTTCTCGCGCGCGGCCCAGTCCTTGTTCTTGATCGCGGCCTCGTCGGCGAGCTTGCGCTCCTGGGCGGTGCGCTTCGTGGCGTTGTCGTCGGCCTCGATCTTGGCGAGGCGCTCGCGCTCGTATTTGTGCTCCTCCTCGGCGCGCTTGCGCTCCTTGGACTGCGCGGCCTCGTGCTCGGCGGCGGCGCTCTTCGCCTCTTCGCTCTCCTTCTGCCACTGCTCGCGGACCGCGGTCTGCTCGTCCGCGAGCTGCTTCTTCGCGAGATCGGCCTCGGCGGTGAGCGCGGCGAGCTTCTGCTGGCTGTCCTGCTTCAGGATCGCGAGCGCCTCCGCGGCGACGACGGTGGCGCGGAGCTGCTCCAGGCGCTGGGCCTCCACCTCGATGGCGCGCCGCAGCTCGCCGAGCTTGTCCGACTCGGCCTGGAGCTGCGCGGCGATCGACTCGACGGCGCTCCCGAAGCCGAGCTGCAGCTTGGCCAGGCTGTTGATGATCGTCTCGACCGTGTAGCCGGCGGCGCGTTCGACGAGCTCGCGATCCTTGATCTGGACCGCCTCCTCGGCCTTCGTCGATATCTGCGACGCGCGCTGCTCGTGCGTTCGAAGGAGCTGGTTGAACTCCTTCTGGATCTCTTCTCTGGTCTTTGGTTCGTGCACCACGGCCATGGGGTTGTTGCCTCGAAGGTTCGAACGGATCGGCGCCGGGCCCCGATCGCGTGGGTGCGAGTCGTCGTGCGCCGTCGCCCGGCACGGCGGCCGGCGATGGTAGGCGGTCTCTCCGAATCGGCGCTAGCCCCCGAGGACGCGGCCGCTCACGAAGCGGCGGGCAAGATCTGAATCTCGGCCCCGAGCCCCGCGATCCGAGCGGCCAGAGACTCGGCGTGGTCGCGCGAGAGGTTCTTCGCGACGCGGAACGGCAGCGCCTGCAACCCCGAGAGCAGCTCTTTCACCGGCGATCGCGCGATCCCGCGGAGCGTCACCACGAGCGGCAGCCCGATCGCGTCGCACGCCACCACCGCCACGTCGACGCGCGAGGCCGGATCGATCGCTCGCTTGACGGGTTGTGCGAGCGCAGGCGCTGCGACTGGCTGCGGCGGCGATGGTGCAGGCGCAACGCTTGGTTTTGGGGGTGAGGGCGCCGACGCGGTCGCAACCATTTGCTTCGGCGGCGCGGGCGCAGCGGGTGGCGGCGTCACCAACGGCTTCGGCGCATCTGGCGGCGGGCGGCCCCCGAGGGGCGTCACGAAGGTCGAGGGCGGCAGCGCGATCGCGGGGCGCTCCGTCGCGATCTTCGGCGGATCCAAGGGTTTCTGGATCGCGGGCGTCACGTCGACGAAGTCGCGCCGCACCTCCGCGAGGACCTCTCGGAGCACGTCGGCGCCGAGCTGTGCGGCGATCACGTCCTGGAAAGCGCCCTCGATCAGCGACGCGGGATCGCACGCGTACGTGCGCTCGATGCCCTCGGCCGCGTAGCGATCGCCGACCACCACCTCTCCGCCCCGGAGCGCGACGAACGTGCTGTGCCCCGGCCACGCGGGCCGGCGCCGCGTCCAGCGATGCACGCGGCCCTCGTGGAGCAGCCGCTCGATGTCGTCGCGCGGGTTCACCGTGCTCATCCGCTCGATTGGGTGTGGAGATCGAGGTCGTGCGACGATATCGATCCGGCGATGGCCGAACAAGCCCCGAGCATCGACAGCCTCCTGCGCGGTCTCCGCGCTCACTTCCCGAACGCGACGTACGAGCTCGAGTGGTCCACGCCGGAAGAGATGATCGTCGCCACCACGCTCGCCGCGCAGTGCACCGACGAGCGCGTGAACCGCGTCACCGAGACGCTGTTCGTGAAGTACCCGAGCCCGAAGGCCTTCGCCGAAGCCAATTTCGACGAGCTCGCGGAGGACCTGAAGCCCACCGGCTTCTTCCGTCAGAAAGCGCAGTCCGTGCAGACGATCTGCCGCGCGCTGGTGGAGCGCTTCGGCGGCAAGGTGCCGCGCTCGATCGAGGAGCTGACGTCGATCAAAGGCATCGCGCGGAAGAGCGCCAACGTGGTGCTCAACTGCTGCTTCGACCTGCCCACGGGCGTCATCGTCGACACGCACGTGCAGCGCGTGAGCCAGCGCATGGGCCTCTCCACGCACGACGATCCGGAGAAGATCGAGGCGGATCTGATGGCGCGCGTCCCCAAGGAGGCGTGGACCTTCTTCGGCCCCGCGATGGTGCTGCACGGCCGCTACACGTGCACCGCGAAGGAGCCGGCGTGCGCGCGGTGCCCGTTCCTCGCGGAGTGCCCGCGCAAAGGCGTGGAGGGACCGCGGCCCGCGCCGGTCGATGCCCCGCCGCCCGCGTGGCGCTTCGCGGGTGGCCGCAAGCTTCCGGTCGCGCCCGCGCCCGCGCCGAAGGCCGCGCCCGCGGTCGACGCGTGGATCGCGCCGCTCGCGGAGACGATGGACCAGCCGTGGTTCCTGGATCTGCTCGATTTCGTGGAGAGGGAGCGCGCCGAGCACCAGGTGTTCCCGCCGCGCGACAAGGTTTTCTCGGCCTACGCGCTGACGCCGCTCTCCAACGTGAATGTGCTGATCTTGGGCCAGGACCCGTACCACGACGACGGCCAGGCCCACGGCCTCAGCTTCTCGGTGCAGCCGGGCGTCGCGACCCCACCCTCGCTGCGCAACATCTTCACCGAGCTGCGCGCCGATCTCGGCGTCGCGACGCCGAGCCACGGGCACCTGCAGAAGTGGGCCGAGCGCGGCGTGATGATGCTCAACGCGGTGCTCACCGTGCGCGCGCACGAGCCGGGATCGCACGCCGGCAAGGGGTGGGAGCGGTTCACGGACGCGACGATCCAGGCGATCAGCCGCGAGCGCGATCACGTGGTGTTCATCCTCTGGGGCAAGCACGCGCAGAAGAAGGCCAAGCTGATCGATCGCGCGAAGCACACGATCCTGGAGGCGAACCACCCGTCCCCGCTGTCGGCGCACCAGGGCTTCTTCGGCAGCAAGCCGTTCTCCGCCGCGAACGCCGCCCTCACGAAAAAGGGTCAGGCGCCGATCGACTGGAGCCTCTGAGGCTCGTCGGGGGAGTGATACGAGGGGGCGGAGCCCCCTTGTAAAATCACAAAAAGCGTCTGTCTGCCTGTGCTCGTCGTGACGTGAACCAGCTCTAGAGGCTCGCGAGCCAGTTTCCCAGCAGCCGATCGCCCTCTTCGCTGAGCGCGCTCTCCGGATGGAACTGCACGCCTTCGAGCGGCCGCGTGCGGTGGCGCAGCCCCATCACCTCGCCGTCCTCCGTCCACGCGCTGATGTGCAGCGCCGACGGGAGCGAGCGCGGCTCCACCACGAGCGAGTTGTACCGCGCGGCCGAAAACCCCTGCGGCGCCCCCGCGAAGATGGATCGCCCGTCGTGCTCGATGCGGCTCACCTTGCCGTGCAGCGGGCGCGACGCGCGCACCACGCGGCCCCCGAACGCGTGCGCGATCGCCTGGTGCCCCAGGCACACGCCGAGGATCGGCACGTCGTCCGACAGCTCTTCGAGGATCGCGAGCGTCGCCCCCGCCTCCGTCGGCGTGCACGGCCCCGGTGACAGGAGCACGCCGTCCGGCGCGCGCGCTCGCACGCCGCTCGGATCGATCGCGTCGCACAGCACCACGTCGCACGCCGCCCCGAGGCCCCGCAGCGCCTGCACGAGGTTGTACGTGAACGAGTCGTAGCAATCGACCACGAGCACGCGCGGCCCCTCGTCGCGAGCGAGCGTCACGTCGCCCTCGCCGCGAAGGCGCGCGCCATCGCCTTCGAATCAAGCCTGTGCAGGCACAAATCCATGCTCGCGGAAGAAGCGCTCGATGCGGAGGTTCACGAGCTCGGGGAACTCCACGCACGTGTAGTGCGTGCCGCCGCGGACCACCAGCATCTCGGCGTCGCGGATCGTCCGCGCCATCTGCTGCGCCAGCGCGCGCGGCGTGAACGAGTCGTGATCCCCCGTGATCACGAGCACCGGCACGTCGATGGTGGAGAGCACAGGGCCCGCGTCGTGCGTGCCGATCGCCTTCAAATTGAAGAAGAACGCCTCCATGTCGAGGCCGCCGTACTCGTGCACCAGCTCCGCGAACACGCCGTCGTCGAACGTCTCGCTGATGAGGCCCATCCGCTTGAACCACAGCGCCGTCTCCGGCTGGCTCGTCGTGCGCTGCGCGAGCTGCTTCGCGAGGCCGTGCGCCTTCCGCGCGACGTCGATGATCTTCGGCAGCACCACCTTCGCGCCGGGCAGCGGGCTCACCGTGTCGAGCGCGCGGCCGCTCGTGCCGTTGATGAGCACCAGGTTGCAGATGAGGCCGGGGAGCTGCCGGTACGCCTCCAGCGACACCTGCACGCCCATGCTCCAGCCGATCAGCGCGGCGCGCGTCACGCCCTCGGCCTTCGCGATCGTCTCGAGATCGCGCACGTGGTTCGGCACGAGGTACGACGACGCCTCGTTGCGCGGCGGCTTTCCGGACGCGTACATGCCGCGGTAGTCCCACGTGATCAGCCGGTACCGATCCGACAGGTAATCGATCTGCGCGCGCCACGACGTGGGCGGTCCGCCGAGGCCGTTCGCGAGCAGGATCACCGGCGCGC
The DNA here is from genome assembly GCA_046351455.1 of Polyangiaceae bacterium. Lineage (GTDB taxonomy): Bacteria > Myxococcota_A > Polyangia > Polyangiales > Polyangiaceae > JADJRH01. Next base: position 157,974 of record JAXLYM010000010.1, read on the forward strand.
CGGCGAACGGCTCGGCGGTCGTGTGGTACGCGATCCGTGTGCCGTCAAAGCTCGTCACGGTTCGCGTGTCGACAGCAAATGGGAGCCTTGGCAGCATCCGGCATTCTCCTAGCTCCACCGCGCGTCCCGGTCCAAGTTTGGCGCGCGACGGAGATGCGCAACCGAGCCTCACGTCGGGTCCGTGGCCGTTCGAAGCGGCCTCGGTGACGGGCCCCGAGGGCCGAGGTGCGCTCACGAAACCCGCAGCGTTGACAGCCAAGGCGGCACGCCGTTAACGTGCCGATGCTCTGGATCGCTACCGTTTCCAGCGGACGGCCGAAGGCGCGCTCACCTCTCGCGAGGCAGCGGGCACGCGCCGTCCGGGATGAGCGCTCACGAGGTTCGAGGAGCCGATGGCGGAAGACAAAAAGAAGACGAAGATCGATCTGAAAGCGCGCCTGGGGAAGACGACGCAGACCGGGATGACCGCGGTGCCGATGCCCGTGCCCGGCGCGACCCCGTCCTCCCAGCCGGGCGCGCCCCCGCCGCCTTCTTCGGATGGTGGTGTGCCGGCGCCTTCGGTCCCCGTCCCCACGCCGAGCGTGCGTCCGTCTGCCTCCGGGATCGCGCCGCCGCCGGGCATCTCTCCCGGCATCCCGCTGCCGCCGTTCGCGCAGCGTCCGTCGCAGCGTGAGGTCTCGCAGAAGCCGACGGCCGCGCAGCAGACGATCAAGGTCGAGGTCGGCGAGGAGATCCACGAGGAGCGCAAGAAGGCCTCGAAGCGGACGGCGCTCTACGCGGGCATCGCGGCGATCGTCGGCATCGCGGCGGGCTTCGCGATCGGCGGCGCGCAGGAGCGATCGGCGGCCGGCAAGCGCGGCGTGCAGACGGCCGGCGACATCGAAAAAGAGGTGAAGGCGGCGAACGACAAGGTGAAGGAGCTCGGCGAGAAGCTCCAGGACGCCTACGACAAGCTCGGTCGCAAGGAATTCCCCGCGGACCTCGCGGCGCAGCTCGGCGGCATCAACATCCCGTTCGACGCCTCGAACCTGGAGAAGCCGGGCATCGGCAACGTCGGCAAGTCGCTCAAGCCCCTGCTCAAGTTCACGAAGGACGTGCAGGACCTGAACGAGGACAAGGACCAGCTCAAGAACGTCCTCGGCACCGTTCAGCCGCAGGCGGAAAAGGCCTGGAAGGAAGAGAAGGAGCCGATCGTGAACTACTCGGTCTTCTTCCGGCCCGAGGGCAGCAAGGGCATGGTGGCCGAGCTCGTCCCGAACAAGGAGCCCTTCGCGTTCGGCAAGGACTTCCCGAAGGACATCACGATCACGAAGCTCGAAGGCGGCAAGCCGGCCGAGAAGAAGGCCAAGCGCTGGGAGAAGGGCGACCTCACCGGCAGCGACCCGATCGTGATCCCGGTGACGCCGCAGACGACCGCGTTCCTCGCGGACAAGGTGGTGCCTCAGCTCCGCCTGAAGATCGCGGAGTACCTCGAGGTCATCAACGGCAAGAACAAGGACACCCCGCAAGAGACGAAGGGCCTCCTGAAAGAGGGCGAAGACCTCGCGATCGAGCTGCACAAGCTCGCCCTGGCGAAATAGGTCTTTGTTTGGGGGGCGCGGGAGAGGTCTCGTCAGGGACGGGGCCTCTTGAACCGCGTCTCAGAAACCCCACAAAAAGAAGCGCCCCGGCTCCACGCGGATGCCGGGGCGTTTTCGTTTCAGCGATTCACAACGTCTCCCAGTGGCGCCCTCAGTGGCTCGCGTCCTTTGGGAAGTCGATCGCGTCGATGTCGATGTCGATCGGGTGGCCTTCGTGGTCGAAGAAGCTGATCGCCTCGGGCGGGCAGTCCGCGGCCGCCGTCATCTGGTACTCGAAGGGATCTCCATGGGGATCGATGACCACGGCGACGTTCGTCTCCGGGTCGACCTTGAACGTCTTGGGGGCGACGGCCACACAGGCGTCCGACCCGATGCATTTGTCCGCATCAATCACGATGCGCGCGATCTTGCCCGACATGAAGCTTCTCCTTTGAACCCCGCATCAAACCAGGGACCGCCGCGGCCGTCGAGTGCGAAAGCCACGCGGGCCTGACAAGGATCGTCACGCCGCAGGATCACGATGGATCGTCACGGCAGGACGATGGATCGTCGCAGAACGGGACGACGCGCGGGCTCCGCCACATCGACGTGCGTCGTCGCGGAACCTGCCCCCGCAGTCGCCGTCACGGATCGTCGCCGCCGCTCTCTTGCTTCGCGTGCTTGAAGTAACGGATGCGCTTCTGCTGCAGCGGGTACCACTTGTCGAACGGCACCACGGGCGTGTCTTCGAAGAAGCGGCCCGCGCCCGCGCCCGTCACGCGCGCGAGACGGACCGCGCTCGCGCCCGCAGGCGGATGCATCGCCGCGCCCGCGAGGCTCGTGTCGCCGCCCAGCGCGAGCGACCACGGCGCCTTCAGGAACACGTGCGTCGAACAGCCGGCCTTCTTCAAGAGGTCAAGGAGCAGCTTGCCGTCCGCGGGCGTCGGCGCTTGCGGGGGCGTCTCGAGCTCCACGTACACGAGCATGCCGTCCTCGTCGTTCACGCCGATCGCAGCGACCGCCGCGCCCGGATCCGACGCGCCGCTCGCGAGGCGCACCGCGTCCGGCACCGGCGCAAGAGCCGCGATCGAGAACGCGCCGCTCGAGTGCCACAGGCTCGTGACGTGATCGCCCGTCGCCGCTTCGCCCGCGTCGAGCACCGCGATCGTCTTCGCCGCGGTCGTCGCCTTCGCCGCAGGCGCCGACGTCATGAGCTTCGGATCGAGCTTCAACACACGGACCTTCGCGTCGGGCCGCGCGCCGTCGGGGCGCACCTCCGTCATCGCGAGCGCGTACGGGAAGCCGTGCTGCGGCAGGCCCTTGAGGCGCCACTCGCCCTCGCCTTTTTCAGGCTCCTTCACGCCGGAGAGCAGCGGTTTGCCGGGCAGCATCTGCCGCAGCGTCATGTAGAAGAAGTCGCGCCCCTCGCGCTTGATGTAGCGCGGGAAATTCATGAGCCCCATGCCCTTGATGAAGCGGCGCGCGCGGAAGTGCCACCCGTCGACCCCGGTCACGTCGCCCTCGACGAGATCGCCGCCGAGCTGCCCCGGCGCGAGCGGAGGCGCACAGTCGAGGCCCGCCGCGAGCGCGGCCCCCGGATCCTTCGACGGGTCCTTGCACTGCGGACCGAAATCCTTGTCGGGCGCGACGCGGTAAAACTCGAGGCCCGAGTGGCCCGCGTTCATGTCGAGCGCGATGCCGAACTTGCACCGGGTCTGGATCATCGCCTGCGCGAGCGCCTCGGGGCTGATGTCCGCGCCGTAGAAGTACGCGACGAAGTCCTCGCGCGTGAGGCAGATGCCGGTGCGGACCGTGTGCGTCTTGTCCTCCCAGCCCGGCGGCGTTCCGCCCCACCAGTTGCGGCCGTACGGGTTGAACTTCTCGTCGAGCACCATGACCGTCATGTTCTGGCGGTACGACGCGATGTCCTGCGGCACCGTGACGTCCTCGGGCCACGTGCCGAACACGGTGGTGCCGTCGCGCTTCACCGCGACGGTCGCGCCGTACGGCTTCGGCGGGAGGTACACGACGCCGTCCGCCATCATGCCGAACTCGCCGTGCAGCGCCTGAAAACCCGCGTTCGACGCGGCGATCACGCGCTTCAGCACCTCGGGCGATCGCGGGATGAGGCCCGGCCCCGTCTCGCCCGTCGCGGTCTTCGGCTCGACGGTGCCCGCCATCATGTGGAGCTCGATCTGCCGCGGATCCCAGAGCGCGATGTAGAGGCGCGTCGCCTTGCGCCCGCGATCCGAGCGGATGAACGTGGTGAGCACGGCCGGCGGCAACCCGGGCGCGACGCGGATCACGGGATCGGCGTCCTGCGGGTTCCACTGGCCCTCGCCGGGGAGCGCGGGCGTGACGTAGGGCTCCAGCGGCGGCGGCGGCCACCCGATCTCCGGATCGACCGGGATCGTGCGCGTGGGCGCTTCGAGGTTCGTCTGGCCGAGGTCCTGCGCGATGTCGGCGGCGCCGGTGTCTCCGGTCGCGGCCTCCTTGTTGCGCATCGCGAAGTCGAGCAGCGTGAACGCGACGGCCTTCACCGTCTGCATCGTGTCGTCGCCGATCCACGGGATCGCGCGCACGCGGTCGACGCTCCACTGCACGAGCGTCGGCGGCTTCGCGAGCTCGGTCGGCTGCGCGTGCAGCCACGGCGCGAGCGTCGCGGGCTTGTCGAGCGGGACCGCCTGCGCCTTCCCCGCGAACCGCACGACGAGCGCCTCGCCGTCGAGATCCACGGTCACCTCCGGCGCGGCCGCTTCGCCCGCGGGCGGCGCCTTCTCGTCGCCCGAAGGCGGCGGCGCGTCCGCCTCCACCGTGAACGAGCGCTCCGAGAGGCCCCGCATCTGGCCGGTCGACTGGTAGTTCGTGATCGCGTTCTGCGCGCGCTCCATGCGCGTCCAGCCGGCGCTCTCGGGCACGTTCTGGCCCTTCAGATCGACGACGTGCACCGTCTGCGAGGCCCCGGCCACGAGCGGGCGCGCGACGTACACGAACCGCTCGCCGCGCACGACGGGGCGCGACTCTTCGGCGCCGCTCGTGTCGGTGAGGTTGAAGGTGTCGCCCACCTGGAGGAGCACGCCCTCGGGGGAGAGCCGCGTCTCCACGAGGTACAGATCCGAGGGCTCCGCCGCGTCGTCCCGGGCGCGCACGACCGCGCGCGACACGGATCCGAGCGAGCCCATCACGCCGCGCGGCGCGTCGATCCACTGGATGTCGCCGGGCTGCGCGAGGAGGCCGCGCTGCTTGAGCACCGCCGCGAGGGCCGCGGCGCGATCGGTCTCGTGCGTCTTCGGGGGGCTCGCGACGATCTGCGAGAGGACGCCCGCGGCCACCGCCACCGCGCCGATGTCGCGCAGCCGGCGCAACGAGGCCTTCGCCAGCGCGAGACGTGACGGCGCGGAGGCGCCTTGGGGCGACGCTGCCGCGGAGGCGTTCGGCGGCGGGTTCGACGGGGACGCGTGCGAGACCATGAGGAGGGGCGGAGCTTCGTGGGGTGGCGCGTGCCGCCCCGGGATGGGCGCCCGGGCTACCACTCCCACGGCGGAATGCCAACTTCATCGCGGCGCGTGGCCGTCTCCGCGCGCTTGCGGGAGGCGAGCGGCCGGCCCAAGATCCGGACCACGAAGGCGAGCGCGCGGGGGAGGCACGCCCGAAAAGGTTCCGGGGAAGCCCCCTCCCGAGCGCCGCCGAGCAGGGAGGATTCCTCGATGAAGACCAAGCCACAGTCGACGACCACGGGCACGCTGACGGTCACGGGCGACGGGCAGATCAAGGTGCGACCCGACCTCGCGATCCTGGATCTCGACGTCGTCACGACGGCCAAGACCGCGCAGGAGGCCTCGCAGGACAACGCCCAGCGCATGAGCGCCGTCACCGAGGCGCTGCGCGACGTGGGCCTCGTGAGCGCCGACCTGCAGACGGTCGGCTACGACGTGATGCCGATCATCGATACGGACGAGAAGAGCCCGACCAAGAACAAGATCACGGGTTACCGCGTGGCCTCGCAGCTCCGCGTGCGCGCCGATGTGGACCGCGCGGGCGAGACGATCGACGCCGCGATCGAGGCCGGCGCGAACATGGCTTCGGGCATCCGCTACGCCGTGCGCGACGAGAACTCCGTGCGCGCGCGCGCCCTGAAGGCCGCGGTGAAGGCCGCGCGCCGCGACGCCGACGCGATCGCCGACAGCATCGCCGTGAAGATCCGCAGCGTGGAGGCGCTCGAGGCGAACATGGGCGGCGCGCCGATCCTGTTCCGCTCGTTCGCGTCCCTCTCGGCGAAGGCGATGACCCCGGTGGAGCCGGGCAACGTCGACATCACCGCGTCCGTGCGCGTCGTGTACCGCTACGCCTGATCCGCGAAGGTACCTGCGGCGCGCGCCCCTGAATCGCCTGCGGTCCTGCGGCGCGCGCCCCTGATCGGCTGCGGTCCCCGCGGCGCGCGTCCGTGGTAAGGAGCCGCCGATGTCCTCCGAAGCCTCCCCGCGCATCCCGCTCGACGAGGTGCTGCGAATCGCGAAGCTCGCGAACCTCGATCTGCCCCCGGCCGAAGCCGATCGCATGGCGCGCGATCTCGGCCAGATCCTCGCGTACGTCGAGCAGCTCCGCGAGGTCGACGTGACCGACGTGCCCCCGATGGCGCACGTCGACAGCGCGGGCATCGTGCCGCGGCCGGACGTGGAGGCGCCGAGCTTCCCGCAGGACATCGCGCTCCGCGAGGCGCCGAGCACCGAAGAGGGCGGCTTCCGGGTCCCCGCGTACGTGGACGAAGGGTGACCGCATGACCACGCAAACGCCCGCGCGCGACGAGCTGCTCGATCGCCCCGTCACCGACCTCGCCCGCCTCGTGAAGAGCGGCGAAGCGAGCGCCTTCGAGATCACCACCGCGGCCCTCGCCCGCGTTGATCGCGGCCGCGATCTGGGCGCGTTCCTCACCGTGCAAGGGGAGCGATCGCTCGCGGCGGCCCGCGCGATCGACGAGCGCCGCGCGCGCGGCGAAGCGCTCGGCCCCCTCGCGGGCGTGCCGATCGGCGTGAAGGATCCGATCTGCACGAAGGACGTCCCCACCACGGCCGGCTCCAAGATCCTCACGCGGGCGCGCGCCGCGAACGAGCCGGAGCGCGCCGCGGGCTCGACGTTCGGCACGCCGGATCGCCCGGAAAACGCAGCCGATCCTGCGCGCGGCTTCCGCCCGCCGTACGACGCGACCGTCGTCACGAAGCTCCTCGCGGCCGACGCGATCCTCCTCGGCAAGTGCAACATGGACGAATTCGCGATGGGCTCGTCCAACGAGAACAGCGCGTTCTTTCCGGCCAAAAATCCCTGGGATCCGCGGCGCACGCCGGGCGGCTCCTCGGGCGGCAGCGCGGCGGCGGTGGCGGCGCGCCTCGTCCCCGCGGCGCTCGGCTCGGACACGGGCGGATCGATCCGCCAGCCCGCGGCGCTCACCGGGACGGTGGGCGTCAAGCCGACGTACGGCCGGGTGTCGCGCTACGGCCTCATCGCGTTCGCCTCCAGCCTCGATCAGATCGGCCCGCTCGCGACCGACGTGCGCGGCGCGGCGCGCGTGCTCTCCGTGATCGCCGGCCACGATCCGCGCGACGCCACGAGCCTCCGCGCCGAGGTCCCCGACTTCGAAGCGGCCTGCGAGAAGAGCCCCCGCGCCCTCCGCGTCGGCGTCCCGGCCGAGTACTTTTCGAAGGGCATCGAGCCCGCGGTCGAGGCGAGCGTGCGCGCCGCGATCGAGAGCCTCGCGTCCCTCGGGTGCGAGATCCGCCCGGTGCACCTCGCGACCACGAAGTACGCGGTCGCCACGTACTACATCGTCGCGACGGCCGAGTGCTCGTCCAACCTCGCGCGCTTCGACGGCGTGCGCTTCGGCCTGCGGGCGCCCTCGAAGGACGACCTCGCGTCGCTCTACGCGGGCACGCGCGGCGCGGGCTTCGGCGCCGAGGTGAAGCGCCGCATCCTGCTCGGCACGTACGTGCTGTCCGCGGGCTACTACGACGCGTACTACCTGCGCGCGCAGAAGGTCCGCACGCTCTTCCGTCGCGACTTCGAGGCGGCGTTCCGGGACGTCGACGTGATCGCGGCGCCCGCGTCTCCGACCGTCGCGTTCCCCCTCGGCGAGCGCGTGGACGACCCGCTCGCGATGTACCTCGCGGACGTGTACACGCTCCCGGCGAGCCTCGCGGGCATCCCGGCGCTCAGCGTGCCGTGCGCGCCCGCGCCCGCGACCTCCGATCGCCCCGAGCTGCCGATCGGCCTGCAGCTCATGGCGCCGCCGCTCGCGGAAGAGCGCCTCTTCACCCTGGCCGCGGCCTTCGAGGCGACGTGCCCCCCGCGCCGCCCGCCGTCGATCTGAGGCCGCGATGACCGAAGCGCTCTACGACGTGACGCCCCTCGGCGCGGACGACGCGGACGACCTCGCGGACCTCTTCCGCGCGTCCGAATCGCCTTGTTTTTGCCGCTTCTGGCACTTCACGGGCACGAACAACGAGTGGCTCGATCGCTGCGCGAACCGGACGATCGAGAACGAGCGCGAGCTGCGCGCGGGGATCGCCGCCGGAGCGCCGGACGCGCAGGGAGTGATCGCGCGCGTCGCGGGCGCGCGCACCGTGGTCGGCTGGGCGAAGGTCGCGCCCGTCACGTCGATGAAGAAGGCCTACGATCGCCGCCTCTACCGCAACCTCCCGTGCTTCGCGGGCGATCGCGAGGGCGTCTTCGCGATCGGCTGCTTCCTCGTGCACCCGGAGCATCGTCATCGCGGCGTCGCGGAGGCGCTGGTGCGCGGCGCGATCCGCTTCGCGCCGATGTGGGGCGCCCGCGCGCTGGAGGCCTTCCCGCGCCGCCCGCGCGAGCCGGTGCGCGACGACGAGCTGTGGACCGGCCCGATGAGCGCCTTCGAGCGAAACGGCTTCGTCGAGGTCCACACCTTCGACCCGTACCCGGTCCTGCGCCGCGAGGTGTGACGCATGTTCGAGCAAGAGATCACGGCCTCCCCGAAGGACATCGACGAGCTCGAGCACGTCTCGAACGTCGCGTACGTCGGCTGGATCCAGGACATCGCGAAGGCCCACTCCGCGGCCGTCGGCTGGGACAGCCCCGCGTATTTCCGCATCGGCGCGGTGTTCGTCGTGCGCCGCCACGAGATCGAGTACCTGTCGCAGGTCCGCGAGGGCGAGCGCGTCAAGGTGGAGACGTGGATCGAAAAATGGACCGCCGTCACGAGCGAGCGTCACACGCGCATCACGAAGCTCGAAGGCGGCGCCGAAGTGGTCCGCGCGAAGACCCTGTGGGCGATGATCGACTTCAAGACAGGCCGCCCGATGCGCGTCCCGAAGGAGATCCGCGACGCCTTCCTCGCCGCCGGAGCCGGCCCGCGCGGAGACATAACAACGTAACGCGCCCCTCCCTTCGCGAACGGAGAGAGCGATTTGGGAGGGGCGGACTTCGCGTAGCGAAGGCCGGGGGTGGGCACCCCTCCTCTTTCGATCAGCTGCGCGCGGTGGACTCGATGATCGAGCGGACCTCGTCCGGCAGCGTCATCGGATCGAACGGCTTCGTCAGCACGCCGGCCGCGCCGAGCATGCGGTAGCGCTCCACCTCGTGGCGCTGCGCCTTCGCGGTGAGGAAGATCACCGGGATCGCCGCGGTCTCACGCACCTCGCGCAGCTCCGCGAGCGTCGCGGGGCCGTCCATGCCCGGCATCATCACGTCGAGGAGGATCACGTCGGACTGCTCGCGACGCGCCATCTCCACCGCCTCGCGACCCGAGCCCGCGAGCACCACCGTCCACCGACCCACGCCCCGCAACGACAGCTCGCCGATCCGACGGATGTGCGGCTCGTCGTCCACCATCATGATCTTCTGGATCGTCACGGAGCCTCCCCGCCGGGCAGCGCGAACTCGGGGCTGTTCGTCCAACCCGCGCGCGACCCGATCGCCGCGAGCGTCTCGACCAGCGTCCGCAGCTCCACCGGCTTCGCCAGGAAATCCTGCACGCCGAGGATCGAGAAGCGCCACCGGCTCGCGAGCAGACCCGAAGGCGTGCTCATCACCACGACGCGGACGCGATCGCCGTGCGCGAGCTCGCGCATCTCGGACAGCGTCTGCACGCCGTCGAAGCCGGGCATGTCGAAGTCGAGCAGCACGAGATCCGGCGTCTCCTCCTCCACCGCCGCGATCGCCTCGCCGCCCGTCATCGCCGCGTTCACGCGGAGCCGCATCCCGAAGAACGCGAGCTTCACCGCGCGCACCGCGAACTTCCGGAAATCCGGATCGTCGTCGACCACCAGGACTTCCAGCGGGCGCGTCTGACCGCGGCGCCGCGTCGTCGAGATGCCCGACGTGCGCGCCTGCATCTTGTCGACCGAGATCGCCGCCTTCATCAGCGCGGCGGAGAACGCGGCGACCGACTCGTGGCGTTGCTCCGGGTTCTTCGCGAGGGATTTGTCCAGGATCGCGTCGAACTCCGCCAGCTCGGGCACGAGGCTGCTGACCTTCGGCGGCGGCTGCTTCGCGTGGCACCGCAGCATCTCCAGCGGGTCCTTCACCTCGAACGGCAGGTGCCCGGTCAGCATCTCGAACACGGTGCATCCCAGCGCATACACGTCGCTGCGCGGGCTCACCGTGGAGCCGGGCGGCCCGAGGCCGGCCTGCTCCGGCGCGGCGTACGAAGGGGTCCCTCCGCCGAAATCGCCGACGTCGTTGCCGTGGCCCGCGAGGCCGAAATCGACGAGCACCGGGCGCCCCGTGTCCTCCTCGATCACGATGTTCGAGGGCTTCACGTCGCCGTGGATGATGCCGGCCGAGTGCACCGCCGCCACGCCCTCCGCCACCTTCGCGAAGATCGTGAGCGCGCGGTGCAAGGGGAGGCGCGCGCCGTGCTTGAGGTGCTCCTCCAGGATCGCGTCCAGGCCGCGGCCGCGGACGTATTCCATGACGAAGAAGTACCCGTCCCCGTGCCGCCCGAACGCGTGGATCTGCACCACGTGCGAGCTGCGGACCGACGCGAGCGCCCGGGCCTCCTGCTGGAAGCGGGTCGCGATGCCCGAGTCCCGGACCCACGCCGGGGCGATCACCTTCACGGCGACGCGGCGGTCGAGGCCGACGTCGCGGGCGAGGTAAACGATGCCCATGCCGCCGACGCCGAGCTCCGACTCGATCTCGTAGCGTCCGTCGATGATCGCGGCGGGCTGCTTCCCCGATCCGTCACTCGCGCTCGTCACACGATCCTCGCAACCGCATCCGCGGAGGTCATCGATCTACCGCCCCGGGCAGGCTTCCTCATGAGCGATCCGAGTCTATCGAGAAGGCGCCCCCGCAAGAAGCGAAGTTTTTTGTCAGGCGCGACGGACGACCACGAGCGCAGGAAGCGAAGCCCCCCACGATCTGCGGCGAATCCAGCCGTTTTCAGCCGGAGCGCGGCTCCACGACCGGCCGGAGCGCCTGCACGATCGCCCGGTGCACCTCGTCGATCGAGCCGTCGCCGTTGACGTGGACCACGTGATCGCCGGGGACCACGTCCTCCGCGGTCCGGTAGGCGCGCGCGAGGCGAGCCTGCAGATCGAGATCCTCGAACAGCTCCGCCGATCCGCCGCGCGCGCGGCGTCGCGCCTCCGCGACTTCGGGCGACACGTCGACGACGACGGTCACGTCGGGGCGCCGCGCGTGCTGGTTCAACGTGCGGATCCACGCGACGACGTCGTTCGAGGCGGACGGCTCCGCGCCGGCGGTGACGGCCTGGTACAGGATGCTCGACATGTCGAAGCGATCCGAGATCACCACGTACCCCTCGCGCAGCAGCGGGAGCACCTCGCTCTCCACGTGATCGAGCCGGTCCGCGGCGAAGAGCAGCGCCATCGTCTCCGCGTGCGAGCCCGACGGCAGCGAAACACGGCGCGTCAGGATGAGCCGCAGCAGCGAGCCGACCGGTCCGGTGCTCGGCTCCCGCGTGACGTGCACGAGGCGCCGCTGCGCGCGGAGGTGCTTCGCGTACAGCTCGGCCTGCGAGGTGGTGCCGGCGCCGTCGATGCCCTCGACCACGACGAACACGCCGTCGTTGCCTTCGGTCATCTCGCGGGGTCGATCGCTCGGTGTGACGCTCATCGCTCCTCCCGGATCGGGGCAGGGTCCTCGCCGAGGACCACGTTGTCGATCAGCCGCGCGCCCGTGAGCCGGATCGCGAGCGCGATCACCGCGCGCTCCGATACGCGATCCTCCGGCCCGAACACGCGGAGCGAGTCGGCGTCCGCGATGTCGACGTAGTCGATCGAGGTCGCGATCTTCGCGACGCTATCGCGCACGAGGCCGGTGAGCGCTCCGGCGCGCCGCTCGCCCGCGATGAACGCGCGATGCGCCGCCGTGAGCCCTCGCGGGATCGCCGTCGCGGACGAGCGCTCTTCGGCCGAGAGGTAGCGGTTGCGCGACGACATCGCGAGCCCGTCCGCCTCCCGCACGGTGGGCACCGGCAGCAGCGTCACGGGGAAGAACAGGTCCGTCACCATGCGCGCGATCACGCGGTACTGCTGGTAGTCCTTCTTCCCGAAGGCCGCGACGCACGGCCCCGCGAGGTTGAAGAGCTTCGCGACGATCGTCGTGACGCCCGGGAAATGTCCTGGACGGTGCTCTCCGCAGAACGGCCCCGACGTCGGCCCCGGCACGACGCGCGTCTCTTCGCCGGCCGGGTACATCGCCGACGTCTCCGGCGCGAACACGAGCTGTGCGCCGGCCTCGCGCGCGATCTCCACGTCGGCGTCGAGCGTGCGCGGGTACCGGGCGAAGTCCTCGTTCGGGCCGAACTGCGTCGGGTTCACGAAGATGGTGACGGCCACGAAATCGGACGCCCGGACGGCCGCGCGCACGAGCTCCGCGTGGCCCTGGTGCAGCGCCCCCATCGTCGGCACGAGGCCGACCTTCTGCCCACGGGCGCGGCGTTCGTCGAGGGCGCGGCGGAACGCGAGGGGATCGGTGACGACTTCCACGGCGCCCTTATTCTCCTTGGAGCGCCCTGCGTCCAGCGTTCCGCTCACGCACCGCCGACGCTGAGCTTCTTCTTCTTGCCGTTCTTGAGCTTGCGCCCGTCGTCGGATGGCTCCGTCGTGGGGAGCTGCAGGATGTGGAAGCGCCCTTGCCGGTGCGGATCCGCCTTCGTGCGCTCGCGGGCCAGCTCGATGAACTTCGACTGCGCGCGGATCTGCGGCCCCTGCGGCGCCACCACCTTCGTGTAGCTGCCGTCCGCGGACAGCTCCCACATCTTCGTGTTGTCGCTGAAGAGCAGCTTCAGCGTGTCCTCCGTGCGCTGCGCGATGTTCGGATCGAGCAGCGGCACGAGGATCTCCACGCGGCGGTGGAAGTTGCGCGGCATCCAGTCGGCGCTGGAGAAATAGATCTCGCGGCTCCCCCCGTTTTCGAAGCGGAACACGCGCTCGTGCTCCAGGAACCGATCGATGATCGCGCGCACCTGGACGCGCTCCGACAGCCCGGGGATGCCGGGGCGGAGGCAGCAGATCCCGCGCACCATCAGCTTGATCTCCACGCCCGCCTGCGAGGCCGCGTAGAGCGCGTCGATGACGTCGACGTCCACGAGCGAGTTCATCTGCGCGAGGATCTCGGCCCTCCGACCGGCGCGCGCGTGCTGCGCCTCGCGGGCGATGAGGCCGAGGATGGACTCGTGCAGGCCGAGCGGCGCGACCACGAGCCGGTTCCACCGCGGCGGCGCGCTGTACCCGGTGAGCAGGTTGAAGAGCGACGTCACGTCCTCCCCGATCTCGCGGTTCGCGGTGAGGAGGCCGATGTCCGTGTAGAGGCGCGCGGTGAGCGGGTTGTAGTTGCCGGTCGACAGGTGCGCGTAGCGCCGCAATTTGTCCTTCTCGCGCCGCAGCACGAGCAGCGCCTTCACGTGCGTCTTCAGCCCGAGGAGGCCGTAGATCACCTGCGCGCCGCTCTGCTCCAGCGTGCGCGCCCACTCGATGTTGCTGGCCTCGTCGAAGCGCGCCTTCAGCTCGACGATCGCGGTCACCTGCTTGCCGTTCTCCGCGGCGCGCGCGAGCGCCTTCACGATCGGCGAGTCGCGCCCGGTGCGGTAGAGCGTCTGCTTGATCGCGAGCACCTGCGGATCGTCCGCCGCGCGCGAGATCAGCTCGATCACCGGGTCGAACGAGTCGTACGGGTGATGCATCACGATGTCGCGCTCGCGGATCACCGCGAAGATGTCCTCCACCTCCTTGAGGGGCGGCGGCACCTGCGGAGAGAACGGCTCGTCCCGCATCTCGCGCCGCTCCTCGTCGGACACGATGCCCGACAGATCCGGGATGTGGAGCGGCCCCGTCACGCGGTACACGTCCAGCGTCGAGTCCAGCCCGAGCGCCTTGCACAGCCGCTGCACGCTCGCGGAGGCGCCGCTGCCGAGCCCGACCTCCACGCGCACGGCGTTGCCGCGATCGCGCCGCCGCAGCTCCGCCTGGATCGTCTGCAACAGATCCTCGCCCTCTTCCTCGTCGATCTCGAGGTCCCAGTTGCGCGTGACGCGGAAGGGATACGTGCCGCGCACGCGCGCCGCCGGGAAGAACTCGTTCGTGTGCCGCGCGATGACGTCCTCGAGCAGCACGAACGCGCGCGACGCTCCTTCGACCCGCACGCGCATCAGCCGCGGCAGCATCGCGGGCACCTGGATCACGCCGAAGCCCGGCTCCTGCCCCTCGTGCTCGCGCGAGAACATGATGCCGAGGTTGATGCTCTTGTTGCGCAGGTGCGGGAACGGGTGCCCCGGATCGATCGCGATCGGCGTGAGCACCGGGAAGATGTCGGTGCGGAACCGATCGTCGAGCAGCGACAGCTCCGGCGCGGGCAGCTCGTCGGGTCGCACGATCACGATGCCGGCGCGCCGCAGCGCGGGGATCAGCTCCGACGCGTAGATCTTGTACGCGGCCTCCACGAGCACGTGCGCGCGCTGGCCGATCGCGACGAGCTGCTCGTGCGGCGTCAGCCCGTCCGGCGGCACCTCGGTGACGGTGCGGAGCGTCTGCGCCTGCAGGCCGGCGACGCGGACCATGAAGAACTCGTCGAGGTTGGCGAAGAAGATCGACAGGAATTTGAGGCGCTCGTAGAGAGGCACCTCGGCCGAGCCCGCCTCCGCGAGCACGCGCGCGTTGAACTCCAGCCACGACAGCTCTCGGTTCAGGTAGAGCGCCGGATCGCCGCCTTCGTAGCTGATGCTCACCGGCACCGCCTGCGACGATGGAGGCGGCAAGAGTGCGATGGGCGCGTCCGGCGGCGGCGTGATCTCGTTGTTCACGGCGCGCAGCATACTCCACCCGGCGCGCTCGCCGGGCGGGGCGGGCGATCGATCAGAACGCCATCTGCAACGACGCGCCGGCGGGCCCCACGCGGAGCACCGCGGTCGGCCGCGCGGGCTCGGTCGCGGGCGCGTCGTCCGGCGCGGGCGAATCGGCGGGCTTCTTCGCCGCCACCATGCGACCGCCGATGACCCAGATCGGGATCCCGCCGGCCAGCACGATGCCGCCGAGCACGCCGACCACGATGCCGGCGTTCTTCATCCCCTCGTCCGGCTGTCGGCTCTGCAGGTAGCCGCCGGGCCCGTAGTACTGGTACCGCGAGCTCGCCTGCGCCGAGATCACCACGCCGGTGAGCGCCGCGATCGCGCCCAGCGTCACCATGGCGATGCCCACGCCCATCATCGGCGTCGAGTACCGCACGCGCGGCAGAGGCGGAGGCAGCTGCGACGCCGGGTAATACTGCGGCGGCGCGTAATACGGGTACGGATAGGGATACGTGCCGTACGGATACGCTCCGTACGGGTACGGGTTCGGATACGGATATTGCTGGTAGGGTGGCGGATACGGATACGCCCCCGGTTGCTGCGGCGTCCCCGGCGGCACCGCACCGGGTTGTTGCGGTGCACCAGGCGGCACCGCACCGGGTTGTTGCGGCGTCCCCGGCGGCATCGCACCGGGTTGTTGCGATGGCGTGGGAGCGGCGGTGGGCGCCGGTCCGGGCGGCGTGGAGCTCGACGGCGCGGGCTGCGCCGACGCGGAGGCGCTGACAGCGAGGCCGACAGCGACGATCGAAGACGAAATCGCGAAGCTCACCCCCGGCCACACGCGCCCAGTCCTGATTCGAGGCACCACGCGCGCACCATATCACCGTGCGCCCGAGACCGGATCCTCGCGATGCCCACCCCCGGCCGCGCAGACGCGCGTCCGCCCCTCCCAAAGCGCCTGCTTCGCAGCCGCAGGGAGGGGAGCAATCTGTCAGGAGCCGTTCGGCTCTCTCAGTAGGGATCCGACGAAACCGGCTTCTTCTTCGGCGTGATCGGCGTGGGGGCGGCCGCCTTCGCGGACGCAGGCTTCGGCTCGGCAGGAGCAGCCTTCGCAGTCGCAGTCGCAGCCGCTGTCGCAGTCGCAGTCGCGGTCGGAGCGGCCGTCGCAGCCGCCGTCGTCGTCGGTGCAGCGGACGCGGTCGCGGTCGGCGCGGGCACCTCCGCGGTCGCCGTCGCCGTCACCACGACGGGCGCCGTGTTCGAGACGGCGGGCGCGGCGCTCTTCGGCTCCGCGGGCTTCGGCTCCTCGACGGCGTTCTCGATCGCGGGCTTCGCGGGCACGCCGTTCGACTGCGGCTTGAGCTGATCCTCCTCCGCCTTCTTGAAGAGGCCCTGCGTCGCGAACAGGATCACGAACGCCACCGCCACGAGCCCGAGCAGCACGAGCGGGATGTTCGCGCCGCCCTTCTTCTTCGGCGCCTCCGCGTCCGCGTCGCGCGATTTCGATTTCGCCCGCGGCGCGTCGTCCTCCGCGTCCGTGTCCGAGGCGTCCGCGGCGTCGTCGCTCGGCGTGAACGCGTTCGAGCCGGTGACGGGGAGCGGCGCGGCCACCTCCACCTTGGGCTTCGGTTTGGCGGCGGCGAGGACGGCCGCGGCGCGCGCGCGCTCCTCGGCGGCTCGCTCCGGCGGCGCGGAGGCGGCGCGCTCCAGCGCACGTGCACCTCTCTCGCGCATTTCTCTTCGCTTCGATCGCGTCGGTTTGCTCACAGCCGCGCGACGGTAGCGCCGGCAACCCCGCGAGCCAAGCGCCGAGTTTCCGCGACGCTCGGCGGAACAGCCGCGAGACTCAGCGGAGCACCAGCACCACGACGAGGACCAGCACGAGCAGCACCACGAGCCCGATCGTCGCGACGACCGCGTACTGAATGGCCGGCGGCTGCGCCCGCACCTTCTTCACGAGCCCCTCGATCGACCCGCCGACCGACGCGAGCGCCGTGTCGAGCGACCGCTGCCACCCGGGCTTTCCCCCGTCCGGCACCATCGCGGCGGCGTACGTCCCGGTGACGCGCGGCTCCCCTTGCTGCGACGTCGCGCGCGGATCCGGCGGCGCATCGAAGCGCGGCGGCGGAGGCGGCGCGTCCGGCGGCCGCCCCCCGGAGAACGTCGGCGCCGCCGTGAGGACGCCCCCTTCGATCATCCGCTCCGTCGAAGATCCGAACCGCGGCGCGTTGTCCATCCGAAACGTCGGCGCTTGATCCGCCGACGTCCCCTGCGGGCCCGGAGGCGGCGCGTTCATCGCGGGCAGCGCGCCCGTCGTGGACGGCGACGATCCCATCGCGGGCGGAGGCGACGTCACGGGCTGAGCGCCCGCGCGGGCGAGCGCCGCATCCAGCTCCGGCAGGCTCGGCGCGGGCAACGCGCGCGTCGGCGTGTCGCGGTCCCCGCCGAACGACACCGCGCGGTACATTTCGGTCGGGGTGTCGCGGTCCTGCCGCTTCGGCGCGACCTTGCCCGTCGGCATGCCGTCGCTCGTCACCGAGTCCTCGACGTCGAGCTGCTTCGGCGCGACCGCCGTCACCGTGGTGCCTTCGCCTTCGTCCGGCGTCGGCGGCGCGGGCGCCACGATCATCGTCGGCACCGGCCCGATCTGCGGCATCGAAGGGATCGGCCGCCGCGCGGGGTCCGCGAGCCCGCCGAACGGCGTGAGCCCCGTCCCCGAGGCGTCCTTCGCGCGCAGCCACAGCCCGAACGCCGGGTGCCCGTGCGGGAGAAGCGCCGCCCCGAGCTCCGCCATGCTCGGCTGGCGATCCTCGCGGTTCATCTTCAGCGCGCGCATCACCGCGTCGCACACGTCCGCCGGCAGATCCGGCCGCAGCCGCGCGAGCGCCGTCGGAGGCCCCGAGCACAGCGCGTACACGAGATCGCCGATCGTATCCGCCTGGAACGGCTTCCGCCCCGCGAGGCACTCGTACAGCACGACGCCCAGCGAGTAGATGTCCGCCCGCGCGTCCACGCCCGACGAGTTCCGGAGCTGCTCCAGGCTCATGTAGTACGGCGTGCCGACGGTCGATCCGGTGCGCGTCAGCGAGCCCTTCGGGATCGGCCCCTCGCCGGCGATCTTCATCACGCCGAAGTCGAGCACGACGACGTCGTACTGGTTCGGCCACGCGCTCTTCTGCAAGAACAGGTTCTCGGGCTTCAGATCGCGGTGAACGACGCTGCGCTCGTGCGCCTCCGCGAGGCAGTCGCACACCTGGAGCGCGATGTTCACCGTCAGCTCGAGCGGCAGCTGCCCGGCCTCGTCGAGCAGCTCCCGCAGGCTCTGCCCTTCGAGCAGCTCCATCACGAGGTACGGCGCGACGCGCGTGTTGCCGGCCGCGGGCCCCATGTCGGTGATGCGCACGACGTGGGGGTTCTTCATCAGCGCGGTGGCGCGCGCCTCCTGCTCCAGCCGGGCCGCGTTCGCGTCATCGACGAGCGACTTCATCGCGAGCCGCCGCCCGGTGCGCAGGTGCTCGACCTCGTGCACCATGCCCGCGCCGCCCTGGTTCAGGAAGCGGATGACGCGGTAGCGCCCGTCGACGATCGTCCCCGGCGAGAAGCTCGCGGGCGTGGCCGGCGCGACGCTCATCGCGGGCGGCGTCGGAGGGGCGAACGGCCGCGCGACGCTCGCAGGAGGCGGCGGCACGGGAACGCCGGGACGCTCACCGGATCCTGGGATCTCGGCCTTTCCGGGCGGCCGCGGCGCACGCAGCGCGTCGTCCTTGGGGAGCGTGCTCATCCTTCGCGAGACCGGAATCGGAGCACAAGCCGGCCCACTTGCGTAAAAAAAGGTCGGGGCGCCACTGGAACCACGGAGTCCGGTCCGCGGAGGCGTAGCGGAGCCTGGCTCCGCGGAGTCCGTAACGGAGCGGACGCAGTCGTTGACGTTTTACGAGGGCGTGCGACGAGGTCATGCCCTTCCCCTACCGGGTCGTTCGCACTAGGGTTCGCCGACCATGGCTGAAAGGTTGGCAGCGGCGGCGCCGCCCGCGAGCAAGCCCAAGAACGATGTCCCGCTGGAGATCCTGGCGGTTTTGACGGCCTTCGCGCTCGTCATCACGCTCTACGTGATCGCCTTCCGCGCCCCGGTCGAGGCGTCGATGGGCATCGTGCAGAAGATCTTCTACTTCCACGTGCCCGCCGCGTACTCGATGTACGTCGGCGCGGCGGCGTGCTTCGTCGGCTCGGCCGGCTACCTCGCGAAGGGCACCCGCCAGTGGGACGCCATCGCGAAGAGCGGGGCGGAGGTCGCGGTGGTGATGGGGATGATGGTGATCATCTCCGGCCCGCTCTGGGCGATGAAGGCGTGGGGCGTCGCGTGGACGTGGGATCCCCGCCTCACCACGTCGATGTTGAGCGTGCTGATCTACGTCGCGTACGTGCTGCTCCGCTCCTTCGCGGGCGACGGCGACGCGGAGCGGAAGTTCGCGGCGGCGCTCGGCGTGCTCGGCGCGGCGAACCTCCCGATCATCCACTTCTCCGTGCAGAAGTGGGGCGGCAACCACCCGAAGGTCATCACGAACGGAGGCGGCGGCCTCCAGCACCCGGACATGAAGCTCGCGCTGGCCCTTGGTTTCCTCGCGTTCACGTTGCTCTCGCTCACGTTGATCTGGCAGAGGACGAAGCTGGAGCTCGCGTCGCAACGGCTCGCCGAGGCCGAGCAAGAGGCCCTCGAAGAAGGCATCGGAGGCGATTGATCGTGCGCTCGAACGTGTTTGTTCTCCTGCAGGCCCCTCCCGCCCCCACGGGCACCGCGCAGACCCCGGACGACCGTGGCCAGGCCTTCCGCGCGGTGGACGGCGGCGGTCAGATGCAGAGCGGGGAGCGCCTGCTCGTGATCGCGTACATGGCGATCTGGCTGTGCGTCGTCATCTTCGTGATCTTCTCGTCGCGCAAGCAGTCCCGGATCGAGGCGCGGATCGGCGCCTTGGAGGGCGCGCTCTCGAAGACCCGCGCCGCGGACAAAACCTCGAAGAAGGAAGGGTCCTGAGCGATGCCGAACTTCGGCGAGATGACCCCGCAGCACGTCATCTACATCCCCACGATGCTGCTGCTCGGCCTGGTGCTGGGCTACATCCTCGGCGCCCGCGCGGTCCGGGCCGAGCTGGAGAAGCGCAAGAAGCGCATGAAGGAGTGACCCCAGGGGCCTCTCGGATCGCTCCAAAGGCCCTTCGGATCGCCCCAAAGGTCTTCTTTTTCGCCCCAAAGGCCCCTCGGATCGCTCCAAACGTCTCGATCTCGTCCCAAAGGCCCCCCGAATTCACCCCTGCGACCTTGAAAATCGCCCCAAAGGTCTCTTGGAGCGACCCAAAGGTCTCTTGGAGCGACCCAAAGGTCTCTTGGATACGACTTGGGCCTCTTGGATACGACAAAGGCCCTTGGATTGACCCAAAGGCTTGAGAAGCAGGCGAATCAGGGAGGCGTCGGTCCAGGCTGCGGAGGAGGCGGCGGCGGCGCAGGCTGCCCCGAAGGCGGAGGCGGCGGCGCAGATCCCGCAGGAGGCGGAGGAGGAGGAGGCGGCGGCGTCGGCTGCCCCGAAGGCGGAGGCGGCGGCGCGCTCGGCGCGGACGTCGTCGTGGGCGCCGCGCTCGACGAAGGCTGCGCGCCCGGCTGCATCCCCGGCCCCGGCTGACCCGGCTGCATCCCCGGCCCCGGCTGACCCGGCTGCATCCCCGGCCCCGGCTGACCCGGCTGCATCCCCGGCCCCGGCTGACCCGGCTGCATCCCCGGCCCCGGCTGCATCGGCTGACCGTCCGGCCCCATCTGTCCGGCGGGCGGCGGCGGAGGCGCGGCGCCGCCTCTCGGCGTGGTCAGGTAATCGCATCCCGCGAGGCCCACGGCGAGCGCGGCGATCGCGAAGATGAAGCGAGAAGATTGCGCGGCTTTCGTCCTCGGCATGGTGCGCCGCGAGCCTATCCCGAAGGCACCTCAGCGCGCTGTCGAAAATTCGCTCCGGCGGTGGTACGAGGCTCCCCGCCGCGGATCGAAGGCGATGCGCCACGACGCCGCGCACGCGCGAACGAGAGCGCTCGCCGAGGGCGCTCGGACCTTCGCCGTAGGAGGATCCCGTGGTCGACTTTTCCCTGAGCGAAGAGCACAAGAGCCTGATCGACACCGCTCGCCGTTTCTCCCGCGAGCGCATCATCCCCGTCGCGGCCGAGTGCGATCACCACTCGAAGTTCCCGATGGACGTGTTCAAGGCGGCCTGGGAGATCGGCCTCGTCAACCCGTGCGTGCCCCCCGAGTACGGCGGCGCCGGCATGGGCGAATTCGAGAACGCGCTCATCACCGAGCAGCTCGCGTACGGCTGTGCCGGCATCCAGACGAGCATCACCGCGAACCAGCTCGCGCTCACGCCGATCAAGCTGGGCGGCAGCGAGGAGCAGAAGGCGAAGTACCTCGGCATGCTCACCGCGGAGCCGATCATGGCGAGCTACGCGACGAGCGAGCCCGACGCCGGCAGCGACGTGGCCGGCCTCAAGACGCGCTTCACGCAGCACGGCGACGACTACGTGCTGAACGGCCAGAAATGCTGGATCACGAACGCCAGCTTCGCGAGCTTCTACGTCATCTTCGCGACGAAGGATCCGGCGCTCAAGCACAAGGGCATCGCGGCGTTCATCGTCGATCGCGACACGCCCGGCCTCCGCGTCGGCAAGAAGGAAGACAAGCTCGGCCAGCGCGCGAGCGACACGGCGCAGGTCTTCCTGGAGGACGTGAAGGTCTCGAAGGCGAACCTCCTCGCGCCAGAGGGTCACGGCTTCAAGCTCGCGATGGAGACCTTCAACCAGACGCGCCCCGACATCGCGGCCGGCGCGACGGGCCTCATGCAGCGCGCCCTCGACGAGTCCGCGGCCTACGCGAAGGAGCGGAAGACGTTCGGCGTGCCGATCGCGCAGCACCAGCTCGTGCAGGCGATGATCGCGGAGATGGCGATCCGCGTGGAGGGCACCCGCCTGCTCTACATGAAGGCCGCGTGGAACCTCGACAACGGCGTGCGCGACCCGATGACCTCCGCCATCGCGAAGGCCTACGGCGCGGACTCCGCGATGCAGACCGCGATCGACGCCGTCCAGGTCCTCGGCGGCAACGGCTACGTGAAGGAGTACCCCGTCGAGAAGCTCATGCGCGACGCGAAGGTCCTCCAGATCTACGAAGGCACCAGCCAGATCCAGCGCCTCGTGATCGCGCGCCAGGTCCTCTCCTGAGGTGCCGCTAACGCCCCCTCCCATCGCGGAACGAAGAGAGCGATTTGGGAGGGGCGGGCGCGCGTAGCGCGACCGGGGGTGGGCATCCCCAAGGACCTTTTCGTGACCCGCGCTCCGAGGCGGAGAGCACACCTGCTCGGCACGCCTTCGTCACCGAAGCGCAACGTGGCGTCACCCCCGCGTCACACGAACGACACATTCACCTGCGATTCGTGGCGAGGCGGCGGCGCACGCAGACGCGGCGTTTTGCGGGCCGGTCGCGAAATCTTCACGAAGCCGAAAGCAGCGGTTCACCGCGGGTTGTACCTGGCGTATCCGCCACGAGGAACATGGGGCTGCAAGACATCGTGCGTTGGCTCCTCCCCAAGGAGGATCAGTTCTTCACGTACCTGGAGGACCTCGCGATCGCGAGTCACGAGGCCGCCACCACCATGGCTCGCTGGAAGGAGCCGAACGCCTCTCCGAAGGACATCTGCGACGCGGTCCAGGCGATCGAGCACAAGGCGGACGGCATCATCGAGCAGCTCGAGGACGGCCTCGCCCGCACCTTCGTGACGCCGCTCGATCGCGAGGATCTGCACCGGCTCGGCTCCGAGCTGGACGACATCGTCGACCTCACGAACCTCGCGGCGCGCGCGTGCGTGCTCTACGGCGTCGACCGCCCCACGCCCGCGATGACCAAGCTCATGGACGTGCTCGTGGAGAGCACCTCGGTCCTCAAGAGCTCCGTGCCGTTCCTGCGCGCGCACCGCTACGGGGATCTCGTCGAAGCGGCGCGCACGCTGCGGCAGCTCGAGAAGGACGCCGACAAAGCGTACCGCGACGAGATCAGCCGCCTGTTCGGGGACGACGCGACGGACGCGAAGACGATCCTCAAGCTCCGCGAGGTGCTCGAGGACATGGAGCGCGCGGTCGATCACTGCGACCACGTGGCGGAGACGCTCTCCAACCTGGCCGTGAAGCATGGTTAGCCTGCTCATCGCGGTCGTCGTCGCGGCGATCCTGTTCGACTACATCAACGGCTTCCACGACGCGGCCAACGCGATCGCGACGGTCGTGTCGACGGGCGTGCTGCCGATCCGCACCGCGGTGCTCATCGCGGCCGTGCTCAACTTCGCGGGCGCCGTCGCCGGCACCGCCGTCGCGAAGACGATCGCGTCGGGCTTCGCGGACCCCTTGATCGTGAGCCAGACGTGCGTGCTCGCGGCGCTCGTCGGCGCGTCGATCTGGAACCTGATCACGTGGTGGTTCGGCATCCCGTCGAGCTCGTCGCACGCGCTCATCGGCGGCCTCGCCGGCGCGGTCGTGGCGCACGCGGGGTGGGGCGCGTTCAAGTGGGGCGCGCTCACGCAGAAGGTGCTCGTGCCGCTCGTGCTGTCGCCGTCGATCGGCTTCGTGGTGGCGTTCTTCGTGATGATCGCGCTCCTCTGGGCCTTCCGTCGCGTGCGCCCGGACACGGTGCACCGCTCGTCGCGGAGGCTGCAGCTCGTGTCGGCGTGCGCGATGGCCTTCTCGCACGGCTCCAACGACGCGCAGAAGTCGATGGGCATCATCACGCTGGCGCTCGCGAGCTTCGTCGCCGCGGGCCACGGCGACACGATCCCGGCGTGGATGCGCCCGGTGGGCGACGCGGTGCCTCGCTGGGTCATCATCGCGTGCGCGGCGGCGATCGCTGCGGGCACGGCGGCGGGCGGCAAGAAGATCATCAAGACGATGGGCAGCAAGATCATCCGCATCTCGCCGCTGCAGGGCTTCGCGGCGGAGACCGCGGGCACGGTCACGATCATGGCGGCGAGCCACCTCGGCATCCCGGTCTCGACCACCCACTGCATCAACGCGTGCATCATGGGCGTCGGCGCGAGCAAGCGCCTGAGCGCGGTCCGCTGGGGCGTCGCCGGCAACATCTTCACCGCGTGGGTCCTCACCCTCCCCCTCTCCGGCGCCTTCGCTTTCGTGACGATGTGGATCTTCGAAAAGACGATCGGCTGATTGAGCGAGCGGGGGAGTGAAACGAGGGGGCAGCGCCCCCTTGTAAATCCGAGAAATGGAAGACGCCGATCTTGGTGTAGTGGGGCTGCCGCCCCACTCCCCGCCCGCTGATACCCTCGGGCGCATGCCTCGCCTCGTCCTGATCAGCGACACGCACGGGCTCCACAAGAAGATCCGGGTGCCGGACGGGGACGTGCTCGTGCACGCCGGGGACTTCTGCTCCGGCGGCGACGAGTGGCAGGCGCGCTCGTTCGCGCGGTGGTTCCTGAAGCAGCCGCACGCGCACAAGGTCGTGATCGCCGGCAACCACGATCGCTGCATCGAGAAGGACACGGCGCTCGGCCCGCAGATCTTCGAGGGCGCGACGTACCTCTTCGATCAGGAGGCGACCGTCGCGGGGCTGCGCTTCTACGGATCGCCGTGGCAGCCGGAGTTCGCGTCGTGGGCCTTCAACCTGCCGCGCGGCGAGGCGCTCCGCCTCGTGTGGGCGAAGATCCCGTTCGGCGTCGACGTGCTGATCACGCACGGCCCGCCCTTCGGCGTCCTCGATCGCACGCACTCGGACCTCTACGTCGGGTGCGACGAGCTGCGCACGGCCGTCGATCGCGTGCAGCCGCGACTGCACGTGTTCGGCCACATCCACGAGGGCGCCGGCACCCACGAAGAAGGGCGCACTCTGTTCGCGAACGCGTCCACGTGCACGGAGGGGTACGAGCCGACGAACCCGCCGATTGTGCTGGATCTGCCGCTCGATCGCGGAGCGAAGGCCGTGGTACGACACAGCCCGTGATCAAGCCCCAGATCCCCGCGGGCCTGGCCGAGGCGGAGGCCGCGCGGCGCCTCGCCGAAGAGGGTCCGAACGAGCTGCCCGGCGATCGCGCGCACGGCTTCTTCCGCGTGCTCCTCGACGTCGTGCGCGAGCCGATGCTGCTCCTGCTCCTCGGCGCCGCGACGATCTACTTCGTCGTGGGCGACAAGCGCGAGGCGATGACGCTCCTCGTCTTCGTCGTCGTGATCATCGGCATCTCGCTCTACCAGGAGCGCAAGACGGAGCGCGCCGTGCGAGCGCTGCGCCAGCTCACGAGCCCGCGCGCGCTGGTGATCCGCGCCGGCAAGGAGCGCCGCATCCCCGGCCGCGACGTGGCGCGCGGCGACCTCGTGGTGCTCGCGGAGGGCGATCGCGTCCCCGCGGACGGCTCGCTGATCGACGCGGTGAGCCTCCAGGTCGACGAGTCGCTCCTCACGGGCGAGTCGGTCCCGGTGCGCAAGCGAGCGGCCCCGCACGGCGAGCCGATGAGCGCTCCCGGCGGCGACGATCATGCCTCGGTGTTCTCGGGCACGCTCGTCGTGCGCGGCCGCGGGATCGCGGAGATCCGCGGGACGGGCGCCCGCACCGAGATCGGAAAGATCGGCGCGTCGCTCGCCGAGACGAGCCCGCAGAGGACGGTGCTGCAGCGCGAGGTGGACGCGCTCGTGAAGCGGCTCACGATCGTCGGCGGCGCGGTGTGCGCGCTGCTCGTCGTCGTGTTCGGCGTGACGCGCGGCAAGTGGCTCGACGGCCTGCTCGCGGGCATCACGCTCGCGATGGCGCTCCTGCCGGAGGAGTTCCCGGTCGTCCTGTCGGTGTTCTTCGCGCTCGGCGCGTACCGCATCTCGAAGCAGCGCGTGCTCACGCGCAAGGTGGCCGCGATCGAGGCGCTCGGCGCCGCGACCACGCTGTGCGTCGACAAGACCGGCACGCTCACGGAAAACCGCATGACGATCGCCGAGGTCTTCGCCGAGGGCGACTCGCTGCGCGTCGACGCCGCGACGAAGGACCTGCCCGAGCGGTTCCACGAGCTCGCGGAGATGGGCATCCTCGCGAGCCAGCGCGATCCGTTCGATCCGATGGAGGTCGCCTTCCACGCGCTCGGCGACCGCTTCCTGCGAGGCACGGAGCACCTGCACGCGGACTGGGAGATGCTGCGCGAATACCCGCTGTCGCCGGAGCTGCTCTCGATCTCGCACGTGTTCCGCTCGCCGTCGGGCGAAGGCTATTTGATCGCCGCGAAGGGATCGCCCGAGGCCATCTTCGATCTGTGCCACCTCCCTGACGAGGTGACGCGCGCGCACGCGGACGTGGTGCACCGCATGGCGTCGCGCGGCCTCCGCGTGCTCGCGGTGGCCGAGGCGTCGCTCGCGAGCGCGCCGCTCCCCGAGCAGCAGCACGACTTCGATTTCCGCTTCCTCGGCCTCGTGGGCCTCTCCGATCCGGTGCGCGCGGAGGTGCCGGCGGCGGTCGCGGACTGCAGGCGCGCGGGCATCCGCGTGGTGATGATCACGGGCGATCACGTCGCGACGGCGCGCGCCATCGGCAAGGACGTGGGCCTGCCCACGGAGCAGGTGCTGACGGGGCCGGAGCTCGACGCGATGTCGGACGCGGATCTCGCCGAGCGCGTCCGCGACGTGCAGGTGTTCGCGCGCGCGACGCCGAGCCACAAGCTGCGGCTCGTGCAGGCCCTCTCGAAGCGCGGCGAGGTCGTCGCGATGACCGGCGACGGCGTGAACGACGCGCCCGCGCTGAAGGCCGCGCACATCGGCATCGCGATGGGCAAGCGAGGCACCGACGTCGCGCGCGAGGCCGCGTCGCTCGTGCTCACCGACGACGACTTCTCCGCGATCGTGGCCGCCGTGCGCAACGGCCGTCGCATCCACCAGAACCTGCGGAAGGCGTTCATCTACATCCTCGCGGTCCACGTGCCGATCGCCGGCGCGTCGCTTTTGTCGCCGCTCCTCGGCCTGCCGCTCCTCTTGTTCCCGGCGCACGTCGTCTTCCTGGAGCTGATCATCGACCCCGCCTGCTCCGTGGCCTTCGAGGCCGAAGCCGAGGAGCCCGGCCTCATGGAGCGCCCGCCGCGCCGCTTCGACGAGCCGCTTCTCTCGGGTCGGCTCGGTCTCCTCGCGGTGGCGCAGGGGGTGAGCGTGCTCGCGGCGGTGCTCGGCCTGTACGTGCTCGGCCAGCGCCTCGGCGAGAGCGCGGACGCGGCGCGCGCGTGGGCGTTCGCGGCGCTCATCACGGCCAACGTGACGCTCATCTTCGTGAACCGCGCGTGGGGCCGCTCGCTGATCCGGACCATCCTCACGCGCAACACGGCCGCGTCGCTCGTCGCGGTCTTCGCGCTCGCGTTCCTGGCCGTGACGCTGTTCGTGCCGCCGGTGCGCGAGCTGTTCCACTTCGGCGCGGTCGTCCCCGCGCGCGCGGCGATGTCCGTCCTCGCAGGCGCCGGCTCGGTGCTGTGGTTCGACCTCGTGAAAGGCCGCCTCGTCGGCTCGCCGAAGACCCAATAGAAGTGCCCGAGCAACGTTCAGGACTGCGGCCGCTCCGCATTCGCAGACCAGACTCCGCCCTCCCAGTCGACCCGACATTCGCCTAGCTCTGCTCACAGAGTCGGGCACATCTTCAATGCCGAGGGCGATCGTTCTAATCAGCTCCCCATTTCTGTGTAACATCCGGGTGGGGCCGCGAACGTGCGATGGCGGGCAAAGGGACAGGCCCGCACTCTTGTCTTTTTTATGTCCGAGGAGAAGTACGCCGGACATCGCACCGGAAGGGGCCTGTGTTAGGTTGTCGTGGCTCGGAAGTCGACGTGACGATCTCGTTCGCTCGCGGCCCAATCGAGGGAGCCTCCCCGATGAAGGCGACCGCGGCGACCACCGTTCTCCTCGTGCCCCTCGATTCGACAGAGCGCAGTCGGCTCGTCATCGCGCAGGAATGAAATTCGGAGAGCGACGTTCCCGCGGCCGCCGGCGACACCATGAACGGGTGGAGCCGCAGCGCGGGACAGGAGATCTCGCTGGGCTGCTCTGAGATTGCCTATCCAGGGGAGGGAACCGCCGGAGACGCCGTTTCAGCACTTCCGGCAGACAAGCACCGACGGATAACCACCTTCGAACACCGATTCTCGAACCCCACCTGGGAGGTTTCGTATGTTTGCTTCGCTGATTCGCTCGCATGGGTTCACTGCTTCGCTCTGCCTCCTCAGCGCGGTCGCCGCCTCCGGGTGCGCGCCCGCAGACGCGACCGACTCACAAGAAGAAGACGTCGCCGCGTCGCCCGCCGCCCTCTGCCAAAGCCAGAAGAACGAGGGGAAGCGGCTCTTCGAAAAGGAGACGTTCGGCGGCAACGGCCGCACCTGCCTCACTTGCCACAGCAAATCGACTGGCACGCTCAACCCATCTCAGATTCAAGCGCTCTACGCGGACGACCCGGACAGCCCGCTCTTCCAGCTCGACGGCAGCGACGATTTCGAAGGGAACGGGTACCAGCGCATTCAGGCGGACGCGACGATCCTCGTTCGCATCCCGCTCCCGCCGAACGTGACGCTCGCGGACGATCCGAACGCGACGCACGTCGTGCTCCGCCGCGGGATCCCGACGACGCTCAACACACCCGCGCTCGACCCGGTCCTCATGTACGACGGGCGCGCTCCCACGCTGGAGGCGCAGGCGCTCGACGCGATCCACGGCCACGCGGAGTCGACGATCGAGCCCACGCCAGCGCAGCTCCACCTGATCGCCGAGCACCAGAAGACCGACGCGTTCTTCACCTCGCACGCGCTCGAAGACTACGCCGACGGCGGCCCTGCGCCGTCGCTGCCGATGGGACACACCGCCGCGGAGAAGCGCGGCCGCCTCTGGTTCGAGGACGCGCCCGTGGGGCCGAACCTGAATTCGCAGAGCCCACGAAAAGGCCTGTGCGCGATGTGCCACTCGGGGCCGATGCTCAACGTCAGCAACGGCCACAACCCGCTCCCGCCGCACCTCCTCGGGGATCCGTTCGCGCCCCCCGGATCGCCCGGCGCCGCGCCGTGCAACAAGCCCTGGACGGAAGCGGAGGTGTCCCACGTGCCGAAGGGGACGCGGTTCCAGTCCGTGCTCGTCTCCGACTTCAACCTCGGAAACAACCCGCTCTACAACTTCGTGCTCCACCTCCCGGACGGGACGAACGTCGCGCTGCCGCCCACGCCGGATCCGGGCCGCGCGCTCATCACCGGCAATTTCACCGCGTTCCCGACGCCCGGGAGCGAATTCAACAACTTCAAGATTCCGACCTTGTGGGGCGTGAAGAAGACCGCGCCGTACTTCCACAACAACTCGGCGAAGACGCTGGAAGAGGTGGTCAATCACTACGCGACTTTCTTCGCGTTCGCGACCGACTGCTTCGTGGACGGGGATCCTCCGCTCGTCATGACCGCCGGCGACAAGGCCGATCTGCTGGCCTTCCTGAAGCTCCTTTAGAGCCGGCTCCCGTCGCGACGAAGACAGGCAGACAGACGTCTTCCTGATTTTACAAGGGGGCAAAGCCCCCTCGTATCACTCCCCCGCTGACTGGCACCTTCGAAAGTGCCAGTCTCCCCTGCCTCCAGATACTCACTTCGAGGCGATGGCCAGATTGGTCGAGATCGTGCGTGACGTCCAGGAAGGCGCGCGGAGCGTACTTCGTACGTGAGCACGGCCGACGACGACAGCGCGCGCGAGATCGGCCAAGAGGCCCATCGCCTCAGCTAGGCGAACGGAACAACGCCAGCACGCCGGTGTACATCGCGAGGCGCACCTGACCGCCCGCGCGCGGGAGCAGCTCGAACGAGGAGTGCATCCCCACGATCGGGAGATCGCCGAAGCGCTTCTTGAGGAGGCGGCTCTCCACGCCCTGCGAGCCGTACAGCCCCTGACCGCGGCCCGCGCACGTGAAGTAGAGGAGGAACCGAGCGCTCGCGCCCATCGTCTGCCCCGCGACGTGACGCGCGCTCTGCTCGAGCAGCTCCTTCGCGGCGGCCGCGTCGCGCGCGGCGAACGCGAGGCGCGCGCCGATCTTCGCCTCGGGGCCGACCATCACGCCGCGGCGCCCGGGATCGATGCCGCGGATGGGGCGCACCACGTACCGCTCGCGGCCCGACGAGTCCGCCTCGTCCGCGAGCGCCGCGAACACGATCGGCGGACCGCCCTCGCCCGCGGTCTGCCCGCCGAGCGCGCTCAGCACGTCCAGCGCCGGCCGACCGCCGAGCCGCAGCACCATCCCCGACGCGACCTCGTCCACCGGAAAGAACGGCGTGAGCAGCTTGCACGCGGCCGACGCGTCCACGATGGGGCTCGCGAGGCCGGCGATCGCGAGGCCGCACGTGTCGCCGTTCGCGAGGATCTCTCCGCCCGCGGTGACGACCACCGGCGCCGAGCCCACGGTGCCGCCGCCGAACACCTGCGCGCCCGCCGGGAGCCCGAGCTTCTCGATCACGGTCGGCTGGAACGTCTCGGGCCGAGCGAAGAGCGCGGCGCACGTCGCGCGACGGAGGATCTCCGCGTCACGATCCGACGGTGCGACCCCGGAGGCGATCGGCGCGACGCGACCGCCGCCCCAGAGGATGCCCGCCGCGGCCCCGACGCCCTCGAATTCGGCCTTTTCGTTGAGGACGCCCGCGGCCGGGACCACGACGACGGGCACGTTCCGCCACGCGGATCGCACCACCTCGGCGACGCCCGACGGGTCGAGCGCGAGCGGCCCCGCGACGAAGACGATGCCGCCGGCGGGCGAGGTCACCCCGTCCTTCACCTCCGCGAGGGTCCGCGGGAGGGCGTCGACGTTGGGCGCGGGGAGACAGAAGGTCTTTGCGGTCATGGGGAGGGCCGGCGGAGCTTAATGAAAAAAAGACGCGGTGACGAACGCGTCTTGCCCGATAATGCTGCACCGTTGGCTCTACCTTCGTCCCCCGTCGATCCTAACGATCCAGCGCGAATGGCCTCCGGGCGCTTCGCCGTGCGCTCCTATGCCCGCACCGACATCGGGCGTTACCGCCAGACGAACGAGGACGCGCACTTCCGTAACGACGAGCTCGGCCTGTACATCGTCGCGGACGGCATGGGCGGTCACGCCGCCGGAGAGGTCGCGAGCGCCGAGGCCGTCGACGCCATCTACGGGATGGTGAAGCGCGGCATCTCCACGCTGGGCGATCCCGACCTGCCCATGTCCGAAGAGAAGGCGCGCGCCGCGTGCCGGCTCATGGAGGGCGCGATCCAGGGCGCGACCTACATGGTCTTCGCCATCTCGCAGTTCGAGCACGACAAGTCCGGGATGGGCACCACCATCACCGCGGCGCTCTTCGTCGGCGACGCGCTCGTGATCGGTCAGGTGGGCGACAGCCGCATCTACCAGGTGCGCGGCGTGAACGTCCGTCAGATCACGGAGGATCACACGCTCATCGCCTGGCAGATCAAGCAGGGCATCCTCTCCCCGGACGAGGCGCGCCTCTCGCCGCACAAGAACGTGATCACGCGCGCGGTCGGCAACCGCGACTACGTCCAGGTGGACACGTCGATCGTGCGGGTGGAGCCGGGCGATCGCTACCTCCTCTGCTCCGACGGCCTGCACGGCTACCTCCATCAGGAGGAGATCGCGGACCTCGTCGACATCGGCGGCGACAACGCCGTGCGCGCGTTCATCGATCTCGCGAACCTCCGCGGCGGCCGCGACAACATCACGGCCGTGCTTCTGGAAGTCGACTAGTCGCGACGCTCGCGACGACGCTCTCACAACGTCGAGGACTGCGTCCGATCCGCTGAGGGCTCTGCTCGGCCGGGCGGAGCTACGCGTCCGCGGACCGGACTCCGTCCTCCCAGTCGCGGCGCCAGAAATTTGTACCGCTCCGTGCGCGTCTGCTAGCGGGGGAAATACGCGATGGAACGCGGTTCGAATGCCGCGTTCGTGGCCCTTCGGACACGCGCGGCGTGCGGCTTTCGCCGGTGCGCCCCAGGTTCGGTTATTGCGGACGTCGAGTGTGGAGCGCAGAAGCGATGAAGCGACAAGGAATGACGGATCGGAAGCGGATCGGCGTCCTCATGGGAGGATCTTCGGGTGAGCGCGAGGTGAGCCTGCGGTCGGGCGCCGCGGTGGCCGACGCCCTCGAGGCCCGCGGTCACGAGGTCGTGCGGCTGATGCTCGGCGAGACGTTCGGCCCGGAGATCTTGAGCTCGCTGATGCGCGCGCGCCTCGACGTCGCGTTCCTCGCGCTGCACGGTCGCCTCGGCGAGGACGGCTGCATCCAGGGCCTCCTCGAGATCGCGCAGATCCCGTACACCGGCTCCAGCGTGCTCGCGAGCGCGCTCGCGATGGACAAGCTCAAGGCGAAGGAGCTGTTCCGCCTGCACAACGTGCCGACGCCGCCGTACTACATGATCGAGGCGAAGGACGTGAGCGATCTGGAGGCGATCCACGGCTCGTTCGGCTTCCCCGTGATGGTGAAGCCGCGCGGCGAAGGATCGAGCCTCGGCGTCGCGAAGGCGAACGATCCGGTGGAGCTCTTCCGCGCGGTGAACGCGGCGCTGGAGCTCGACGACGTCGCGATCGTCGAGCGCTTCGTGCAAGGCGTGGAGGTCGACGTCGCGATCCTCGACGGGCGCGTCCTCGGCGCGATCGAGATCGCCCCGAAGAAGGGGTTCTACGACTACGAGGCGAAGTACACGCCCGGCATGACCGACTACTACCTGCCGCCGCGGCTGCCCCCGGCGCGGCTGTCCGGCGTGCAGAACCTCGCGCTCAGCGCGGCGCGGGCCCTCGGCGTGACCGGCGCGGTGCGCGTGGACCTCCTCGTGACGAGCGGCGAGAACGAGTACGTGCTCGAGGTGAACACGCTGCCCGGCATGACGGCGACGAGCCTGCTGCCCAAGATCGCGGCCGGCGCGGGATACGACTTCGGCGCGCTCTGCGAGGCGATCGTGGCCGGCGCGAAGAACCACCTGCCGACGCGCCGCCAGAAGGCCGCGCGCGTCACCGAGCTGCGCCCCGCCCGCTCGCCGATGCTCCGCGTCGCTTCGGGTTGATCCGCCCCACCCCATTCCGGCGTTGACGCCTCCCGCCCGCCGTCTTTTCGTTCGAGAGTGAGCGACGACGCGAAAGAGGCGGGGACTGAAGCGCCTCCCCCCCAAAAGCCCCGCCCAACGTTTCGCGCGCGCGCGAGATCCGCGATGCGCAAGGCGGGGATGCTCGCGCTCAGCTTGATGTTCTCGGGGTGCCTCGGCGAGGGCCTCATCCGCCTGTCCGGCCGGCACTTCGAGTCGTCGCTCCACACGCCGGATCGCGACCTCGGCTGGGACTTCCGCGCGGGCGCCCGCGGCTGGAGCACGCTCGAAGGGCGCGCGTACATCGAGGTCAACTCCGACGGCTGCAACGATCGCGAGCACGCGGCGGAGAAATCGAAGGACACGCTCCGCATCGCGGTCCTCGGCGACTCGTTCACCGGCAACTACAACCTCCCCCGCGAGCAGTCGTGGTGGAGCGTCATGGAGCGCAAGCTCAACGAGTGCCCGGCCCTCGCGCCGCGCAAGGCGGAGGTGCTCGCGTTCGGCACCGGCGGCTTCGGCACCGCGCAGGAGCTGATCCTGATGCGCAAGAAGGTCTGGAAATACAGCCCCGACGTGGTGCTGCTCCAGTTCTTCGGCGGCAACGATCCGCTCGACAACATCCGCGAGCTGACGCCTCCGAAGGCGAACGACTCGCCGTACTACCTGCTGAAGGGCGACGAGCTGGTGCTCGACGACTCGTTCCGCAAGAAGCTGCCCGGGCCGGCGCTCCTCTGGGCGCGGAACACGTTCGCCGACGCGATGAACCACGTCGAGCTGGCGCTCTTCATCAAGCTCCTCGCGGGGGCGCGGCAGCGCGCGAAGACGCACATCCTGGACTCGCGCCCGAAGGATCTCGGCTGGCCGGACAACCTCGTCTTCCAGGAGCCGAAGGACCCGAAGATGGTCGAGGCGTGGCGCGTCACCGAGGCGCTGATCCACCAGATGGCGAAGGAGGTCCGCGAGCACGGCGCCGAGTTCCGCATGATGGCGGTGTCCTCGCCGGAGCCGGTGCACCCGGATCTCTCCGAGCGCGAGGAGTTCATCAAGGCCCTCAAGCTCGACACGCTCTTCTACGTCGAGGAGCGCCTCGCGAAGCTCGCCGACAAGGAGGGCTTCCCGTTCTTCAGCACGGCTCAGCCGCTCGCCGACTACGCGCTCAAGAACCACGCGTTCGTGCACGGCTTCCCGAACGGGGTGCCGTGGGGAGGCCACTGGAACGAGCTCGGGCACCGGCTCGCGGGCGAGTGGCTCGCCGCGGATTACTGCAAGCGGCTCGAAGGGGCGAAAAGCGGGACGGCACCCGCACCCGCGCCGACGCCGGCGGGGACCGCGCCCTGATCAGGATGCGGCTCCGGTGATCGCGGCGCTCTTCCTCGTCTTTCACTTCGTCACCGGGGTCGCGCTCTCGGTGACGATCCAGCGGTGGGATCGGCGACGCCTCTCGCCGGAGGAGCGCGCGTGGGTGTGGAACGCCGCGACGTGGGGCTCGGCGGTGTACAACTTCGGCGTCATTTCGCTCGTCGCGTGGGGGTACGTGACGCGCTCGCCCCGGTACGTGAAGGGGCTCGCGATCGGGGTCGAGCTGGCGCTCGCGGCGCTGTTCGCGCAGGGCCTCTTGAACGAGGCGCTCGGGCGGATCGCGGGTCTCCGGGGCGAGACGCTGGAGCTGCACCGTCTCCAGATCCTGGGGCAGATGGGCGCGTGCGTCGCGATCGCGCTCGTGGTCGCGCTCGGGCGCTTCGTCTACGAGGCCGTCCGAAGGTCGCGCCGCGCTCGATGACGCGCGCGCGGTGCCGCAAGAGTGGTAGAAGCGGCGCGTGCGAAGAGCCTACCGAAGCGCGCCTTTGACAGGGATCGCGACCGCGATCGCGATCGCCGCGACGACCGCCGCAAGCGCCTCCCGCGCGGCGTCGCCGAGCGGATCGGAGGAGGCGGGGTGGCTGCGCGCGGGCGGGGAGCGCGCGTGGTCGGAGCGCGCGGCCGGCGGCGTGCGCGGCCTCACGGTCGGCCCCATCGAGAGCCTGCGTCACCCCGGGAGAGGCTACGGATCGGAGGCGTACGGCCGCTCGCTCGACGAGGCCAAGGCGATGGGCGCGACGTGGATCAGCCTCACGCCGTTCGGCCGCGTGTGGAGCCTCCAGAGCAGCGCCGTCTCGCTCGAGTTCGAGGCGCCGTTCGAGGAGAACCGCGCGAACATCGTGCGGGCGATCCGCATGGCGCACGCGCGGGGCCTGCGCGTGCTGCTCGTGCCGCACCTGTGGGTCGAGGCCGGCGGGTGGCGCGCGGAGATCGATCCCGGCAGCGACGAAGGTTGGGCTGCGTGGGCCGAGAGCTATCGGTCCTTCCTGCTCACGTGGGCCGAGGTGGCGCGCGAGACGGGCGCGGAGATGTTGAGCGTCGGCGTCGAGCTGCGGAGCTGGGTCACGACCGCGCGCGTGACGAGCTTCCGCGCGATCATCGCGGACGTGCGCGAGGCGTACCCGGGGCTGCTCACGTACAGCGCCAACTGGGACGACGTCGACTACACGGCGATCCTGCAGGACATCGATCTCATCGGCATCAACGCGTTCTATCCGCTCGCGGACGAAGAAGGCGCGCCGCTCTCCGCGCTGATGAAGGGCGGGGAGCGCGTCGCGGAGAAGCTGTCCACGCTCGCGCGCACGGAGAAGAAGCCGATCCTGCTCACGGAGATCGGCTACAAAACCGTGGAGAGCCCGGCGGTGAAGCCGTGGGTGTGGCCCGAGGACATGAAGCGCGTCGTGCTGAGCGAGCGCGATCAGGCGGAGGCGACGTTCGCGCTCGTGCAGCCGCTGCTCGACCAACCGTGGTTCGCGGGGTTCTTCGTGTGGCGCATCTACGCCGATCCGGACGACGTCTCGCAGGAGCCTGAATTCGGCTTCTCGCCGCGCGGAAAGCTGTCGGAGCGCGTGGTGCGCGACGCCTTCACCGCGATCTGGGCGGCCGACGGAGACCGCGCGCTCCTCACGCCGATCGGTCGCCAACGAGCGACGACGCAAGGGCTCTTTTAGGCTCCCCGCCCTTCGCGACCAAAGGGAGCGATTTGGGCGGGGCGGGCCGCGCGCAGCGAAGCGAGCACGGACCGGGGGTGGGCACCCGATGGATGATTTTAGCGGGGAACTAAGGGTTTTTCGTTACGGGCTTCGGCGGAGGATCCGGTAGCGAGTCGTCGCCTAGCTCGGCCACGCCGGGGAGGTTCACGATTTCCTCTTGGGTCGGCAAGAGGACGATCTCCATGCGGCGGTTCTTCTTGCGGCCCTCGGGCGTGTCGTTGGAGGCGGCGGGCGCGAACTCGGCGAAGCCTCCGGCGCTGAGGACCTGCGGGTCCATGCCTCGATCGACGAGGACCTTCGTCACCTCGACGGCGCGCGCGGTCGACAGCTCCCACGAGCTCGCCACCTTCGCCTTCTCGATCTTCACGTTGTCGGTGTGGCCCGCGACCTGGAATTTCCGGCCTTCCAGCGTCTTCAGGATCTTCGCGACGTCGCCCAGGATCGCCTTGCCGTCGTCGTGCATCTGGCTCTTGCCAGGGTCGAACAGGCGGTCGCTCTGGATCTCCACGATCATCTGGCCGCGGCGGATCAAGACGTGCGCCTTGCCGTCGTCGACGAGCTTCTTGAACTTCGATTTGAGGGCCTGAAACTGCGCAAGCCGCGCCTCGGCCGCGGCCTGCTTTTTCGCGAGCTCCTCCAGCTTCACGCGGGTGTCGGCGAGGCTCTTCGACAGCTCCGTCTTCTCGCCGGAGAGATCCTTCACGCTCTGGCCGGCCTTGCGGAGGCGCTCGGACAGCTCGGCGTTGAGGACCACCGCCTCGTCGACGCGCTTCATCAGCTCGGCCTCCACGAGGCCCGCGTCGGCGAGGCGCTTGTCCTTGTCCGCGATGCGCATGCGGAGGAGCTGGGCGTCGTGATCGAGGCCGCCGAGCCTCGTCTTCAAGGCCCACAGCTCGATGCGGGTGCGCTGCAGATCGTAGAGGGCGATGTGGTGCGGCTCCTCCCGGACGCAGCCCGACGTGAGCGCGAGGGCGCTCCCCGCGAGCACCGCCGCCAGCGCTCGACGGATGGAGGCGCGCGCCCGCTCCGAACGGGAGGCGGCTTTTGTCGCGGCGGCCTTCGCCTTCATCGAGGGCTCCGCCGCGGGCTCCTGCACTTTGCTTGCGGGGGCCGCGGCCTGCGCGCTAAGGGAAGAGACGGAGCCGCGCGGCGGCTCGCTGGTGGAACGTGCGATCCTGGGGCTCCCGAAAGCAGGCGCGCTGTGTCGTTTCGAACGTTCCCTCATGGCGGTGCCATCGTCGGAAAAGCGAGGCCGTGATGCAAGCAAAGGAACGCTCGGCCTTCGTGCTCTCCGCGGCGCTCGCGGTGGGCGGCGTCATTTCCGTCGGATGCGCGGAGGCCCGTCCGATGGGGCCGCCTCCTCCCGCGACGACCGCGTCCGTCACCGCGGCCCCTTCCAGCGCCGCGCTCGCCGTGACCGCGACCACCTCTGCGTCCGCGGAGGACGCCGCGCCCGCGAAGGCCGAGCGCGATTGGGTCGCCGCCGTTCGCCTCGAACGATGGAGCGAGGCCGCGACCAAGATCGACGCGCTGTCCGAGGTGGTGCGCTCGCGGCCGGAGGTGAAGTACGCGCGGGCCCGCGCCGCGCTCGGATCCGGGGACGCCGCGAAGGCGCGCGATCTGCTGAGCGGGCTCGAAGACGCGCTGCCTGCGCTCGCGACGGACATCCAGCGGTACCGCGCGGAGGCGAGCGCCGCCGCCGGTCCGTACGCCGAGGCCGCCGCCTACTTCGCGAAGTCCGCGCGCCCCCGTGACGTGGCCCGCGCGGCCGACGCGTACGAGCGAGCCGGCGATCTCCCCGCCGCACGGAAGACCGCCGAGCGCGCCGTCACCCTCGCGCAGAAGGCGAATTCGCGATCCGCGGAGGCCGTCGCGCGCGCCGTGCGGGCCCGCCTCGCGCAGGGTGGTCCGAGCGGCCCCGCAGCGCAGGCCGATCTCCGATGGATGGCGACGAACGCCCCCGCGACGCCGGAGGGACGCGCCGCGCGGGAGGCGCTCGACAAGCTGAAGATCACGCTGACGGCGCACGAGATCGAGGCCCGCATCGAGGCGCTCCTCGACGCCGCGCGCGGAGAGGAAGCGGTCGCGGAGATCGACGGGCCGTCCGGCGCGCTGCTCCCGACGCCGATCCGACTGCACCTCCGCGCGACGGCGCTCTACAAGGCGCGGCGCCACGACGAGGCGATCCTCGCGTTCGACAAGGCCGCGAAGAGCGGCACCGGACGTGAAGCGGAGGAGCTTCATTTCATGGCCCGCGCGCTCGCCCGCGCCGAGCGGGACGACGAGGCGATCCAGAAGCACCGCGAGGTGGCGAAGCGATTCAAGGCGACGCCGTGGGGCGATCGGTCGGCGTTCCTCGCGGCGCAGCTCCTCGCGCAGACCGGCAAGTACAAGGACGCGGCCGCCGCTTTCACGTCGTACATGGGCGCGTTTCCGCGAGGCGAGCGGAAGGACGACGCGGAGTACGAGCGCGCGCTCGCGATGCTGTCCGGCGACGATCCGCGGCACGCGCGGCAGATCCTCGCGAAGCTCGAAGGCGAGGCGAAGCGCGACGACACGGCGCGCCTCATCGAGCTGCAGGGCGTGGCGGCGCTCCGCGCGGGCGAGAAGGAGGTCGCGATCCGCCTGTGGAACAAGGTGCTCCGCACGGCGCCGCTCTCGTGGGCCTCGGCGATGGCGCGCGCGCGGCTCGTGCAGGCGGGGGAGACGCCGCCTCCGGTGATGGATCCGGCGCCGGCGGCCGTGGGCGCTCCGATCGACGGCGCGTTGCCGCAGGGCGCGGCGCTGCTCGCGTCGCTCGGCATGGATGCGGACGCGGAGAGCTACCTGATGGCGAACGAGCAGACGTTCGCCGCGCCGTACGCCGGTCACGAGAGCGAGGCGCTGTGCGGCATGTACGGCAAGCTGTCGCGCGCCAAGCGCCGTTACCGGGTGGGCACCGCGGCCGTCGCGTACACGACGTTGATGCGCACGCCGTCGTCGTCCGAGCGGTGGGCGTGGGACTGCGTGTACCCGGATCCGTACCGCGAGCACGTGCGCGCGACGGAGCAGGAGCGCGGCCTCCCGTTCGGCCTCGTGCACGCGGTGATGCGTCAGGAGAGCGCGTTCGATCCGAGCATCGCGTCGCCCGCGGGCGCCGTCGGCCTCTTGCAGATCATCCCGCCGACGGCGAAGGCCATCGCGAAGGAGATCCACGCGGAGCCTGCGGAGGTCACCGGCATCGAGGCGGGCGATCTCTCGAACCCGGAGCTGTCGGTGCGGTACGGCGGCTACTACTTGTCGAAGCTGCTCGGCATGTTCAAGGGCAGCGTGCCGCTCGCCGCCGCGGCCTACAACGCGGGCCCGAAGATCGTGTCGCACTGGATCGCGGCCGCGACCGATCTCGACGCGGACGTGTTCGTGGCGCGCATCCCGTACGAGGAGACTCGCAGTTACGTGGCGCGCGTGACTGGCAATCTGCTGCGCTACCAGTGGCTGGCCGGCGGCAACGACAAGGTGGCCAGTCTGCCCGTGAAGCTGCCGGAAGACGCGCGCGCGCCCTCCGACGCCTACTGAGCCGAGCGGGACTTCTGCCCCACCGATGTGCCGAGTCACGGGGGCGTGGGGCGAAACAGGTCATCCGGGGGCGGCGTCACGAAGCTGCCCGGCGGTGCGACCGGGTGCACGATACGGCACGATCAGTGCTACTCTGACTGCGCCGTTCAGGCCGAGGTGAGAACCATGATCTCCAAGATCCCGCGTTTCGTGCTCGCTGCGTCGCTCTTCGCCTTCGCGGCGCCGCTCGCAGGCTGCGAGTACGAAGAAGCCGAGGTGCCGGTCGCCGAGTACGGGTACCAGCCCAGCTATTACAACGGATACGTCGTCTACTACGACACCGGCGGACTGCCCTACTACTACATGGACGGAGGCATGTATTACGTGCCCCGCTCCTACGTGTACTACGACGCGCTCTGCGACCACTACCGCGCCTACCGGCCGTACTACCAGCGCTGGTATGTATCCGGCGGTTATCGGTACCAGAGTTACCACGCGGCCACAGCGGGACATGTCGTGGCGCCCGCCCGCGGCGTGACCCGGGTGTACCAGCCGGCCGCGCCGTCGACGCACCACGCCGGCATGCGCCCGGCGCCCCACTCCGCGCCCCGCCACTACTCGAGCGGCGGCGGTCACATGCGCTCCGGCGGTGGCCACGGCCGCCGTCACTGAGACGCCCGCCCTCGCCTCCGCCGGGCCCCCCTCCGGACGCTTCCTGGACGCGGGACGGGGCGCGACATCGAAGCGCGCGGCCGTGCGCGCCCCCCAAAAAACAGACTACCCACCACGCGGACCAGACAGCCAATCTCGCGAACGAGACGGGCTGTCTGTGTCTGACCGACTTGCCGCGCGCCGCTTCACGGCGCCGTGAGGCTCACTTCATGTCGGCGGTCACCTGCGCGAACTCGGTCGCGGGGATCTCGGCGCCCACCGAGTAGATGACGACCGGGAGCGACGCCGCGTCGAGGGCCGTGCACGGGCCGCCGGTGGAGCGCGTGTAGACCGTGGGGCCCGTCCACGCGCCGCCGACCTCGTAGGCGTGCTCCACCACCATCGGAGAGGCGCACATCGGGTCCGCCGGACTCGCCGGGACGACTCCCACCTTCGGCGCCGGCGTGTCGCAGCCGGGCACCTTCGGGACCGCCGCGAGAGGCACCGTGCACTGGTCGTCCGCGAAGAAGTCGAACCGCACCGCGTCGTCCGGCAGACAGCGGAGGACGCCGCCGATCTCGCGCGGGACGCAGGTCTCGTCGCGCGCCGTGTCCACGAAGCCCTTGCCCTGCGCGAGGAGGTGATGATCCGCCATGTACACCGGCGTCCGGAGGCGGCCCTTGCCGAGCTGCGACTCGTCGAGCTTGTGCATCGAGGCCGGCGGGATCGCCTCGCCCTTCTCGTAGAACGCCCAGTCCGGCGGTAGGAATGCGGCCTGTCCACATGTCCCCGCGACCTCTTGATACAC
This sequence comes from Polyangiaceae bacterium, assembly GCA_046351455.1. Lineage (GTDB taxonomy): Bacteria > Myxococcota_A > Polyangia > Polyangiales > Polyangiaceae > JADJRH01. The sequence goes on from JAXLYM010000010.1 coordinate 198,986, forward strand.
CGAGGTCGAGGCCACCTTCGGGCCCACGCGGAGGGCGCCCATGCTGTCGCCGCACGCGGAGGCATTCGAGGAGTCCGCCGCGAATTCCGGCGCCGGACAGCCCGCCTTCGCCGAGACGTCCGCGAGCAGCGGCTTCGTGCAGCTGGCGTCCTCGAAGAACGGGCCGCCCGCGATCGCCGTGACCACCGGCGCGCACCGCGAGAGGCCGAGGGCGTCGCGATGAGGGGTGCAGTCCGTGTGGAGGTCCGTGTCGATGATGGCGACGGTCTCGCGCGCGCCGTCGTCCGCGGCGAGCACGCGCACCGAGAGGCCGTCCGCGCGCGCCTGCTCGGACGGGATCGCCGCGACGAACATGCCCGCGGGCACCACCGTGAGCGAGCGCAGCTCGGCGCCGTCCGGCATCGGATCGCCGGGGACGCACGTGCTCGATCCGAGCTTGTTGAACGTCGGCACCTTCGCGACCGTCGCGCCGAAGTGGTACATTGTATACGGGGCATCTTCGCCGCCACAGGCGGAGTCGGAGCTCTCGACGGAGAGGTACTCGGCCATGGAGTCGCAGCGGCGGAGTCCGACGGGCTGCGTGCAGGCCGCGTCGAGATAGACGATCTCCGCGAGCGGGCTCTCCTCGGGGACGCACCGGAGCTTGCCGTCGTCCGCGCGGTGGAAGGTGCACGGGATGCCGAGCTTCGTGTCGGTCCAGCCCTCGAATCGGAGCGCGCCGTCGCCGCCGTCGAGGACGCGCGCGTGGAGGCGGGTTCCGTTGCGGTACAGGCCATCGGAGTCCGCCGTGCCCGAGTCCGGCTTACCGTGGGTGTCGGGGGCGCTTCCGCTCGACGCGTCGGAGCCGCAGCCGACGAGGCACGGAGCCACGATCGCGGCCGAAATGAAGGCGCAATACCAGCGTGTGAGCGCACGAGGAGCCATGTTCCCTCCCGGATTGGCAGTGGTCCGAGACTATCCCTCACGCGCCGCGGATGCGCAAACGACGCGGGTGAACTGGCACGCTCGAACTGGCTCCTTCAGAGACGCGCGAGGATGCGATGACGACGCGGGGGGACGGGCGCGCGCGAGACTGGCCCTTCAAACGGACGACGTCGGACTCGATAGCTCCGCGAGGAACTGGAGGTCTTCGTCGAGGAGGAAGGGGCCGAGCTCGTCCAGAGAGCCGGCGCGGGACTGCGGGGCGCCGAGGCGGAGCGCCGTGGCCACCGCGAACCCGGCCGTGAGCGGGTGCGGTGAGCTGACGAGGCTCGTGATCTCCGGGAGCAACGCCGTCGCGCCGAGCTCCGCCGCGAGGGCGCACGCGAGGGGCCGCGCGTCCGCCGGGGCGCACGGATCCGCGTCGAGCGCCGCGCGCAGCTCCGCGATCGTCTCCGGGCCCGCGCTCACCTGGCCCATCGAGCGGTACCCGCTGTCCCGGAGGCGCAGCCGCATCGCGCCGCGGGCCGAGCGCGCGAGATCGGCCGCGTGACGTGCGAGGTGCGCCGCGATCGGCTCGGTCACGTCGTCGTCCACCGGCGTCGTGCCTTCGAGATCCAGCGCGGGCGGGCGCGCGGACTCGATCGCGTACGGCCCCAGGTTGGCGACGAGGCGCTCCAGTCCGGCGGATCCGCGGGCGCGCGCGGCGAACGTCTCTCGCTCGGTGTGCACGGCGACGCGCGTCCACTCGATCGACGGGGTGCCTCCGCGGAGCGCGTGCTGCGCGTCCACGTCGACGCGCGTGACGGCCGGCCAGCGGAGCACGCGACGACCGGCGTCGGGCCACAGGAGGACGCCCCACGGCACGACGGCCATCGGCACCTCGCGCACGGAGCGCCCCGTGATCACGGAGGCCGCGCTCCTGACCAGCGCGAGCGCGGAGGCCGCGGCCATCGAGCCGACGACGGAGAGGAGCACCGGATCGTGGCCCGCGCTCCAGAAGGCCGCGCCGAAGCCCGCGATGCCGACGGTGCCCGCGAGCGTGGCCGACGCGACCGGCAGCGACGCGGGCGACAAGCTCACGTAGCGGAAGTCGGGGGGCGGCACCTTGCGACGCACGATCACCCCCATGGTAGCGACGAAGAGCGCGCGTCGGGAGGACTGGCTGTGGGGATTTTCAGCGGCCGTGGAGAGGCCGCTCGGGCGTCGACTCAGACGAGCGGGACGGCGAGGAGGACGACCTCGCGGCCGCGCACCTCCACCTTGTAGCGAACCGGGCGGCCGTGCTTCTGCGCCATCTCGGCCTCGCTGGCCTTGATGCGCGCCACGAACGCGTCGCGCGTGATGTGATCGACGGGATCGCCGAGCTTCTGCTTGCCGCTGATGTATTCGTCGAAGATGCGCCGGTAGTACTTGTCCTCCGGCTCTTCGCGGAGCGCCTTCGCGGCGCCTTCGTCGTTGCCCTCCGCGGACGTCGCCATGCGCTCGTCCACCGAGAGCGCGTCCTCGAACGCGTTCGACGACGGAGCGCGCGACGGGCGGCCCTGATCGTCGGTCTCGTCCTCTTGCACGCCGAAGAGCTGGTTCAGGAGCGAGTTCACGCGGAACACGAGGCCGCCGAGCTCCGCGTGCTCGATCTCGAAGCGGAGGTCCGTCTTGCCGTTCATGATCGCGAGCAGGCCCTCTTCCATCTCCGCGACGGGGCGCGAGATGTACGCGTCGAGGAGGTACGCCGAGATGCCGACGAGGATGAGGCCGAGCACGAGCACGCCGAGGTTCGGCCACAGGAGCGAGCCGAGCACCGCGGGCGCTTGCACGCGCGCGACGCCGACGAGCGCGGCCGCGCGGCCGTCGCCGTAGCCCTCGAGTGGACGGGACGACGCGTTGAACTCCTTCGAGAGGCCGCCGACGTCGACCGCCTGACCCGACGTGAGCGCCTTCGCGATGCTCTCCTTCGAGCCGGCCGCGGCGAGCTGCGGGAGGATCTCCGCCGGCGTGTTGCCGGTCTTCGCGATCACCTCGAGCGCGTCGCCCTTGCGAGCCACCGCGACGACGGTGCCGCCGGCCATGCGCTCCGCCACCGCGTTGAGGCGGCCGTCGTTGAGCGCCGTGCCCATCACGAGGCCGCCGACGATCGCGCCGCCCTCGCCGCGGATCGGCGCGTACGACGCGAGGAGCTGCTCGTTGCGCGAGGCGTTGATCCACGCGTCGCTGCCGGTGATGCCCTTCGTGAGCGCGGTCTTCAGCGCGGGGTACGCGGCGCCGAGGTCGTCCCCTCGCATCGTCCCCGAGCCGTTGCGTGAGAGCACGACGCCGTTCGCGTCGACGAGCACCACCAGCGCCGGTGATACGCCCGCGAGCTCCGGAGCGGAGGCCGCGGCGTCGCGGATGGCGTCGCATACGTTCTTCGCCGCCTCCGCGCGTGCGGGAGCGGTGCCCGCGTTGAATGGCTCCTTCACCTTGGGATCGGCGGCGCGCTCCGCCAACCAGCGTTCCAGGACCAGCCCGTCGAGCTTGAGCTGCGTCGTCACAGCGGTCACGCTTCGCGACGCATCCCCAGCGCCCGGCGCGGGCAGATCCGAGAGGAGCGCTCTCGTCAGGGCGTAGGATAGGCCCACGACAACGAGCACAACGACGGCGAACACGCCGAAGATCTTTCCGCGCATGGAATCTGCCTTCCTTCGAGGTAGAGACGCACACTACCATCGGTCCCCGGCCGTTGAGAAATGCCGAAGGCACCCTGTTCATGACAGACCGCTCTCCTCCGTCCGGAGGCCCCGTCGCGTCCGGCCCCGTCCCCTCCCGTCGCCTGCGGCAGTTCCTCGTGACGGACGATCGGCTCTACGACGAGCACCGGCCCCGCGGATACCACCCGGAGCGTCCGGAGCGCCTCGGCGCCGCCCGCCGCGCCCTGTTTCGAGCGGAGACGTGCAGCGTGCCGGCCCATCGCATCGAGGGCCGCGACGCGACGATGGAGGAGCTGACGGCCGCGCATGACGCGGAGTACGTCGACACGATTTTGAGCTTGGTCGGCCACGAGGCGATCCTGGACGCGGACACCTACGTGGGCGCGCGATCGGCGGAGGCGGCGCGGCGCGCGGCGGGATCGTCGGCCGCGCTGGTGGAGCGCCTCATCGAGGGGCACGACGGCGCGGAGCTCGGCCTCGCGATCGTGCGTCCGCCGGGGCACCACGCGACGCGCGAGAGCGGCATGGGCTTCTGCCTCTTCAACAACGCGGCGGTGGCGGCGTACGCGGCGCTCGCGAAGGGCCTCTCGAAGGTGGCGATCCTCGACTGGGACGTGCACCACGGGAACGGCACGCAGGATATTTTTTACCAGGATCCGCGCGTGCTTTACGTGTCGCTCCACCAGTACCCGTTCTATCCGGGGACGGGCAACGTCGACGAGGTCGGCGAGGGCGAGGGCAAGGGCGCGAACGTGAACATCCCGCTCTCGGGCAGCGCGGGCGACGCGACGTACGCGGCCGCCTTTCACGAGGTGGTGGAGCCGGTGCTCCATGATTTCGGCCCCGAGCTGATCATCTTGTCGGCGGGCTTCGACGCGCACACGCGTGATCCGCTCGCGTCGATGCACGTGACGTCGCAGGGCTTCGGGATGATGGCGCGATCGATCGCGCGCGCGGCCGCGGGCTCGGCGAAGCACCGAGTGGCCGTGCTCCTCGAAGGCGGCTACGACCTCGGCGCGCTGGAGGACTCGCTCTTCGAGACGATGTGCGCGCTCGCGCAAGACCGAGGCGAATCCGCGCCCACGCCGAACGCAGCCGAGGTCATGCCGATGCACCGCCGCGAGATCGACGAGGCCCGCAAGATCGCGCACCGCGCGTTCCGACACGTCTAGATCGCCACTGGGAGGCCGGAGTCCGATCCGCGAAGGCGGAGCGGAGCCTCGCTCCGCGGAGTCCGTAGCGGAGCGGACGCAGGCCTCGACGTTGCGCGGGTCGCTCGCCCGTGTCCCTGTGAGCCCGGGACACCGCGCGGTAGGCTTCCGGTCGTCCGAGGCCCGGTTCCGCGGCCTGCGAGACGGAGGGAGCGGGGCTTTGTATGTCGAGGGGCGGGATCGTTTCGCCGTTCTTGGCCGGCGCGGTGATCGCGCGGCGGTATCGCTTGCTGCGGCTCGCGGGGGCGGGCGCGGCGGGCTTCGTCTGGCGCGCGAAGGACGAGCGCACCGGCGACGACGTCGCGCTCAAGCTGCTCGTGCGGCCGGATCTGGAGCTGCGCGCGCGGCTGCTCCGCGAGGCGTCGGCGCTCTGCGCGCTCCGGCACGAGAACGTGGTCTCGGTGCGCGACGCGGGCGAGACGGGCTCCGGCGATCCGTTCCTGATCTCGGATCTGATCGAGGCCGACACGCTCGCGGTCGAGCTGTCGCGCCGCGGGAAGCTCACGCAGCAAGAGGCCGCGCGCATCGGCCGCGACGTCGCGCGCGCGCTGTTCGCTGCGCACTCCGAGGGGCTCGTGCACCGCGATCTGAAGCCGTCGAACGTGTTCCTGATCCCGGGCGAGGAGGGGACGCCGCCGCGCGTGAAGGTCGGCGATTTCGGCCTCGGCGAGAGCGTGGTGCCGGTCGCGCTGCCGCGCGGCGACGGCGCGAGCACGAGCGGCGTCACGGTGTACCTCAGCCCGGAGCAGGCGCTCTCCGAGACGTTCATCGACGGCCGCAGCGACGTGTGGTCGCTCGGCGCGCTGCTGTTCGAGATGCTCTCGGGATCGCCGCTCTTCACCGGCGAAGAGGAAGAGGTCCTGTCGCGCGTCGTGTCGGGTCCGATCCCGCTTTTGTGGCACCGGGTCCGCAACGTTCACCCGGGTCTCTCGGGCCTCGTGATGGCGTGCCTGCGCCGCGATCGCGACGAGCGTCCGTTCCCGATCTCCGAGGTGGCGCGGCGCCTCGATCATTTCGCGACGCCTCCGCGGACGTCGTCGTTCCCTCCGCCGAGCCCGCCGCGGAGGCCGAGCGAGCGAGTCGCGCCGCCGCCGATCCCGCCGCCGAAGCGCCTCGTGATCGCGACGGAGGCGGCCCGCGCGGAGGAGCGCGCGCCGGAGTCGCCGCCCCCGATCGCGTTCCGGCGCGACGCGCTGATGCCGGAGATGATCCCGCCCGCGCCGACGTCGATCCCGGCCGCGAACGAGAGCGCGCGGACGGCCTTCCAGGACACGGAGAGCGCCCTCTTCGCCACGTTGCCGAGCGCGCGATCGCCGTACTCTCGACCGGAGGAGACGCCGCGACGAGGCCCCGACTCCGGCGTCGTGCCGATCCGCGGCCTGCGCGCGCTGGTCCCGCGCGTCACGCCGCCCGCGAAGGTGCCGCGCGGAGCCATCGCCGCCGCGCTGATCGCCGCGCTCCTCGCGCTGGCGGCCTTCGTGTACGCCGCGGCGATCAGCGACGACGAGCCGCGCCCGACTCCGGGGCTGGACGTGCCGCGATTTTGAGATCGTATTGGGGTGCCCACCCCACGGTCCGTGCTCGCTTCGCTGCGCGCGGCCCGCCCCTCCCAAATCGCTCACTTCGTTCGCGAAGGGAGGGGAGCGTTTTCTTTGTTCCGAATGGCTTCTTGAATGCGGCAGCGCCCCCTCCCTGCGGCTGCGAAGCAGGCGCTTTGGGAGGGGCGGACTTCGCGGAGCGAAGGCCGGGGGTGGGCATCGCGTGCGCACGATCCGAGCGCGGACCCGGTCACATTCTCGGGCCGTCGCGCGATACGCGAGCATGGACCCAAACGCGCGCGCTCCTCGATCATCGAAGCCTCCGATGCGCTCCTCTTCGCTCCTCCTTCGGGCCCTCTCCTCGCTCCTCTTCGCGGCGCCGCTCGCCTGCGGGAACGCCGCGCAGACCTCCGCGGAGGCGGCGCCCTCCCCTCCGGCCGCGACGCTCCTCGCGCCGGCCGGGCCCGCGCCGGAGCTCGAGAGCGTGCTCGTGCCCGGCGTGCCGCACGTGCTCCAGAAGCCTGATTTCTGCGGCGAAGCGGCCACCGAGATGATCCTCCGCGCGCGCGGCGTGTCGCTCGATCAAGACGGCGTGTTCGGGCTCACCGGGATGGATCCGGCGCGCGGCATGGGGGCGACCACGCGCGAGATGGTGACGGCGCTCTCGCGGCTCGGGTTCGACGTCGGGCCCGTGTGGCTCACCGCGCGGGCCGATCACGCGCAGGGCGACATGGACGCGCTGTTCCGCGATCTGCACGCGGACCTCGCGAAGGGCGTGCCGTCGATCGTGTGCACGCACTTCGACGAGCGGCCCGACACCACCGAGCACTTCCGCCTCGTGCTCGGGTACGACCACGCGAGCGACGAGGTGATCTACAGCGACCCCGCGATCCCGAACGGCGCGTACCTCCGCATGCCGCGCGCGCGCTTCCTCTCGCTGTGGCCGCTGCCCTACCGCGCCGACAGCTGGACCGTGATCCGCATGCGCCTCGCGGGCACACCGAAGGCCCCCGCGGCCCCGAACGGCGGCGGCTTCACCGCGGCCGAGTACGCGCAGCACGTGCTGTCGCTCCGGCCGATGCTGCGACCCGAGCACACCGTCGTCATCGAGCCGCCGTTCGTCGTGGTCGGCGACGAGGAGCCCGATCGCGTCCGCGAGCGCGCGAGCACCACCGTGCGCTGGGCCGTGGAGAAATTGAAGAAGGACTTCTTCACGAAGGATCCGGACAAAATCCTGACAGTGTGGCTCTTCCGCGGCCGCGCGAGCTACGACGACTACTCCGCGCGCTTCTTCAAGGGCGCGCCGAGCACGCCGTACGGCTACTACACGCCGGAGCACCGCGCGCTCGTCATGAACATCGCGACCGGCGGCGGCACGCTCGTGCACGAGATCGTGCACCCGTTCATGGAGGCGAACGTGCCGGGCTGCCCCTCGTGGTTGAACGAAGGCCTCGGCAGCCTCTTCGAGCAGGCGGCGGAGCGCGAGGGCCACATCATCGGCCGCACGAACTGGCGCCTCGCGGGCCTGCAGAGCGCGCTCAAGCGGGGCCGCGTGCCGAGCTTCAAGGAGCTCACGAGCACGACGTCGAGCGGCTTCTACGACGAGGACCCGGGCACCAACTACGCGCAGGCCCGCTACCTCCTCTACTACCTGCAGGAGCACGGCCTCCTGCTGCGCTTCTGGACCGAATACCTGAAGGACCGCGCGGCCGATCCGACGGGCTACGCGACGCTCGCGAAGGTGCTCGACGAGAAGGACATGCCCGCCTTCCAGAAGCGCTGGGGCGCCGAGGTGCTCTCGCTCACGTTCCCCTGACGTCGCGCTCTCCCGCCCGAATTTCCCGCGGAAACCGAGCGCACGCGTGATTCTTTTGCCCCGTTCGATTTGGGGCTTGCCATGGTAGGTGGCTCGTGTAGTGTGCGCGTTCCGCGCGGCCGGGAGATCTCGGCCGCATGGTGGGTATAGCTCAGTTGGTAGAGCGCCGGATTGTGGTTCCGGTTGTCGCGGGTTCGATCCCCGTTACTCACCCCAGCCAGCTCGGGGGCACGAAATCAAGTCGAATTGCGACGCTAGAGTCGCCATTCTCCAGCGGATCCAGCGCTTGTCATGTTTCGAGACGGCCTGTTCCAACCCTGACCGCACGTCTCAGACTGAGAGGTCGCGGACGGAGAGGGCGCGTTGAATTCGCTTTTCGGGCCGCGGCCCTTCGGCGGAACGGCGGTTGCTGTGCTCCTCCCCTGACATGGCTCAGGCACGGCGCATCGACGACCTCCCCGACAGCCCCAACGAGCCGCGCCGGTCGGTGCCCGCGCAGAGCGGGACCATCCGGATCGACGCCGCCGAGATGCGGGCCGCGCGCGCCGCGCTGATGGAGAGCCTGCCCTGTCCGCCGGCCTCCGAGCTCGAGATCGACGACGACGACACGGAGACCTCGCTGCCCTCGCTCCCCGTGCACGAGCCCGTGCGCGACGCGCGCACCGGCGCCGACGTGGAGTCCGAGGAGCCGCTCTGCGCGATCGTGACGCCGGCCGCGTTCTCGCGCGATCCGAGCACCGGCAAGCGGACCGCGCTGCTCATGGTGCGCAACCAGGAGTCGTGCTCCGCGCTCGACGCCGCGCGACGCCGCGCGGACGAGGCGCACCGCCAGCACGAGGAGCGGCTCCACCTCGCGCTCGCGATCGGGCGCATGGTGTCGTTCGAGCTGTCGTTCGCGACGGGCGCGGCCGAGCTCGCGGGCGAGGTGGACGAGATCCTCGGCATGCGACCGGGCACGCACCCGACGCGCCTCGTGCTCCAGCACGTGCACCCCGACGACCGCGCGGCGATCAACGAGGCGCTCTTCCACGCGGGCCGCGACGGCGCGCCGGTCGACGTCGACGTGCGCTGGATCCGACCCACGGATCACCGCGTGATCTGGCTGTCCGCGCGCGGTCAGGTGGACCGCGACGAGCGGGGTCAGATCGTCGCGCTGCGAGGCCTCCTCGCCGACGTGACGGCGCGGCGGCGCGCCGAAGAGATCCGCGCCCGCGCGATGGAGATCGAGTCGCTCCGTCTGCGCATGGCCGAGGTGAGCCGCGTGCGCACCGCGTTCCTCGCGAACATGTCGCACGACCTGCGGACGCCGCTCAACGCGATCATCGGCTTCACCGAGCTGATCCACGACGGCAACGTGGAGCCCGGATCGCCCGAGCAGAAGGAGCTCACCGGCGACGTGCTCGCGGCGGCGAAGCGGCTCCTCGCGTTCATCGACGATCTGCTCGACGTGGCCGAGCTGGAGGCGCGCACCGCCGACAGCATCGGCAACGCGTGGAAGCCCGAGAGCAAGCGCTGATCGCGGACGCGCGCCCCTCCGCGAGCGCGCCTCAGTTGGTGGGCGGGACCGGGGCCGGCCGGAGGTAGGTCGCGATGAGGCTCGGCAGCTTGCGCGTGTCGATCGGCTTCGCGACGTAGCCGTCGCAGCCCGCCTCGAGCGATCGCTCCTCGTCGCTCTTCATCGCGTACGCGGTCACCACCAGGATCAAGATGTCGCGCGTCGCCGGATCGCTCTTCAGCATCCGCGTGAGCTGCAGCCCATCCATCCCGGGGAGCTGGATGTCCATGAGGATCAGCGCAGGACGAAAGCCTCCGAGCACCGTGAGCGCCTCCTCCGCGGAGGCCGCCGTCTGCACTTGATAGCCGTGCTTCTTCAGCAAGAAGACGAGCAGCTTCACGTTGTCGGGGTTGTCGTCGACGACCAGGATGGGCTCGTTCATGAGGGGTCCTCGCGACGGATGGGCGCCGGGGAAGAGATCCCGCACGCACGAGAGATGCCATGCTCGTCGGCGAGGCGAACGAATTCAACCCGCAATCGAGGCCTCAGTGGGGCAGCGGCGTCCCGCGGTGCAGCGCCATCGTGCCGGTGGTGCGACGGCTCGGCGACGGCGGCGACCTTCGCGGCAGCACGGCGAAGAAGACGCTGCCCACGCCCGGCGTGCTGCGGACGCCGACGGATCCGCCCTGCGCCTCCACCAGACGCCGCGTGAGCGCGAGCCCGAGGCCCGTCCCCGACGGTCGCCGCGCGATCGACGGGAGCGGCGCGATGAGCGGCGCCACGACGCCGGCGCCCTCCTCCGCGAGGGGCGCGATCGGCTGGATTTGTGGGGACTCCTGGAACAAGTGCCCGATGTCGTCCGCGGCGATGCCGATGCCGGTGTCCTCCACTTCGATCCGCATGCGCGCGTCGTCCTCGCGCGTGACGCGCACGGTGATGCGGCCGCCGTCCGCGGTGAACTTCATCGCGTTCGACAGGTAGTTGTAGAGCACCTGTTTGAGGCGCGCCGGATCGAGCGCGACGTCCGCGAGCGACGGATCGACCTGCGCCTCGATCGGGATGTTCTTGCGAGCGCTGGCCGGGTGCATCACCGCCGTCACCTCGGCGACGAGCGCGCGGAGATCGATCGGCTCCGGCCGGAGCTCCAGCCGGCCCGCCTCCACCTGCGCGAGATCGAGCACGTCGTTGACCAGCCCGAGGAGGTGGCTCGCGCTCCGGAGGATGTCGGCGAGGAACTCCTTCTGCTCCGGCGATCCCGGATCCACCGCGCCGTCGTGCAAGAGCTCCGCGAAGCCGATGATCGAGTTGAGCGGCGTCCGCAGCTCGTGCGACATGCTCGCGAGCAGCTCGTTCTTGGAGCGGCTCGCCTGCGCCATGCGGGCGTTGTCCAGCTCGAGCTGCTCGGCGCGCTTGCGGGCGGTCACGTCGAACGTGACGCCGCGCGCGCCGGTCACCGCGCCGGACGGATCGCGCACGAGCGTGGCCCGCGGCTCCACCCAGCGGTGCTCGCCGCCGCCGACGGGCCGCACGCGGTACGCGCTCGAAGGGGCCTCCACGCCGATGAGCGCGTTCACGACCTCGTCGTGGACGTGCTGCCGATCGGCCGGATGGATGAGATCGATGCGCTGCTGATCCGTGAGGTCGGCGGACATGCCGAATTCGTCGGCGCCGTCCGAGACGACGAAGCGCTTCGTGCGGAAGTCGACCTCCCACGCGACCGCCTGCGAGGCCCGCAGCGCGAAGCGGAGCCGCTCGTCGCTCTCACGGAGGGCCTCCTCGTGCGCCGCGCGCTCCCGCTCGCTCGCGAGCAGCGCCTCGTGCGCCGCGCGCAGATCGCGGAGCGCCGCCTCCGCGCGTTCGTGCGCCTCGCGCAAGAGCATCTCGGCCGTCACGTCGCGGTACACGACGAGCACCGCGAGGGCGCCGCGGTCCGCGTCCATCAGCGGGAACCCGGCGATCTCCGTCCCGACGCGCGGGCTCGACTCGCGGACGCGCGACCGGAACCAGTGCGCCCCGACGCGCACGATCTCTCCGCGGAGCGCGCGATCGAAGCCCTCGACCATCCCCTGCTCCCGACAGATCGGATCCGCGCGCAGGTTCCAGCCCTCCGGCGGTCGCTCGCCGAACTGCGTCTCGAACGCGTCGTTGACGAAGAGGAGATCGCCGTTCGCGGCGAGGAGCATGATGGGCGACGGCGAGCACGCGATGAGCCTCGCGAACAGCTCGCCGGGGTTCCGGTCACCGAAGAGGCGCGCGGAGATCTGTTCGAGCTTCTTCATGCGAGGGGCGGCGGCGCTCACGACATGGCGCCGCCGACGCACCCGAGAGCAAATCGCGTTCCGGGTGTGTTCTGGGCTCTAATCTCGGCGAAGTCTCTGGCAAATTGCGGACGTGGCGTTCATCGCGCTCCTCCTGTCTTGCATTGCTGCAATGCTGGTCTTCACGCCCGGTGCACGGGGACGCAAAGCTCGCGTCGCGTGGATCGCGGCGGCGCTCGTGGGGCTGCCGATCGCGGCGGGCGGCCTCGTGGCGCTCTGGTACTTCCACCGGCCGACGCCCCCTCCCTTCTCGTCGAGGCCTCTTTTCAAGGGGATCGCGTACGAGCGCGACGTCCGCTTCACCCCGCGGCCCCTCGTCACGACGATCGTCACCATCGATCTCGACGCGCCCGGCCTCTCGTTCCTGGTGACGCCGCTCGCGCCGGACAGCGGCGGAGTCGCGCGCGGAGAGACCGTGTCCGACTTCCTCGTGAGGCAGCGCGCGCAGCTCGCGATCAACGGCGACTTCTTCTTGCCCTGGTGGTCCGACGGCCCCACGGACTACTACCCTCACGCGGGCTGGCCGACGGACGTCCTCGGACTCGCGGTCTCGGGGAGTGACGTGTATGGCTGGCGCGTGATGCCTTATGCGTCGCTCCTCTTTCATGAGGATGGCGGGGTGACCATCGAAGAGGGCCGGGGCGTCGGTACGCCGCTGCCTCGTGCGAAAATGGTCCTGTCCGGCAAGCAAATCGTGGTGGATCAGGGCGCGATCACGCCCGTGTGCGCGGCGAGCGAGGCGGCCCGGGCGAAGCACCCGCGCACCGCCGCCGCGCTGGATCGCACGGGAAAGAAGCTGATTCTGTTCGCCGCGGACGGCCGGCAGCCCGGCTACAGCGAGGGCGCGTCGCTGGCCGAGCTCGCGCAGATCATCGTGGATCACGGCGGTTTCCGCGCGCTCAACCTCGACGGCGGCGGCTCCACCACGGTCGCGATCGAGGACGGCCGGGGCGGCGCGCGCGTCCTCAACAGGGCGTTTCACACGCGGATCCCCGGCCGCGAGCGCCCGGTCGCGAACCACCTCGCGGTCTTCGCCGAGCGCATCGACGGCGAGGCGCCCGCCCTCTGGTGAAGGTCAGTCTCCGGACGACGATAAGTAGTGGAGCTCCGGGGGAGGTCCGATATGCTGCGCCCCATGATGGATATTCCGGAGTCGCTGGTCGCCAAGGTCCGGTCGTACGGAGAGGGCATCTTCGCGGGGGTGGAGGACGAGCGCTCGGACCGCGATCTCCCGATCGAAGGAGAGCTGCCGCGCGAGGTGTTCGGGATGTTCGCGCGGAACAGCCCCAATCCGCGCTTCCCGCCGAAGGGCCGGTATCACTGGTTCGACGGGGACGGCATGGTGCACGCCGTTTATCTGGAGGACGGCCGCGCCCGGTACGAGAACCGCTACGTGCGCACGCGCGGCCTCGCGCTCGAAGAGGAGCGCGGACAGGCCATCTGGCCCGGCATCCTGAACCCGGTGGAGAGCGACTTGCCGCTCGGCCCCCTCAAGAACACCGGCAACACGGATCTCGTGTTCCACGGCGGCAAGCTGCTCGCGCTGTGGTGGCTCGGCGGCCGCGCGCACGCGCTCGACGGGCGGAGCCTCGCGACCGAGGGAGAGTGGGACTTCCACGGAACGGCCAAGTTCGGGTGCGCCTCCCACGCGAAGCTGTGCCCGGTGACCGGCGATCTGATGTTCTTCGACTACTCCGCGGTCCGCGCGCCGTACATGAGCTATGGAGTCGCGGACAAGACCGGCCGCGTCGTCCACGCGACGCCGATCGATCTGCCGGGGCCGCGCCTGCTCCACGACATCGCCATCACGCCGGAGTACACGATCCTCCTGGATTTGCCGCTCCTCTGGCGCGGGGACAAGCTCGCGACCGGCAAGCGGTACGTGGCGTTCGACAAGGCCCTCCCGGCGCGCTTCGGCATCTTGAAGCGTCACGCGCCGGGCAGCGAGATCCGCTGGTTCGAGGACGAGGCCTGCTACATCTTCCACACCGTGAACGCCTATCAGGACGGGGACGAGATCGTGTTGGAGGCGTGCCGTATACAAGACCCGATGGGCAAGCTGCGGGAGCCCCCGTCGGACTCGCCGCGCCTCGATTTCATGGATCTGACGCCCTTCCTCACGCGGTGGCGCTTCAACCTCACGACGGGCGCGGTCCGGCGCGAAAAGCTGGACGACGTGCCGACCGAGTTCCCGATCATCGATGTTCGGCGGCGCGGGTCGCGGGCGCGCTACTCGTATGCACCGCGGCTCGCGCGGTGTCCGACGCTCCTGTTCGAAGGCCTCATCAAATACGATCTGACGGGCGGCACGTCGACGTACGCGCCGTTCGGCTCCGGGCGCTTCGGGAGCGAGGCGGCGTTCGTGCCGGATCCGGCCGGCAAGGACGAGGACGACGGGTGGCTGACGACGTTCGTGTACGACGCGAACGACGACACGTCGCGCCTCCTCGTGCTGGGCGCGAAGGACATGCGAGAGGTCGCGAGCGTGCGCCTGCCGCGGCGCGTCCCCATCGGCTTCCACAGCACGTGGGTGCCCGGCGCGATGCTCGGCCCCGGCATCGTCTGATCGCAGAGCTTTCCCTTTGACGTCCCCTTTCAAACTGCCACTCTCGATCGGCGGAGCGGGCCTGTTCCTCGGGCTCGCGGCGTGCGCGCTTCCGGCGTGCGCGCCGTCGTCTGCCACTCCCGGCGGGGAGCCTGTGGGGCCGGGCGGTGCGCGTCCCGCGCGCGTCGCGCTCCAGCCTTGCTTCGTGGAGGGAGCGCGCGCCCCGGCCCGCTGCGGCAAGGTGCGCGTGTTCGAGGATCGCCTCACGAAGAAGGGGCGCACGATCGATCTGCAGGTGGTCGTGATCCCGGCGCTCGCGTCGGCCCCGGCGGAAGATCCGGTGTTCTTCCTCGCGGGCGGACCGGGACAGGCGGCCACCTCCATCGCGGGCTTCATGCTCGGCGTCGCGGATCGCCTCCACGACAAGCGCGATTTCGTCTTCGTGGACCAGCGCGGCACCGGGTGGTCGCACCCTCTCTATTGCGAACAGGCCCCTCCGGACGCTCCTCTCGCGGAGTCGTTCGACGCCGAATTCGATCCCGACGGCGTGGACCTCTGCCGCGCGGCGCAGGACGCGGATCTCACCAAGTATACGACGTCCATCGCCGCGGACGATCTCGACGACGTGCGGGCGGCCCTCGGGTACGACAAGGTCAATCTCTGGGGCACCTCGTACGGCACGCGCCTCGGGCTCGCGTATCTGCGGGCGCACGGGGAGCACGCGCGGTCCCTCGTGCTCGACAGCGTGGCGCCGATGTCTCTGTATCTGCCGCTCTCGATCGCGCGGGACGCCGAGCGGGCGCTCGACAAACTGCTCGCCGACTGCGCCGCGGAGAAGGGCTGTGCGGCCGCGTTCCCGGATCTCGCCGCGCGCTTCCGGGCCTTCGTTTCGGGCCTCGACGAGGAGCCGATCCGCGCGCGCGTGGCGCACCCGACGACAGGCACGCTCGAAGACGTGGTGATCGGAAAGGCCGCCTTCCTGTCGGGGATTCGGGGCCTCCTGTATTCTGCGGACCTCTCCGCCCTCGTGCCGCTCGCGCTGGACCGTGCGATGAAAGGCGACCTCGGCCCGTACGTCGCGCTCGCGCGGAGCCTCACGGGCAAGATGGAGGGCGCGATGGCGATGGGCCTGTTCCTCTCCGTCGTGTGCTCCGAGGACGTGCCCTTCTTCACGGACGCGGACGTCGCGAAGGAGGCCGAAGGCACCTTGTTCGGGGCCGAGATCGCGCGCGAGACGGTGCGCGGGTGCGCGAGGTGGCCGCGCGCCGACGTGCCGAAGAGCTTCCGCGATCCGGTGCAGAGCGACGTGCCGGTGCTTCTTTTGTCGGGCGATCTGGATCCGGTGACGCCGCCCTCGTGGGCGGAGGACGCGAAGAAGACGCTGCCGCACGGCGTGACGGTCGTCATCCCCGGGACCGGCCACACCGCCGTCGTGAGCGCGTGCGCGCGGAGGATCGCGGCCGCCTTCGTGAGCGCCGGCACCGAGGCCAACCTGGATACATCCTGTGCATCCAAGGGAGCCCGCCCGCCGTTCTTCACCACCTTCGCGGGGACGCCGTGAACCGAGGGCGTCCGTGATCGAGATCCGGTCCCTCCACAAGGCCTTCGGCGCCGTCGTCGCGGTGGACGACGTGACGTTCCGCGCGGAAGATGGCCAGATCACGGGCCTCCTCGGGCCGAACGGCGCGGGCAAGACGACCACGCTGCGCGTGCTGTCCACTCTCGTGTCGCCGGACCGCGGGTCCGTCACGGTGGACGGGCTCGACGTCGTGAAGGAGCCGTTCGCGGTGCGCGCGCGCCTCGGCGTGCTGCCGGACACGCGGGGCCTCTATCCGCGCCTCACCGCGCGCGAGAACATCCGCTATTACGGCGAGCTCTTCGGGATGCCGAAGGCCGCGCTCGAACAGCGCATCACCGATCTGGTGCGCGTGCTCGACCTCGGCGGCGTCATCGATCGCCGGACGGCGGGCTTCTCGCAGGGCGAGCGGATGAAGGTGGCCATCGCGCGGAGCCTCGTGCACGGCCCGCGGAACGTCCTCCTCGACGAGCCGACGAACGGCCTCGACGTGATGAGCGCGCGCTCGCTGCGGGCGTTCGTCAAGGGCCTCCGCGCGGAGGGCGCGTGCGTGGTGTTCTCCAGCCACGTGATGAGCGAGGTCGCCGCCCTGTGCGACCGCATCGTCGTCGTCGCCCACGGCCGAGTCGTCGCGGACGGCCCGAGCGAGGCGCTGCTCGAAAAGACCGGAAAACGCAGCTTGGAAGAGGCCTTCGTCGCCCTCGTCGAAGGAGAGAGCCCGCCGGAGGAGCCCAGTCGATGAGCGAGATCCAGAAGGCCCTCAAGGTCGCCCGCAAGGAGATCCGGGACCACTCGCGCGATCTCCGATCGGTGCTGTCGGCGCTCCTGTTCCCGCTGCTCGGCCCCGTATCGATGGCGCTGATGTTCCACGTGATCGCCACGTGGGAGTCGAAGGATCAGGCCCTCGACGTGCCTGTCTCCGGACGCGCGAACGCCCCGGCGATGATGGCCTTCTTCGAGCGGCACGGCGCGCGGATCAAGGACGCGCCGGCCGATTACGAGGAGCGCGTGCGCCTCGGCAAGCTCGACGTCGTGGTCGTGATCGGGGACGATTTCCCGGCCACGTTCGCGGCGGGTCGGCCCGCGCCGATCGCGGTGGTCCTGGACACGTCGCGCGCGAAGGCCCACGCCCACGCGAGGCGGGTGCGCATGCTCCTCGACGCGTACGGCGCGCAGATCGGCGGCCAGCGCTTGCTCGCGCGCGGCGTCTCCCCGGACCTCGCGGAGCCGATCACGACCCAGGAGATCGACATGGCCACACCGGAGCGAATGGCCGCGACGATCCTCGGCTCGATACCGATGTTCCTGGTGTTCGCGGCGTTCGCAGGCGGAATGTACGTGGCCATCGACGTGACGGCCGGCGAGCGCGAGCGCGGCTCGTTCGAGCCACTCCTGCTCTGTCCGGTGTCGCGCGGCGCGCTGGTGGCGGGGAAATGGCTCGCGACGGTGCTGGCAGCGCTCCTGGCCCTCGCAGTGAGCCTCATCGCATTCGCCATCGCGGTGCGCGTCGTCGGCCTGGAGTCCCTCGGCGTGAAGGTGCGTTTCGGAGCGCCGGAGATCGCAGCAGCGCTCGCCGCAGCGGTACCTCTCTCGCTCTTCGCCTCGGCGCTGCAAATGCTCCTCTCGACGATGGCAAAGAGCTTCAAAGAGGCGCAAACGTACCTCCAGCTCTTCATGATGTTGCCCTTCCTCCCTGCGGTGTATCTGGCCTTGTCGCCGGTGGAGCCGAAGATGTGGATGATGGCCGTCCCGATCCTCGGACAGGACCTCTTGCTCGCGGACGTGATCCGCGGCGAGTCGATGGGCGCCGTCGCCTTCGCCCTCGCCGCCGCAGTCTCCGCGCTCCTCACGTTCGCGTGCCTGGCAGTCACCGCCCGCCTCTTCAAGAGCGAGCGCATCATCTTCGCCAGGTAGTGACCACGGCATTCTAATGGGACGCAGTCGCTCGCTCGATCGCCGCGGTGAGCTCCGCAAACAGATCCCGGCGCATCTCCGCGGAGATGGTGTGGCCGACTCCGGGGTACGTCTTCCACGTCACCGTGGCGCCGGCGGCGCGGAGCTTCTCCACGCCGGAGGCCGCGAGCGCGAACGGCACGCGCTGGTCCGCCTCTCCGTGCAACGCGAAGATCCGCGGACCGTCCGCGGGCCACGCGGACGGGATGAACGACGGCGGCTCCAGACCGCTGATCGGAATGGCCTCCTCGATCAACGCGGGGTGGCGCGCCGCGAGCGCGAAGGACAGCATGCCTCCCTGCGAGAAGCCCGTCACGATCGGCGTCCCGCGGACCGCGCTGCGGTCCCACGATTGAATCGCATTGGCCAGCCGATCCGTCGCGGCGGTCAATCCAGGCACGATGTTGTTCTCGTCGATCTTGCCCACGATGGGCCACCACGAATACCCCTCTCCCCAGGGGAGTCCGCCCGCCGGGATCCAGAAATGCGCGGGCGTCGCGAACCCCTCGAAGAGGCCGCGGAACGCCTCCGGCCGGTCCCCGAGCCCGTGAATCGCGATCACCAGAGGCACCTTGTCGCCGGCCTTCGCGCCGCCCGTGTAGACCTCGACCCCGTCGATCCTCCCGGGGCCGACATCCACCTCCGCGGTCGACACGGCCGCGGATTGGGCCGTTGACCCCGGGCTCGGCGGCTGCGCGGGCGGGCTCCCCACGTCGGTGCGGGCCGGCGACGACGGGCCATCACACCCCCCCAAAAAGAAGAACGACGCGAGGAACAGGCACGCTGCCGGACGGGTACGCATGGGACCGAACGAGGATATCACCTCTTTTTGCCGGGGCGCACCTACTGTTGCAACGTGTAACTCAAGAACATCGGGTTCGACACCGCGAACGGCCGCCTGCCCGGGTGCAACGGGGCCAGATCGCCCGCGCCCTTCGCGTGGAACAACACCCACCTCGGCTGCCCGTCCGCGCCGTATTTCACCGTCACCTGGGCCTCGTAGCGGTTCGACGGGCCCGAGCCGACTGGCACCAACGGCTCCGTCGAGACAGTCTGTCCGTTCACGATCGTCTCCAGCGTGTCGCCCAGGATCCAGCTCGGCGACTCCACCGTCACCGTGAACACCGCGTCGGCGCCCGCATCCACGATCACGTCCATCCCGGGGTGCTCCCCGCCCGGCCCCGTCACCGTCATGTAGAGTCCGCCCGAGATCGTGGAGTCGCCGCTCCGGATCGCGTCGCGCACGGAAGAGCCGGTGATCTTCGTCGGATCGTCGTGCCCGAACCACAGGCACGTCCGCGGATACCCCACCGGCGACGTCCGCAGATGGTGCGAGTCGGAGCTGCCCACCGCCCAGAATTTGTGTCCGTAGTTCAAGAGAGAGAACCAGTCCGCCACCGACGCGTCCCGGTTCTTCTCGAAGTCGGAGTCGTTGAACACCTCGATCGCGTCGAAATTGGTGCTCCACATGTCCGGCGCGTCCGACTCGCCCGTCACCCGGTTGTACTTCGACGCGCTGAAATACCCACCGAATCCGCTGCCGCGCGGGTGATTGACGATCAGCGCCGGGTCCTCCACCTGCGAGCGCACGCGGTCGAACGTCTCGCCGGGCGTGCTGCCGATCCACTCCACCGCTCCGTGATTGACCTTGTCGTCCTTCGGATTGAGCGGCACCACCCCGAAATGGCCCCACGCGAAGGTGGTCAATTCCTCCGAGGCGATGCCGTGCGCCCACTTCTCCATGCCGAGCTGCTCCACGATCGGCTGGAAATCGATCACCCACTCGTGCTCGCTCGACACGGGGATATCGAGGCCGTCCGCGATCGCGCCCTTCACCTTGTATTCCACAGGATCGTCCGAATCGGCGGAATTCCAGGAGTGGATGTGGAAGTCGGCGCACATCCGTCCGGTCGTGTCGACCGAGCGCGTGAGCGGCGCCACCACCTCGACCGTCTCCCCGGTTCCGGCCGAGACGTCCGTTTCGTACAGCTCGTATTCGTAGCCGCGCGACACGATGACGTGGTGCTGTCCGGCCGGCACGGTGAGCGCCGCCTCTCCGGTGACCGCGAACTCCTGGTGGATGCGCCCGTTCACCTCGTCGGGCACGCCCCACGCGTCCGGCGTCGCGGCCGGCGCCTCCTTCGGGATCACCTGAATACGCACGGGGAGAGCCTCGTTCGAGGCCGGATCGATGGCCTTCACGTGGATCGTCGCGGTCGGCTCGAACACCAGATCTGCCGCGCCCGCGTCCGCCGCGACCGGCGTCGCCGACGGGGTCCGATATCCCTTCTTCTGCGCCACCAGCGAGACGGCCTGCTTCGGCGGCGCGTGCAGCGTGAACGAGCCGTCCTCGCCCGTCCGCGCGCGCGACAGATAGGCGCCGTCCGCCGCGAGCTCGTGCACGTACGCGCCCGCGACCGGGGCGCCGTCCCCGTCCTTCACGGTGCCCTTCACGACGCGCCACGCGTCCGCGGACGTGTCCTTTCGGATCGCCTCCGCCACCGCGTCGATTCCCCCCAGCGCATAGACCACCTCCACGTGATCGTGCGTGGTGACGGTGCACGGATCCGCGACGAAACCAGGGCCCCAGTAGAGCGCGAACCCGCTCTGCTCCACGCCGTACTCCAGCTTTCCGTCCGGCGCGCGGAAGGCGAAGGCGCTCGGCCCGGAGTCGAAGCCGACCCAGTCGACGAGGCCCTTCGCGCTCGTGAAGCCGCTCTCGGGCGTGAACATCTGCGATCGCGAGTAATGGAACATCCCGAACAGCTCGTCCTTCGTGGGCTTGTTCAGGCCGAAGTCGATCGCCTCCTCGCCGCGGTTCACCACGCTCATGCGCAGAAGCACCTTGTCCCAGCCGGGCATCAGCACGTAATCGAGCGCCGTCTCGATGCCGTAGCGGTCCGGGAACAACGTGCCAATCGGCCCTTCGAGGAAGGGAATCGGCTGTGTGACGCCGGCCACGCGGACGACCGCCTCCCCGCCGTCCGAGCCGTCCTTCAAGACTGTCACGCTCGTCGGATTGACCATCTCCACCGAGAGGCCCAGGAGCGTCTCGTTGTAATACGAGAGGCCCATCGGCCGGCCGTCCTCCCCGATCGCGTCGATCGCGAGGATCTCCCCGCCGAAGCGGGCATATCCATCCGAGAGGCCCTTGTCTTCGATGGTGACGGCGATGCGATCGTTCGCGAGGACGAAGTCGCCGACGTGCGTCTTCTGCCGGCCGTGCGCGGGTTGCACGATGTCGGCTTCGGTGACGATTCGCCCCGCGCGCGCCTGGCCGGCCGCCTTCGCGCCGTACGGATCCGCGTGGCCGACCGCGTCCCCGAGCTCGAACGGGTCCGCGGGGATCGGGCACGCCGCGGCCGTGGTCGTGGTGGTGCCGCCGCCGGAGCCGCCGCCCGAGCTCGCCGAGCCATCCGAGCAACCCGGCGCGGTGATCGCCAGGAGACCCGAGAAAACAAGGCCGATTGCGACGGGCGCGACGAAGCGCGCCCGGAGGTAATGGTGTGGGGAGAGGAAGAAAGCGACGCCGCATTGAGCGAGCATACACGATTTCGTCACGCGAGGCGCGCGATCGCGTGACGCCGAAGGCGGGCTCGTGCCGGCTACTTGGTGACGGTCTTCATCGCGTCCGACAGGCCGTACACCTGATCGGCCCCGGCCGGCACCTGGATGCTCGATCCTGGAAGTCGTCGCCGACAGGCTGATGGCCCTTCAGGCACTGCGCGAGGAACGTCTCCGCCGGCGTAGAACGGAGTGCGGTTTGCGGGCAGTTGAAGCCGATGTCCTCGTCCGGATCAAGGACGTAGGTGACAGGGATCTTCTTGTCCTGCATCGCTTTCACGATCTGGTCCGCCTCCACCTGCTTGACGCGCGGATCGTTGGCGCCCTGGCCGATGAGGAGCGGCTTGCTGATCGGCCCGCGGGGCGGCGAGCGCGACAGGCTTCTGGCCGTCTTCGCTCTTCGAGGTCGCCGACGCGCTGCTTGAAGGGCTGCGGCGAAGCCGTGGGCGGGAAGTTGTTGAGCGGCGTCCTGGTTCGACGGCCCGACGATGTCCACGCCGCACGCGAAGGTGTCCGGCGTGGCGATCAGTCCGACGGCGTGGCATAGCCACCGTAGCTGCCGCCCATGATCGCGACGCTGGATTTGTCGGCGATCTTCTTGTCGACGGCCCAGTTGACCGCGTCAATCAGGTCGTCGTGCATCTTGCCGGCCCTCCTTGTTGGCCGCGTTGATGAAGCCCTTTCCAAGCCGAGGCCGCGGTAATTGACGCCTTGAGCACCATACCCGCGGGTTGCGGCCGCACTGGTGCGTGGGGTTGAGCCCGTACTGGTCGCGCGCCCACGGCCCGCCGTGCACGTAAAGCACCATCGGAAGGGCCTTGTCCGGCCGCCGTCGCCGTCCGGATCGAGGCGGCAGGCGCAGCGTCGGAAACCCAGCTCACGGATCGAGCCCGTCGCGCGACTTGATCACCGCGTACGGAGCTTCGCGAGCTTCAGCTTCTCCATCTTGCGTTGTTCGTGAAGAGGAACGTCACCGTTCTTGGGCCGTGATCGTAGAGGTGGCGCGCACCGACACGGTGTACGCGACGATCCATTTCTTGTCGTCGTTCGGGCGAGAGCACGCCGAAGTCCTCGGCCACCTTCGCGAGCGCGTCGAGATCTTCGCCTTGGATCTTCGGGTCGATGGCCTTCCACGTGAGGCGATCGAAGTTGACGCCGATCGCCTGCACCTTCTTCGTCTTCGGGTCCACGAGGACCTCGCGGACATCGACCTTCGGGTCCTCCGCCACGATCTTCGGCGCGCCGGTCTTGAGGTCCGCCGTCGCGAAACGGACTTGTCGCGACCGGCTGTCCATCACAGAGCGTCTTGCCCTCGGCGTCGAAGCCGAGCGCCGCCGTCGTGAGCGCGTCTTCGTAGGGGATCTTCGTGAAGGCTTCGCGGGCGGCGCGGCCTTGTCGTCCCCTTGTCCTTGTCGCGCCTTCGCGGGGGCCTTCGCGCCCTTCTCGACGAAGTAGATCTCGGAGTCGCCGTTCGGGGTCGGCTTCACGGCGAAGCGAGGCACGAAGTCGTAATCGATGAGGAAGCCCTCGTACCCGTCGTTCTGCTGGGGACGAGCTCGCTCTTGCCGGTCTTCACGTTCACGCGATAGACGTCGTGATACTCCTTCACGCGGTTGTTGATGCGACGAGCACCTCGTCCGCACGTGCTTGGGGCTGAACGGCTCCACCGATCTCGAGACGCGCGCCCTCGAACGGCGTCAGATCCTTCGCCTCTCCGGGCTTGTCCACCGCGACGGCGAAGAAGAAGTGGAGAGTTCTCGTCACCGCCCTTGTCCTGCGCATAGAGCACGTACTGGCCGTTCTCGGCCCAGTTGTAGCGGCGGATGCCGCGCACGATCTTCTCCGCCGTGATGGCCTTTGCGTCGGCCGGCTTGTCGACGAGGCGATCACCACGTTCATCGCCGTCGCTCGGCGCGAGGAAGGAGATGTACTTTCCGTCCGGGCTGAGCTGCACGTTCTGCCGATCCGGATTGCCGAACAGCACCGCTTTCGCTGGATGACGTCGCGTCGGCGCGCGGTGGCGTCACGGCGGCGAGCATCCCGCGACAGCGTCGCGTCGGCAGCGGCAGTCGCGGCGGTGGCCGGGCGTCGCGGTCGGCGTCGTCGGCGCTCCCCGGTGTTCGTTCCTGGGCAAGCGGGCGCCGCGATCATGAGCAGCGCGAGCACACTTCGTTGAAGGCTTGTCGTTCGCATGGTCTCCTCGCGGACGCTCATAGCCAATCGAGCGTCGGACGAAGCGCCATGTCCACCGAGGAAAACCAGCCGAGGCCGAAGGCGTTGTCCTTCGCGTTGCCGACGGCGCGCGTGCCGAGGCGTCACCACGCGCGGCCGGTGTCCGGGTTGGGCGCGCCCACGCGGAGGGCGCCGAATAGGCCATCGATCCGGCGACGTCCAGATCCAGAATCGCGAGGGCGGCGCCGCTTCCTCCTTGGCCGGGACCGGAGGAGCCGAGAGCGCCTCCTGGGCCAGAAGGCCTTGCGCACCTCGCGCATGTCCCGGATCGCCTCCGCGAACGGCCGCGCTGCGAGCCCTCGCCGCAGCGACGTCGGATCCGGCGAGGGGGCCGGGCGCAGCTCGATGGCAGGCTCGGCCACGTAGGCGAGCGGCGCGAGCGGGCGAGCGCGCCGCCTCGGCGGGCCCAGGCCCCTGTCCGAGCGCCCGACGACACGGTCGCTTGCCGAACCGGAGCGAGGGTGTCGTCGTGCCGCAGCACGATGTAGGCGCGGCGCGCGGAGGCGGAACTTCTCCGGACGGCGGGGCCAGCTCTTTCCAGATCGGGTGATGAAACAGCGTATCGACGTCGAGGCGTGCTCGCGATCGACGCACAGCTCCCGTCCAGCGTCGACGGCCATCCCGGGCCGAACGAGCACGCGTGTTCGGCCGTTCTTTTCTACCTCGGCCGCCGCGGCGGTGAGGCCCGCCGTGCCAGTCCCACGAAACAAGGAGTCCGAGACGCGTCGCCGGCTCGCGCGGAAGTGCTTCTCGGCCCCTACTGCCCAAGGGCCCAATTCCTCTCCATCATCCACCCCTTCGTCAGCCAAGTGAAGCGCTCCATCTTGGGAGCGCAAGCTCGAAGTGCGCAAGACGATCGCGGGGCTCCTTTGCGTCGCGAGGGACGTGGCCAATGGGCAGGCGAGGCGCGTAAAGAACGCGGCCCGCGTCGCTGAAGGCGCTTAACGCCACACCTCATGCCAGCTCGACTCCCTCTCCGTGTCCTTGTTGCGCGCCCGTGTGGACCTGCAGGATCTCCCGTTCACGACGACAGATGATGCCGGAGCCGATGGAGCGCGCCGTCGGTCAAGAGCGCGCGCTGGAGGCGGCACGTTTCGGCCTCGCGATGGCGAGCAGGGATACAACCTCGTGGTGATCGGCGCCCCGGGTGTCGGCCGGCCTCGCGCTGGAGGACCGCGCCGCGACCCGGAGCCAGTCCCCGGCAGGAAGCGTCTGCTGCGTCCAGCGACTTCGAGGAAGCCGCGCGAGCCGCGCCCGATCGTGACGGCGCCGGGCCGCGGGAGGCAGCTCCGCAGGACCTCGCGCACCTCGCGACGGAGCTCAAGACGGTGCTCCCGCAGGCGTTCGAAGGGGACGAGTTCCGCCACAAGCGCCAGTCGATCGAGGCGGAGGAGAAGCAGGCGCACGAGGAAAGGCCTCAACGACATCAGGATCGCGCCGAGGCGAGGGCCTCGTGATCATGTGGCGACGCAGATGGGCCTCGCGATCGTTGCCTGGCAAGAATGACGGCGTGCTGCCGGACGAGTTCAACGAGCTGCCGGAGCAGGAGCGCGATCGCCTCGAAAAGCGATGGCGGGCTTCGGGAAGAGCTGGGCCGCATCGTCGACGAGGTGCGCCGCCGCAGCAGGCGCGCGCGCCTCCGCGGACTCGTGCGCGATTCCTGCGCGGCGGCGATCCATCCCCGTGGAGGAGCTGCGCGCGACGTGGGAGGTGAGCGCCGCAGGTCGGCGCCCTTCTTGCGCGCGCTGGAGGCGGACGTCGTCGAGAACGTGGACGACTTCATGCGATCGCGCGAGGAGAAGGACCAGCTCCCGCCGGAGCTGGCCGGCCCGATCCGTTCAAGCGCTACGAGGTGAACCTGGTCGTCGACTGGCTGCGGAGACGAAGGCGCGCCGGTGATCGTCGAGGATCACCCACGTACCAGAACCTCATCGGCCGCGTGGAGCACCAGCAGCAGCTCGGCGCCCTCGTCACGAATTTCCGCATGGTGAAGGGCGGATCGCTCCACCGCGCGAACGGCGGCTACCTCGTGCTCGACGCCCGCAAGCTCCTGAGCGAGCCGTTCGCGTGGGAGGCCTTGAAGCGCTCCTTGCGATCGCGGGAGATCCGCATCGAGTCGCCGGCGGAGATGCGGTTGATGCTGAGCACGGTGACGTTGGAGCCGGGCCCGGTGCCGCTCCGCGTGAAGGTGGTGCTCTTGTGTGAGCCGGAGCTGTTCCACTTGCTGGACAGGCTGGATCCGGACGTGCGCGCGCTCTTCAAGGTGGTCGTCGACTTCGAGGCCGACATCCCCCGTACGCCGGAGACGTGCCACAAGTACGCCCGTTTGATTGGCACCATCGCGAAGCAAGAGGGCCTGTCGCCGCTCGAAAAAGGCGCGGTGGCGCGTTTGTTGGAGGAGGCGTCACGCGCGGCGGGGGACAGCGGGAAGCTGTCGGCGCGGGTGCTGGAGGGGTTCGATCTGGTGCGTGAGGCGGCCTTCTTCGCGGCGGAGCGAAAGGCCGCGGCGGTGGCGGCGGAGGACGTCGACACGGCGATCGCGGCGCAGCGTCGAAGGACGGGTCGTATTCGAGAGCGGGTGCTGGAGGGGATTGAACAGGGCACCATCTTGATCGACACGACGGGCGCGCGCGTGGGCCAGGTGAACGGGCTCGCGGTGCTGGATCTGGGGCGAACGAGCTTCGGGAGGCCGTCGCGGATCACGGCGAAGGTGCGCCTCGGGAAAGGCGAAGTCGTCGACATCGAGCGAGAGGTGGATCTGGGCGGACCCATCCATACGAAGGGCGTGCTGATCCTGTCGGCGTTCCTGGGTGCGCGGTTCGCATTGGATCACCCGCTGTCGTTGTCGGCGACGCTCGCGTTCGAGCAGTCGTATGGCATGGTGGACGGGGACTCGGCTTCTTGTGCGGAGGCGTGCGCCTTGTTGTCGGCGCTGTCGGACGTGCCGCTGAAGCAGTGTTATGCGATCACCGGGTCGGTGAACCAGCACGGAGAGGTGCAGGCGATCGGAGGCGTGAACGAGAAGATCGAAGGGTTCTTCGACGTGTGCTCGGCGCGCGGACTGACCGGCGACCAGGGCGTGATCATCCCCGCCTCGAACGTGCGTCACCTGATGTTGCGAGACGACGTCGTGGCGGCGGTGGCGGACGGCCGATTCCGGGTGTTCGCGGTCCACTCCATCGATGAAGCGCTGGAGATCCTGACGGGCGTCCCGGCGGGCGCGCGGGACGACAAGGGTGCTTTCCCCGCGGACAGCGTCAACGCCAAGGTGGAGTCGCGGCTGGTGGCGCTGGCCGAACGTCGGCTGGAGCTGGGCGCGCAGGACCGGAAGAAAGAGGAGCCGAAGGTCGTGGGTTGAGTCGACGAAACACTTGTGCTCTGGGCCCTGGTTTTTCCGCGCAATCCCCTCCTCACAACAGAAATCTCTGCGAGCTCGGGCGCGCGAACTTCGCCGCGAGGCCCGCGAGGGTTCCGAAGGCGAGCATCGGCCACGTGGGCGTCTTCCTGGGCGCGGACGGGACCGCGCAGTTGAAGCCGCCGCCGCCCGTCGCCAACACGGCCTCTCCGGGACTTCGGCTTCGCCACGACCTTGAGGTGGACTGGCACCTTCGTCGTGGACGGGGTCGCGTCGGCGGAGGTCACCGTGATCGAGCCGTCGTACTCGCCGATCGGCTTGTCCTTCGCGGTCACCGTCACCGCGATGTCCACCCCCGCGCTGCCGCCCGCCTTGCCCTGGCCCGACGCCGCGATCCAGGGAGTGTCGCCTGCGCCGCCGCCGAGAGCTCGCTTCCATAGAGCTCCTTGTCCACGAGCGACAGCGTCTGCGGCACCGGATCCGTCCCCTCCACCGCCAAGAACTCCATCTGCTCGGGCGTCACTCCCAAGGACGGCACGAAGGTCGTCTCCCACGCCGAACGGCCGAACGTCGCGGCACAGAGAGAGCGCGTCGACGTGCGCGGTACGCGAGCGAGAACACCGGCGAGAAGGGCAGTCCGGCGCCGACTTGCACCCCACGTGGCGCCGCCGTCGTTCGTGGCCATCACGCGGAGATCCGTGCCCGCATAGATCACGCCGCCAAGCTCGGGTGGCCGAGGTTGTTCACCGGCAAGTCGATGCCGCTGTCCATCACCGTCCACGTCGCGCCGCCGTCCGTCGTGCGGGAACACGTGGCCCGGCCGGTCCTGGCGTCGTCGCGTCGAAGCCCGAGAAGCCCATCGAGAACACCTCGATCCACGGATCCACCGCGAATCCGTCACCCAGCGGGGCGGAATACATCCCGTCCGATGCGGGTCCACGTCGCGCCGTCGTCGGTCGTGATCGACACACCACGCCGGCCGCGCTGCCGTCAACATCGTGGTCGGCGCAGCCCCGGCAGGCCGATGGCCGTCAGGCAATCATCCTCGGCGCCGCCGAATACGCATTGCGTAGCGCCCGCGCCGGCCGTCAAATCCGGGCTGATGGGCTTCCAGGTGCCCTTCTTTCCAGCCTCCAGCGAGCGCCACAGGCGATACGTGCCGCCGAAGAAGGAGCTGGGACCGGGTGGCCGGCGGACGGCGGGACGAAGCCGACGCGGTCTCCGCAGCCCGCGAGGCCCATGCAATACGGCTTGCAATGAACGTGTAGTCGATCTTCTTGTCCCACTGGTCCGTCGTGACGAAGGCGGCGCCGTACTGCACGTTGAGCATCACGCGCTTGGAGTCGGACACGTCCACGGCGCAGCCGGTGCCGTCGTCGGTGGAGAGGTTGTACCACTTGAGGCCGTCCTCCGAGCGCATCATCGCCCTGCCGGTCCTGCGAGCTGCCGTAGAGGCGCACCGGGTCAAGCCGGGATCCGCGCAGATCGCATAGAACTGGATGGTGCCGACTCCCCGTTGAGGCGCCCCACGGTGGCGCCGCCGTCCGGCGTCCGCGCGAGGCCGCCGTCCGAGCCGACGTACAGCGTGTCCGAATTGCCGGGATCGAAGGCCATCGCGTGCGTGTCGGGGTGCACGTAGCCGAGGTACCAGTTCGCGAAGTCCTTCCCACAGTCGCCGTTCGGCTGCGAGATCGCGGAGACGGCACGGCGCCCATCGCGTCGGTGATCTTCCACACGCTGCACAAGGCCCCTCCGAGGTACACCGTCGTCGGATCGTCGGGCTTGACGGCCACGGTGTTGTCGAAGAAACACTGGCCCCCACAATAGCTGGGACGCCCGGCACCTCCTTCCACGAGAGGCCCTTGTCCGTGGAGTACTGGCTGCGGACCCTTCGCCGTTGTGGCCGACTCCGGCGTACACGTGATGTTCGGGTCCGGTGGGCGCGATCGTGACCCGATCTGCTCCGTCATCGTGGGGAGCTGAGGCGTCCGTCCACGTCTGTCCGCCGTCGTCCGAGCGGTGCAGCCCCGCGAACACCCCGTCCACGAAGAGCACGGGCGGATCGACCGAGGCGTCCAGCTCCACGTCGTCGATGCTGCCTTCGAGGAGCGGCCCCCACGTGAGGCCTTTGATCGACGGAGCGATAGAGGCCCTGGCCTTCGCGGCTCAGATCCGTGCCGGTGCAGATATCCCCGTACCCCTCCGAGCCGAACAGCGTCGGGAGAGGTAGATGTCCCCTTGTTCGGGTCGATCACGATGCGCGAGATGGAGAGGCCGAGAACACCGTGTCCGCGGGCAGACTCCATGTCTTGCCGCCGTCCTTCGTGAAATAGAGGCCTCGGCCGGAGGGGCCCGAATACGGCTCTCCGCTCCCGGAGCCGACCCACAGCTTCTCGATCCTGGGATCCACCGCGATCGCGCCGATCGCGAGGGAAGGCGCGCCGTCGCCCATCGGGGTCCACGTTTTGCCGCCGTCCGTGGACTTCCACACGCCGCCGACGGCCGTGCCCACATAGATGGTCAACGTGTCTGTCGGGTTCACGGCGATCGCCGTCACGCGGCCCGCGGGCTCCACCCGGCGCCGGCCGTGACGTTGTCGAGCGAGGTGTCGAGCGGGGCCGGGCCCACCTCTTC
Source organism: Polyangiaceae bacterium (assembly GCA_046351455.1). Lineage (GTDB taxonomy): Bacteria > Myxococcota_A > Polyangia > Polyangiales > Polyangiaceae > JADJRH01. The sequence continues at coordinate 228,828 of JAXLYM010000010.1, forward strand.
CACGTGGCCGGCGGAGGCGCCTCTCGTCCGCGGCGGTCGCGACTGGCTGGCTCCCCGCTGGGCGGCTCCGGAAGGCGTCCCACAGCGCTCGCCCTTCTCGCGCGGCCTCCCGCGCTGACCGCCGGCGCGGGCCGCTGTGCTGCCGCAGCCACCGGCTCCGCGGCCTCCGCCTGCGCGGGCTCGTCGCGCGGCCGGGCTTCTCTCCCGCGGGCGCGGCCCCGGCGGAGCTGACAAGCGTGGGTAGTGAGGAGCAGCAGAGTCGAGAAGGAGATGAACGAAGCGCGACGGGTCAAGGGGCCTCCCAACCGGCGCTGGCCGCGAAGGAACGCGCACATTACTGCCCATGACGCGTGACGCGGGAAGCCCGTTCCGACGGAAAGATTCGGTGCGCACGGGAAAACGCAGCGCCTCCGTCGCGCCGCGCACGCTCGGAGCCGAGTTGCCGGGGCCGGAGACGATGCGCCGCGTCGGCGAGGGCCCCGACGGAGGTCGACGACGCAGGGCGAAGCAGAGTGAATCGGGGCGCGAACGGCTCAAGAAAATCCGGGTTCGTCCAAGCTGATGGTTCAAAAGTACCGGCCTGCAAAAGGCACCTTTCGAAGGGAGGGACCGCTGCTCGAAAAATCCGACAGGCACGTAGAAAACTCCCCCACTCAACAACGATGTAAGACAGGCGCTCACCACCAAAAGAGGCAACAATTCTCGCCTCACCGTGGCGTTTTTCCCTTTCGTGCGTTCCATCGAGTTGCTAAGAGCTGTCTGTCGCTCGAAGTCGACATGCGTTGTCGCCGAGCAGATGCCCCAGCTCCGTCGTCCGTGATCCGCCGTCTCAGGAGGCCTCCCAATGACGTTCGCCAACCGCTCCATCCGTCGCAACGCTCTCCGTATCTCGCTCTCGGCGATTGCCCTCCTCGGCGCTCCGTCGCCGGGTCGCCGGCTGCGCGGTCGACTCGGACTCGGACTCGAGAACGGCGCTCCTGCGGGCAACGAGGCCGCGAACAACGGCGCCGTCGCGATGAACCCGGGCGGCAGCAGCCGACTCCGCTGACGGCCGCTCACATCCAGTTCGACCGCTGCGGCACGCACGAGCTCACGGCGGAGGAGAAGTCCGCGGTCGACACCGCACGTGAAGGACCACCTTCGCGAGCCTGAAGGCCGCGGGCGCCCCGAACGTCACGGGCGGCACCATCCCAGTCTACTTCCACGTCATCAACAAGGGCACCGGCATCGCGAACGGCGACGTCCCGGATTCGCAGATCGCGGACCGATCGCCGTGCTGAACGCGGCGCATGCGCCGTGGGGCTGGCAGTTCCAGCGCCTGTCGCGACGGACCGCACGACGAACGCGACCTGGTTCAACGGCTGCTACACGAGCAGCACCGAGACGCAGATCAAGAACGCTCTCCGCCAGGCACGGCGGACGATCTCAACCTCTACACCTGCAACCCGAGCGGCGGCATCCTCGGCTGGGCCACGTTCCCGAGCTGTACGCCAGCTCGCCCAAGATGACGGCGCCGAGGATGTTGCACTCTTCGGTGCCCGGCGGCAAGGCGGCGCCGTACAACCTCGGCGACACGCCACGCACGAGATCGGCCACTGGATGGGCCTCTATCACACGTCCCAGGGCGGCTGCACCAACACCAACGACTCCGTCTCGACACGCCGGCGGAGAAGTCGGCCGCGTTCGGCTGCCCGGCGGGCCGCGACACCTGCACCGGCACCAAGTACGCGGGCGCGGACCCGATCTACAACTTCATGGATTACACGGACGACTCCTGCATGAACACGTTCACGGCCGGCCAGGACGCCCGCATGGACTCGATGTTCACGACGTACCGTCTCAACAAGTGAAGTCCGAGAGCGCCGGCTCCGCGCCGGCGTGACTGGCACGCTTCACTCCCCTCCTCCGCGACTGCCACTCCCCCACACTGTCAATCTGCCGGCGGGATCTCGATCACGAATCGGGTCCCGTTCGGGGCGCGCTCCTCCAGCCGCACCTCGCCTCCGTGGGCCGCGACGTTCTTCGCGACGATCGAGAGGCCGAGTCCCGTTCCTTTTCGCTTCGTCGTGAAGAGCGGCTCGAAGGCGCGGGCCGCGACCTCCGGCGGCATCCCGGGGCCGTCGTCCTCCACCTCGATCACGAAGGTGCCCATCGGCGCGACCCGCGCGCGCACCGTCACCTCGCCGTCGCGCTCCACGCCGGCGGCGTCGGCGGCGTTCTGCACGAGGTTCGCGAGCACCTGGCGCATCTGATCGCGATCCAGCATCGGCGGCGGCAGATCCGCGGGCACCTCGTTCAGGAGCGCGCAGCGGCCGAGCGGCACGAGGCCCCGCAGCTCCTCCACGAGATCGCGCACGTCCACCGGCGCGCTCATGAGCGGGCGGCCCCGCGCGAAATCGAGCAGCTCCGTCACGATGCGGTTCGAGGCCTTCACCTCGCGCTCGATGATGTCGAAGAATTCCGGCACGCGATCGGCGTCCCCCGAAGGGACCATGCGGCGGCGGAGGAAGGCCACCGCGTTGCGGATCGCGGCCAGCGGGTTGCGCAGCTCGTGGCTCACCGTCGCGGCGAGCTGACCGATCGCCGCGAGCCGCTCCGACCGCACGAGCGCCTGCCGCGAGCGATCCAGCGCCGCCGCGAGCGCGATCTGCTGCGCCACGATGCCGATGCGCGCGCGCGTCCCGCCGCTGAACGGGGCCGCGGAGGTCACCGCCACGATCGTCGCGTCGTCCTCCTGCGCGACCTCTCCGTACGCGAGGAGCAGGCGCGTGACCCGCTCGCTCACGCCGAGGATCGCCGCGGTTCGCTGGGCGTGCGCGCCGCGCAGCTCCTGGAGGGGCGCGGACGGACCCGGCGCGAACGAAGGCGGCACTTGATCCTTCGCGAGGCGGCGGCCGATCGCCGCGCACAGCGAGCCGGTCGCCTGCATGACCTCCCACGTGCCCTGGTGAAGCTGCAGCACCGCCGCCCCGGTGGCGCCGATCGGCTCCGCGAGCGCCATCGTCGCGTAGAGGCCGGTCCCGAACACCGTGTGCGCGTCCGGCGCGGCCACGAGCGACTCCCCGAGCTCCACGAGCACGTCCGACGACTCCCGCTCGCGGCGCGACCTGGAGAGGGCGCGCACGAGGCGCCGCACGAGCCGTGATCGCGCGGGGCCTCGGCGCCTCACGAGCGCTCCCTCGCGGGCAGGAGAGCGCGCAGCGCCGCGAGCAGATCGTCGACGTCGCCGCCCTTCGCGAGGCACGCGTCCGCGCCCTCGGATGGTCGAAACGTGGCGTCGGATCCGGTGAGCACGACGAGCTTCGTCTCCGGGCTCGCGTCGCGGAACAGCGGGATCAGGTCCGTCCCGAGCGCGTCGCCGAGGTGCACGTCGAGCAGCGCCGCCGCGAAGCGTGGCGCCCCGGCGTCGAGCAGCGAGCGCGCCGCGGCGAACGAGGCCGCGGTCTCCACGAAGTACCCCTCGTCCTCCAGGACGGCGCAGAGCGACACGCGGAGGCTGTCGTTGTCATCGACCAGCAGGAGTCGGCTCATGACGACGCGCCTCCCATCTCGGGGCGGCACGCTTGGATGCGGTGTTTCACACCGCCCTCCTGGGCGGCATGCAAAGCGGCAGCGTCAGCTCGATCAGCGAGCCCTCGTCCGCGGGCTGGACGGCCACGCGGCCGCCGTAGCGACGGCACACGCGGCCCGCCATCGTGAGGCCGAGCAGGATCGGATCCTCTCCGGGGGGCGCCGGCACCTGCGACTGACGCGACGGCGAAGGCGGCGAGAAGCCCGGCCCCTTCGCGCGCACGAGCAGCAACGCCGTCGCGCCGGAGGGCGAAGGACCGCCGAGGATCTCGATGCGGCCTCCCTCGGGCATCGCGTCCTCCGCGTTCTCGATCAGGCAGCGGATGGCGAAGGCGATCTCGCGCGCGTCGACCTCCACCGGGCAGTCGACGACGTCGACCGTGAGCTGCACGCTCGGATCCACGTGCGTCTGCTCGACGGCGAGGCGCACGCACGCCGCCAGCTCCGTGGGCGCCACGTCGCGCGTGAAGAGGCGCTCCGAGAGGCGCTCCGGATCGACGTTGTGCGTCGCTCGATCGAGCTGCTCCTCGATCGCCTTGAAGAACTCGCCGACGCGCGCGTCGCTGCGCCACGCCTCGGTCCCGCTCACCTTGCGGCGGAGGAAGAACAGCGCGCCGCGGATGATCGTGATCTGGTTGCGCAGGTCGTGCCTCACGCCGGAGCTCACCACCTCCGCGACGAGCGCCATCTCGATGCGTGCCAGTGCGTCGTGTCGCCTCATCGATCGCCTCCATTCGCCGTGAGCTTCGAACGATCCAAAGTTCCCTCCACCTCGCCCGCGAGGCGCGCGATGAGGGACGCGAAATGAGCCGGATCGAAGGGTTTTCGGAGCAGCGCGTGCCGCTCCCGATCCTCGATCGACAGGTGTTCCTCGGCGCCCGTCACGAGCAGGCGGGCCGCTCCGCGGTGCGAGCGCTCCACCCTCCGGAGCAGCTCCGCGCCGCTCATCCCGGGCATCACCAGGTCCGTGCACACGACGTCGAACGGCTCGCGATCCAGGGCGATCAGCGCCTCCTCCGCGGAGGGGCACGTCACGACACGGGAGAAGCAAGAGAGAGACGCGCGCATGATCCGCAACATCCAGGGGTCGTCGTCGACGAGCAGCACGCGCCACTTCTGGCGCGGCGTGGCCGGCGCTGGGTCCGTCTGCATGGCCCCCCCTCCGTTCATGTCTGAAACCTCATGTTCGAGGTCGCGCCCACGCGCGCGCCGCGGGCCCTCCCGCACACGCGGGCGAGCACCCCCACGTCGAGCGGCTCCCGCAGGCACGCGAACGCCCGCAGCGCCGCCATCCGCTGCGCGAACGCCGGCGCGCTCCGCGTCCCGACGGCGACGAAGGTGAGCGCCGGCTCCACCGCGAGCAGCCTCGACACGAGCGCCGCCACGTCCTCTTCCCCCGGCACGAGGGGCACCACGCAGATGTCGATGCGCCCGTCCGTCACCTCCGCGAGCACCCCCTGCTCATCCTCTCTCCGCGACGCCGCGCGCGCCGGAACCCCCGCCAGGAGGAGCGCGCTCGCGGTCGCCTGCGCCTCCCCGCCGTCCACCACGAGCACGAGCGGCCGCCGCGCCGCGTGCGAGATCGTCGCCACCACCTGCTCGATCGAGAATGGCTTCGGCAGCACGGTGAAGGCGCCGCTCGACAGCGCCTGATCGACGAGCTCCTCCACGGCGAAGGCCGTCATCAGCACGACGGGCATCTCCGGCCGGAGGCGCCGCACGCGGTGGAACAGCTCGACGCCGTTCATGCCGGGCATGCGGATGTCGGTGAGCACCAGATCGAAAGGCTCGCGCGTGATGATCTCGAGCGCGGCCTCTCCGCTTCCGGCGAGCGCCACCTCGAACCCTTCCAGCTCCAGGTTCGCTGCGAGCGTGAGCAGCAGCGAGCCTTCGTCGTCCACAAGCAGCACGCGCATGGTGCACCTCCTCCGCTGTTTCCGGATCCGTGCGTCAAGGGAATCCCCCGAAACAGTCGCGGTAACGTCTGATGTTTACACGGCTACCGGCGATCGTGCGACCCTGTTTATGGGCGATGTTTCAGCGCACGCAGTCACGTTATTTCGCACCGGAGCCTCATGGAATCCCCTCCGGGACAACCCCTCGGGCCGGCTCGGGCGGCGGCGGGCCGCAAAGCTTCTTCACGAACGAGGCTGCGTCGGCGGGTTATCCTCGGCGCCCATGAACGACTGGCTCTATCGATCGCCCGCGTCGATCCCCGGCAAGAAGATCTTCCGCCTCGGAATCGCGGCGAACTACGGCATCGACGAGGGCGGGGTGCGCGCGGCGATGGACCGCGGCGTGAACCTCTTCCTCTGGACGGCGAAGCGAAAAGGCCTCGAAAAGCCGCTCCGTGAAGCGATCGCCGGCCGGCGCGACCAGGTGGCGGTGGTGGCGTTCGTCAACATCGGCTTCTTCGGTTGGGGCGTGCGCCGCGGCGCGGAGAGCCTCCTCAAGGCGCTGGGGACCGACCATATCGACGTGCTGCAGCTCGGCTGGGTCGGCGTCGGCTCGGCGTGGACGTCGGCCACGGAGCGCGAGCTCGTGCACCTCCGCGAGACCGGGAAGGCCCGCGCGATCGGCATCTCGATCCATGACCGCCCGCGCGCCGGAAAGCTCGCCGAGACGTCGCCGCTGGATCAGCTCATGATCCGGTACAACGCCGCGCACCCCGGCGCCGAGAGGGAAATCTTCCCGCACCTGAAGGACGGTAAGCCGACGATCCTCGCGTACACGGCGACCTCGTGGCGCCGCCTGTTGAAGAAGCCGAGCGGTTGGGACGGCCCGGTGATGACCGCGGGCGACTGCTACCGATTCCAGCTCTCGAATCCGCACGTCGACCTGGCGTGGACGGGCCCCGCGAACCGCCAGCAGCTCGAAGAGAACCTGAAGGCGCTCGAAAAGGGCCCGCTCACGGACGAAGAGCAGAAGTGGATGCGCGCCTTCGGCAAGGCCGTCCACGGTTAATCATCGATATCAGAACCAGTCGCTCTGCATGCGAGCGTAAGAGTCCTCCGCCGTTCGGCACAAGGACGCGAGGTGCGCGATCCGCGGCATCTCCGTGGCCATCCAGTACTGCGCGGCCCCGAGCTTCCCTTCGAGGAACGCCGCCTCGTACCCGCCGGAAGACTGGCACTCTCGCGCGGCCGCCGCCTGGAGCAGCCACTGCCACCCGATCACCACCGTGCCGAAGAGATCCATGTAGTCCGTCGCGTGCCGCAGCATCTTCTCCGGATCTCCGGCCTGCGCGAACCCCGCGACATCCATCGTCACCTTCGCGAGCTCTGCAAAACCGCTCTCGATCGCGTCGCACCACGCGCCGTCGACGCCCGCCTTGCGCGCCCGCGACACGGCCTGTCCGATCTCCTCGCCGAGCATTCGAATCGGCGCCCCTCCGTCCGCGAGCGCCTGCCGCCCGAGCAGATCCAACGCGAGCGTGCCCGTCGTCCCGGCGTGCAGCGTATTCAGCTTCTGATCGCGCAGGTACGCCTCCACCGGGTGATCCACCGACGCCCCGTGTCCGCCGAGCACCTGAATCGCGAGCGCGTTCGACTCGAACCCTCGCTCGCCGGTGAAGCCCTTCGCCGCGGGCGCGATCAGCTCGAACAGCGTGTGCGCGCGCCCCCGAGCCTCCGGCGTGGCCCCGTGCATCGCCACGTCCGCGTACTTCGCGAGCGAGAGCACGAGCGCGAGCGCGCCCTCCACGATCGCCTTCTGCCGGAGCAGCATCCGCCGCACGTCGGCGTGCTCGATGATCGCGACCGGCCCCTTCGTCGGGTCCGGCGGCGCGATCGGCCGGCTCTGCACGCGGTCGCGGGCGTATTCCAGAGACGCGCGGTACCCCGCGAGCGCGCTCGCCGTCGACGTCATCGAGAACAGGAGCCGCACCGGCCCGAGCGCCCCCATCAGATACACGATCGCCTGGTTCGCCTCGCCGAGGAGGAAGCCGCGACAATCCCCCTCTTCGCCGAACCGCAGCACCGCGCTCGGCAATCCGCGCCACCCGAGCTTGTGGAGCAGGCCAGTCGTCTGCACGTCGTTCGGCACGAGCGCCCCGCCCTCCGGCCGCAGCCGCGGCACCACGAACAAGGACAGTCCCATCGGCCCCGGAGGCGCCCCCTCGATGCGCGCGATCACGACATGCACGACGTTGTCCGTGAGATCGTGATCGCCCGCGGAGATGAAGATCTTCTCCCCGTGAAGCAGGTAGTGTCCCTCCGCGGCCTTCGTCGCCGAGGTGCGGATCTCCGTGATGTCGCTGCCGGCCTGCGCCTCGGTGAAGGCGAGCGTGCCAGTCCATTCGCCGGACACGAGCTTCTGCCCGTAGGCCTCCTGGATCTCCGGGGCCCCGAGCATCCCCACGATCTGCGCCACCTGCGACGTCAGCGCGGGAAAGAAGCCGGCGGACACGTTGGCCGCGAACACCTGCACGAGCGCGGCGGCCTGCGCCATCATGGGCAGTCCCATTCCGCCCGCGGCCGGGGGCAGCGGCGCCGAAATGAGGCCGAGCTCCACGAGCGCCCGGTACGCGTCGCGCATCGCGGGGTGCACGCGGATGCGGCCGCCTTCCAGGGATGGAGCCTCCGCGTCCATCGCCCGGAACGCCGGGAGAAGCACCTCGCGGGAGATCCGTCGCGCCGACCCCAGGACGAGGTCGATGGTCGCGCGGTTGTGCTCGGCGAAATCGGGGAGCGAGAAGAGCTCCGCGGCGCCCAGCACGTCATGGAGAAGGAAATCGATTCCCTTCTCTTCGAGCAGCGGGTTCGAGTTCATTCCCGCACGTTACTCTGCGGCCCCGGCTTTGCGCGAGCCACGGTTTTGCGCCCTCTCCCTGTCACCAGCGACGTCCTCCCGGCACAGGGCGGCGCACTCGCCGAAGAGGTTTCGCTGGATTTGGCGGTCCCGCGCGTGGCAGCCGCCTTGCTATCGTGCGCGGCCACGATGAAGTCCCCGCTCCTCACCGTCCTCGCCGTCGCGTCTCTCGGTCTCGTCGCCTGCCAGGGCTCCGTCACGAACGGCGCCGGCGGAGACGGAGGCGAAGGTGGCACGACCGAGACGACCACGAATACATCCACGACCTCGACCACGTCGACGAGCACGACGACCTCGACCGTCCCGTGCAATGAGCCGAAGGACATGCCCGCGTTCGATATCGGCACGGGCGAGAAATGCTTCGCCAAGGTGACCGACGGCGACACCTTGCCGCTGATGAACGGCCCGCAGGGCGGATATCACATGTGGCTCGCGGCCGGTTGCAAGGACTGCGGCACCACGGTGCACCTCAAGTACGGCGCGCGCGACCCCGCGACCGGCATGCCCCTCGCCGGGACGGGCGATCTGGAGTCGATGATCCCGCTCGGGGACGGCGCGCTCTTCATGAACCACCCGGGCATCGTCGTTTACATGCCCGGCCTCTCCTGGGATCCGATGACCGAGCCGCCCCCCGCGAAGGGATCGCAGCTCGTTTTGTGGGCCGACGCGATCGCCGCGGACGGGACGGTGCAGCACCACGCGGAGCGCCTCGTCACGGTGGGCGACACGATGTCGTGGGACCCCTGCGTCGAGAACCCGAGCGACCCACAATGCGGCTACGACGGCCCTTGACCGAAGCCTCTGTCGGACTCCGAGACTGCCACGTTCGAAGCGCGGCAATCCTCCGCAGCCCGAAGCTCCCCGCCGCGTCCCGGTCCGTCCAGCGTGGCAATCCTCCCAGCGTGGCAATCCTCCCAACGTGGCAATCCGACGCGGCGTGGCAATCCGCCGCAGCGTGGCAATCTGTCGCAGCGCACCAGCTCACCGCGGCAGGCCCGCGTCGCCTCTCATCACCGCAGCATCGTTGCTTTTCGTTCATCGCGGACGCGTGAGCCCACGCCGACTCCCCACGTTCGCGACAGCGCGCTCCGTCCCTCTCGGTCGCGCTCCAACCTCGAAGATCGGCGCCCCCATCGCGTCGCGAAACTCCGGCCTTCGACGCGTCGAAAGAGGGCCGCAGAGGGGCTAGCGGCCGGGATCGTTTTGCGACAACGCCCCTTCATTGCGCACGAAGCGCGCGGGTCTCAATCAATCGCCCGGTGAACCGTACTTTTTGCTGGACAACTATCGAGTCGGGGACGACCATTGCGGCGTTCACGGGGCATTCGAGAGGCGGGACTAACGCGAGCGGGCGCTCTCTTTGCCTCCACGCGCCCCTGGCCTGCACGTACCGGCCCGCGGTGCCCGCGCGCTTTGGAGAAAGAAAGAACGAGATGGAAAATCCATTAACGCATCAATAACCAGGCAAAGGAGGGGAGACAGTCATTCGACGAATTGGGGATTGACCATGGACACGATGAAGAAGATCGAGAACACGAAGGAAGAGGCGCAGCACAAGGCGGCGCACCTCCTCTCTACGGTGGTCCGCGGAGTGGAGGCGGCGGCGACCGTCGGCACGCTCATGCGCTATTTCGATCGCGGATCGATGCTGGAGTGGGTGGGCTTCCGCCGTCGCCGCTCCGTCTGGGGCACGATCGGCCTCATCGGCGTCGGCGCGATCGCCGGCGCGGGTCTCTCGATGTTCCTCAGCCCGATGTCCGGCCGCGAGACGCGGGAGAACCTGGCCCGCGGCGTGAAGAACCTCGGCCAGAAGGGCAAGGAAGCGTTGGAGTCTGCCGAGCGCGAGATTTCGGAGCTCACGTCGGGCGAGCACGGCGCCGAGGGTTCGATGGCCGGGAAGGGCCGTGAGAACCGTCAAGAAGGCGGCCCCGGCAGCATGCGCCACGGCGACCAGAACCGCCCCGGCGAGAACGGCATCGGCAAGGCCCCGCGCCCGAGCTGAGCGCACCGCGACGGATCCGACGCCGGATCGCGAGCGGTCCGGCGGCTCCGCTTCCTTCTTCGCTTCCAGGTACGCGCGGGCGCCGCCCGCATGTAGCATCGCGCCGCAGCACGCGGCATGAGCGACGACCTTTCAACCCACCGCACGCCCCACCGCACCCGAACAGCGACGCGCGACGAGGATTCCTCGGTTTCCGAAGCCGATCCGGCTCGTGCGGAGGGCCACCTGGCCCACGCGGAGACGGAGCTCGGCTCCGAGGCGGACGCGCCGCTCGGGGATGGGCGCGATCGCATCGGCGAGACGATCGGCCGGTTCCGGCTGGTGTCGCGCCTCGGGGAGGGCGGGATGGGCGTCGTGTACGCGGCGGAGGACCTGCGCCTCGGCCGCACGGTGGCGCTCAAGATCCTCGCGCGGGAGGCGGTGCATCGGGAGGACCGGAGGCTTCGTTTGCTGCGGGAGGCGCGCGCGGCGTCGGCCGTGATGCACCCGAGCATCGCCGCGATCTTCGAGGTCGGCGAGCACGAAGGCGAGGTGTTCCTCGCGATGGAGCGCGTGCAGGGCGAGACGCTCCGCGCGGCCCTCCGGAGGCGCGAAGGCCCGCTGCCCGTGCCCGAGGCCCTCGGAATCGCCCGCGCGATCGCCGAAGGCCTCCGCGAGGCGCACGCGGCCGACATCGTGCATCGCGACCTGAAGCCCGAGAACGTGATGCTCACGCCGGACGGGCACGTGAAGATCCTCGATTTCGGCCTCGCGAAGCGCGTCGAGGCCAAGCGCGTCGAGGCCAAGCGCGTCGACGCGAAGGGCGCGGACCCGAAGCGGGCCAGGGACGCCGGGAGCGCGCCGCCTTTGGCGTCGCCGACGGCGGACCTCGCGACGCGGGAAGGCCAGATCATGGGCACGCCCGGCTACATGTCGCCGGAGCAGGCCATGGGCGAGCCGGTGGATCCGCGGACGGACCTCTTCTCGCTGGGCGTGCTTTTGTACGAGCTGCTCACGCAGACTCGCCCCTTCGACGGCCCCACGCGCCTCGCGGTGATGATGGCGACGTACCGAGATCCGGCGCCGCCGCCGTCCGCTCGAAATCCCGCGATCCCGCCCGCGGTCGACGCCCTCGTGCTGCGGTGTCTGGAGAAGCACCCGGAGGACCGATTCCAGAGCGCCGCGGAGCTGATCGCGGCGTTGAACAGCGCCTCTTCGGCGGACTCCGCGGGGGCGGCCGCCGATTCCAGACTGCCAGTCTCCACCGGAGGAGAGGTCGATTCGAAGACAGGCCGCGGGCTCGCGGACGGCACAGGCGCGGGCGGTGCGGGCGCGAGCGGTGCGGGCGCGAGCGGCACGGGCGCGAACGGTGCGGGCGCGAGCAGCACGCGCTCGGACGGCACGCGCGCGACGAGGCCGCTCGACGGGCGGCGCAGACAGGGTATCGGGATATCCACGTTCGTGCTCGGCGCGGCGACGGTCGCGGCGATCGCGGGCGTCGCGGTCCTCGGACAGCGGTTCGCGGCGACGCCCGGCGCGACGGGCGCGACGGCCACGTCGAGCACCGCGGCGCCGCCGGGAGCGTCCGCGACGACTGGCACGCTCGCGAAACAACGAGGTCCCTCCGGCGGCCTCGCGAGCCCGGCACTCCCCGGCGACTCGGCACCTTCAGGCAACTCGGCACCTCCGGGCGACTCGGCACCTCCGGGAGCGCCGGCCAGCATGCCGCGAAGGCCTTGTTTGAAAGGCGATCCGGGGATGTCGTCGAGCTGCGAGATCCGCGACACGGTGCGATGGTGCGACGCCTCGGGCCGCGCGATCGGGTGTTGCGGGAAGGGCCTCGTTCCGCAAGGGACGGACGGCATCTGCATCTGCCCGCCGGGCGGGACGGACGTGCCCTCGGCGCGGGCCCGCGGGTGCGCCGCCGTGAGCGCTGCACAGGTGGAGGCGCGCAGGGCGGCCCACCGATCGGCGATCGAGCGCTCGATTGCCTGTTTCCGCCCCGAAACGAAGCCGAAGAGCATCTCCGGCGGCACGTTCGAGGCCAGCTATTTCCTGACGCCGGAGGGCGACGTCTTCGACGCGCGCGTCCATCTCTCCACGATGCCGGACGCGAGCGGTCAGGCCTGCGCCGTGGCCGCGATCCGCGCGATCCGCTTCCCGCCGCCCCCCGGTGAAGACGCCGGCCAGCTCATCCGTTTCGGCTTCGAATTCCAGAAGTGACCGCAATACTCGGGGCCTCAGCGAATACCCCTCCCTTCGCGACCGGAGGGAGCGATTTGGGAGGGGCGGACGCGCGATAGCGCGGCCGGGGGTGGGCATCGCTTGTCGCGCTGTCTGGTCCTCTTCCGATAGGCTCGGCGATCATGCGGTGGATCCCTCTCGGTGCGCTGTTGCTGTCGCTCGCGGTGATCGGCGGGCTCGTGGCCGTGTTCGGCGCTCCTCCGGCGGCGCTCTCGAAGGACGCTCCCGCCGACGTGTTCTCCGCGGGGCGCGCGATCGAGGACGTGCGCGGGCTCACGGCCTCGGGAAAGCCGCATCCCGCCGCGCACTACGACGGTACGCCGCGCACGCCGGAGGAGATCGCGGATCACGCGCGGGCGCAGGCGTACGTGATGGATCGGCTGCGCGCGCTCGGGCTGTCGCCGGAGGTGCAGCGCGGGAAGGCGTGCGGACGCTTCCTGTGCGGCGACGCCGAGAACGTGGTCGCGCGCATGGAAGGCGAGAGTCCGGGGCCCGCGGTGATGCTCGTCGCGCACTACGACTCGACGCCGATGGGCCCCGGCGCCGCGGATGACGGGGCCGGCGTCGCGTCGATCCTGGAGACGGTGCGCGCGCTCCGAGCGGGGCCGAAGCCGAAGCGCCCGCTCATCGTGCTGATCGACGACGCGGAGGAGATGGGATTGCTCGGAGCGCGGGTGTTCGCCGCGGAGCACCCGTGGGCCAAGGACGTCGGCGTCGTGCTGAATTTCGAGGCGCGCGGCACCTCGGGCCAGGCCGCGATGTTCGAGACGAGCAACGGCAACGCGGAGCTGCTCGCGCTGTTCGCGGGCGCCTCCGAGCGGCCCGTCGCGTCGTCGCTGATCTACACGATGTACAAGCGGCTCCCGAACGACACGGATCTCAGCGTCTTCAAGCAGGCCGGCATGAACGGGCTCAACTTCGCCTTCGCGGATCGCGTGTTCGACTACCACACGCCGGGCGACACCGCGGACGAGCTGGATCCGAGCAGCTTGCAGCACATGGGCTCGCAGATGCTGGCCGTGTCGCGCGCGCTCCTGTTCGCGCCGGAGCTGCCGAAGCCCGCGGGCGACGCGGTGTATTTCGATCTCTTCTCGCTCGGGATGGTGCGGTATCCGGCGGGCGCGACGGGTCCGCTCGCGGTGCTCGGCGCGATCGCCGCGGGCCTCGCGATCGCGACGGGCGTGCGGCGCAAGCGGACGACGATCGGCCGCGTGATGCTCGGCGCCGCGGTGTGGCTCGGCGCGTTCGCGGCGTCGACGGGCGCGGGGCTGCTGATCGCGTTCCTCCTCAAAAAAGTGCGGTTTCCGAACGTGGGCACCGGCCCGCTCGCGATGCGCGCGATGATGGGAGATCACCATCCGCTGCCGCCGTGGCTCGCGCTCGTCGCGCTCTCGGCCGCCGCATCGACCGCCTTCGCGCTGTGGTTGTGCCCGCGCGTGAAACCGGATGCCGACGCGAAGACGACCGACGACGCGAAGACGACCGACGACGCGAAGACGACCGATGACGCGAAGACGACCGATGACGCGAAATCGCCTGCAAAACAAGGCGAACGTGCGCGCGATCCGATCGCGCTCGCGGGCGGTGCGCTCGTGGTGTGGACGGTGCTCTCGCTCTTGCTCGGCTTCACGGCGCCCGGCGCGAGCTATCTCTTCTCTTGGGTCGCGCTGTTCGCGGCAGCAGGGTTCGTCATCCTCTCCAGCGCACCGACACGCGGCACGACGAAGAGCCTCGCGCTGAGCCGCGGCGTCGCGGTGGCGCTGCTGCCGGCGGCGCTCTTGTGGTTCCCGATCGTGCGCGTGCTGCTGATCATGGTCGCGGGCACGATGGCCCCGGCCGCGACGGCGCCGATCTTCTTTCTGGCCACGCTCTTCACGCCGGTGATCGCCGCCGAGGAGCCGCGCGTGCGCTGGTCTGTCTCGCTCGCTGCGGGCGCTCTCGCGCTCTTCGCGGCGATCGCGGCTTGCGTGCTGCGCTAGCTGGATCGTCACTCCCGATGACAGAACGTCCCCCTCCCTGCGCCTGCGAAGCAGCTGAGCATTCATGAGCGGAAAGGCGGACGCGCGAATGCGCGGCCGGGGGTGGGCACGCGACTTCGCTGACTACGACCTCCCAGTGGCGCCCTACAACGTCGAGGCCTGCGTCCACTCAGCTACGGACTCCGCGGAGCCGAGCTCCGCTCCGCCTCCGCTGAGCGGACTACGGCCTCCCAGTGGCGCCCGGCGAAAGCTCTGCGGGCAGATTTCCGGGCGCGCGCAGAATGAGTGGCTTATCATCGAAAGCTGCACCGATGCACGCGCTGGCCCCCTCCCTCCGCCGCTCGGCGACGACCTCCTTCGCGCTCGCGATTTTGCTCTGCGGCGCGGCCGCTTCCGCTCAGACGGCGCCGGACAGCGCCTCGACGACGCGGCCCCTCCTCGTGCTCGCGGCGCCCCAGGTCGAGGGCACGGACGTGGACGATCGCGCCGTCGCCGTCGTGACCGCTCACCTCCGCGCGCTCTCGATCGACGTGCGCGTCGTGCGGACCGAGGCGACGAACGGCGATCTGTCCGGCGTGCGCGACGGGGCGCGCAAGCTCATAGGCTCCGTGTCCGCGCGCGGCGCGCTGTGGATCGACGCCGGCAGCGAAGAGAACCTCGGCCTCTACGCCCTCGAACGCGACGGGGACGAGCTCTACGGGCGACGCGTCGTCGCGGCGCCGGGCAAGACGGCCACCGCGCTTGAGTCGCTCGCCGGCATCGCCGCGGCCGTCGGTGAAGAGCTGTCGCAAGGCCACGCGACCGGCCTCCCGAAGATCGACGTCACCGCGAAGCCGAACCGCGGCGACGCGCGCGCCGACGCCTCCGCGGACAACGCGCCGCCCGCAGCGCCGAGCGAAAAAGAAGACGCCGCCCCCGAAGCGCCCGCGGATGAGGCGAAACCGGAGCCGGAGAAGAAGCCGGTGCGACCGCTGGTGGATCGCGACTCGGGCGATACGGTGACGCGCGTGACCTCGTGGCCGCGGCTCGCGTTCTCGGCGAGCTACGTCGGCGGCACGTTCGGCGGCGCGCAACCCTGGCAGAACGGCGCCTCGCTCCGCGCCTCGTTCGCGCCGGTGCCCGGCCTCTACCTCGGCGCCGGCTACGACGTGATGGCCCCGTCGAAGGCCGCGAGCACCCGCGGCACCTTCGAGCTGACGCGGCACCCGGTGTTCGCGGGCGGCGGCTACCGCATCTCCGCGAGCTCGCGGATCGACCTGCAGTTCGGCGCGCGCGCGACGTTCGACGTGGCGCAGCACGACTTCACCGCCGACCGACAGAACGCGCCGAGCAACGGCGGCGCCGCGCCCCCGCCCCCTCCCCCAGGCGGCGGCCCCGGAGGCGGCGGCCCGATCGACGACCGCACGCACTCGATGACCGGCCTCCTGATGAGCGCCGCGCCCGTGGCCGAAGGGTTCTTCCTCATCTCCGACCAGCTCCGCATGAACCTGATGATCGGCGTGGACTTCCCGTTCGCGTACTCGTCCGTCTCCGGCGCGCCCGCAGGCGCCTCGGCCCCGCCCGTCGGCGTCGCGTGGGACCCGATCCGCTTCATCGCAGGCATCGGCTTCGAGTACGGGCTCGCCCTCCCGTCGAGCCACAAGCCGACGCAGACCGGCCACCACTGAGAGGACGGAGTCCGGTCCGCAGCGGAACGGACGCAGTCCTTGACGTTGCATCGGCCCGTATCCGAAGCAAACGAACCCCCCGTAAATAGTTTGACCCCTCGGCGCGCGCCCGAGCCCACCTCACCGTCGGGCATGGATAGCGAGGCCGCGCAGCGCGATTCTTGGAGCAGCATCGACGTCGGACCTTCGTCCGGGCTCGTGTTCTCGTCGTCCCCGTCGTACGAGAGGCCGCGAACCGTGGCGGACAGCGACGACGAGCGCGAGAAAGAGGGCCCCGCTGCAGAGGCGGCCGTGGCCCCGCGCGTCGCCGCGACGGAGATCGAGCAAGTCCACCGCGCCGGCCGGGGCGACGCCCGCGCGCAGACGTGGCTCATCACCCGCGTGCTGCCGCGCGTCCGCCGCATCGCGCGCACCTTCCTCGGCGCCTCCGCGGACGCGGACGACGCGGCGCAGACCGCGCTGATCGCGATCCTCCGCAGCGCGCCGACGTACCGCGGTGAGGCCGCGGTCGAGGGCTGGGCCGGCCGCATCGCCGTGCGCGCGACGCTCAAGCTCGCGGCCGAGCGCCGCCGCGAGCGCCCGCTCTCCTCGACGGAGATGGAGTTTTCGGAAGAAGAGGCTGCCCCGGAGTCGGCCCGCTCGGCGGAGGCGCTCCCGCGCGATCTCCGCGTGTACCTGGACGGGCTCCCGGAGGCGCAGCGCACCGCGGTGCTCCTGCACCACGCGCTGGATCACTCGATCGACGAGATCGCCGCGACGACGGAGGTCAGCCCGGACACGGTGAAGAGCCGCCTGCGCCTCGGCCTCGCCGCGCTCCGCAAGCAGATCCGGCAGGACATCGCGATCGGTCGGAGAAGGTCATCATGACGCAGGGTTCGAACGAGCAGGACGACCTCCCGGCGGAGCTCCCGCCGGAACAGGAGGCGCGCCTCTTCGCGGCGCTGCGGACGCTCGGCGATCCGCGCTCCGGCGAGATCGACGACGACGCGATGCTCGCGCGCGTGCTCGGCGCCGTCCGCGAGATCGGCCCGCGCGACGCGGACGCCGCAGCGCCGGGCGAGCGCGACGGAGGCCCCGTCGCCGCGCCGGTGATCTCGCTCCTGGAGCCGCGCGCGAACGTGCGCCCGATCACGGACGAGCCGCCGAAGATGGGGAGGCCGCGCTCGCGGCCCGCGTTTCGCCGCACGGTGGCCGCTGCGTTCGCGGGGTTCGCCGTCGCCGCGACGGTGGCGTACGCGGCGCAGCACTACGTGCGATCCATGTGGACCTCTCCCGGCTCCGCCGAAGGCACCGTCGCGCTCCCGTCGCCCACGGCCCCGCACGTCCCGTCGCGCCCGGCGACCGCGCCGAGCGTGAACGACGAGACGACGACCGCGACCGAGACGACGACCGCGACCGAGGAGCCGGCCACGACCACCGCGAACGAGCCGGCGCCCACCGCGACGGCGACCGCGAGCGCGCCGCCGCCGAGCGCGGACGAGCTCCTGAAGCGCGCGCAGAAGCTCTACACGTCGGGCGACATGGCCGGCGCCACCGCGGCGTACCGTGCTCTGATCGCGCGGTACCCCGGCAGCGGCGAGGCCCGCGCGGCGCTCATCACGCTGGGCCAGCTCGCGCTCGCGGGCGGCCGCGCGGCGGAGGCCCTCACGGATTTCGATCGCTACCTCGCGGGCGGAGGCCCCCTCACGACGGAGGCGCGCGTCGGACGGATCGCGGCGCTCCGCTCGCTGGGCCGAGCCGCCGACGAGCGCGCGGCGATCGAGCAGCTCCTCGCGCAGGTCGGTGACAACAGCGTGCATGCTGCTCGCCTGAAGGCCCGCCTCGCGGAGCTCTCCGGTCACTAGAGCGCCGCTCCGTTTCACGGAACGGCGCTCTAGCTTTTTCCCAGGTAAGGGGACGCCTCGCGTCCCCTCTCGCCCAGGCAAAGCCCGGTCGATTCACCCCTGGAGGCGGGCTCGCTCGCGAGCCCTTGTGCGCGAGGCGAATCGCCCCGAGTGACGCGCCGCGAACCCCTCGTCCTTGTGGAACTTTTCGCGCAGGGTGGACACCGCGGGCCCGAACGATTTTTTTTGACCTTCGGCCGGCGAACCGGGTCACCCTCGCCCCTTGAAGGAGTTTCACGCGATGACGGAGCTTGGATTCTTTGGTTCCTTGGGTTGGAAGAAGGTGACCTTCGCGGCGGTCCTGCTCGCGGCGGCGGCCGGCTGCGGCGGCTCGGTCACCGAGGGCAGCGGCGGCACGGGCGGCACCACCGCCACCGGCACCAACACGGCGGGCGGCACCACCGGCGGAACCGGCGGCGTCACGACCCCCACGGGCACGGCGGGCGGCGGCGGCACCACCGTCACGGGCGGCACCGGCGGCGGCACGACGACCACCGGCACGGCCGGCAGCACGGGCGGCGGCGGCACGGGCGGCGGCACCACCACGTCGACCACCACGACGCTGGAGTGCCCTGCGGCGCAGCCCAACATCGGCGACATGTGCCCGCAGGTCGGCTTCAACTGCGACTACAACGGCACGCAGTGCACGTGCGGCTTCGGCGGCTGGAACTGCAACACGTGTCCGGACGCGGCGCCGATGGATGGCTCGGCGTGTCAGGGCATGGGCGGCCCCGGCGGCGGCACCAAGTGCGTTTACGGCACGACCCAGTGCGCCTGTCAGCAGCAGCAGTGGAACTGCAACGACTGCCCTGCGGACCAGCCGATGGATGGCGCGAATTGCCAGGGCATGGGTGGACTTCAGTGCCTGTTCGGCGCGACGACGTGCTCGTGTTTCCAGGGTTCGTGGCACTGCCCGGAGCCCTGCCCGGCCACGCAGCCGAGCCCCGGCGACGCATGCTCCGTCTCGCAGATGCAGCAGTGCGACTACGGCAACACCACCTGCGTGTGCCTGCAGGGTCAGTTCTTCTGCAACTGACGCGCTCCTTTTTTTGACCTCCGAGCGGGCGGAGCGCCCACGATCACGCGAGCATGGCGTGCGTGGGTGTTCCGCCCGTCTTCGTCTTGGAGGCTCGATTGATGATCCGAAGAAGCTTGTCCGTTTCCTTGTGGAGCATGGCAGTCGTCGCGGCTGCCGCGGTGGGCCTCTGCGCCTGCGACGGCGACAACGTGGAGACCGCGGCGCAGGCGCTCACGAACGTGCAGACCTCCGAGGCCACGTGCGCGGCGCTCGGCGAGACCGTGCACGCCTGCATGACGACGCTGCACACCTGCGTGACCGCCGCGGCCGACGCGACGGCCGAGGCCGCGTGCAAGACGGCGTTCGCGAGCTGTTTGCCTGCGGACGCGCCGAAGGACGGCCCGATGGGCGGCCACCACGGTCACCACGGCGGCCCCCCTGGAGGTCCCGGAGGCCCCGGAGGCCCCGGCGGCCCGATGGGAGACGGCGATCACCACGGCGGCGGCGACATGGCGGGCGGCTGTCCCGGCATGGGCGACGCGATGACGGACGCGTGCGATCCGGGCGCTCCGGTGATCGAGGCGTGCAAGGCGAACCTCGACACGTGCCTCGCGGCGGGCGCGTCGATCGGCTCGTGCCTGACGACGGCGGACGCGTGCGTGGCCTCGGCGATCCAGGACCGCTTCTCGGCGGCCTGCGACGCGCACGTGGCGGCGGCCTGCGACGAGAACACGACGGACCCCGACTCCTGCTCCGCGCTGACCCGCGCCTGCAACGACGGCGTGACCCTCCCCGCCCCGGTGCAGACGACGCCGGCCGTGCAGATCCAGGTCAAGTAACCCCTTCGTGGTAAGCTCGCGGGGATGAGCACGCCGGCCAAATCTCCGTCGCGAGATACGCCTCGCTCCATCCCGCCGTCCGAGCACGTCCGCCGCCTCGTCGAAGCGAACCGCGTCGACGAGGCGCGCTCGTATGTGTCCGAGCGGCGGGCCCGCGGAGAAGCAGCGCTCGAGAGCTGGGAGCGTCTCTTGGAACCGCCTCGCGCGGCACCGGAGCCCGGCTCGCGGCCGACCGACGTCACCGCGGATCACGCGTGGCTTCGGGCGAACCGCGACGCATTTCTCGGGTACTGGGTGGCGCTGCGCGGAGGCACGCTCCTGGACTCGGATGTCGCGCTTCGACCGATGGTGGATCGGCTCCGAACCCAGGGACAGCTCGAAGGCACGCTCGTCGTGCGGGTCGACTGATGGCCGGCGGGGTGCTTCGACTCGATGGCCGGGCGGAAGACTGGGTGTCTTCCTCCTCGCGTTACCATGTCGCGCATGAGCATGAGGGGACGCTCCTCACAGTGGCTGTGCGCTGCGTGATTCCGAGCATCGGACTCGAGACGCACGCGCTGCTCGACACTGGCGCAGCGTGGTCCCTTGTTGGAGGGGATCTGGCCGACATGATCGCGGAACAAGGAGGGGAGGTGCGGCAGACGATCATCCTCTCCACGCGGTTGGGGCGGATTCGGGGCGAGCTCCAAGAGCTGGATATCGTGCTTCCAGCGGAGCGGGGCGACGGTCTGCGCGTGACAGGAAGCGTGGTTGTCGCGACGGGCTGGACGGGCCCGATGGTGCTCGGTTACCGAGGCTTTCTGGAGAGGCTTCGATTCGCGCTGGATCCGGGGACCCAGGTGGACGACGCATGGTTCTTCTTCGGGAGCGCCGGCGGCTGAGCGGCCGTGGTCGCGGGGCAGAGCGGGGCAGTTCGGGCCGCCTCTACGCCGGACGCTTGGCCATCCCCAACGTTCAGGCTTCTCTGTCCGCCTTCGCGGAGACAGCGGCGCGCTCCTTCAAAGCCTTCTCCATCACGGCCATCTCGTTCGAGCGCGCGATGCCGTCGGTGATGTCGGTGTTGCGGCCGTCGAAGAACCGCTGGAGGGCGGTGTAGCTATCGCTGAGGTGTGGCTCGTGCTCGATGGCTACCTGGAGTTGCTTGTTCTCAGCCTCCAAGAAGAGAATCGCGTCGCTCAACGCGATCTGCTCCATCTCCTTCGCGTAAGTCAGCAAGGTCTGCGCGGCGCTCACGAGCTTCCCCGTGCGGTTGAGCCGCTCCGCCAGCGCGGCGGCGCGCGCCGGTTCCGGCGCGTACTTTCCGAGGTCACTACGCAAGTCCCGCTGCGAAGCCTCCTGGAGAGCAGCGACGCTTTCGGCACGGTGGTCGGCGGCGATAGCGCGGAGTCGGCGACGTCGCGCGTCCGGGTTCGTCGGTTTGTATTCCACAGGCGGCCGCGGCACCGATGCGGCATCCAGGATCGTGACAACACGATTTCGAGCGATCGTATCGTCGAAGTCCGGCTCCGACGCGACCTCGCGCGACGCAGAGAGGACAGCGCTGCTCGGAGACGGCTTGTTCGTGACACGCGGCTTCTTTTCCATGGTTTCCTCCAAGGGGAAGGTGGGGTTGTCTCGGACCGGCAGAGCGAGAAAGCGGCCTGCGATGTGGCCTGTTCCACCGCCCGTTCGGAGAGGCCAACGCCATCTCGCGAAACGCACATTCCGCGGTGTGCGCCATTTTCGTGCTGCGGCACAAGCCTTCCGACGCGGCGAGGAACGGCCAAACGACCTCCGCGAGGTACCCAACTACCTCGGTGAGGTACCCCATGATGTCGGACGAGATGGTCTACGACCTCCCCGAGGTGCCCGACCAGGTCCCACCAGAGGGTCCGCTACGTCCCTGAGGTACCCAAGTACTTTGGCCCACACACTCAACCACCTCACTTTGGTACCGAACCACCTTGGGTCAGATAGACATGTACCTTGCAAAAGGGCCTCAACTATCTCGCACCGGATACTCAACGAGCTTCGAGAGGCCCCGGAGAGCTCCTCCAAGCGTCCGAGGCTTCCGACGACCTGATCCGCGGCGCTTCCCCCCCAGAGGCGGCTGGGGTATCTCGACGCCGTGCACGAGGCCGGCCAAGGATGAAGCTCGACGAGATCACGAGTGGGGCAAGTCTGGAAGGAGTGGAACCGGGGAGCATCGTCACGGTGGTGGCGGCGATCCCGATTCCACCCGCGTCGCTCCAGCTCGTGTACCGGCTCCCCGATGGTGCGCTTCGCGAGCGCCTGCTGGCACGGCAAGATGAGCCAACCATCAAGACCGCCACCACCGAGCGACCGTGGTCGTTCGATGGCGACGGCGCCGCCTTTCAGCTCGCCGTCGAGGCGAAGCGGATCGACCTTGCCTTCCTATTCGATCCGATGATGGCGGTGCACACGTCGAACGTGGAGCCCCTCCCCCACCAGATCACCGCGGTCTACGAGTCGATGCTGCCGCGGCAGCCGCTGCGCTACGTGCTCGCGGACGACCCGGGCGCCGGCAAGACCATCATGGCCGGCCTCTACATTCGGGAGCTCATCATGCGGGCGGACGCGCGCCGGGTGCTCATCGTCTCGCCCGGTAGCCTCGTGGAGCAGTGGCGGGACGAGATGTGGGAGAAGTTCGGGCTCGAATTCCGAGTATTTTCCCGAGAGACCGAGCTCGCCTCCCCGACCGGGAATCCGTTCGAGGATTTCAACCAGCTGATCGTGCGCCTCGATCAAGTGGCTCGCGCCGAGGATCTTCACGACAAGCTGTGCGCATCGCCTTGGGATCTGGTGGTGTTCGACGAGGCCCACAAGCTCTCTGCGCACTACGTCGGACAGCAGCCCGAGAGGACGGAGCGCTACAAGCTCGGGGAGAAGCTCAGCGCAGCTACTCGGCATCTGCTCCTCATGACAGCCACCCCCCACAACGGGAAGGAGGAGGAGTTTCAGCTCTTCTTGGCCCTCCTAGACGCCGAGCGCTTTTACGGTAAGTTCCGCGAGGGCGCCCGCAAGGTGGATACGAGCGACGTCATGCGCCGCATGGTGAAGGAGGATCTCGTCAAATTCGACGGAACTCCCCTCTTCCCGAAGCGCTGCGCCTACACCGTCAATTACCCGCTCTCCGATCAAGAGAGGACCCTTTACGAGCTGGTCACCACCTACGTAAAGGACCAGATGGGGAAAGCCGATGATCTGGACGGCCGACGGCGCGGTTCCGTCGGCTTCGCGCTCACGACACTGCAGCGGCGACTGGCCAGCAGCCCGGAGGCCATCTACCAGTCCTTGAATCGCCGCCACACGCGCCTCCAGAATCGCCTCCACGAGGAGCGAGCGGGAGGAAAGACAGCAGGCCCCACTTCTCTACCCCTCTTCGTTCCGAAAGACGAAGACGAGCTCAGCGCCGGAGAGCAAGAGTCTCTCGAAGACAAGATCGTGGATGACGCGAGCGCCTCGACGACAGTCACGCAGCTTGAAAGCGAAGTCCTCATCCTCCAAGCGCTGACTCAGCATGCCTTTGCGCTCCTGTGCTCCAACAAGGACCGCAAGTGGGAGGAGCTGCGGAACATCCTCCAGCACGATCCGCTGACCCACGATGAAGAAGGGCGGCTTCACAAGCTGATCATCTTCACGGAGCACCGCGACACGCTGAACTACCTCGCGCGCAAAATCGCCGACGCGATCGGCAAGCCCGAGGCCGTGGTGACGATCCACGGGCAGACTCCACGCGACGATCGAAGGGAGATCCAGGAGCGCTTCCGGACCGATCCCGAGGTGCGCATCCTCGTCGCGACCGACGCCGCTGGAGAGGGTGTCAACCTCCAGAATGCTCACCTGATGGTCAATTACGACCTCCCGTGGAACCCCAACCGGCTGGAGCAGCGGTTCGGACGGATTCACCGTATTCGGCAAACTGCGGTGTGCCACATGTGGAGCCTCGTCGCCGCCGAGACGCGGGAAGGCGCCGTGTACCATCGCCTACTGGAGAAGCTCGCCGTGGAGCGGGACGCCCTCAAAGGCCGGGTGTTCGACATCCTCGGTGACGTGTTCGAGGAGACCAGCCTGAAAGACCTCCTCATCCGCGCGATCCGATTCGGCGACGACCGCGAGGAGCGCGAGCGCCTTCAGCGAAAGGTCGAGAACGCGCTCGATCCGGCGCACCTCAAGAGCATCTTGGAGCGCAACGCCCTCGCTCAGGAGTCGATGCATCCGGACCGCCTCTTCCGCGTGAAGGAAGACATGGAGAAGGCTGAGGCGCGCCGTCTCCAACCGTTCTTCATCCGCGCGTTCTTCATGAAGGCGTTTCAAGCGCTGGGTGGCACAATCCACCCGCGCGAAGCCGGGCGATTCGAAATCACGTTCGTCCCGGCCGCGATCCGTGAGCGCGATCGAAAGCTCTCGGGCCGCAATCGAAAGGACACGACTCCGGTCGTTCGGCGGTACGAGCGCGTCTGTTTCACCAAAGACGCTGTCCAGCCGGACAACAAACCCGGGCTCGCCATGGCCCAGATGCTGCACCCCGGACACCCGCTGATGTTGGCTATCACGGACATGGTGCTGGAACAGAATGCCAATCTGCTCCGGCAGGGCGCCGTGCTGGTGGATCCGGCGGACGAGGGGATGGAGCCGCACCTCTTGTTCCTGCTGATCCACGAGATCAAGTCAGGTAACGAGCAGGTGATCTCCAAGCGGCTCCAGTTCGTCCGAGTCGCACCCGACGAGACACCGAGCTTCGCCGGATGGGCGCCGCACTTGGATTTGGTCCCGCTAGACCCCGTGGATCGTCCCCGCGTGAAAGAGGTGCTCCACGCACCTTGGATCTCTGCGGATCTGGAGAAAAAGGCCCTCGCGCTGGCGGCGACGTCGCTCGTGCCAGACCACTTCGAGGAGGTGGCCGCACGCCGCATTGACCACATCGATCGCACGCTGTCGGCCGTCCACGAACGGCTCAGTAAAGAGATCGCCTATTGGTCAGATCAATGGGTGAAGCTGCGGGAGGATCAGACCGCCGGCAAGGACGTGCGGCTCGCCCTCGACTACGCGCGGCGCACCATCACCGATCTGGAAGGGCGGCTCGCGAACCGAAAACGCGAGCTTCAATCCATGAGGCACGTCGCGTCGGCTACGCCGGTCGTGCTGGGCGGAACGCTGGTGATCCCGGCGGGGCTCCTCCGAAAGCTGCGCGGCGACAAGACCCCTCCGGCGGTGATGGCGGCGGACGCGGCGGCGCGCAAACGGATCGAGCAGCTGGCCATGATGGCGGTCCAACGGGCGGAGGAGGCGCGCGGGTGCCGTGTCGTCGACGTGTCGGCGCAGAAGTGCGGGTGGGATCTCACCTCGTATCCGCAGGTCGTGGACGGCCGTCAGCCTGACGCGCGCCACATCGAGGTGAAAGGCCGAGCCAAAGACGCGACTACGATCACGGTCACGCGCAACGAGATGCTCTATGCGCTGAACCAGGCGGACAAGTTCCGACTCGCGATCGTGCTGGTGGGGGAGAGTGACAACGTGGAAGGACCGTTCTACGTGCGGCGGCCGTTCGACACCGAGCCTGGATGGGGAGTGTCGTCGGTCAACTTCGATTTGAACGCACTGCTCTCGCGGGTGGAGGTGTCATGAGCCTGGGAGTGGATGTTCGCCTGAAGCGGCTTTCGGTCCGGAATTTCCGGTGCTTCACGGAATGCGTGGTGGACTTCCACCCTCGACTGACGGTGTTCGTCGCTGAAAACGGACGAGGGAAAACTGCCATTCTGGACGCGGTCGGTATCGCGATGAGCCCATTCGTGGACACCCTCGTGGGGTTGCACCAAGCCCACGGCTTCACGCCGGCGGACGTACGCCTTGCGCTGGAAGCGGGCGGCGCGATGAACCCGGTATTTCCCGTCAGCATGGAGGCAGAGGCCTCTTTCTGGGACGAGCGGATCGCCTGGACGCGCAATCGCAAGTCCACATCGACGCGCTCCCTGACCGTGACCAAATACCGCGCCGGGTGCCGCGATATCGCGGAGGCGCTTCGGGCGCACCTCACCTCCTACGCCCATGGGGACCGCACGGATCCTCCCGTGCTCCCCGCCGTTGCTTTTTATGGGACGGGGCGCCTCTGGAGCGAGCACCGGCTCACGAAGATGAAGCGGACAGACGAGCCGACGCCGATGACGCGTGTCGCCGGATACATCGATTGCCTCTCCTCCTCTTCTTCGTTCCGTGCCTTCACCGACTGGTACGAGTGGATGAGCAACGCCGCGAGGAGCCCGACGGCGCGCGCCTATCCATCGAGCGAGCGGCCGGCGCTGCTCCTATCCGCCGTGCGAGAAGCCACGCGCTCGATGCTAGCTCCGGTCGGCTGGCAGGATATCGACTGGGATTTCAATGAGCGCCGCCTCATCGCAGAGCACCCCGAGCACGGCCGGTTGCCGCTCGATTTGCTGAGCGACGGAGTCCGGAACATGATCGCGCTCGTCGCGGATCTGGCGCACCGGTGCGTGCGGCTGAATCCGCACCTTGGGGACGAAGCCCCCAGGAAGACGCCGGGGGTCCTCATCATCGACGAGGTCGATATGCACCTTCACCCGCGGTGGCAACAGCTCGTGATCGAGCAGCTCCGTAAGACCTTCCCGGCGATGCAGATGATGGTGAGTACGCACAGCCCGCACGTCCTCTCGACGGTGGATGTCTCGTCGATTCGAGTGATCGCGCTGGAGGGGACGAAAGGCGTGCTTCGGCAGCCCACGTTCCAGACCAAGGGGGTTACGAGCGCGGACGTGCTGGCGCAGATCATGGACGTTTATCCCGTGCCCGCGATCGAAGAGGCCAAGTGGCTTGAGGACTACCGGGGCTACATCGAGGATGGGCTCGCGGAGTCGAAGGAGGCGCTGGCTCTCCGTGAACAACTCCTCGCGCATTTTACGCGGCATCATCCGGTCATGATGGATTGCGATCGGCTGATCCGCTTCCAGGCCTTCAAGCTGCGACGGGCCGAACGGTCGGAGGGGAGCCCATCATGAAGAGGCTCGACCGTACAGCAGTGCCGGCTCCCCCATGCCTGTCGAAGTACGTGGCCGGTCGAGACAACTGGAGCCAGGTCAGTCCGGAGCACAAGGAGCAGATCCGGGCTTACCTCAAGGCGTTGCAAGGCGAGCGTTGCGCCTACTGCGAGGCGGACATTTCGCTCTCTGGGAGCCACGTCGAGCACTTCTGTCCCAAGGGACACCCGAAGTATCGACACCTTACTTTCGAGTGGAGCAACCTCTACTGGTCGTGCGATGAAAAGGACTCCTGCGGCCACCATAAAGACCACGGCGCCGGACCGTACAGCCCCGAGGATCTCATCCAGCCGTGCGTTCACGACCCGGATCGGTACCTGCGGTTCCGCTCCGACGGCACGGTGGCGCCGCGGCGGGGGCTCTCGGCCGATGACGAGAGGCGCGCACGGGAGACGCTGCGGGTGTTCAACCTGGCCGGTTGTGCGCGTTTGCGGAACATGCGACGCGCCGTAGCGGCCGGCTACGTGACCGAGGCGGACGATCTGAGCCTCTTTGCGCCCGAAGAGCGCCGGGAGCTCGCGCGGGAGACGTTGGAAAAAACCGCCGGCTTGCCCTTTTCCACGCTGATTCGCCACATCTTCGAAGACGTCTCATGACCAACACGCAGTATCCCATCAAGTCTCCCAAGAAGCTCATCGAGGTGGCGTTGCCGCTGGATGCCATCAACGAGGCGGCGGCGCGCGAGAAATCGATTCGTCATGGGCACCCAAGCACGCTGCATTTGTGGTGGGCACGGCGGCCCCTCGCGGCGGCGAGGGCGGTGATCTTCGCGCAGCTCGTGAACGATCCCGGCTACCAGCAGGGGCAGGGCTTCAAATACGGGATGAACAAGAAGGACGCGGAGGTCGAACGAAGGCGGCTGTTCGAGATCCTCAAAGATCTGGTGAAGTGGGAGAACACCACGAACGAAAAGGTGCTCGAGAAGGCGCGCGCGGAGATCCGAAGAAGCTGGCGGGAAGTGTGCGAGCTGAACAAGGACCATCCGCAGGCGGCGGAGCTGTTCAATCCGGACAAGATGCCGGGGATGCACGACCCGTTTGCTGGGGGCGGCACTATCCCTGTGGAAGCGCAGCGGCTTGGTTTGGAAGCGTTTGCTTCCGATTTGAACCCGGTGGCGGTGCTGATCAACAAGGCGATGATCGAGATCCCGCCACGGTTCGCCGGGAGGGCGCCGGTGGGTCCACTGCCGAAGGGCGAGCAGGTGTCGGCGGACCGCGAATGGCCGGGGGCCACGGGGCTCGCGGAGGACGTCCGCAGATACGGCGCTTGGATGCGGGAGGAGGCAGAGAAGCGGATCGGGCATCTGTACCCTAAGGTTGAGATCACTGAAGAGATGGCCAAGGAGAGGCCCGATCTTAAGGGGCTTGTAGGGCAGAAGCTGACGGTGATCGCTTGGATCTGGGCGCGGACCGTGCGGAGTCCCAATCCGGTATTTTCGCATGTGCATGTGCCGCTAGTGAGTACGTTTACCCTCTCCGCGAAAGAGGGTAAGGAAGCATACGTCGAGCCTGTAGTTGAAGGAGCGTCTTATCGCTTTGTGGTCCATCTCGGCAAAACTCCGCCTGGTCTTAATGAGGGAACTAAGGCTGGTGGCCGTGGCGCCAATTTTCGTTGCCTTGTTTCAGACACCCTAATCGATGGTGACCACATCAAAGCTGAAGGTCTCGCTGGGCGCATGGGAGAAGCGCTCGTAGCTGTTGTCGCAGAAGGCCATCGAGAACGTATTTTTCTCTCGCCGAGCCAATCGATGGTCGAGCTTGCTAAACAGGCCACGCCCGATTGGAAGCCGGACCTAGAGTTTGCACACAACTCTAGACACCTAACTCCTTGGGCGTACGGCATTTCCAACTTCGGCCAGTTGTTCACGCGGCGGCAACTCGTCGCTCTGAACACCTTTAGTGACCTACTGTCGAAGGCTAGTCAGAAGGTCGAAAAGGATGCAGCCTCCTGCGACATCGATTCTGGAGAGCGGCTGCGCGATGGCGGCAAGGGCGCGAAGGCATACGCCGAAGCAGTCAAGGTCATGTTGGCTTATGTTCTAGACAGAGTCGCCGATAGACACTCTACGGCTGCGACTTGGGACTCAAGCCCCTCAAAACTCCAAATGCGCAACACCTTCGCAAGACAGGCCCTTGCGATGACATGGGACTTCGCCGAAGGGAACCCCTTTTGCGACTCATCAGGCACTTGGGCCCCCAGTGTTGACTTCGTTGCCAAGGCAGTTTCCAGCCTCCCTGCTTTGGGATTCGGCCTGGCCACGCAGGCAGATGCTCAAACACAGAAAGTGTCCTGTGAGCGTTTCGTTTCCACGGATCCGCCGTACTACGACAATGTGCCCTACGCTGATCTTTCAGACTTCTTCTACGTATGGATGAGAAAGGCATTACGAGAGAATTATCCAGATCTGTTCGCCACCATCTCGGTTCCAAAAAATGAAGAACTCGTAGCAGATCCATTTCGGCACCATGGTCGAGATGCCGCCGAGCGCTTCTTCGTGGATGGCATGACCTCCGCGATGAATCGGCTGGCGGACCAGGCCCATCCAGGGGCACCCGTAACTATCTATTATGCCTTCAAGCAATCCGAAACCACCGACGGAAAAGGTACATCTTCCAGCGGGTGGGAGGTTTTCTTGGAAGCAGTTATCCAGGCGGGATTTGCGCTGACTGGCACATGGCCAATGCGCACTGAATTGGGAAATCGCATGCGAAGCATGGAGTCGAATGCTCTCGCTTCCTCTATCGTCCTCGTCTGCCGCAAGCGCCCCGCGGACGCCCCCATGATCTCTCGCCGCGAATTCATCCGCGAGCTGAACGACGTCCTGCCGAAAGCTCTCGACGAGATGACCAAAGGCGCCGGTGAAGACCGCTCTCCCGTCGCGCCCGTGGACCTCTCGCAGGCCATCATCGGCCCGGGAATGGCCATCTTCTCCAAATACACCGCCGTCCTCGAGTCCGACGGCCGTTCCATGAGCGTCCGCACGGCTCTCCAACTGATCAACCGCTTCCTCGCCGAAGACGACTTCGATCACGACACCCAGTTTTGCCTCCACTGGTTCGAACAGTACGCCTGGAACGAAGGCCCCTTCGGCGAAGCCGACGTCCTCGCGCGCGCCAAGGGGACCGCCGTCGAAGGCGTCGTCGAGGCCGGCGTCGCGCGCTCCACCGGCGGCAAAGTCAGGCTCCTACGGCCCGCCGAGTATCCCGCCGACTGGGACGCTCGCACCGATGCGCGATTGCCCATGTGGGAGGCCCTCCATCAGCTCATCCGCGCCCTCCGCCAACAAGGGGAGTCGGCCGCGGCCAGGATCCTCGCAGTCGTCCTCCCACAATCCGAGGCCATCCGGCAACTCGCCTACCGCCTCTACACCGTCTGCGAGCGCCGCGGCCTCTCGGAGGATGCCCGCCACTACAACGATCTCGTGACCTCGTGGAGCAGCATCGACGCTGCCCTCTCCGCCGTCCCGCAACCTGCTATTCAACTCGATCTCTTCGGAGCGAAGAAGCCATGAAGCCCTGGCGCGAAGTCTGCCGGCCCCACCCCGATGTCCTGAAAGACAAGTTCCTCCAAGCGGAGTTCGCCGCTGACATCTCGGCCGTGCGATCAGGTAACGCGAGCAAGGAATACACGGATCCGGCGGCCTTCTTTGAGCGAACCGTCATCACCGGCGGCATGCGGGCCCTCCTACTCCAGGTCGCGCGGCGGCTCAATGGCACTGGGGGAGAGCCGGTCATTCAGCTCCAGACCGGCTTCGGCGGCGGCAAGACGCACACGATGCTGGCCGTCTATCATCTCGCCCAGCGGAGCTGTCCGCTCCAGGACTTGAGGGGGATTCCCTCGCTCCTCGACGAAGCAGGCTTGATGGATCTACCGCGCGCCAACGCCGCGCTCCTCGACGGGCACGCCCGCGGGCCGGGGCAGCCGCTGCGCCGCGGAGCCCTGCAGATCCACACGCTTTGGGGCGATCTCGCCTACGAGCTGGGCGGCGAAGAGGGCTACGCCATGGTCCGCGAGGCCGACGAGACGGGCACTTCGCCGGGCAAGGAAATCCTGCGGCGCTTGCTCTCGAGATACGCGCCGTGCGTGGTGCTCGTCGACGAGCTGGTGGCTTATCTGCGCCAGTTCCCGGAGGGGAAAGAGCTCCCCGGCGGCACCTACGACTCGAACCTCTCCTTCGTTCAAGCTCTCACCGAGGCCGTCAAGCAAGTGCCCAATGCCGTGCTCCTCGCCTCGCTCCCCCAATCGGAGATCGAGGCCGGCAGCTCGCACGGACAGGCCGCCCTCAAGGCCGCCCAAAGGACGCTCTCGGAAGTCGATCGGGCCCAGACGAAGACCTCCCTCGCCGCGCTGGAGAAGACGTTCGGCCGCGTGCAGGCGCTGTGGAAGCCGATCGCCACGGAGGAGGCCTTCGAGATCGTCCGCCGCCGCCTATTCCAGCCGATCGAGGACGAAGCCGCGCGCGACGAGGTGTGCCGCGCCTTCGCGAAGATGTACGTTGACGAAGGCTCGAAAGTGCCGCCGGAGACGCACGAGGCCCGGTATCTGGAGAGGCTCACGCAGGCCTATCCGATCCATCCCGAGGTGTTCGACCGGCTGTTCGAGGACTGGAGCACGCTCGATGGATTCCAGAAGACGCGCGGCGTGCTGAAGCTGATGGCGCTCGTGATTGCTTATCTGTGGCACAAAGGAAAACACGCCGGCGACGCGTTGATCCTGCCGAGCAGCTTGCCGCTGGAAGACTCGACCTCGTGCAACGAGCTGACAGGCTATCTGCCCCCCGGCTGGGAGGCCGTCGTGCAGCGCGACATCGACGGTGATCGGTCCGTGCCGGTCGACCTGGACAAGAAGGAAGCACGCTTTGGCGGTGTCCACGCGGCGGTGAGGGTGACGCGCACGTTGTTCCTCGGGACGGCCCCGGCCTCCGGAGGGCGGCACCAGGGAAATCGAGGGATCGACCGCGCGCGCGTGCTGCTCGGCTGTCTGCAGCCGGGACAGTCCGCCGCCACATTCTCGGACGCGCTGAGCCGGCTCGCGGACAGGCTCCATTATCTCAACAGCTCGGGTGAGAAAGGAGACGCAACGACGCGCTTCTGGTTCGACACGCGCGCGAACCTCCGCCGCGAGATGGAGGAGCGAAAAAGCCGCTTCACAGAGGATCACGAGGTCCGCAATCGCCTGGTGGGGGCGGTCAAGGCGATGGCGCACGGGCAGTATTTCGAGGCGATTCACCCCATGACGCCCGAGGCCGACATCGAGGACACCTCCGCGCTCCGCCTGGTGTTCTTGCCGCTCGACTGCGCGTACAGCAAACAGCATCCCACACCCGCACAAGAAGCCATTGCGCGCATCGTCCGCCCGATGGACGGCAAGGTGCGGCACCGCGCGAACCGCCTCGTCTTCGTGGCTCCGGACGCAGCCACCGTGGGCCGGCTCATCGACGCGGCGCGCACGGCCTTGTCGTGGGGCTCGATCATCGATGACATCGACAAGGGCCGCCTCAACGTCGACGGCGAGCAGCGGAAGCTGGCGCAACAGCAGGTCGGCGTCGCCGAAGAGGGCATCAAGAGCGCCGCCCGCGCGTGCTTCCGGTGGTTGATCGCGCCGACGCTGCGCTCTCCGACGGATCGCGACCTGGCCTTCGACGTGTACGCGCTCGGGTCGGGAGGCTCGTTCTTGGCCGAGCTGGAGCGAGTCAGTGACGAGAACGATGTCGTCACCAAGACATGGTCTCCGATCCTGCTCCGCGATCAGCTCAAGGCGCTTTACTGGAAGGACGGAGTCACCGAGGTGCGCGCCAAGGAGGTCTGGGAGGACCTTCAAAAGTACCTGTATCTCCCGCGCCTCAAGAGCAAGAGTGTGCTGGAGCAGGCGATCCAGGCGGCGGCCGTCTCGCGCGACTTTTTCGGCACCGCGTACGGGAAGGCGGGCGACAAATACGAGGGGTTCCGGCTCGGGGGCGCGAGCGTGCAGCTCGACGACAGCTTGTTGTTGATCGATCTCGCGACGGCCATCGCCTACGAGTCGGCGCAGCGCGCCGCGGAAACCTCACCGAAACCGATCGCTGGGAAAACGGGATCGCAACCGCCGCCGGACAGGCGCGGCGGCCCTGATGCGGAGCAAACCGGCTTCTCCTATCCGACTGGGTCGCAGCCGGGACCCAAACATTTTCACGGCTCGGTGGAGGTGAACGCCACGACGGCGAAGATGAAGCTAGTCGCGATCGCGGAGGAGATCATCGCCGTCCTGACGCAGGACCCGAACGCGGAGGTTCGTGTCTCGCTGGAGATCGACGCGGAGTTCCCCTCCGGCGCCTCCGACCAGATCAAGCGCGCCGTCTCGGAGAACGCGTCGACGCTGGGTTTCAAGGTCAAGGAGTGGGAACGGGAATAACGGCAGCGAAAGAGGTCAACGACCGCGCTTGAGGCGCTCGATCTCGGCCAGCGCGTCGGAGAGCTTTGCGTTCGGCCTTTTCGCGCCGCTGCTGCTCTTCGTGGAGCCGTCGCAGTCCTTCTTGGAGCCGTTGCGGCTCTCCTCGTAGTTCCTGCCGTTCCTCCTCGATCGACTACCTCGGCCGCGCGTCCGACAGATTAGCTGTTTCGCGCTTCGACCGATATCGGGCTTGGCAGACAGCGCCCTTGCCGGGGCTCACGGCGAATGTCAGAGAGCCAGACAACGAGGAGGCGACCCGGCCTGTCACGCTCGCCCCGCGAGCATGGGTAATTCGGCGTCGTCTCCGAGGGAGGAGCCAGATCATGAAACACGTCCGACGCGCCTTCGGGGTAGTGGCTTTGCTCGCAGCGGCCATGTTGCCGTTCATGGAGGGGACGGCGCAGGCTCAAGAGGGGCTGGACCTCGAAATCGTCTGCGTCGAGCGCGTCAATCGAGCGCTCCTCGAAGTGACGGTCAACTACACCTGCCCGCCGGGCACGCAGCCGAACTTCTCCGCCGACATCGAGGTGTTCGGCATCCAGGCCTCTGGACACCAGATCGCCACGGGGTTCGGAGGTATTGGAGACCTCGTATGCGACGGGACCCCCCAGACCGCGGTGATCCAAGTGGTGCCCGAGCAGAACGTGCCGTTCAGCGGCGGCAAGATCAACCTCGGCGCGCAGCTAAGCGTGTGCGACGTCTCCTGCGAGTCGCTGCTCCTGGACCTGGCCCCCTACCACTTCGGTTGCTGACGCGCGCCAAGCTGCCCCTTGCGTGCGGCCGGTCCTGAGGCGCATCCTCTCGCCCCGTGGAGCCGACTCATCCGCCCGTCACCCTCGAGGAGGCCCGCGAGGCCGTGGAGCTCTACGTGCGGTCCACGCGGTGGCTGCGGCGGGATCTCGCGAAGACGCTGCCCATCGCGTCGTTCGAGCGGTCCGGGAGCTTTCACATCCGCGCGCGCTGGTTCACCGAGACGCGCGGCACCCAGGCCACCCACGAGCCGTTCCGCGGGCAGCCCGTCGACGGGGCCAACTACGGGGCTCCGCCGGCTCCGTGGGACATGCCTGTTCGGCTACCGGGGGTGTTCGTCAATCAGGACCACATGGAGCGCGTGCCGCACACCGATGAAGTGCGGCCGTGCCATATCTGCCACGCGAGCGGGCAAATCACGTGTCCCCGGTGCAGCGGACAGCGGCGGATCACGTGCTCGCATTGCAGCGGCTCCGGCAGCGTGACGAGGACGCGCACGCTCACGCGCACCAACTCCCAGGGGCAGTCG
Source organism: Polyangiaceae bacterium (assembly GCA_046351455.1). GTDB lineage: Bacteria > Myxococcota_A > Polyangia > Polyangiales > Polyangiaceae > JADJRH01. Next base: position 263,578 of record JAXLYM010000010.1, read on the forward strand.
GAGACCTACCACGAGACGTACACCGAGAGCTGCGGGCCCTGCGGCGGCGACGGGAAGGTGACGTGCCCGGAGTGCTACGGGAACGGGCAAATCACCTGCCCCACGTGCCAGGGCGCGCGCCAGCTCAAGCACTTTCTCCAGCTCCTCGTCGCGTGGAAGACGCACGTCGCCGACAAGGTGATCGAGAAATCGGATCTCCCGGATCACCTGATCTCCGGCGCGCAGGGCGACATCATCCACGCCGAGGAGGACGACCGGCTGGAGCCGATGTCGAGCGGCGGCGGACCGGGCGGCGGCCCCTACCGCGGCGGCGCCGAGCGCGTGAATCCCGAGGTGAACGAGGAGTGCAATCGGCTCCTCGGCGCGTTCCGTCTCCCGAACGGCACCAAGCTTCATCGGCAGTCGCTCCACGTCCGCAGCGTGCCAGTCTACGAGGCGCGCTATCCGTGGGGGAAAGACACGCGACGATTCTGGATCTACGGGCACGACAAGAACGTGCACGCGCCGGATTATCCGCGGTCCATCGTGCGCATCGGGCTCGCGATCGGGATCCCCATCCTCCTCTTGCTGGTGCCTGTCCTGTACCTCCTCGTGGGCACACCGAATGTCCGGTAGGCTCCCATGAAAAGGCACCTTCCCATTCACCTGCCCGTCCCCGCCGAGGACGACTTCGATTGTCTGAAATGCGGCGCTTGCTGCCGGGATATCGCGGACGGCACGGCCCTCGTGTCCGATGAGGACATCGCGCGGTGGACCGCGGAGGGGGCGACTCACATCCTCGACTCCTTGGTCGAAGGGCACTTCTCGCAGATGGGATTCGGCACGCACCCGGACGGGACGTGCTTCCACCTCGGGACTCCGGATCACCCGAATGCGTGCTCCATCTACCCGACGCGCGGCTGGGCCTGCCACGCGCTGGAACCGGGCAGTCCGCAGTGCCGCACGTATCGAAAGACCGTATTCGGAGAGCTGCCCAAGCGGTAGACACGGAACGGACTCCGGCCTCCCAGTGGCGGCCCGCGGAACATTCGCGATGCGTGCGTCCGCCGCGACGCTAGGATGCCCCGCGTTGCAACCGATCACGCCCGCCGCGCTGCTGGATCCGCTGCTCGATCTGCTGCTCTTGCTGCTGCTCGCGCTCGTGATCGCGTCGCGCCGGAAGAAGGGCGCGGGGTCGTCGAAGGCCGCATCCGCGAACGACGCGGCGCCCGCACGCGAGGAGACCAGCGCGAACGACGGCTCCTCTCCTGCGCCCGCGCGGCCGAGCCTCCCGGTGCGGCTCCTCTCGCTGCGGCCTCCGCCGGTGCGGCGGCGGTACGGGCTCTACATCGGCTGGTTCGTGTGGGCGACGCTGTGGCTCTTCGCGACGCCGCGCGTGTCGTTCGGGGCGCTCTCGCTCCTGGAGGTGCCGCCCGTCGATGTGCGCGCCGCCCTCGGCGATACGCCCGAAGAGCGCACCGCGATGGTCGTCCTCACCGGCGGCGCCCTCACGCCGAAGCCCGGCGTCTCCCGGCCGGAGCTCCTGCAAGGCGCGTCGATGCCGCGGGCGCTCGGGGCCGCGCGGCTCTACCACGAGCGGCCCGTCGGGCACGTGATCGTCACCGGACGCGCCGATTCGTGGGACTTTCCGGACGAGTGCGCCGACGCGATGGCCGACGTGCTCGTCGCGTTCGGCGTGCCGAAGGAGCGCATCATCGTGGAGCCGCTCGCCATGGATACGCGGCAAAACGCGCTCTATTCGACGTGGATCCTCCGCGCGCTCGACGTCGACAAGGTCGTGGTCGTGACGAGCGCGCTGCACATCCCGCGGTCCATCTTCGAGTTCGAGCGCGCCGGGCAGAAGGTGATCGGCGCGCCCGTCGATCACCGCTGGGAGAAGCCCGAAGGCTGGGCGCCGTACATGCCGTCGATGATCTCGCTCGTTCGCATGGGCCAGGTGCTCCACGAGGTCCTCGGGCGCTTCAAGCCGTAGAAACGTCCGCGTGCGCAGGCCCCTCCCTTCGCGAACGACAGTGAGCGATTTGGGAGGGGCGGGCACGCGCAGCGTGACCGGGGGTGGGCATCGCTCCGTCTGAGGCTTGCGTCCGCGCGGCGCTGCTCGTAAGCCGCGCGCACCTTGGCGAAGAAGAACACGGCATTCTCGGTCCTGGTCGGCGACATCGGCGGCACGAACACGCGGCTGCGCATCGCGGATCCGACGGGGCGCCGCGCGTACGCGGAGCAGGTCTTCCCGTCGCGGGAGCTCGCGAGCTTCGAGGACGCCGCGCGCCCGTTCCTCGCGAAGGCGGACGCGCCGCACCCGCGCGTGGCCGTCGTCGGCGTCGCGGGCCCCGTCACGAACGGCGTCGCGCACGTCACGAACCTGCCGTGGAAGCTCGACGAGCGCGCGCTCGCCCGGCACCTCAAGATCGATCGCTTCCTGCTCAAGAACGACCTCGTCGTCGTCGCGCGCGGCTGCCTCGACGGCCGGCGCACCGCGGTCGCCCTCACGGACAAGCCCGTCTCGCCGAAGGGGAAGAACTGCGCGGTGCTCGCGGCGGGCACGGGCCTCGGCGAGGCGAAGCTCCTGTGGGACGGCGAGAAGCACCTCGCCTTCGCGACCGAGGGCGGACACGGCGATTTCGCCCCGCAATCCCCGCTCGAAATCGATCTCTGGCACTTCATGAAAGGCCGCTTCCCCGACCACGTGAGCTACGAGCGCCTGCTCTCCGGCGACGGCCTCGGCGCGCTGTACGACTTCTTCGCGTCGCGCGGCGGCCGGGAGCCCGCGAGCGTGCGCGGCAAGCTGATGGAGGGCGATCGCAACGCCGCGATCTGCGAGCTGGGCCTCGCCGGAAAGCACCGTCCGGCGGCGCGCGCCGTGGACCTCTTCGCGACGCTCTACGGCGCGGAGGCCGGCAACATGGCATTGCGCGAGCTCGCGCTCGGAGGCGTATTCCTGGCCGGCAACATCGCCCGTCAGATCGTGACCGCCCGCCGCGACCTCTTCATGGAGGCCTTCCTGAAGAAGGGCCGCTTCGCCGACATGCTCGCGGGCGTCCCGGTGGCAGTTGTGGGCGACCCGTTCGTGGGAGTGCGCGGCGCGATGGCCTTTGCGCGCGACGCCCTCGCAGAAGGCGCCTGAACACCCCCCTTCGCAGCGACTGGCACGCTGCGAAGGGGCCTGTTCCAACACTCCCTTTCGCGGCGCGGGAGCCTCCCTTCCCCGCGCTCCGTCCCCAGCGCTCGCGAGGGCGATCCCCCGCGGCTCTCGCGGCGGTTCGCGAAGAGCAGCCCGACCGCGCCCGCCGCCCCCGCCCGTCGTGCGCCGCCCCGGAATTCGAGGCCCGTTTGGTGCTACCGTCGGCGCGCACATGACCAACGTCTCCCCGTACCGAGCGCGCCCAGGCGCCATCTCCACCGTGGTGGTGCGCCCGTTCGTCTTGCCCCGCCGGGTGCTCGCCTTCTTCGGCGCCCTCTTCGCGATACCGCTCCTCCTGCACGTCTTCCTGTGGTCGCGCGTCGTGACCGTGAGCTGCGCGCGCGAGGCCGGAGAGCGGGTCTTTTGCGACGTCGACGAGACCTCGATCGCCCTCTCCAATCGGAGCCGACAGGACGCGACCGGCGCGCTCCGAGCCGACGTGCGCGGCGAGGTTTATCGAACGCGCGGCGACATGTGGATCGTGCTGATTGACCGTCGCGGCGAGACCGACCTCACCTCCGGCTTCAACGGCGACAAGACTGGACAGCAGGCGGCGGCGGACGCGCTCACAGCCTTCTTGCAGAGCCGCGGTCGGGGCTCGGTCACCATCACCTTCGGCTCGCGGTGGCTGGCGGGGCAGATCTTCCTGACCATCTATGCCATCTTGCTCCTGGTCCTGTATCCCATCTTCGGCCAGACGCTCCGCGCCACCGCCGACCGAAGCCGAGATACCATGGAGCTGCGCCGCCGCCTCTGGCCCCTCCCGAGCACGCGCGTCGTCCTGCCGGTGAGCCGCGTCGCCCGATTCGTCATCTCGTCCGGGCAGCCCCGCCGTTACCGCCTGGCGGCCGTGACCGACGATGGGCAACACCACCCGCTGACATGGCCCGTCGGAACAGCCACCATCCTGGCCCCCGCCGCCGAAGCTCTCACCGCCTGGGCCGAGAAAGAGCGCGCCAGTTATCGCTCCACCGGGTGAAGACGCCGACTCGCGCGCTCATCGCAAGGCCCCAGAAGCAGTCAACGACGGTCGCGGCGGCGCTTCACGAGGATCATCCCCAGCGCAGCCGCGACCAGCCACGCCGCGTCATTGTCACTCTCGCCGGCCGTCCGGCACCCGCAGCCGCCGCCTCCGCCGGAGCCCGAGCCGCCGCCTCCGCCGTTGTTGCCCGCGCCGCTCCCGCCGGTGCCGTTTCCGCCCGAGCCGTTTCCGCCCGTGGCGCCGCCGCCGGTGCTGGATCCGCCGCTGCCGCCGGTCCCGCCGGTCCCGCCCGTCGGGAGCTGGTTCGGGTTCTTGCCCGTCACGACGAGCATGCCAATCGACTCCGCGGGGAGCTGCACCGTGACAGCCCCGTTCGTGACGTCGAACTGGCCGGCGTTCGCGATCGTCGCACCCCCGTTGTTGCTGTACAGCGTGGCCTTCGGGTCCGGCTCGAAATTGCCCACGTTGACCTCGATGCTGGCGTTCCCGAAGCCCTCGTTCACGAGCGCCACCGTGAGCCGCGTCTCCCCCGCCGCCGCGTACGCCTCCACCCCGGACGTGTCCGACGTGGCCTTCACGCTCACCTTCTCGAACCCGGCCCCCTGACCGTCGTAGTTGCGGTACAGCCGGTACGCCGCGAACGCCGGCTCGCTCGGATCCGGCGGGCCCCACGCGGTCGCGACGTGCGCCCCCTCCCGCGCGAAGAGGCCGAGCACCTCCGCGTACGTGACGCCGCCGACGGCCTGATCGTGCGAATAGAAATCGTACTCGCTGATCGCCAGCTTCGTCCCCGGATAGTGCTGATCCACCCAGTCGCGCATGCGCGGCAAGAGGCGGATATTGTCATTGATCCACGAAGGATCCGTGTAATTCGGATCCCAGAGCGATCGGGTGTTCTCCGGCGCGTTTCCGCCCTGCGGGTAATAGTGCAGATCCAGGTAATGCAGGATGCGCTTGCCGTTCTGCTGCTCGTAGGCCTTCGCCTGATCGAGGAGCCACGCGACCAGCTCCTCGCCCCCGTGCGCCGCGCGATCCGGGTTATTGGGCCCGCAGCCCTGCGAGATGTCGTCCTTGTCGGAGCACAGGTAATTGGGCCATCCCCACTCGGCCGGACCGGCGATCTCCGCCGTCGGATCCGCCTCCAGGATGGCGACCGCATAGTCGCGCATGCGCTGCCACAGCTCGTCGTACCCGAGCTTCTCTTTGCGGATATCGTGGTGCGTGGAGGACCAGAGCGCCGGCTCGTTGTCGAGGGCGTAGATGCGCTTTCCGTTCGAGGGGCCGAACTTCTGCACGAGGTACGTCACCCACGTCTTGGCCCACTCCGGGGTGGTCGCGACGGAGCTCGTCGTCTGCGGCCCGCAGTCGATGTAGCCGCCGCCGGGCGCGAGGCCGTCTCCGCAGTTGTCGTCGTACGGATCGAAGGAGCTCTGATTCGGGTGCGCGCTCTTCGGGCAGCCGCACGTGAACGGGTGATTGTACTTGGCCGGACTCTCCATCTTCGCGACCCAGCCGATGGTCGGGATGGTGAACAGCGCGACCGCCCCCTTGTCGCTCATCTGCTTCAGGAAGGCGTTCGCGCTCGACTGCTCCTTCGGGTCGTTCGGCGGGTTCTGGCAATAGTTCTGGTCCCCGCCCCAGCAGCCGGGGATGTTCTCGAAGTAGTAGTCCGCCGCGGTGTTGACGTTGTCGTTCTCGTAATTGTACCGCGTGACCGAGTTGCCGCCCCAGCGCCCCACGGTGATCTTGCCCTGATCGAGCTGGGCGTTGCTTGGGAAATTGAGGCCGAAGATGAGCGGCGAGATCGTGTGCTGATCCGCGGACGGATCCACGAGCACCTTGGCCTGTCCGAGCGCGCTTTGCGCGAACAAAACTGGCAGCATTCCAGCGCCGAGCGCCAGGATCGAACGAGTGAATCCAAGTCGAAGAGAGCGCGTACGCAGCATGAGGACCTCCTCCGCGAAGCCTCGCGGAAAGCCCCGCTAGACTAACCCTCTTCGCGCCGGATGGCACCCCGAACAGCTCTCGAATTTCTCTCTTTGACGATTATCCCTGCGGCGGGAACAGCGATGTCGGCGGGTCCCACTGGGTCGGACGGACGAGCACCACGGTGATGTTGTCGGGGCCGCCGGCCGCGTTCGCCTCGTCGATGAGGAGCGTCGTCGCCTCGCGCAGATCGTCCGCGTCCGTGAGGATCCGGCGCACGATCGCGGGGGGCACCGTCGTCCACAAGCCGTCGCTGCAGAGCAAGTACACGTCGCCGGGGACGCGGCGGTCCGTGCGCATCGTCACCTGCACGTCCACGAAGGCGCCCAGGCAGCGCGTCAGCGTGCCCTCGTGCTGGCGCACCACCTCGGGATCCGCGTTCTCGCCGTGCAGCCGCACGTACTCGGCCGCGATCGAGTCGTCCTCCGTGAGCGCGGTGAGCTGGCCGTCCCGCAGGCGGTACACGCGCGAATCGCCGACGTGCGCGATGATCGCGTAGCCGCGCACCACGAGCACCGCCGCGATCGTCGTTCCCATGCCCGCGACCACGGGGTAGCGGATGCCCGCGGAGTGGATCGCCGCGTTCGCCTGGTGCAGCGCCATGCGGAAGAGATCGATCGCCGGCCGCGGGAGGGCGTCGGCGTCGTTGAGGTTCGGCTGCGTCGGATCCGGGTCGAGATCGCGCATCATCTCGGCGATCTCCTGCACGGCCATGCGCGACGCGATGTCGCCGGCCGGGTGCCCGCCGAGGCCGTCCGCCACCATCGCGAGGCCGAGCTCCGTCACGATCTCGAAGGCGTCCTCGTTGCGCTGACGGACGCGGCCCGGGTGGCTCAGGCCGTACGCTTCGATCGGGCCCTTCGGGCGGGATCGGCCGCCGATCGCTGGGATTTCGTTCGTGTCGCCGGCACCTGCGGAGGACGCTCGTGAGCTCGTGTCGCCGCCTGAACGACCTTCGCGTTCCGTCGTTGGCTCGTCCGCGATTTGCTCCACCTGATCCACCTGACCTCCGCACCCACCCCCTGTCTCAGTCGGTTCCCGCCGTGTTGGCAAACCGGATCCTGCCCTCTTTCCGCGCCCGATGCCAGACCCTTTCTGTGGGCGCGCCGCACGGGGGGTTGGCTCAAGTTAGAACAATCCGTATCCAAAGGCACGACGCGCGGGGTGAAGACAGCCTGGATTCCATCAGTCGCAGCGGAATCCGATGTAGAGGTTGTCGTCCCCGTTGACGTCACCGTCGGTGTTGAGGCCGAACATCTCCAGCAGCTTGCCGCCCAGGATGGTCTGCGTGCACGTGTTGTCGACCCCGTTGTCGTTGGTGCAGAAACCGTTGCGGATGCGGCCCCATTTGTCGGGCGGATCCGTGCAGCCGTTGCACGCGTCCCGCCAGCCGAAATACACGGTGCAGTGCGCGTCGAAGTACTCGGCGACGACCTTCGCGGGCGTGTCGCAGCCGACCGTCCCGTCCTCCGCGATCGACGTCACGAGCTGGCCCGGCGGACAGACGCCCTTCGTCGTCGTGGTGCCCTCCTTCGGATCGTCGCAGTGGAGCGCCATGTAGAGCTTGTCGTTCCCGTCGACGTCGCCGCCGGGGTTGAGGCCGAACATCGGTACTTGCTTGTCGCCGAGCGTGTGCGTCGTGCACGTCCCCGTGTCCCCGAGGCCGACCGTGCACCCCGAAGGCCCGACGGCGCCCCACCTGTCCGGCGCGCTCGTGCACCCGTCGCACGAGTCCCGCCAGCCCCAGTACAGGCTGCATTTCGTGTCCACGTGGTCCAGCACGGGGGCCGACCCGTTCACACAGACAGGCACGTAGTCCGCGTCGAAGCCGGCCGCGAAGCTGCCCAGCGGACACGGCCCCGGCGTGGTCGTGAAGTCGGCCACAGGGCACGAGAAGCCGAGGTGGATCTTGTCGTCCGTGTTGACGTTGCCGTCGAAGTTGACGCCGAACATCTGAATCGCCGCCCCGTCCAGCGTGGGAGTCGTGCACGTGTCGTCGGCGCCGGTCCCGTTCTCGCAGCCGGCCGGCGACGCGCGGCCCCATTTCGTCGGCGGCAGATCGCACCCGGTGCAGCTGTCCGTCCACCCGAGATAGAGCGAGCACTGGTCATTGACGGTGTCCCGCGCGACCGGCACGAGCGGCGCGCACACGAGCTGATGCGTCAGATCGAGCCCCGTCGCGAACTCCCCCGCTGGGCACGCGCCCGCGACGGGGCCAGTCATCGTGGGAGTCGAAGAGGTGCTGGAGGTGCTGGAGGAAGAGGAAGACGTCGTCTCCCCGCCGGACCCGCCGCCCCCGTGGCTCGGCGCCGTGGTCGTCGTGGAAGAGGCCCCTTGTCCGCCCGACCCCGTCTCGATCGACGTCGACGTGGCGCAGGCGAAGAGCCCGAGAGGCAGCGCGAAGACCAGCGAAGCACGAAGCGAAGAGGCCCGGATCATCCCCCCCTTCTATCCTGTTTCTCTATTTCGATGGAGCCAATTCGCACGCGCGAATCGGAGCAACGTGAATGGTGACGATCGCCTTTACTGGACCCACTTCCACGCGAATCGCCGATACCCCTGCGTGCCGAGCAGGAGGTCCATCGCCTCGGGGGCGCGGCGGTCCTTGGAGAAGTAGAAGTTCGGCTCACGCACGGTCTGACCGGGCATCTCCGGCAAGAGGTACACCTGCGAGAGGATGTGACCCTCCTTGTCGTCGGCGTACTTGAGCACGGTGTCATCGACGACGGCGAGCGCCACGTCCGCGGACACGGGCTTTCCGCCGGCGTCCTTCGTCTCGACGGTGAGCGTCACCTTCTCGCGCGGAGAATACGTCTTTCGATCCGCCGTCACCTTCACGCTCATCTCCTGTCCGAGCCCGCGATACACGAGCCGCTCAGCGAGGGGCCGACCCTCGGTGTCGAACAGAGTGACGCGCACCGCGCCGGTGGAGCCCTTCGGGATCGGGAGCGCGATCACCGCCGCGTTTCCAGGGATCGTGGGCGCCGCCACCTTCGCGATCAGCTTCTCGCGGAGCACCGCCGTCGCCAGCACGTCCTGCTTCGCCGAGCATTGCGCGCGGACCTTGATCTCGCCCTCGACCGACGTGAAGTCGTCCAGCGTGCGGATCGTGCAGCCGTCCGCCTTCGCGGTCGGGAGCGCGAACGTCTTGCCCGCGGCGCCCTTCGGCTTCGTGATCTTCACGTTGTACGCGCGGCCCTTCGCGGGCGTGATCGAGAAGCGCGCCATTCCGTTGTAGAGAGACTTGAAGTCTCCGATCATCGCGCCGCGGTCGTCGAACACCTGCCCTTCGACCTCGACAGGCTCGTTCTGCGGGTCGCGCGCCGACAGGTACACACGCGACGGAAGGCCGTCCACGAGGTCGCCGCCCTCGGGGAACAGACTGACCGTCACGTCTTCGAGCGCGATCGGGATGCGCCGCTGAATGGCCTCCACGAAGCCGCCGCCGTCCACCTGAATCGTGAGGAGCCCGTCGCCCTTCGCGATCTTCGAAGGCAGGAGGAACCGCACCCACGCGCGGCCCTTTTCATCCGGAAACACGTTGCTCCGCGTGACCTCGACGCCGTCCACCGTCACGATGGCCGTCGCCTTCGCGCCGAGCAGCGGACCGCCCGTCGGCGCCTCGATCGTGACCTTGGCCGTCACCTCGTCGCCCGGGCCGTACGACGTCTTCAGGAAATCGAGCGTCTTCTTGATGCGCGGCGCCTCGTACGCGGCCACCGTGATCAGCCGATCTTGTTGACCGCCCGAGTCCGAGATCGCGCGGAGGGTGAAGCCGCCGCCCGCGATGCCCGCCGGAAGCTGAAAATCGTTGGTGGCCATTCCGGACCGCGACAAGACCCGCTTCTCCATCACCTTGGAGCCGCGCGCGTCGAGGAGCTGGAACGTCACGCCGTGCTCGCCGGCCGTGCCTTCGAGCGATTTGACGGCCACCTCCCACGCCCGGAACCAGATGGCCTCTCCGGGGTGGTAAAGGGGCTTGTCCGTCATCAGGTAGATGGTCTTTCCGGGCGTCGCGGCGAGCTGCGACTCCACGCGTTTCCCGAGCGAATCGAGGCGCGCCTTCGTCTCCGCGTCCTCCGCGATCGTGGGCAGCGCGGCGCCGAGGATCGATGTCGCCGCCGCCAGAGGACAGAGCTTGTTCAGGATGTTGCGAATCATGGTCTTTGGCTCCCTCGTGCTCAGTGGCGGATCGTCATCTTGATCGGGTCCGCGTAGCGGCGGAGCTCGTCGGTGTAATAGAGGTAGGCCTGCGAGGCGGGCGCGGTGTACGTGCCCGGCACCGACGCGAGGAGATCGATGTCGAAGGTCTTGTGTCCCTTCGGCGCCATGCCGCGGAAATAGAGGATCACCTCGCGTTCGCGCGTCTCGTAGAAGTCGACGAGGCCCTTCTTCTTCAGCTCGTCCAATTGCCACTTCTGCTGTTCGAGGCCGCCCGGCACGCCGACGCGCGCGAGCACCATGGGGAGCGCGTTCCCGGTGAGGTTCGCGACATCCACCTTGACCTTGACGCTGTCGCCGACCTTCGCGTCCTTCGGCGCCGTCACGCTCACCTGGACAGCCCCCTTCGCCGCGGAGTTGGGCTTCACGGTGCGATAGGCCACCTTGACGGCGTACGGCAGCTTGAGGTCCTTCATCCCCGGCGCGCTGAGGGCGATCGTGTTCTTTCCGGACTTCAGATCCGCGGCGAACCCCGTCAATTTCAGCTCGGTGGTCGTCTTCGGATCCACCTTGAGGTTGTAGGCCTTTCCGTTGATCGTCATGGTCAGTGTTCCTTCCGGCACACTGCCGCCGTCCGTCGCCTTCGTGATGGCGCGCAGCGCGAGCACGGTCGCCTGCGTCGAGCCGAAGGTGCCGGAGCCCTTGCGCTGCTCTTCGAGCCACGAGATCGCCTTGCGGGCGGCCGCTTTCTGCTCGGTGTCGCCGCGCTGGAGGGCGAGCGCCGCGAGCGACGTCGTCTCCACGGTGAGGGCCTGTCCGCCGGACTGCGTGATGGACTCCGCCGCTCCCGGGAAGCCGCCGTCCTTGTCCTGCTTGCCCGCGAGCTTCTTCATCGCGGCCTTCGTCGCCTCGGAGTCGGGCCGGGCCGCCGCGAGGGCGCTCGCCGCGAGGCCGAGGATGTACGGGTCGTCCGACGACTTGGACAGCTTGACCACGTAGTCGAGCTCGGTGTCCATGTCCTTCTCGCCGGCCTCCGCGAGGGCCCACGTGATGTACGCGTTCGTCGTCTCGTCCTTCGCGCGGCCGAAGCTGTCGAGCGCCTTCGAGTTGCGCTGATAACCACCCTTGCCGTCGCGCCGCGTCTTCAGCCACGCTCGGGTGCGATTGACCATCTCCTGGTCGACGCCTTTGTACACCTGCGCCATGTCGACGAACTCGAGCAGACCGTACGCGGAGAGCGCCTCGTGCCCCGGGTTCTCGCCGAACCACTCGTAGCCCTTCGACGCCGTCTCGTACCCCGCGAGCCGCTTGTAGCCGCGCTCCAAGAGGCCGTCGATGTTGGCCTTCGTCTCCGGATCCGGGTCCGCGGCCTTCTTCAGGTAACTGGCCACCATCACGTTGGGATAGTTGGTGGAGGACGTCTGTTCGAAGCAGCCGCTCGGCTCCTGGAGCATGCCTTTCGCGGCGGCGACGAGCGTGGCTTTCGGCGTCGGGAAGAACTCGATGCTCGCCGTCACGGTGCCGTTGATGGGGTCCGCGAGATCGATCGTCTCGTTCGCGGCGGCGCTGCCGGTGAGCGTGCCGGCGGCGTTCTCTTCGCGCGGGAAGCCGGCCGGGACGACGCGCAGCGTGCGCTCCATGGAGTCGGTGAGGTGCCCGCCCTCGGCCGAGAGCGCGAGCTTGCCGTCCGCGGCGTTCTCCCCGTTTCCGTGCACGTCGAGCGCGTAATAGACAGTCTTGTTCTGCTGCGGATCGAGGTGCACCTTCGAGGACAGCGGGTCCTTCGACGACAGCGCCGGCCCCACGAGCGCGCTCACGTTCGCGTCGATGCCGCGGAAGGTGCCGTTCGTGATGACGACGGGCAGCTCCACGACGTCGCCGCTCGTCACTTCGAGAGGCAGCTTCGCGGCGAGGGAGACTGGCAGTTTGGAGCCGACCACGGAGTCGCCGCGACCGGCGTAACCGCCGCCGAAGCCCTCGGCCGTCGCGCGGAAAGAGGTCACCGCGTCGGACAGGTAGAAGCTGACGGTGGCCTTCCCCTGACTGTCTGTCTGGAGGGAGGGTTTCCAGAAGATGGTCTCTCGGAAATCGGTCCTCGGACCATCGTAGTTGGGGTCGTACGTGGGGGCCGGGAATTCGCGGACGGGGGCCCACATCGGCTGCTGCTGGGCCTCCATCTTTTCTCCGGCGATGGCCATCGGCTTGGCGGCGGGCGCGTCGGCCTCTTCGTCGGCGACGGCGAGCGGCGCGGGCTCGGCCGGGGGCGCGGCCATCGGAGCGGCCATGTCGCCCATCGCCATCGGCGCGGGGGCGCCGGCCATCGCGGCGGGCGCTTCCGCGGGGGCCTGGCTCGCGCCGCACGCGCCGGCGAGCACGAGGACGGGCCAGATCAGCCAGCCGCGGTGGGACAGGAGGAGGAGTCGCGGGCGGCTCGTGGCGCCCCGTCGATGAGAGCGTTGCTCGGTGGGCATAGGGTCCTCTCGGTGCGGCGCAGCGCACGGCGCAGAAACGCGGCGTCCGAGAGTACCTTACGGAGATTTATTCCGCGCCGGGCTTCGCGTGCCGCCTGCGACAGGCGAAGCCGACCGCGTTCAGCGCGAGGACGGCGACCGCGAGGACCGCGCCGGCGCCGAGCCCCGAGGCGGGCCCTTCGGGGTTCGCGTACGAGCAAGAGACGGCCTCGTGCGGCTGCTCGATGGTGCGCGCGATCGGCGGATCCGAGGCTCCGTCCGGCGCGGCCACGCAATCGCCGGGGTCGTCCGCGTCGGCGTCCGCGGCGCGCACGCAGATCTGTTGATCCGCGCAGTCGTCGTCGCTCATGCAGCCGTACGCCACGATCTGCGCTGCGGCGGCGGTCTCGCCTTCGGCGCAGGCGCCGCCGATCTCCGTCGGCTGCGGATCCGGACACCCGGCGAGCGCGGTGGACGGCGCCGAGAACGCGAGCCCGAGCGCGACGAGGATCGCTCCTTTTGCGACAGCCGCTCTCCAGAATGAGACGCCGTCGTGAGGATTCGAAGTGCCCAGTGCGATGGAGCGAGTCATGCCGCGACCTCCGGAGAGGCCGTGTGCATCGAACATGCCGGTCGCCGCCGGGAGGACGGAGGACGGGAGTCTGTCAGGGCCCTTGTTCGAGCGGCGGGACGATGGCGATGCGGGTGGCCGTCTTCGCGTGGATCCGCACCGGCGCGCGGCCTTCCATCATGAGCGGGGCCTGCGTCGCGGACCATGCGCCGTCGCGCTCGACCTCGACGGTGCCGCGCAGCGCGAAGGCGAACGCCTGCCCCTCGAACGTCTCGGCCTGTCCCGCCTCCAGCTCGCGGTGCGACGCGCGGCCGATCCACGCGGCGCGCGCCTCTCGATCGAGGTGCTCGTAGCGGCCGGACGCGCGGATGAAATCGTCGAACACGCGGGCGGCGAACGCCTTCCAGATGGCCTCTCGGAGCGCGGGCTCGTCCTTCATCAGCGCGAGCAATGCGCGGCGCGGGACGCGGACCACCGTGCACGGGGTGGCCGTGCGGATCGAGGCCGTGCGCGTCGAGCCGCTGAGCACCGCGATCTCCCCGAACACCGAGCCCTTGTCGAGCTCGTCGATCACCAGCTCTTCGCCGCGCGGCCCGGAGAGCACGTACACCGCGCCTCGCGCGAGCACGAACAGGTCCTCTCCGGGGTCGCCTTCGCGCAGCAGGAACTGGCCCGGACGCAGCCCCACGACCTCCGCCGAGGCCACGAGCGCGTCGAAGCTCTGCCGGCCGAGGCCCGCGAACAGGCTCACCGTCCCGAGCAGCTTGCGCACCTCCATCGGCCGGAGGAGCTGCGATCCGATCGGCAGTCGGTGCGTGAAGATCTTCAACTCGTCGACCCACAGATCGGCCTTGGCGCGCGTGATGTGCGCGGCGGCGCGGAGCATCTCCGGGAGCCGCAGCGGCAGCAGCGTCACGAGCCCGTGCCCGTCCACGTAGCCGGGATTCTGCGCGATGAAGAAGCGCGCTGCGGGCCTGTCGCAGTGCCGCCAATAGCGCCTCTCCACGTCCGTCTCGCGCGTGATCCAGCCCACGTCGCGCACGAGCGGGTGCGCCGGATCGACCACGGGAATGCCGAATTCGTCCGCCAGCTCCCCCATGAACTGCAGGATGTCCGGCGGCGTCTCGTTGCCGGCGCTCGGGTAGAGCGAGGTGCCGTATTTGGCGAACAGCGAATAACTCGATGGGTGCACGAGCGAGCCCAGGTAAAACACGGGGCGTCCCGGGTGCGCGACGAGGTACTCGATGATCTTGCGGAGACCGAAGTTCACGCTCGCGTTGCGGCCGCGGTACGCACGGAGGGTGCCGGCCTCGGCGCGGAAGACGGCGGTCATCTCGCCGCGCAGGCGCCGCTCGAAGACGTGGAGCGCGAGGTAGCCGACGATGGCGTTGTCCTCTCCCCGATAGAGCAGGATCCAGGTCAGCTCTGCCTTGGAGTCGACGACGTATTTGACGAACGCTTGTTTCTCGACGCCGTCGAAGATCTCGCTGTGCACGGCGTAGAGCCCGTCGATGAGGGCGCTCCGCTCGGAGGGCGAGAGCTTCTTGGGGACGACGACCTCGGTGGAGGTGACTCGGCTCACTTCTTTTCCCCTTCGGCGAAGGTCTTCCACGTCGCCTCGGCGGCGCCGACCGTGGCTTTCTGGCCGTTCCGGACGATGGGAGTCTTGAGGAGGAGCGGGTCTTCGAGGAGCAGCTCCATCAGCCGTTCGTCGGACGGGCCGAGGTGCTGGAGGCCGCGCTCTTTCACGCGGGGGCTCTGGTCGTCGAAGAGGGCGCGGACGCCGCCGACGGCGCGCGCGACGCTCGTGAGCTCGCCTTTGGAGAGGCCCTTTTCGCGCAGGTCGACCATCTGGACCTGGATGCGGCGGTCGGCGAAGAACCGTTGGGCCGCGCGCGTCACCTTGCACTTGACGGTGCCGAAGATCTGGATCACGAGCGGACCTTACCAGGAGCCGCGCGCCGGCAGAAGGCGCCGCGCGGGCGCGCCGACATGAACGAGAGCCGCACACCGCCCCCCGAGGTCACCGTCCACCGCACGTCCCCGTCGGCGCTCACGGGCGACGTGGACCGCCTGTTCGAGGCGTGCGCCGCGCCCGCGCTGGACCGCCACAGGCCGGTGTGGATCAAGGTCAATGGCAACTTCAACATCGCCTATCCGGGCTCGAACACGTCGCCCTGGTTCCTGCGCGCGCTGCTCGCGTCGCTGCGGGACCGCGGCTATCGGGACGTGACGGTGGTGGAGGGCGATCTGCCGGAGTTCCGCGCGGAGGACATGGCGCGCAGCACGGGCCTCGCGGCGCTGCTGGAGAAGTTCGGCGTCCCGTTCGTGTCGTACGAGCGGATGCCGCGGGACGAATTCGAGCTGCCGCGCGCGCTCGCGGACGTGCAGCTCCTCAACACGCCGGTGTTCCACACGCACGGCCACGCGACGATCAGCTGCGCGACGAAGAACCTGTTCGGCCTCCTGCCGGTCACGCGGCGGCGATACCACACGATCCTGAGCGACAAGCTGCTCGAGCTCGCGGCGCTGGTGCCTTGTGTGACGCTGGTGGACGGGACGGTCGGGTTGGAAGGCGAGAGCACGCGCCGCGGGGATCCGGTTCGGTGCGATCTGCTGGTGGGCGGGCGCGATCCGGTGGCGATTGACGTGGTGGCGGCTCGGCTCATGGGCTTCGATCCCGAGTCGGTGCCTCTGTTGCGGATGGCGCTCGACGTCGGCCGGGTGACGCTGGACGTGCCGGTGCGAGGCGATTTCGAGGCGAAAGCGCTCCCGGCGCAGCGCTTCGTGCTCACGCTGGGCCGGATTCGCAAGACGGTGCACTGGCTGACGGACCACGGCGTCGACGTGGACCCGCTCCTCGCGCTGACCGACGGCCTGCGCGCGACCTGGCACCGCGTGAATTATCGGCAGAAGAAGCGAAAGCTCGCCGAGGGGCCCTGGCGAGAGTACGAGTCTGCGGGGGCGTGATTGGCAGTTCGAGACGTTTCGTAACCGCGTGCCAGGGCGCCCGCACGCGAGCGCGGGGCTATCCCGCGACCCATAAAAACATCTGACTAAGAAGCATCCAGTCGTTCGTAGGTCGCCGCATAGGCACCCACGCTGCGGTCGGGCGCGAACGACGCAACGGCGACCTCTCTCGCGCGCGCGGCCATCTTCGCGCGGAGGGGCGGATCTTCCGCGAGGCGCACGAGGCCGGCCGCGAGGGCGACGTGATCGTGGAGGCGCACGGCGATGCCGCACTCCCTGTCTTCCAGGAACTCGCGCACGCTGGTCACGTCGAAGGCGACGACCGGCGTGCCGCACGAGAGGCTCTCGATCATGCAGCGCGGGAGGCCCTCGTAACGGCTCGCCAGCGCGACGACGTCGCTCGCCTGGTAATAGCGCTCCACCCGCGGATCGAAGCCGACGAAGCGCACCTTGCCCGCGGCCACGAGCGGCGCCGCGGCGTCCGCGCAGGCCTTCGCGTACGGGTCGGCCTCGGGGCGGAAATCGCCGACGAACGTGACGCGCGCGCCGGGGATGCGGGCGGCGACGATCGGGGCCGTCTGGCGCAGGAAATCGAGCTGGTTCTTCTTCTCGCAGAAGACGCCGACGTACGCGATCTCGAACGTGGCGTCGTCGATGCCGAGCTCTCTGCGGAGCGCCGCGCGCGCGTCCGGGGCGAGCGGCTTCATGCGATCGAGGTCGACCGCGCTGTACACGACCGAGAGGCTCGCCTTGCCGGGGACCCACGGAAACAAGGGCGGGAAGCGCGCGAGCGCCGTCGCCTTCATGTCGTTCGAGAGGCACACGATCTCGTTCGCGAGGTGGTGCGTCGCCTTCCATTTGGCGCCGTACGCGCGGCCCACGTCGAGGATGTCACGCACGTTGAAGAGCACGCGGGCCCCGACGGCGCGCGCAGCGGGCGCGGCGAACCAGAAGGCGCGGATGTCGTTCGTGTGCACGACGCGCGCTCCGTGCTTGCGGAGCAGGCGTGCGATGCGGGCGTTGTAGAGGCCGAGGGTCGCGAAGCGGGCGGCGCGCGTCGGCAAGTGGGCCGCGTTCTCTTCGTCGTCGGGGATGGGCCAGACGTGCACCTCGCACCCGAGATCGCGCCAGCGTTTGGTGAAGCGGCTGTCCTTGTCGGTGACGACGACGCGCGGCGCGCGGATGCCGGCGAGGATCTGGGTCACGCTCTCCAGCCCGCCGTTCGCGAGCGAGCCGGTCTGACAGATCACGTACACGACAGGATTCACGACGAACCTCGGATGCGCCGCGACGAGCGCTCATTCAGGCCGAAACGAAGGGCGCGCGAGGGTACCAACGGCGTCGCCTTTCGCAAGCGACGATGTGACGAGGGTCGCGTTACCGATATAGTCGGCGCGCGATGTGGGAGCCTTTCGAGCGCGCGGCGAAGAACCTCGGCCTGGCATTTCGTGTGGCGCCGGGCCTGACGGGGTCGGGCGAGGTGACGGGAGAGCTGGAGGGCCAGCGCGTGCGGACCGTGTGGAGCGACCGCGCCACCGTCGTGCGCGCCGAGCTGGATCCGCCGCTGGATCTGGGCCTCCACGTGACGTCGAAGGCGTTCGTGACGCTGCCTTCGTTGTCGGAGCGCGTGCTGCTCGGCGACTCGAACTGGGACGATGAGGTGGTCGCCACCGCGGATGAGGCGGCGCGTGGAGCGACGCTGTTCGAAGGCGATGCGCGGCGCGCGGTCCTCGGCGTGAACGCGAGCAGCATCGGGTTCCTGGTGACGGACGAGCGTGTGGATTCGTACGCGTTGCAGTACGACACGGGCGCGCTGGAGTCGGCGTTGCAGCGCGTGGCGCGGGTGGCGGCGTTGATCCATCAAGGGCGCGCGTCGATCCCGCCGCCGTCGGTGCTGGCGGCGCACGCCGAAGCGCTGGCGACGCTCGCGCGAGAGCGTGGCCTGACGCACGAGAGGACGCCTCTTCGTTTGAGCGGCGCGCTCGGCCCCGCGCGCGTCACGGTGCAGTTCACGCGGGAGGCGCGCGGCGCGTTCGACCTCCGCGTGCGCGCGGAGCCGCTGGAGGGATCGCTCGGCGCCGGCGTGCGCATCCGTCGCGAGACGCTCGTGGATCGCGTGCGGAAGATCGCGGGGTACCAGGATCTGCGCACGGGCGACGCGGCGTTCGATCCGATGTTTCTGGTGCAGGCAGAGGACGAGGCGCGCGCGGTGGCGGCGCTGGACGCGGACGTGCGGGCGCTCTTGTTGGAGCTGGCGCGGCGCTTCGACGAGGTGGAGATCGACGAGGCCGGCATCACGGCGCGGGGTCCGGCGCGGCAGTGTCCGGCGGCGGAGATCGTCAGTTTGATCGAGGCGTCGACAACCGTTGTCGACCGCATTGCGCGGGCGAGCGCGGCGGAGGTGCGCGGGCCGTATCGCTGAGGCGAAAGGGACGGGCCTTCCGCCGAGGGTTGGAGTAGCATCGGCGCATGTTCGAAACCCAGCAGATCGATGGGCCTCCGCACCTTGTCGAGCTCCGCGACACCGCGGCCGGATCTCTGGCGGTCCTGGCGCCGAACCGCGGCGGCATGTTGACGCGCTTCAAGGTCGGGGACGTGGATGTCCTGTTCCTGGACGACGTGTCGTTCGCACAGGCCCCCACAAGCGTGCGCGGCGGCATCCCGGTGCTGTTCCCCTCCCCTGGTCAGCTCACGAATGATCGGTGGCACCGCGAGGGCCGGGAGGGCCGCCTGCGCCGGCACGGTTTCGCCCGGGATTTGCCGTGGACGGTCGTGCGAACGGATACGAACGGCGCGGCCAGCGCGACGCTGCGGTTGCATTCGAGCGACGCGACTCGGCAGGATTACCCGTTCCACTTCGATCTGAACTACACGTACACGCTGGTGGGCAGCGCGCTCACGATCGAGCAGCGCATCGAGAACGCGGGCCACCACATGATGCCTTTCGCGGCGGGCCTGCACCCGTACTTCCACGTGCGAGAGTCGGAGAAGGCGGACGCGGAGATCGTCACGAGCGCCGCGCACGCCTGGGACAACGTGGGAAAGCAGGAGATCACGCTGGGGGACGACATCGACTTGACGCAGCCCGAGGTCGACTTGCACCTGCACGATCACGGCAGCGGAGAGGCGACGTTGAAGTGGGCGGGCAAGTCGGTGACGGTGACGACCGGCGACGACATGACTCGATGGGTCGTGTGGACGCTGGCCGGCTGGGACTTCGTCTGTCTGGAGCCGTGGACGAGCCCGGGCGACGCGCTGAACACGGGAGAGCGGCTGATCGTGCTGGGCCCCGGTGAGGTGAAGTCGCTCGTGACGAAGATCGAATTCAAGCGCTGACGCGCTCGGGGGGGCGCGGCGTGAGGGGGCTTTACCGGGGATCGTGACGCAGGTAGGGTGGGGCCGATCGAGGACGTGAAGAGATGCTGAAACGCTGGACGCTGGAGAATTTCAAGCCGATCCGGGAGAGGCTCGACTTGCCGCTCGCGCCGCTGACCGTCCTCGCGGGGCTGAACAGCTCGGGGAAGAGTAGCTTTTTGCAGTCCATCTTGCTGGTGGCGCAGACGCTGCAGAATCAAGCGATGGACGAACCCCTGATTCTGAACGGGCCGTTAGTACGACTCGGGACATATCAGGACACATGCAATGAGCGACTGCAGGGCACGCAGATAAGCATCGGCTTCGAGCTGAGCGTTCTCATACCCATCAGCACTCCACCCGTCGTTCTCACGAGCGGGAAACGCTCGACCTCCGATGGGCACATCACCATTTTCCTGGACGCACATTTCGACAGTACGACGCCGACGAGCGATGAGGCGCGCGCCTCGGCTACACGCGCGGTCGTCGAGGATGTGTCCGTGAGCGTCAGCATAGCGGACCATGAATCGCCGCAAACAATCCCGGATATCCGTATCACGGCCAAGAGGGTGCCGGCGGACGTGATGGAGAGCTTCAAGACGGCACTACCGGAAAACGTCGGGCGATTCATCCCGGCCCGTCCTCAGAACCACTTGGCCCAGATGGGGGCTCCAGCCTTCTCAGAGGAAAGGACCGTGGGTGTGGCTCGGTGGGCCCACTTCATTCCGACTGCGTTTGTAGGGACCGCTTCTTGGGGCCAGGTCGAACGAGACATCTTTTCTTATTTCTCCTTCGCGGAGCAGGAGATCCTCTCCAGCTTCACGCGCACGCTTCGCTACCTGGGTCCACTACGAGCAGAGCCAGATCTCGTTCAGAGTTTTTCGACATCTGGCCAGCCGGATGATGTGGGCACCAAGGGCGAGCACGCCGCGGCGGTGTTCGCGGCCAACCGCCAGCAGGTCATCCTGTTCTTCGACCCAATTTCCAAGGGTTTGCGAAAAGCCCACTTCGAAGAAGCGATGGACACCTGGTTACGCTATCTAGGTGTCGCCGAGCACGTCAATACTCAAGCAGGGTCAGTTCCGAACGTGTCGTGGGTAGTCCGTTCTGCCCCTGAAAACAAGGAACGCCCCCTCAGCGCCGTCGGCGTGGGCGTGAGTCAGGTTCTGCCTATCCTCGTCGCCGGCCTTCTGTCTCCGCCGGACGCCATCCTCATCATGGAACAACCCGAGCTTCACCTCCACGAGCGCCCGCAAGCTCGCCTGGCAGATTTCTTCTACGGCCTCACCCGCGTCGGCAAACAGGTCTTCATCGAGACGCACAGCGCCGTCCTGATTGGCCAGCTCCGCTATTTGATGGTGAAGGGCGGGCAGGAGGCGCGCGACGCCACGGCCATTTACTTCGTCACCCAGGACGAGCAGGGAGACGCGAAGTTCGAGCCCATCCGGATCTCCAAGCGCGGCGCCGTCGAGAACTGGCCAGACGGCTTCTTCGACGAGAGCTATCGGCAGGAGGATTTGATCACCGAAGAGGGCATGCGCGCAGGCGGGGGAACGCGAGGTCATGCCTAGCTTCGTGGTGGATCCCGTCCTCTGCACCACCCCGGAGACGGACGACGCGCCGAAGATCAAGGAGTGGCTCACCTCCCTCGGCGCCTGGCTCGACGCGGTCGAGACGTCGCCCTTCGCGTGGAAGCACGTGTACGCCTGCTCACGAGCTATCAAGGATCAGGGACGCTTCCCGAGCTTCGAGACGCTGCGGCGCGCTCAACAGGTCTCGGGCGCCGACGTCAACACTGCGGGTCTCCTTCGGCGGGTTTCACGGTTCTTCCAGGCCGAGGAGCACGACCTCCATGCCATCACCGCCACCCGATGCGTCGTCTCCGAGGGGGAGCCAACCGTCGAGCCGATAGCCATCCTCGATCGGAATCTGCCGGAGATCCGGGCTCCCTTGACGGATGTCCTCTCGTGCCTCGCGTGCGACAAGTCCGCAGGCGAACGGTTCGCGCGCGACGCCCACTTCGTGACTCCGCCGCTCGTTGGTTTCCCCGAGGACGGCGCACACAAGGAGCTTCGCATCGCGGGCTCCGTGGCGTTGGTGGACCCGGAGGAGATCTCGAAGAGGCTCCGAAATGAGAGCTTCGACGAACGCTTTTCACTTCTTTTCAGCCCGGATGATCTCTCACGGTTCGACCACGAAGCTGTCCTCGCCGGTGGCGCTGCCGGCCTGTCAGGGATGATCGCTGCGAGCGCTGGAGCTTCGTACCCCGATGCGGTCCTCAGCGTGCTTCAAATAGGGAATCACTTCTGGCGGTCGCTCGAAAAGACTGGCATTCTCCAAGACAGCGGCGCGACCGCGAAGCTGCTCAAGATCTGCGCCTGCATCCTCGCGGATCGGCACGAGGAGATGAACGTCGACCGGCGCGATCTCCGCAGAAGTGCAGCCCCGGACAGCAAACAACGAACCCGCGAGTCGGACGGCGCGAAGGCTTGGCGACTCACGATCACCAAGACAGGCGCAGGCTATCGCCTCCACTACTGGGACGTCCCCGCGTCCGCGGAGAGAGGCCGGACCATCGAGCTGGCCAACGTGCTCCGCGAACGAGAGCCGAAGGTCATCCCCGAAGACTGACTGTCATTGTCTCAGCCGGTATCCCAGAACCGCTAGTTTCCCCGCTGCGTTTCCCCACGACTCCCAGCTAGCGTCCTCACGCCGACGGAGGACCGCGTAATTCGCCGCGGGGATCCCGAGCCGGCGTCGCCGACATGCAGCTTGGCGACGACGAGATCGACTTTCCCGTCGGCGTCGACATCGACCGTGTGAAACCCCATGTCGCACCGCACGGTCGCCAGCTCTTCGATGGGCGCCCCCGTCGAGTCGAAGCCGGCCGCGATCGCCCCCTCGGCAGGCCTCCAGAGATGGAGTGTCCGGACGGCCTTGGAGGGATCGTACGTCGCTCCGCGGTACCGACGGTCGCCGGCCCCAATCACGGCTCTTCTCTAGCGCCGACCGCGGCTTGATCTCCATGCATTCCCGCCCCACGCCGTCCCGGATCGCCAGGCGCCGATCGTCGAGCCTCCGACGAGGGAGCTGCTCGACGCCCGGCAACGACAGAAGCTGCACCGCCGAACGCCGCCGCTGCCCTCCTCCGGGTCCGCGTGCCGGATCCGCAGGATGGCGACCTCTCCACCGGTCGGATCGGCCAGGTGTTGTACCTCGATTACACAAAAACTCTCCCAACTTTGTCCATAAGCCGGCTCGTCCAGTCGGCGTGGCAAGAACACCCTTTCGCCAACGATCGGCACACGCGAAAGCTGCACGAAGAGGTGATGCTGGAGGTCCCGTTGAAAATGCTCTTCCCGTGTGATGCGCACCCTCACCACGATGCCAATGAAGTACACCGCAGCCAGAAAGAATACAATCGTTTCCAGTCGGATTTCGCGTCGTTGCTCGACAGGCGCGTCACTCGGAAACCCCGCGCGCGAGGCGCTTGTAACACGCCTGTCTGCAGTCTAGACTGCCCTTGTTCAGGTTGCTCGGCGTCGAGCCGCTCGGGAGCCGCCGCCCCCCGCGCCGGCCTGATCACGGCCGCTCACTTAGGCGGTGACCACCCGAATCCGACGAAGCCGCTCTCGTACACCCAGATGCGCTGATCCGCGGCGAACGGGCCCGGGTACATCTTCTTTTCGCCTCCGGGGAACGTCACCTCGATGGAGGCGATCTGCGGCTCGGCGGCCAGGCCGAAGTGGAGGTACATCGAGTCCTGACCTCCCTTGCCACTGCCACCCTCCACGTGGCGAATCCGGGACACCGCGCCGAAATTGAGCTTCACCGTCGCTCCGATGGCCGCCCAGTTCGACGCGACGTCGCCGATCACGCGCACCTCTGCCCAGTGGCCGATCTTGGCCTTTCCCGTGTTGACGAAGAGGGTCGTCGCGAAGATGTCGACGTCTCCGTCGTTGTCGACGTCGGAGAGGCTCACGCCCCAGCCGTTCTCCGTCGTGATGCCCGCGTGGTACGCGTCCAGCTCGAACGTGCCGTCGCCCTTGCCCCAATAGAAGTCGGTCGGTCGGCCGTCGTACACCGCCGTGATCACCATGTCGAGGTCGCCGTCGTGGTTGAAGTCGGCCAGCGCCGGCACGGAGTGCGTCTCCTGATATCGCAAACCAGCCTTGCTCGCAGGATAGGCCCAGTCGCCCGTGGTGTCGGCGAAGTGGTGCGTCGCGTCCTGAATCAGGATCTGCGTCTTGTCGCTGAAGTCGTAGAAACGAGGGTGCGCGAGGTTCGCCGCCACCAGGTCGAAGTCGCCGTCGTTGTCGAGATCGCCCCACGCCGCGCCGATCGTGTGGCCGAACGTGTAGCCCGTCGTCCCGAGGCCCGCGGCGCCGAGGGATTTGGCCGTCTCCGTCACCGTGCCGTCACCGTTGTTCACGAAGAGGAGGTTCGGCTGCAAGACGTAGTTGTTGATGAAGAGGTCGACGTCGCCGTCTCCATCGTAGTCGACCGGCGCGGCGCCCCGGCTCGGGGTCTTCTTGGTGCCGAATCCATGCTTGCCCGTCCAGTCCTCGAAGGTGCCATTGCCGAGGTTGTGCCAGACGGCGTCGATGTAATAACCGTAGGTGTCCCAGCAGAGGAAATTGGCGACGTACAGGTCCAGTTTGCCGTCCGCGTCGATATCCATCCACGCCGCGGCCGCCGCCGGGGAGCTGACGTTCGCCGGGTCCGCGCCGCACGGGGAGAGCACCTGGACGTCCGCGATGCCCGCCGCCGCCGTCGCGTCCTCGAACGTGCCGTCACACCTGGAGTGAAGGAGGGTGTCCTTCGCGACGTACGACTCGGCATAAAGGAAGAGGTCGAGGCAACCATCGTTGTCGTAGTCGCCGAAGACTCCACCCGTCGCCGACGCGCCCGTGGCCTTGATTCCGGAGGTCTCCGTGACGTCCGTGAAGACGCCCGCCGCGTTGTGCCAGAGAGTCGGGCCCTCCGTGATCATGTCGTCGAAGCCGTCGTTGTCGTAGTCGCCGAACGCGACATGGCCCGACGGCCCCGGGCCCGGCGCCGCCGGCGGCTGGAAGATGTGGTCCGCCGGCGCGACGTCGTCCGTGTACTCGACGTACAGATGCACGCGGAAGTCGCGCTGGAACGGGAAGGAGACGCCGTTGTAGAAGTCCTTCGTCTCCGCCGCGGGGAGGTTCATCGCGGAGTGGCAGTCGTCCCAGTGCGCGCACGTGCCGTCCCCCACCTCGGATCCGTCGAACATCATCACCGGGTCGTCCGCCGCGCTCATGAGGTGCGCGACGTACACGAGGCCGGGCTGCTCGATCGGGATCGGGGCCTCGAAGACGTACGGGAGCAGCTCGCCGGGCTTCGCGTCCGCCGCGCACCGCGTGCCCACGAAGAGCGGGTCCTTCTCCCAGAAGTCGAAGCCGTTGTACCCGAAGTCCGGGTAGAGGCCGGCCGCGAGCTCCGTCATCGGATCCGTGCCGTCGGGGAGCGGCGCCCACTCGATCGCGAAGCCGTAGATCTTGGCGGGGTGCGGAAGCTCGAAGCGCACCGACTCGTGCAGCGGGCCGTCCGCGAGCGCGTAGTCGTTGTTGTTGACGGTGATCTTCCAGGATTGCTCGCGCACGTCGCTCACGCCGGCGCCGTCGTCCCAGGAGAGGTCGACGAGGCCCTCGGGGAGCGCGCGGTTCGCGGTGCCGCACACGGGCGCGCCGCCTGCTCCGCCGCCCGCGGTGGCTCCGCCCGCGCCGGCGCCTCCCTGCGACGTGGTCGTGGTGGCGCCGCCGGCGCTGCTGGAGGTCTCCGCGCCGCCACACCCGGCGAGCGCCGCGAGGAGATAGAAGGGCCACTTTTGCTGCATTTCTGCATCGTACGCGAAACGAAGGCGCGTCGGCCGTGTTCGGTCGGTGAACGGGGTGAGGCAAGGCCGCCTCAACGGGGCGCAGGCTCTTTGATCCGTTTCGAAATCGGTGCGCCGCGTCGCGCGGGCGGGTGTAACCTCCGCGGTCCCACCTGTGCGTGCGCGTGATCCCAACGCAGAGCCTCCGTCGGAGCGGTCGTCGGAGATCGGTCTGGAGCCGATGGACGAGCGGCAGCTCGCTCGGCTGCGCGTGGGCGCGACCATCCAGCGGAAGTGGCGCCTCGACGGGCTGCTCGGCACCGGAGGTATGGCGGCTGTATACGCGGCCACGCACCGCAACGGATCGCGCGCGGCGCTGAAGATCATGCACCGGGAGCTCGCGTCGGATCCGGTGATCCGCGACCGGTTCCTGCGCGAAGGGTACGTCGCGAACAAGGTCGAGCACGTCGGCCGCGTCGCGATCCTCGACGACGACGTCACCGAGCATGACGAGCCGTTCCTCGTCATGGAGCTGCTCGACGGCGAGACCGTGCAGCAGCTCTGGAAGCGCAAGAACCGCAAGCTCGACATCAACGAGGCGATGTGGATCGCCTCCGAGGTGCTCGACGCGCTGGAGGCGTTCCACGAAAAGGGGATCGTCCACCGCGATCTGAAGCCCGCGAACGTGTTCATCACGAACCAGGGGCAGGTGAAGATCCTGGATTACGGCGTCGCGCGCATGGAGCACGGAGGCGGCGATCGGACGCGCGCAGGCACCGCGCTCGGCACGCCGTCGTTCATGGCGCCGGAGCAGGCGATGGGGCTCGTCGACTCGATCGACGGGCGGTCCGACGTGTTCTCCGTGGGCGCGACGCTCTACGCGCTCCTGTCGGGGCAGCGGCTCCATCAAGGGCGCTCCGACAACGAGGCCTTCATCCTCGCCGCGACGACGCCGGCCCCTTCGCTCGCGCGCGTCGCGAACACGCTGCCCGTCGACGTGATCGCGCTCGTCGACAAGGCGCTCGCGTGGGACCCGCGCAACCGCTTCGAGAGCGCCGCCGCGATGCGGAAGGCGTCGCTCGTGCTGCTCGACAAGTACGGCGGGCCGCCGGAGAACGCGGCGCAGCCATCGACGCAGCGGCCGGGGAGGCCTTCGCGCGTCACCGCGGAGCCTCAGGCCCTCGTCGCGCACGCGACCGCGCTCAAGGACGAGGACGAGAAGGCCGGGCCGAACGATCCGGCGGTGCAGCGGCTGATCGAGGTGTTCCGGCGGCTCGATCGGCTGCTGCCGGCGATGCACCACTACGGCAAGCACCACCCGGAGGCGGAGACGAAGCTCCACGCGACGCACCAATCGTTGGTGGAGGCGCTGCGCGCGGATCCGGACGCGGTGTACGTGTCGCTCACGCCGTACGCGATGGAGCACCGCACGCAGCCCGTGTGGGAGCCGGTCGGGCTCTTCGACGCCGTGCCGTACAACCTGTTCGCCGCGGGCGTGCGCAAGGTCGCCTTCGAGCAGGGCACGACGGAGGAGGAGCTGCGCGCGTTCTGCGAGATCCTGCTGCTCGATCCGAACCGCGATCTCTTGCCCGAGGACGACATGGCCGCGGCGCTGTGGGAGCGGCAGCTCGGGCACATCAAGTGCGACGTGATCACGATCTTCGCCGAGGGCGACGCGCTGGAGCGGGAGACGTTCTACGCCGAGCAGGACGAGCTCGAAGAAGAGGCGCGCCGGATGGCCGAAGAGCGCGCGAACCGCGCCGAGGCGATGGCGATGGCGATCGACACGGACGAGAGCGCCGTGCGCGCGGCCAAGCAGGCGGCGACGGCGCTCGCGCTCGATCCGGCGGCGCGCGCGGCCCTCGGGACGCAGCTCATGATCACCACGGAGCGGTGGACGGAGCGCTACGTGGACGTGCTGACGGAGGCGATCCTCCGCGCCCGCGCCGAGGCGACGCTCGCGCTCTGCGCGGAGCCGCTCGCGGAGTCGACGCGGGATCTCGCGCTCGGGCGCAAGGCCGAGACGGCGCTCTCGATGTGGGACGCGCTGGTGCACGCGGTGGCGATGCGCGCGCCGGAGGACGGGTCGCTGCCGGGCGAGCTGACGCGCGCGATGTTCACGCCGGAGGCGCTCAAGCTGCTGCTCCGCGAGGTGTCGAAGCGATCGGGGGACACGGCCGGGCCCGTGACGCTCGGGACGTCGCAGGCGCCCGCGAGCGGCGCGCCGGCGAGCCTCGGGACGACCGCGGGGCCGGGCAGCTTCGCGCCGCAGAGCGGCGGGCGCCCACCTTCGGCCGCGGAGGCGCTGCGCATCGGCGAGCTGCTCCTCGGCGTGATGGAGCACCTCGACGGCGCGTGCGTCGAGGTCGCGGCCGCGGCGATCCCGGACATCGCGCACGAGGCGATGCGGCGCGGGCTCTACCAGTACGTGGAGCGCGCGCTCGCGGGGCACGAAGACCGGATCGCCGACATCTTGACGAGCTTCGATCCGGAGACGGCGCGGCCGATCCTGAAGGCGCTCGCGGGGTCCCGGCGCGAGGAGGCGGCGGCGGCGCTCGCGCGGCTCACGCAGGCGAGGAACCCGGCGCTGCGGTGCGAGGCCGTCGCGCTCGCGGCGAAGAGCCCGGACGAGATGCGCGACGAGCTGGTGAAGCTCGCGGAGGCGCCGGAGCACGATCTCCGGTCCGCGGCGCTGCGCACGCTGGGGCTCTACAAGGTGCGCGCCGCGGGGCCGCTGCTCGTGAAGCGCGTGAGCGATCCGGCGTTCCAGGGGATGTCGCCGCCGGAGCAGCGAGAGATCATCGAGGCCATCTTCACGCTGCACCCGCCGCGCGGAGAGGCGCTCGCGATCGAGCTCGTGCAGAAGCACGGCATCATGCCGGACGAGCCGCTCGACGTGACGCGGACGATCTGCGCGGAGCTGCTCGGGCGCGAGGCGAAGACCGAAGAGGCGCTCGCCGCCGTGAGCGAGGCCGCCAAGCGCAGGTGGTGGAACGGGCCCGCGCTGCGGGAGGCCGCTCAGCGCGCGGCCTCCGCGATCGCGCCGCGCGTCGGCAAGCGGGTGCCGCCCGCCACCGGTGAGGTCGCCTGATGGCGGAGCGCCAAGGGAGCCTGTCCGGCGCCGAGGATCGGCTGAGCGAGCTGCCCGGTCCGCCGTCCCGATCGACCATGACCGGGCTCGACGTGATCGCTCAAAACGAGGGCGATCTCCCCCGGAAACGCGAGGCGCGCGACGCCGCGGCCGACGTGGTCGGCGCGCTGTTCCGGCTCGTGAAGCTGTCGACGATGCACTCGACGGACAACCTCGCCGTCGTGCAGCGGGTGGAGGACATCGTCGAGACGGTGCGCGTGTACGCCGCGCGCACGGGGCGCAACGTGTCGATCCTGTTCCTCGACGAGGCGGTGTTCGTCGGCGGGCTGCTCTTGCAAGCGAACCGCTCTTCGTACGACTGCGCGCGGGAGCTCGGGACGATCCTCGGGCGCGTCGGCGTGGGGGAGGTCGGCATCTCGCGCGACGCCCGCGCGGCGGATTTCTTCGCGCTCGCGAACACGCTGGGCGAGACGCTGCGCGCCCCGCGAGGCACCCGCGCCCCCGAGCGGCCGACGCCGCGCATCCGCCTCCGCGCCGCGAACCCGAACGCGCTCCGGCGCGAGCAGCCGACCGACAAGCTGGATCCGATCGCGAACGCGGCGAACGCGTACGCCTCGGCCTGCGTCGTGATGCGGCGCCTCTACGAGCAGCTCGGCAAGGGGCAGCTCGCGCTCCCGCACCGGGTGAAGCGCGTCGCGCAGCGGCTCGTGGATCTGTCCGCGGGCGAGATGCCGGCGTTCCTCGGCGTCACGGACGCGAAGCGCGGCGGCCACGACGAGGCGCAGCGCGCGGTGAACGCCTCGATCCTCACGCTCGCGATGGCGCGGCAGATCACGACGGATCCGGTGCTCCTGTCGCGGCTCGCGATGGCGGCGCTGCTCTCGGACCTCGGCAAATTCCACGTCGCGGGCGCGTTCCCCGCGCCGGGGCGGATGGTGCCGCAGATCGGGGCCGATCAAGAGACGCGCGTGCCCGCGTCGACGGCGATGCTGCTCACCGCGATGGGCCGCGTGAACGAGCCGAGCGTGATGCGCACGGTGATCGCCTACGAGGCCTGCTGGGTCGGCGCGCGCTCGCCGCTCGGGCTCATCTACGGCGGCTCGCACACGTCGACGCTGCAGGCGCAGCTCATCGCGGTGTCGCGCGCGTACGTGGAGGCGGTGTCGGCGCTGCTCGGATCGCCGTCGCGCACCGCGGACGAGGCGATCGCGGGCCTCGGCGAGCGCTTCGCGGACGGGCCGGGGCGCACGGCCGTGCGGCTGCTCATCGGCGCGCTCGGTCTGTTCCCGTCGGGCACGCTCGTGGAGCTGTCGTCGGGCGAGGTCGCGGCGGTGGTGGCGACGCCCGCGGATCCGTCGCTCTACTCGATGCCGACGGTGCGCATCGTGCTCGACATGGCCGGGCACCCGGTGGATCCGCCGTTCGAGGTCGACCTCGCGAACCCGGATCCCGACGGCCCGCCGCGCGCGATCCGCCGCGTCGTGACGAGCTCGATGGACGTGGCGCCGGTCTCGGTGCGCGCGCCCAGCTCGTCGGCGTTCGGAGCGCGGTCGCGCACCGGCACCGGCATCCCGCCGAGCACCTCGACGTCGCGATCGCACACGGGCACGGGCATCCCGCCGAGCACGACGACGCCGCGACCGTCGCGCATCACGCCCGCGGAGCCCCCCGGTCGATCCGCGCCGCCGACGGCCCCGAGCGCGCCCACCGCGAGGAGCGCGCGCACGCCCCGCAGCGCCGAGGCCCCGCGCTTCACGCCGAACACGCCGACCAACGCGCTCGGCCGCGCGGTCCCGATCACGACGCCGCCCACGATGCCGGATCGCCCGCTCATCAACGAGATGGATCCGTCGTGGCGCGTCTCGCGCGCGGAGCGCCACGTGATCAGCTCGTCGCAGCCGCCCGGATCGGATCCGCTCGGCGGGGGCCCAGCGTCGGATCGGCACCGCGGATCGCGGCCGTCCGAGGAGCCTCCGCACCGCGCGGCGATCCTGCCGGCCCCGTTCGAGCGCGCGCCGCTGGAGGTGCCGTTCGACGCCGACTCCGGCGAGGAGCTCGACCTCCCCGCGCCGGAAGATCTGCTGCTCGGGCTGGAGGCGCTGCAGGACGATCCCTCGATGGACGCGCTCCCCGGCACGTCCGGAAGGCCGCGCGCCCCCGCGGTCTACGAGCTGGAGGAAGACGAAGAGGAAGAGGAAGACCTCCCTCGCAGCGCGGAGCCGACGCTCGACTCCGAGATCGACCGCGAGCTCGAGCTCGAAGCGCTGGGAGAAGCGGATCCGGACGACGACGAGAACGAGAACCGCACCCGCGCGTACAGCGCGAAGGACGCCGCGGATCTCGTCGCGCAGACGATGCCGCCGCCTCCGGAGGTGCTCGCGCAGGTCGAGGAGAAGCCGCGGCCCGCGCCGATGGCGGAGGGCACGTTCGCGCGCACGCCGCTCGTGCACCTGCTCGTGTACATCCTCGATCAGCGGCTCACGGGGACCGCCACGTTCTTCCCGCCGGACGATCTGTCGCACGACGTCTACTTCGAGGAGGGCGTGCCCTCGAAGATCCGCACGGGCGCGATGCTGTGGCCGCTCGATCGCGTGCTCGTGAACCTCCGCCTCGCGGACGACGCGCAGCTCAGCGCCGCGCTCGTCGAGATCTCGAAGAAGAAGGTGCTGCTCGGCCGCTACCTCGTCGCGAAGGGCATCTGCTCGCGCGACGACGTGATGCGCGCGCTCCGGATCCAGCTCGTGCAGAAGCTCGTGAGCCTGTGCGATCTGCCGGCCGAGACGAAGTACGCCTTCTACGCGAAGGAGAACCTCATCGCGCACTACGGCGGGCCGGAGCTGCTCCAGAGCGAGCCGCTCGCCGCGATCCTCTCCGCGGTGCGCGCGTCCGCGAACCCCGCCGCGATGGAGGCGACGCTCGCGCGCATCGCGCACGTGGCGCTCGGCTTCGTGCCCGGCGCCGACGTGAGCCGCTTCGACTTCTCGCGCGAGGAGACGGCGGTGTGCGATCTGCTCCGCGCCAAGCGTATGCGCTGGACCGAGATCGTGACGGCCGGCGTCGCGCCGGAGCTGCTCGTGAAGCGGACGATCTACGCGCTCGTGATCACGCGGTACCTCGATCTCGGCGCCGCGCAGAAGCCGCCCGTCACCGCGCCCGTGCCGGATCTCCCGCTCGACTCGACGGCGCCGCGCGCCCCGGTCGCGGCGCGCGCGACGATGCCGGGCGCGACGCCGACGCCCGCAGCGGTCGCGCGCTCCACCACGACGCCGGTCGCCGGAGCCGCGCCGTCCGCGATCGCGACGCCGATCCCGCCATCGCCGCCGCGCCCGCCCGCGCCTCCGCCGAAGGCCGCCGCCACGCCGGAGCCGCCCGCCGTCGCCCCCACCGCGCGCCCCGGCCCGCCGCCGAAGCCGATCGCCACGCCGGAGCCTCCGCCCGTCGCGGCGCGTCCCCCGGGCCCGCCGCCGAAGGCGACCGCCACGCCGCTGCCGGGCGCTGCGGCGCCTGCGCACAAGCCTCCGATTCCGCCCGCCGCCGCGTCGCGCCCCGGCGCGCCCCCGCCTCCGCCCGCGAAGGGCCCGACGGACATCGCCGCGCGCCGAGCGGAGATCCAGGCCCGCGCGGCCTCGATCGACAACGAGACGTACTTCGAGGTGCTCGGCGTCACGCGCAGCGCCGCCCCGGAGGAGATCCGCAACGCCTACTTCGCCCTCGCGAAGCGCTGGCACCCCGACCGCACGCCGCCGGAGCTCCAGGAGCTGAAGCCGCTCGTCGCCACGGTGTTCGCCCGCGTCGGCGACGCGTACGCCACGCTCAACGACGCCGACAAGCGCGCCGCCTACGTGAAGAGCCTCGAACAGCCCTCCACGACCGCCCGCAGCGCCGCCGAAGAGGAGCAGGTCGTCCGCGCCGTGAACGCAGCCCTGGAGTTCCAGAAGGCCGAAATCTTCCTCAAGAAGAACGACGTCGCCTCCGCCGAGAGGCACATCAAGCTCGCCTCCGACGCCGACCCGGGACAGCCTGAATACACCACGCTCCTCGCCTGGATCCTGGCCCTCCGCCGCGGCGAGCCCAAGGAGCTCGCGCCCGGCGCCACGTCGAAGCAGTACGACGATCTCATCCAGATGCTGGACGAGGTGCTGCGCGGCGACCCGCGGTACGAGCGCGCGCTCTTCTACCGCGGCACGCTGCTCAAGCGCTCCGGCAAGCCCGAGAAGGCCATTCGCGACTTCAAGCTCGCGGCCGAGCTCAACCCGAAGAACCTGGACGCCGTCCGCGAGGTCCGCCTCCACGACATGCGCCGGCGCGAGAGCAAGGGCGACAACCACCCCGGCGACGGATCGGGCGGCATCTTCGGCAAGTGGTTCAAACGGTGACAGCCTGTCTCGCGTCGCAGCGAGAGACATCCCCGTAGCGTCTCTTTGATACACCGGCCCCCGGGCGCCGACCCGCGGGCATTTCTCCCCCGCTCGCATCTGTCCACAAACAGTCACGAGATCGTCCGCCCTTGCGCGATCCCGCATTCGGCGCGCGGTGGCGCGGAAATGGCACTGTCGCGACGTCATGAGCGGGTATGCCTCGGGGGAACTGACCACCTCGTGGGGAGCCGAGGAGAAGGGGCGCGGCGCGCGGGAGACAGAGACCGTGAAGGCCGCGCGGGCCTTCGTCGACGCGGTGACCGTCGCTCAGACCGACGTCTCCAGCGCGGCGAGCTCGGCCGACGGCGTGGTCATGAACGTGCGCATGGTCGGCGCGATGATCAGCCAGGTGCAGCACGGCATCGAGGACGCGGCGTTCGGGGCGGCGCGCTCCAGCGAGGCCGCGGAGAGGGCCCTCGCCGGCGTGGAGACGACGGACGCGAGGCTCAAGCACCTCGCGGAGCTGGGCGACCAGATCGGCCAGATCGTCAAGGTCATCACGAACATCGCCAATCAGACGAACATGCTCGCGTTGAACGCGCAGATCGAGGCCGCGCGCGCCGGGGAGCAGGGCCGCGGCTTCGCGGTGGTGGCGCAGGAGGTGAAGAGTCTGGCGCGGGCGACGGCGAGCGCGGCGCAGGAGATCGGCGACCGCATCGAGGCCATTCAGGCGGCCACGACGGAGGCGGCCGACTCGATGCGACGGACGCACGAGCACGTCAATCAGGCCCACGGCATCGTCGGGAGCGTGGCGAGCTCGGTCGGCGAGCAGAAGGGCCTCGTCGACACGGTGAAGGCCTATGTGGAGGAGGCCGCGCAGAGCGTGGAGGACATCGCGAAGACGATCACGAAGTCCAACGAGGACCTCGGGGCCGCGGTGGTGAGCGCGCGAGAATGTTTGGCGAAGGCCGATCCCGGCGTGTCCTGAGCGACCCCGGAGAGGCCGGGAGACTGGCAGTTTCAGGAAAGGAGCACTCGAATGCCGCTGATGGAGTGGAACGAAAAGCTGAGCGTGGGAATCGCCCAGTTCGATAACGAGCACAAGAAGCTCGTCGGCATGGTGAACAACCTCTTCGACGCGGTGCAGGCCGGCCGCGGCAAGGAGCAGCTCGGCCCGATCCTCGACGGCCTCATCACGTACACGAAGACGCACTTCGCGAACGAAGAGAAATACATGGCGCAGCACGCCTTCCCGGAGATGGCGGCGCACAAGGCCGAGCACGACGCGTTGACGAAGCAGGTGCTGGACGTCGAGAAGAAGTTCCGCGCCGGCGCGACGGCCGTCCTCAGCATGGAAGTCATGAACTTCCTCAAGAACTGGCTCGTCAAGCACATCATGGGCACCGACAAGCACTACGGCCCCTACCTCAACGCCCGCGGCGTGAAATAGCCAATCCCCAATCTCTGGTGCCCACCCCGGCCTTCGCTACGCGAAGTCCGCCCCTCCCAAATCGCTCTCTCCGTTCGCGATGGGAGGGGACCCTCCCGTCCTTTCAGACAGCCACTCTGGCAACAACCACTCTCCCTTCAAACGACTCGCGGGGTGGCGGGCGCGATGCTCGGGAGCGTGGTCTTCGTCGAGACGGACGGCCTCGGTTTTTCGTCTTCGCAGGCCGCGACGAGGGCGGGGGCCGCGGCTAGCTGGGCGGCCTTCAAGGCCGGCAGGATGCGACGGGCCGTCTCCGGGTCGCTCGCCGTGCAGGCCTTTTCGATTCGAAACGACGCGGCCGAGACCAGCTTCGCGCCCATCTGGGCGGCGGCGCCCTTCAAGGAATGCGCGGCGTGCCTCGCGGACGAGAGGTCGTTTCGTGCGAGGGAGTCCGTCACGTCGAGGATCAATTCGTCGGCCGTCGAGAGGTACTGTTGCACCATGTCGAACAAGGCGCCGGGGATGCCGTCCGTCAGCTCGCGCAGCGCGCCGAACGCCTTCGAATCCAGCGGCATGTCGGACTCCGGGGTCGGCGGAGGGCGCGTCTTCGAGCCGCGCAGCACGCGCACCAGATCCGCCGGACGAATAGGCTTGCTGAGGAAATCATCCATGCCCGCCGCCCGGCACGCCTCGCGATCCTCCACCGTCGCGTTCGCCGTGAGCGCCACGATGCGCGGCTGCGCCGAAGGCGATAGCTCGGCCCGGATCCGCCGCGTCGCCGCGATCCCGTCCATCTCCGGCATGCGCACGTCCATCAACACGAGATCGTACGGCCGCGCCGCGAGCGCCTCGATCGCCTCGATGCCGCTCCCCACCACGTCCGCGCGGTAACCGAGCCTCTCCAGCAGCAACAACGCCACTCGCTGGTTGATGGGGTTGTCCTCGGCCACCAGCACCCGCAGAGGCATCTCCGCGCCGATTCGAGGCATCCGGGAGGGCATCCGCGTGCTCGGGGGCGGGGCGCTCCCGAAGGCCACGTGGAGCGCGCGGCGCAGCTCCGCTCGGCGAACAGGCTTCGCGAGCGTGCGCACGACGCCGCTCGGCGACGGCTCGCGCATCGACACGGAGAGGCGCGTGAGGAGGATGACAGGCACGTCCGCCGCCGTCGCGACCGCACGGAGACGGCTCGTATACAAGGCCTCTTCCACGATCAGCGCGTCGCACCCGGCGACGCCGGCCGCGGCCTCTTCCACCGTCGCCCACGCGATCGCGCGCATCGGCAAGGGGCGCAGGATCGACTCCAGCATTCCGCGGGTCGACCCGCGCTCGCAGAGCACGCCGGCGCGGCGGTGCTCGAAGCCCGCGTCCGTGACGTCCGACGAGCCGCGCTCGGCCTCCGCCCGCACCGAGAACGTGAACGTGGAGCCCTCCCCCGGCGCGCTCTGCACCGACATCGAGCCGCCCATCGCGATCGCCAGCCGCTCCGAGATCGCGAGCCCGAGGCCCGTCCCGCCGAAGCGCCGCGTCATCGATCTGTCCACCTGCGAGAACGGCACGAACAGCGCCGCCAGCCTGTCGGACGGCACCCCGATCCCGGTGTCCTTCACCGAACAGACGATCTCGAACACGCCCTCTTCGCCGGAGAGGTCCAGCGGCCGGGCGACCACGCGCACCGCGATTTCACCCTTCTCCGTGAACTTCACCGCGTTGCCGAGCAGGTTCACGAGCACCTGCCGGAACCGGGCCGCGTCGCCGACGATCCGCGCGGGCGCGCCGTCCGCGAGAGTGGCAGTCAGCTCCAGCCCCTTCTGCGCTGCGGTGGCCGCGAAGAGGTCCACCGCGTCCTCCACGATCTCCCGCAGATCGAAGGGCGCCGTCTCCAGCTCCATCTTGCCGGCCTCGATCTTCGAGAAATCGAGGATGTCGTTGATGATGGCGAGGAGCGCGTCGCCGGAGAGCCGGATCGTGCCGACCAGCTCGCGCTGCCGCAGACTCAGCTCCTCGTCGAGCAACAGGCCCGCCATGCCGAGGACGCCGTTCAGCGGAGTGCGGATCTCGTGGCTCATCGTGGCGACGAATTCGCTCTTCGCGCGGGAGGCCGCGATCGCCCGGTCGCGCGCGCGCATCAGCTCGCCGCGCTGCCGCTCCATGCCGGACAGCAGCTCTCGAATCGTGCCCTCGCTCTCGGTCAGCTCGCGGACGTGCTTCTCGTTGCGGCGCGTGACGGTCCCGACGACGAAGAGCACGAGGCCGAGCGCGGCCGCCAGATTGACGAGGAGGAGCCACGGCGCGGGCGCGATCCACGGAGTCACGGGGTGAAAATGCCCGAGCACCCCGAGCGCGCCGGCCCCCGCGACGCTGACCGTGGCCCAGATCGCGGCCCCGCGGCGCCCGACCAGATAACCGGCCGCGACGGGAATGGCCACCAGGTGAACGAGGAACGGAGACGTCGACAGGCCCGTCACGCCGGCCGCGGCGAGCACGAGCGCCACCGAAGCGCCGCACAGGATCTGCGCCTGTCGCCGCGAGACGTACGGCGGCACGCTCGGCGGGCGCAGCGGGCCGGTCGCCGCGTCGTCTGCAGGATCCGCCGCAGTTTCCGCGGAGCCGGGGCGCAACGTGGTGACGATTCCGGAGGAGCGCTCCGGCCGGGAAGACGGCCGCGACGACAGCGATCGAGCGTCTCTCGGCGATTGCTCGGGAGCGGCGGTGTCGAGAGGGTAGGTCACCACAGAAACCTCGCGAGGATATCGAATCCCATCCCATGCAAAAGCGAACCCCGCGATGGGCCGTGGCAACATTCACGTGTTCCGCCCGCGCTCCGGCGCGCCGTCTCAACCTGAAACGGGCGCTGGAAACAAGCTGCGACGAACTGCCGCATGGACGCGCGCCCCGGATCGAAGCAGGCTCCGCGGCATGTCGCTCCGAAACTCAGCCGCGCGGCACCTCGGCTGGATCGCGCCCGCAGCCATGCTCCTCTTCCTCGCGTCGAGCGCGATGTGCGCGGCCGCTCCCGAGGCATCCTCCGCCGCGTCCCCGTCCGCCGCCGCGAGCTACTCGGCGACCGGCGTCGTGAAATCGATCGACACGTCGGACAAGAGCATCCTCATCAAGCACGAGGACATCCCCGGCTTCATGAAGGCGATGACGATGCTGTTCGAGCTGCGCGATCTCGACCAGGTGAAGGGCATCGCCGCGGGCGACGGCGTCAAGTTCACCTTCACGGACGAGGGCAACGGCCGCCTCGTCATCCAGACGATCGCGAAGAATCCGTAGGTCGGATCCGCGCGGGGGAGCCCCGATCGCGCCGCACCGACAGGGCAGCACGACAGGCGCTCTGCGCGGCGACGGGCTTTATTTCCAGGGGTCGGAGAAGCGCGGGTCCGCGATCAGCTCCGCGTCGGTGAGGGACTCGAGGAAGGCGATGACGTCGGCCTTGT
Source organism: Polyangiaceae bacterium (assembly GCA_046351455.1). GTDB lineage: Bacteria > Myxococcota_A > Polyangia > Polyangiales > Polyangiaceae > JADJRH01. Next base: position 301,393 of record JAXLYM010000010.1, read on the forward strand.
CCTGCTCGGAGAGGTCGAACCCGTGGATGACGAGGCTCTTGTACGGGTTCTTGGAGCCGTCGCCCGCGTAGGGTCCGTCCGCGATCGTCCGCCCGCCGACCTTGTAGTGGTCGAGCACCTCGGAGAGCGTGGCGATGCTCCCGTCATGCATGTACGGCGCGGTGACCGCCACGTTCCGCAGCGACGGCGCCCGGAAGCGGCCAGTGTCGGTGATCTGCCCGGTGACCTCGTACACTCCCTGGTTGAAAGGGGGGTACGCGCCGGTGCCGCCGATGTTGTAGAGGCCCGTGTTGTGGAACATCTTCTCGGTGAAGCCGCTCGTCTCGGTGGCGAACGAGTCCGAGAAATTGAATTCACCGTGGCAGTGGAAGCACTCCAGGCTCTCGCCGAAGAACAGGTCTTTCCCCCGGATCGCCGACTCCGAGAGAGCGGTCTTGTCGTGCCCGTACTCGTACCGATCGAAGGGCGTTCGATAGGAGATCATGCTCCGCTCGAAGGCCGCCAGCGCGCGCGTCACGTTCTTGAGGTCGACGGGATCCGCGTCGTCCGGGAACGCCTCCGCGAAGAGCGGCGGATAGAGGGGCTCCGCGGCGAGCCGCTCGAGCAAGACAGCCTCTTTGCCGGCGAGGCCGAGCTCCACCGGGCTCTCGCCGAACATGGGGCCGAGCGCCTGCTTTTCGAGCGTGCTCATGAGCGGGTTCGCCCACGTGAGCACGGTGTAATAGCCCACGTTCACGATGCTCATCGAGCTGCGCGGGTGGATCATGCCCGTCGAGCCGACCGCGTTCGCGAGCCCGTCGGTGAACGCCAGCTCCTGTTTGTGGCACGAAGCGCAGGAGTACGTCTCGTCGCCGGACATGCGCTTGTCGTAGAACAGGCGCCTTCCGAGCTCGACCTTCGCCTCGGACATGGGGTTGTCCTCCGGCACGCGCGGCTTCGGGAAGCCCTCCGGGAGGCCCCAGTCGTACGGCGCGACGCCGCCTGTCCCGCCGCCGCCGGGCGTCGAGGAGGTGGTCGTGTCGCCGCCGGTCCCCCCCTGTCCGCCGACTGGCATGGAGGTGGTCGTGGTGGCGCCGCCGGTCCCCGAGGAGGCCGAGACCTCCAGATCGGCGCACGCGCCGAGCGCCGCCGCGGAGGCGACGCCCAGCGAAAGGAGCAGGATCCTCGTCGTGCTCATGAGTCGACCTTTCGTCGAATCCTTATTTGGCATGGAAGAGGACCTGATTGTCGGGGTGGATCGACCCGTCTGCGATGTCGATGCCGAGCTTCTCGAACACCGGCCCACACTCCGGATCCATCGCGCCGGACATGCACCCGGGCGGCCCGCCGCCGTTCGTCTTGAGGTCGCTCGACGCGACGACCGCCGCGTAGTCGATGACGATCGGCGTCGTGAGCGGATCGAAGCCCGTGAGGTTCACCTCCGGAGAGTTGGGCCGGCTGCACGAAGCGACCCCGCCGTTGCCGTCCTCGACGCAGTCGGTGCTGCCGAGGTGGAGGTTGAAGGCCGCGTCGGAGCCCGCGGGCAGGCTGTCGATCCGCAGGAATTTATAGCCGCCGAGCCAGCTCCAGAATAGAGCGCTCAGGTTGAGGGGAGACGGCGCCACGGCCGCGTCCTGGTGATTCAGCTCGAACGGGACTCCCACCTTGAAGTGGATCCCGTCGTACTCGCCGGCCGGGACGGAGCCGTTCACGACGGCGTTCGTCTCCGGGGTGCCGTTCTGACAGCTCCCGGAGCCGTCCTCGAAGTCGAGGAGAGCCACGGTCTGGTATTGCCAGAGGCCGTCCTGATCGAGCGTGACCGGCACGAGCGTGCCGTCGGCCTTGTGGAGCGCGACGTCGTGCACGTACAGGCGATAATCGGCGATCGTGACGTCGGTCGCCGGGCTGCCCACGCCGGAGAACGTCTTGCCGCAGCCGAAGGGCTCCGCGCCGACGTTGGCCTCGAAGTGAATGCCAATCTGGAGCGGCTCCGCGGAGCCGCCGGTGCCGCCCGTCGCGCCGCCGGTCCCTCCCGTCGCGCCCCCGGTTCCGCCCGTCGCGCCGCCGCCGCCGGTCGAGGTCGTCTCGCTCGAAGAAGAGCTCGTGGTGGTGGTGGAGCCGCCGGTCCCCCCGCTGCCGCTGCCCCCGTCCCCGCAGCCGAGCAGGGCGCCCCCGAGGCCGAGCACCGTCGTTGAAAGAAAGCAGATCGTGACGAATTTCATTCGGATGCCTCCGTCGCGACTCTTACTCTCGCGGACCGGCCGGCGCCCTGCGACACCTTGTCGCGCGACGCCTTGACGCGACCCGACCCGCGGCGCGGCGCCCGAGGATCGCCGCGGGACCTCGCCGCGCGCCGATCCGGCTCGAATCCCCGTCCGTAGGAGGTTCGTCTCGGCCCCACGAGGGCGCGGCGACATGCTTTTTCTGATCCAGTGTTACGAGTTTTATGTATCGTGCCACCACGATGAAGCGTCCGCTCTCCCTCTTGACGGCCGCGATGCTGGCCGCCGCGGCGACTCCCGCGCTCGCGCACGAGCCGTCGCCCGCCGAGCAGAAGGCCGCAGAAGAGAAGAAGGCTGCGGAAGACAGGAAGGCCGCCGAAGAGAAGGCCGCCGAAGAGAAGAAGCCCATCGAGATCTCCGTCCGCGCCGACGCTCCGGACGGCGACGCGGCGTCGCGCACCACGTACGGCCGGCGCGAGCTGGAATTGCGGCCGCGGCTGCGTCCCGGCGACATCGTGGAGGCCGTGCCGGGGCTGTTCGCCGTGCAGCACGCGGGCGGCGGGAAGGCGAACCAGTATTTCCTCCGCGGCTTCGACGCCGATCACGGGACCGACGTCGCCCTCTCCGTCGACGGCGTGCCGGTCAATCTGCCGAGCCACGGGCACGGACAGGGCTTCGCGGATCTCCACTTCCTGATCCCGGAGCTGGTCGTCGGACTCGACGGTACGAAGGGGCCTTATTACGCCTCGCAGGGCGATTTCGCGACGGCCGGCGCCGTGAACATGCGCCTCGCCGAGAAGTTCGAGGAGAGCTCCGCGCAGTACTCCATCGGTCAATACGGGGTCATGCGCGGCCTCGTGATCGCCTCTCCGGACCTCGGCGCCGATTGGAAGGTGGTCGCCGCCGCGGAGCTCGCGAAGCAGGACGGGCCGTTCCAGAAGCCCGAGGATCTGCAGCGATTCAACGTCTTCACCAAGCTGACGCGCCAGATCGGGCCGAGCGCGAAGGCCTCTGTCACGTGGATGTCGTACGGGTCCAAGTGGAACGGATCGGGCCAGATCCCCGCGCGCGCCGTGTGCGGCGAGGGGGAGGCCGGGGCGCCGCCCCCTTCCGTATACAAGGCCCCTTGCATCGATCGCTTCGGCCACGTGGACCCGACGGAAGGCGGGGATTCGCAGCGTCACGCGCTGTCGCTCCAGTACTCGGCGGGCTGGGACGACACCACGCTGTCCGCGGTCCTCTACCTCGTCAAATACCGCTTCACGCTCTTCTCGAACTTCACGTTTTACGCGCAGGATCCCGTGAACGGGGACGAGATCGAGCAGGGCGACGATCGGCTGTTCGGCGGGGCGAAGGTGCGGATCGCGCGGCACATGCATTACCGCGGCATCCAGCTCACCACGTCCGGCGGGGTGGAGGCGCGGGCCGACAGCATCGACAACTCGCTCTACCACGACGTCGCGCGCCGGAGGCTCGAAGGCAGGGTGCACGCGCAGATCGGCGAGAGCCACGTCGGCGTCTTCCTGGAAGAGGACATTCGCTACGGCAAATACCTCCGCCTCGTGCTCGGGGCGCGCGCGGATCGGCTCGACGTGACGGTGGACGATCTCCTGTGGAACAGCGCCTCTCCCGGCGGCGGCAGCAGCGGAGTCTCCGGACAGATGCTGTTCTCGCCGAAGGCGCAGGCGATCGTGTCGCCCATCCCGCAACTGGACCTCTTCTTCGATTACGGCAAGGGCTTCCACTCCAACGACGCGCGCGGCGTGGTGCGGGCGAAGGACGCTCCCTCCCTGCTCACGCCCGCGACGGGCTACGAGGTCGGCGTGCGCGTCAAGCCCGTGAAGGGGCTGAGCGTGGAGGCGGCCGCGTTCCTGCTCGATCTGGCCTCGGAGATCGTCTATGTGGGGGACGAGGGGACGACGGAGGCCTCGGGGGCGACTCGGCGCATGGGCATCGAGGTCGACGCGCGGTACCGCATCGGGAACTGGCTGTTTGCGGACGCCGCCGCCACGTTCGTCGACGCGAAGTACCAGGCGAACGCCGGCAACGGCGGCGCGGTCGCGCTGGCCCCGACACGCACGTTCGAGGCCGGGATCGGCGCGCGCCCCACGTTCGGGCAATTCACCCCGTTCGGCGCCGTCCGCGTGAAATCGATCGCGGACCGGCCCGCGAACGAGACTGGCACTCTCGTCGCGCAGGGGTTCACCGTCGTGGACGCGAACGCGGGCGTGCGGTGGCGCGACGTCGAGGCCGGCGTCGACATCCAGAACCTCTTCGACGCGAAATGGCGCGAGGTCAGCTTCGCCACGACGACGCGCCTCCCCTACGAGCCGAAGCCGGTGACCGGCGTCCATTATTCGCCCGGGTGGCCCTTCACCGCGATCGCGCGCGTCAGCTATTTCTTCCGTTGACAGCGAGCGCAAGTGGCACTCTCGTGCTACCCTGTTTTCAAAAGGGGGCTCGCTCGCGGGGGCGAGAGGCGATATTCTCGCGGCCTCACTTGCAGGAGGCCTCATGCGTTCTTGTTCCGTCCCGGGTGCTCTTTCACTGGTGTCCTTCGCGCTCCCGTTCGCGCTCCTTCTGCCAGGCTGCGGCGGCGGGGACACCGGCGGCTCCTCCGGCGGCACGACGACCGGGAGCGGCACCACGACGGCGACCGGAATGGCCGGCAGCGGCGGGGACATCTTCACGACCGGCGGCGGCGGCACGGGCGGCAAGACGGGCGGAGGAGGCGGCGGCGGCGCGATGCCCGGCCCCGCCTGCGGCGACGGCAAGCTGGACCCGGGAGAGGCCTGCGACGACGGAAACGGCGTCTCCGGAGACGGCTGCACCGGCACCTGCGATGCGATCGAGTCTGGGTTCGCCTGCCCCATGCCCGGAGAGCCTTGTGTCTCCACGGTGGTGTGCGGCGACGGGAAGATCACGGGGGGAGAGACATGCGACGATCAGAACACGATGTCGGGGGACGGCTGCGACGCCTCGTGCCATGTGGAGCCGGGGTGGGTGTGCGTCGTGGTCGGCGCGGCGTGCACCGCGGCGAGCTGCGGGGACGCGATCGTGGCCGGGGACGAGAAATGCGACGACGGCAACGGCGCCTCGGGCGATGGCTGCAGCGCGACATGCCACCTGGAGCCCGGGTGGAAGTGCCCTGTCGCCGGACAGGCCTGCTCGCCCACGACCTGCGGAGACGGGGTCGCCGAGGGGACGGAGCAGTGCGACGACGGGAACCACGACATGGGGGATGGCTGCACCCCCTTCTGCGTGCGGGAGCCGGACTGTTCGCAGGGCGCGTGTACGTCGTCGTGCGGAGACGGGATCAAGCTCCCGAACGGGATGGAGGAGTGCGAGGATGGGAACACCGCTCCTGGGGACGGCTGCTCACCGGACTGCAAGATCGAGCCTGGATGGGAGTGCACCGACGTCGCGCTGAACCAGAATCAGCTGGATCTGCCGATCGTCCTCCGGGATTTCCATTCGAGCCACCCGGACATGGAGAAGTTCCTCGGCGTGGATCTGGGGATCGTGGAGAGCGCTCTCGGCGCGGACGGAAAGCCGGTGTACGCCGGTAACCCGACGACGCCGACCACGAGCGGAAAGGCCAACTTCGATCAGTGGTACCGGGACGTCGACGGCGTCAATTTCCCGGTGGTGCAGACGCTCTCGCTCGGTAAATTGCCCACGGGCGAATACCAGTATTCCAACTCGGCCTTCTTCCCGCTCACGAACCTGGGCTTCGGGAACGAGGGCAACAACACCAACTTCCACTTCACGAGCGAGGTGCGATACTGGTTCGAGTACAAGGGGACGGAGCAGCTCGACTTCACCGGGGACGACGACGTGTTCGTGTTCGTCAACAAGAAGCTCGCGGTGAACCTCGGCGGCGTGCACGGGGCGATGAGCGGCGGCATCACGCTGGACGCCGCGCAGGCGGGCAGCTTCGGCCTCGACGTCGGCAAGATCTACGAGATCGTCGTCTTCCAGGCGGAGCGGCACACCTCGCAGTCGAACTACAAACTGACGCTCTCCGATTTCAACAACGCGCAGAGCGTGTGCATGAGCGTCTGCGGGGACGGCATCAAGACCCCGGACGAGGTGTGCGACGACGGCGTGAACGACGGCACGTATGGCCACTGCACCCCCGACTGCAAGCCCGGCCCGTACTGCGGGGACGCCACCGTGCAGGCGGATCACGAGCAGTGCGACGACGGCGTGAACCTCACCCCGTACGGCGCGGGCTGCGCGCCCGGCTGCAAGAACCCGGCGTACTGCGGGGACGGCAACGTGGACAGCCTCTTCGGCGAGCAGTGCGACGACGGCACGAACGACGGAGGATACAACCAGTGCGCACCCGGCTGCGTGCTCGGCCCGCGCTGCGGCGACGGGATCGTGCAGGACATGGAGCAGTGCGACGACGGCAACAAGATGAACAACGACGGCTGCGACAACAACTGCCAGTCGTCGATCCCGGAGTGACGCGGGGCCGCGTTTTCCCGCGGAATCTGCGCTCTCTTGCCGGTAATTTGGGGGGGCGGGCCCTCGGCTTTTAGACTCGCCGCATGGTGAGCTTCGAACGACGAAAGGCCCGCAGCAACAACCGGCAAGAGGCCGTGCGCCTCTATCTCGAAGCGAACGCGGCGAAGGCCGGCGTCCGCGCGGCCGTGCTCTCCGACGAGGACGGGCTCCTCATCGGCGGCGTCGGCGACGTGGATCTGGACGTGCTCGCGGCGGTCGGCCCGGTGTTCATCGGCCAGACGCACTTCACGCCTTCGATCGAGGGCCGCATCGACGAGGTGGTGAAGAACCACGATCTCTACGCCTCCTCGATCGTCATCGGCGACACGCGCCTCGTGCTCACGTCGCTGGGCGCCCGCTTCCCCGAGCACCGCCGGGCGGAGCGCGCGTTCGAGCGCATCCTCGCGAGCGCCTGAAACCCGCGGGGGGACGCGCTGGACACTGCCCTTCGCAACGCGCGCTCTCCATGCTAGGAGGCCGCTCATGGCAGCCACAGAGCAGTTCCTGGTGATCTCCGCCCTCGGGGCCGATCGGCCCGGCCTCGTCGCCGAGGTGACCGAGTACGTGCACGGACACAGCGGCAACGTCGAGGACAGCCGCATGGCCGTGCTCGGGGCCGAGTTCGGCATTCTCCTCCTCGTGTCCGGCACGCCGGAAGAGATCGCGGCCATCGAGCGGGACGTCGCGGGCCTCGGTGAGAAGACGGGCCTCGCGATCGTCACGCGCCGCACGAAGGCGCCGGAGGAGCACCGCCGCGCCGCCACCATCCCCTGCCTCATCACCGCGGAGGCGCTCGATCAAGAGGGCATCGTCCGCTCCGTGTCGCGCGCGCTGTGCGCCGTCGGCGTGAACATCGTCTCTCTGGAGACGACCGCCTACGAGGCCCCCGTCACCGGATCCCCGCTGTTCCGGCTGGAGGCCCGCGTCGACATCCCGACCGGCGTCACCATCGGCAAGGTCCGCAAGGCGATGGACGTGGTGGCAGAGCAAGAGAACCTCGACATCGATGTTCGCTCGCTCGTCGGCCAGGGCGGGCGCTGAGCGTGAGCCCGGCCGTTCTCGTGACAGGGCGATTGCCTGTCGCGAAGAGGCTCCTTCGATAAAGGGACAGACTCCCCCCTTCGTGAGGGCCTTTCAGCCCTTGTCGTCCAGGTCGGTGCTCAGGAACACCTCGTGGACGATGAGCTTGCTCGGCCCGCTGAACATCTCCTTCGGCGCGCGGTTCTTGTGGGCCTCGGCGAAGGCTTCGCTGTGCGTCCACGCGACGAAATCCTCCATCGACCGCCACCACGTCTTGACCTCGTAGAACCCGGGATTCTCCGGGTCCGGCACCCACTGCCCCGTCGCGTGGTCCAGCTTGACGGGCCGCGGCCGGTGCACCTCGTTGCGAATGAACCCGGGGGAGCGATCGACGAGGTGAACCCGGTGCTTGAAGCGGTCCTCGAAATCGGCCTCATGGCCTTCGGCGACGGGGATGCGATTGGTGACGACGATCATGGGCGGAACTTACCTCCGCCCACGGAGGATGGGTCGTCTTTTTTTCAACGACGGCGGCGCGCCGCGAGGCCCGTGATCGCCGCGAGGAAGCCCAGCATCACGAGCGTGCTGTTTTGGCTGTCGCTCCCGGGGCGGGTGGCGCAGAAGAGGCCGTTTCCGACAGGGATGGTGTGGTCCGGAGACAGGCACTCTCCGGACTCGCACAGGGAGGACTGGCACTGGTTCGCGGACGCGCACGTCTCGCCGTCGCTGAGCTTGGAGACGCACTCTCCGTCGGCCGCGCAGTAACGCGAGCTCGGGCACTCCGCGTCGGACTTGCACAGGGCGATGTGGACCAGGACCGGGTCCTTCGGCTCGTCCGCGCAGACGCCCGCGTCGCACAGTTGGCCTTCGGGGCAGTCCGCGTCCACGTGGCACGCGTCGCCGCACGTGCCTTTTTCCGTGTCACAGAACGGGCCGGAGGCGTGACCCGCGCAGTCCGCGTTCGTCATGCACTTGCCGCATTCTCCGGCCATCGGGCCCGCGAGGAAGCAGAGCGGGGACGCCGCGTCCGGGCACGAGAGCTCCGTGCCGGCGCCGAGATCGCCGTCGCACGGGGCGCATTTGTCCGACGAGACCGCGCAGATCGGGGTCGCGCCCTCGCAGGCCGCGGAGGCGTCCTTCGTGCACTGGACACACTCGTTCTTCGCGAGGTCGCAGACCGCCTCCGCGCCCTCGCACGCGTCGTCCGCCGCGCACTCCACGCACAGGCCCTCGTTCGGGCCCGCGAGCGCGCACAGGCCGGAGCGACAGACCACCTCGGCGCTCGCGGCGTCGCAGGGGCCCTGTCCGTTCGCGTGGCCGCACTTGTCGTCGGCCGGATCGCAGACGCCGCTCTGGCAGACGATCGGCGCCGAGTACTTGTTGCAGCTGCCGTCCAGCACCGGCGAGTGGCCGGTGACGCTCGGCATCGCCGCGCCGTTCGCGAGCTTCGCCGCGCAGAGGTGAGCGGCGGTGTCGCAATAGGCCACCTTCTCGTCGCAGTCGGCGTCCACGAAGCAGGCGCTCGGCTGCACGCACAGGCCCACCACCGAGCACGCGCCGGTGCGGCACACGAGCGCGCCCGTCTCGGCGTCGCACGGACCGTCGCCGGCCGCATAACCGCACTTGTCATCGGCCTTGTCGCACACGCCGGTGTCGCACACGCTCTTCGCGTTCTCGACCGTGCACTTGCCCGCGAGCTCCGGGGCGTGCGCCGCGACCGTCGGGATCGACGCGCCGTTCAGGAGCTTCGGCACGCAGGCCAAGAGCTCGGTGTTGCACCACTGCTCCGCGCCGCAGTCCGCGTCCACGCCGCAGCCGCCGGACGGGATACAGATAGATCCGTTCGGGCTGCAGGTGCCGGAGCGGCACACGACGCCCGCGTCTTCCGCGGTGCACGGGCCGGTTCCGGACGCATAGCCGCAGAGGTTGTCGGCGTCGCAGACGGCGCTCGCACAGACCACCTTCGACTCCAGCGCGTCGCACTTGCCGTCGAGCGGCGGCGCGTGCGCGCCCACCACCAGGAGCGGCGCGCCGTTCGGCAGCTTCACCGCGCACGTGTGGCCCGCGGTGTCGCAGAACTCCGTGTCCACGTCGCAGTCGAGGTCGACCTTGCACGCGCCCGGCGGCGCGCACACCGACGACGAGTCGCACCGGCCGGACCGGCACACCACGCTCTGATCCGCGGCCGAGCAGGGGCCGTGATCGTTCGCATACCCGCACTTGTCGTCCGCCGCGTCGCACACGCCCGAGGCGCAGACGGCGCTCGCCGCGAGAGCCGTGCACTTGCCGGCGAGGGCCGGAGCGTGCCCCGCCACCGTCGGCATCGCCGCGCCGTTCGCGAGCTTCGGCTTGCACGCGAACGTCGCCGTGTGGCACCACTCGGCGGGGCCGCAGTCGGCGTCGACCGCGCAGCCGCCGGCCGGAATACAGACAGATCCATTCGGGGAGCAGGCGCCGGAGCGACACACCACCTCGGCGTTGCCCGCGGTGCAGGAGCCGTGTCCGTTCAAGAGACCGCACTTGCCGTCGGACAGATCGCACGTGCTCGACCGACACACGATGTCGGCGTTCTCGGGGTCGCAGCCCGCGGTGCCGTTCAGGAGGCCGCATTTGTCGTCCGCCGGGTCGCACGCGGCGCTCTCGCACACGAGCGCGCCCGCCGCCGCGGTGCAGTCGCCGGTCAGGGCCGGAGACTCGTGGGGCGGGTCCGTCGCGACGGCGCCGCCGTTCGGGATACGGGCCGTGCACTGGTGGACCGCGATGTGGCACCACTTCGACGCCGGGCAGTCGGCGTCCGCGTTGCAGCCGCCCGCCGCCATGCACGTGCCGTTCGCCGAGCACACGCCGGAGCGGCACACGACGGCCGCGTTCGCCGCCGTGCAGGGGCCGTGCTCGTTCGCGTAGCCGCACGCGTGGTCCGGATCGCACGCGCCGGAGCGACACACGATCTCCGCGTTCGCCGCCGTGCAGGGACCGGAGCTGTTCGCATACCCGCACTTGTTGTCGCCCGCGTCGCACACCGCGCTCACGCACACGAGGGCGGAGGCCCCTGCCGTGCATTCGGCGTTCAGGATCGGATCCACGTGGGGCGGATCGGTGGGCATCGGGACGCCGTTCGCGCGGTCGGGCAGGCAGGCGTGCAGCGTCAGACTGCACCACTCGGAAGATTGGCAGTCCGCGTCCGCGTAGCAGGCGCCCGGGGGCATGCACACGCCCGCCGCGCTGCACGCGCCGGAGCGGCACTCCAGATTGGCAGTCTCCGACGTGCAGGGGCCGTCTCCATCGGCGAACCCGCACAGATTATCGCTGCCATCGCACACGCCGGACCGGCACACCGCGAGCGCCGTCGCCGCCGTGCAAGGCCCGGAGTCGTTCGCATAACCGCACTGGCCGTCCGGATCGCACACCGAAGAGCGGCACACGAGCGCGGCGTTCGCGGGCGAGCACTGGCCCGCTCCGTTCTGGTAGCCGCAGCGGGAGTCGAAGAGATCGCACACGCCGGAGCGGCACACGCTGCCTTCGTTCGCGATCGTGCAAGGACCGGAGTCGTTGCGATAGCCGCACAGGTCGTCGAAGGCGTCGCACACGCCGCTCGCGCACACGAGGGCGCCCGCCTCGGCCGTGCACGCGCCGTCGAGCACCGGGACCTCGTGGAGCGCGTCCCCCGGCAGCGGGGAGCCGTTCGGGGCCGGAGGCTCGCAGTCCGGGATCGTCAGGTTGCACCACTTGCCGCCGCTGCACTCCGCGTCGCTCTGACAGCCCAGGTCCGGCGCGCAGATCCCCTCACCGCACACGCCGGAGCGACAGACGGTCGCGCCGTCTTCGCCCGTGCAAGGGCCGATGTTGTCGCCGTAGCCGCAGCGCCCGTCGGGCCCGCACACGCCGGAGCGACACACGACAGCCGCGTTCGCCGCCGTGCAAGGGCCGTTGTCGTTCGCGAGGCCGCACTTGAGATCGTCCGGATCGCACACCATGGCTCGGCAGATCGTCGGGCCGTTCGCCACGGTGCAAGGGCCGGTGTCGTTCTGGTAACCGCACTTGCTGTCCCCGAGATCGCACACGCCGGAGCGGCATTGAATCCCGTCCGCGTCGCAGGGGCCCACGCCGTTCGAATAGCCGCAGAGGTCGTCCGCGGGCTCGCAGACGCCGCTCGCGCACGTCAGGGAGGCGGCGCCGGCCGTGCACGTGCCGTTCAGGACAGGGCTCGTGTGCGGCGCGTCGGTCGGCACGTGGGAGCCGTTCGCGAGGGTCGGCGTGCAGGCGGAGGGCGCGGCGAGCTTGCACCACTGCCCTGCCCCGCAGTCCGCGTCGGCCGAACAGCCGAGCAGCGTCGTCACCTTGGCGCCGAGCAGCGGAGAGACGCTCGTCGCGTAGATATCGTAGTTGCCGTTGACGATGGAGCCTGTCGCCGCCGCGTCGATGTGGACCGTCACCTCGAAGCTGCCGAACGCCGCCGCCGCGAGCGCTCCGACCGCGCACGACACCTTCCCGGCCGAGCCGGCCGCGGGCTTCGTGCACGTGAGGCCGGGGGCGCTGAGACTGGAATACGTCGTGTTCGGTGGCGTGTTGAATTCGACCACGACGCTCGAAGCGCCGCTCGCGGAGCCGTTCTTGTACGTGAACGTGTACGTGATATCGGACCCGGCGGAGGCCGCCGCGGGCCCCGTCGCGCTCACGAAGAGGCCCGGCACCACCGAGCCGATGCCGTCGACGTAAAGACGGCCCCAGTGCCCGCCGAGCGAGCAGCCGGCCGCGTAGATCTCCAGCTCGACCTGGTCGCCTTGTTCGAGCGCGGCGCCGTCCGGCGCGATGTCGACGAGCTGCCAGTCCGTGTAATAGATCGAGTTCGAGCTCTTCCACGGGACGCCGGCCTGCGCGCTGAAATTGAAGTCCTCGTACAGCGTGGTGCCCTTCGTCACGTTGGCCACGTGGAAGAAGAAATAGGGCTGCTCATTGAGGTTGTGATTGGGGTTCTCGAGCACCGGGGCGACGACGAAGCGGATGTGGATCTTGCCGTCCGCAGGGTCGATGTCGCCGGCGCCGACCGTCATCGTCTGGGAGAGGACGTTGACGTTCTTGTTCTTGCCGCTCGTCGTGTTGTTGACGACGACGCAGGCCTTCCCGAACTTCGGATAACGGAGCGTCGCGCTGGAGCCGAGATCCGGGTCGGTCTTCGACTCCGGGGTGGTCGCCGTCTTGATCGTCGTGAGGGCGACGCCGCCGGAGCTCAGGTTGAGGCCGGCCTCGGTCTGCGGGGTCGAGATCGTGACGCCCGGGTTCAGGAAGGTGCCGACCGTCCAGGAGGGCGGCACGGCGCCATTTACGCCCGTCTCGAACCCGCCGTTCGCGAAGACCGCCTGGTGGGCCTGCCCTGCCCGCTCGGGGGCGTCCTGCGAATCGGGGGCGCAGCCGGTGGCGAGGGCCACGGCCATGGCGAGCCCGAAGGCGGTGTTGACGTGGAGAACCGGCTGACCAGATCGCATGTCGCCTCCTGAAACACCCGATGACGCACCGTGCGACGTCGCGCGATGCGATGCCTCGAAACCGATGTGCGCTGGAAGGCCGGAGAGGGCAGACCGGCCCGTGCTCCCGGAGAGGGTGCGAGGCGATCGATGGGCTCTTTGCGGCGTTTTCATTGCTTCGAAGCCTTCCGCGACTCCGCCTGCGCGGTGCACGGGATATGCCGATGCGGTTGGAACACGGCCGGTGCGCGACCGGGGATACTGGCACGTTCGCTGCTCGGGGAGAGCGGGACCCTTCGGAGGATAGCCGCGCTCTTCTTGCGCGGATCGGGCTTGGAAAGGTGCGGACAGCTATGCGGACGACAGTGCGGAGTGGCATCGGGGCGATCGCGTGCGCGCTCTCGCTCTTCGGGATCGAGGCGACGGCCGGCGCGCAGAGCGCTTCGGGGAACGCGGCGACTCCCGCGCTGGCGCTGGATCGCTTCTATCCGGCGCCCCCGGGAGACCGGATGTTCGGGGTGGAGTCCGCGGCCGTCGGGGAGCGCTCCGTGCCTCTCTTCTCGGTGGTGGCGGACTATGCGCACGACCCGCTGGTGCTCCAGACGGTGCGGACGTCGGAGGACCGGGGGCGCGTCATCGGCGATCAGTTGTTCTTGCACCTCCAGGCGGGCGTCGCGCTGCAAGGGAGGCTCTATCTGAGCGCCTCGTTCCCGGTCGCGCTGCTCCAGGATGGTGCCAGTCCGACGGCCGATGGGGCGGTGTTCACGTCGCCCTCCGGCGCGGCGGTGGGCGATCTGCGCCTCGGGCTGCGACTCCGCATCTTCGGTCTCGAAGACGATCCGTTCCAGGTGGCGATCGCGGGGTATCTGTGGGTGCCGACGGGCGGCGGCGCGGCGGGCACGTACGTGAGCGACGGGAATTTCCGGGGGCTGCCGCGGCTCGTGCTCGGCGGGCGCGTGGGCGGGCGCTTCTTGTGGGGGCTGAACGGCGGTATCGACGTGCGCTCTTCACGCATGTTCGGCGGCAACAACGGCGTGTCGCAGGGCTCGATGGCGCGGTTCGACGGCGGGCTCGGGTTCCTGCTCTTGGAGTCGCGGGCGCTGCAGCTCGGCGTCGAGGGGAGCGCGGCGTTCCTGCTGGAAAACAAGACGAACGTGCCGATCGAGCACGCGACGAACCTCGAAGTGTTGTTCGGCGGCAAATATCGAGTTTCGGACTTCGAGATCGGCGCCGGGGCGGGGCCGGGGCTGACGTCGGGCATCGGGACGCCGGACGTGCGGGCGCTCGCGACGATCGCGTTCGCGCCTGTCTCGAAGGGCGCCGCGGGGCCGCTGGATCTCGACAAGGACGGGATCGCGGACGACAAGGATGCTTGTCCGGGGGTGGCCGGGGCGCTGCGGGCGGACGCGAAGGTGAGCGGCTGTCCGGACGCCGACGCGGACGGCATCGTGGATCTGGTGGATGCCTGTCCGAGGCAGAAGGGTCTGGAGCGACAGGACCCGAAGAAGAACGGCTGTCCGGACATGGACACCGACGAGGACGGCCTCCCAGACTTGCGCGACGCATGCCCGACGGTGAAGGGCCCGGAGCGCGACGACGCGGCGGCGAGCGGCTGCCCCGATACGGATGGGGACGGCGTGCTCGATCAGAACGACGCGTGCCCGACCTTGAAGGGGCTCGCGACGGCGGACGAGCGCCACAACGGCTGTCCGGACGCGGACGGCGACGGGATCCCCGACAACGTGGATGCCTGTCCGGACAAGAAGGGCGCGGAGTCGACGGACGCGGCGAAGAACGGGTGTCCGGCCGACACGGACGGCGACGGCATCCTGAACGACAAGGACGCTTGCCCCGAAGAGAAGGGCGACGCCGATCCGGACGCGAAGCAGAACGGCTGTCCGAAGGCCGTCCGCGTGACGGGCACGGAGATCGTCATTCTGCAAGAGGTGCAGTTCGACTCCGCGCGTTCGAGCATCAAGATGGTGAGCAACCCGCTGCTCGACGAGGTGGCCAGTGTGTTGAAGCAGCACCCGGAGATCCGGCAGCTGGAGGTGCAAGGGCACACCGACGACCAGGGCAAGGCCGACTACAACAAGCGCCTCTCCCAGGACCGCGCGGACAGCGTGCGGCAGGCGCTCGTGCAGCGCGGCATCGCCGAGGTGCGGCTCGTCGCGAACGGGTACGGTCAGGAGAAGCCGATCGCCGACAACAAGACGATCCCGGGGCGCGAGAAGAACCGGCGCGTGCAGTTCGTGATCCTGCGCAAGGGTCCGTGAGCTACGCAGGTTCTTGCCAGTGGAGGCGGTCGGCTGTCGCGATGAGGCCGCCTTCACGGACGGGGCGCTCCTCGATCTTGCGGTCGGGCTCCATCATCGTGTGCTCTTCGCGCTTCGAGATCGCGCGGGCGCGGCCGCTCTTTCCGACCACGTGCGGGGCCAGGGTGCCCTGCGCGACGCGCTCCCACGTCATCTCCTGGATCGGCTTGCGATCGAACATCGGGAGCGCCAGGTCCCCCAGAGACTGCCTGTCATCGAAGAACTCGGGCGCGGTGGTGGCGCCGCCGGAGACGATCTTGATGAAGGCGTGATTGGCGCGCTCCTCCGTCCGCAACACCTTGCGAGCCTCCCAGAAATACGAGTCGTGGTCCTTGTAACGGTCGTAGAAGGAGACCAGGAACTCGTACGTCACCTCGAACTCGGCGCGATAACGGTGCTCGAATTCCTCGAAGATGCGAGCCTCCTCCGCGCGGGACAGGCGCTCTCGTGACAGGCACGTGCTCACGCTGCGGGCCGCGAGCATGGCGCCGTACGTCGCGAGGTGCACGCCCGTGGACAGGATGGGATCGATGAAGCACGCCGCGTCCCCCGCGAGCAGCATCCCCGGCACCCAGAAGCGAGCGTTGGTGTACGAGTAGTCCTTGCGGATGCGGAGCTCGGAATAAGGCCCCTCCTTCACGCGCGTCGCGTCCTTGAGCATCTCCCGGACGAACGGGGCCGAGTCGATGAAGGCGCGCATCGCCTGCTCGGGGTCGCGGCGGAGGCCGGCGGCGTGCTCGCGCGCGATCACCGCGCCGACGCTCGTGAGCTTGTCCGAAAGAGGGATGTACCAGAACCACCCTTCCCGGAAGGCCTCACAGAAGATGTTGCCCGAACAAGGGGCCGGCAGCCGCGCGCCGCCCTCGAAATAACCGAAGAGCGCGATGTTCTGGAAGAAGCGCGAATAATGGCGCTTGCCCACACGCGTGTAGAGAGAGCTGGTGTTGCCCGACGTATCCGCCACGTACCGCGCGCGGACCTCGCGGCGATTGCCCTGTTCGTCTTCGCATTTGACGCCTGCGATCCGGCCGCGACGCTCGACGAGGCCTGTCACCGACGTGGCCTCTCGGACCTCGACTCCCTTCTTCGCGGCGTTGCGGAGGAGGATGTCGTCGAACTTCGCGCGCTCCACGTGGAAGGCGTAGTCGCGGCCGACCCGCTTCAGATCCGGGCGATCCGAGAAATCGAAGCTCCAGGGCGACTCCTCTTTTCCCCAGCGCCAGGTGCCGCCGCTCTTGCGGACGAAGCCGGCCTTCTCCACCTCCTCCGCGACGCCGAGCAGCTCGCAGATGCCGTGCACCGTCGACGGTAACAGGGACTCTCCGATCTGGTACCGCGGGAAACGAGCCTTCTCCAGCAGCAACACCCGGCGACCGGCCATCGCGACCAGCGTCGCGAGCGTCGATCCGGCCGGCCCGCCGCCGACCACGATCAAGTCGTATTCTTTGTCCATCGAGACGTCCGCTTCACTGCGCGAGGTAGTCTTCCATGTACGGTGTCGCCGCGCGCTCCTCCGGCGTGAGCGTCGACAGGGGATCGCACGCGAGGCGCGAAAGGGCCTCCGGATCCGGCTCGCCGTCCACCTTGTCGCCTTTGCGCAGGAGCGCGCGCATCGCCTTCGTGTCGGGCAGATCCATCACCAGGTGAATGCGCGCCGGGCCGTCGTTGAGGACGCCGTGCGGGACTCCGTTGTTGAAGAGCCACGCGCTGCCCGCGGGCATGTGCACGAAATGGCCGTCCACGCACATGCGCGCGCCCGGCGACGTCACCAGCGGGACGTGGATGCGGTGGTGCTCGTCCCAGTGGCTCGTGTTGTCGATGTGCAGGAAGATGCGCGTCCCCGGCGGCGTGAGGCCGATCCACGCGAGCGCCGCGCGCTCCGGAAAGCCCTCATCCATCACCTTGCGGAAGGTGGGCAGTCGATCGAGCGGCGGCTTGTCGAGGCCGCTGCCGCTCACGAGGCACGCGCCGGGGCGATTGCCCTCCTTGCCCGCGCGGAGGATGCACACCGTGGTCTGCATGTGCCATTTCCACCGCTCGGCCGACATCCAATCGACGCCGGAAGACGTGAGCTCTCGGAGGAGCGCCTCGGCGTCGAACGCGAGGGGCAGCCGCAGAAAGCGGTACTTCTTCTTCAGCGCGCGGGGGCTCTTCGTGTGGGGGCGCTGGAACATGGCCCGGTGACGCTATCAGCGGGGATGCAATTGGGTCAAGGCGCGCGCCGGATTCGATTGACCACCGTGACGCCGTCCATTTAGCCTCCGCAAGATGAGCGAAGGACCGAGGGAGTTCGTCCGCTTCGTCGTGGGGCTGACGGAGGCGGGCGCGATGGAGATCCGCAAGCGCGCGATGGCGGCGAGCGATCCGGACAGCCCACGATACGGCGACTACCTCAGCACCGCGGAGCTCCTCTCGTACGCCGCGCCGGATCCGGCGGCGCTCGCGAAGTGCAAAGCGTGGTTCAAGAGCAAGGGGTTCACTGTCTACGACAAGCTCTTCGAGATCGACGCGCCGCAGGTGTTCGCCGCGTTCGGCCGCGTGGAGCTGGCGGAGAAGCATTTCCCCGGCCTCCTGCAGGACGGATCGGTGGTGTCGCACGCCGAGTGGTACCTGCCCGGCGACATCGCGGGGTTCGTGAAGCAGCTCCTCGTGAACGTGGTCACCTTCGACGGCGACTCGCGCATGCAGCGCTCGCGAAAGCCGGGGCGCGGCAAGGGCAAAGGCGACGACAAGGCATCACCCGCGCACGAAGAGCAGCCGACGCCTGCGGTCAAAGGCAATTTCGCGCACGGCGGCGTCACCCCGGCCGACATCGCGGAGATCTACGAGTTTCCCGCGGAGTGGACGGGAAAGGGGGAGACGATCGTGCTCCTCGCGACGAGCGTCCCGTCGATCGACGATCTGGAGGCCTTCTGGAAGCGGCACGGGATCCAGCGTGCTTTGCCGGAGATCGTGGACTACCCCGGCCCCGCGTTCACGCGCGGCGCGGCGGTGCCGAAGGTCGCGTCGCTCGAAGTGACGATGGATGTGCAATGGCTCGGGGCGATGGCGCCGGGCGCGCGGATCATCGTGCTCAACATCGACGCGAGCTGGGCCTCGGACCTGTGGAGCGCGACGCTCGGGTGGGCGCTGGCGCAGGGGGACGCGACGATCATGGTGAGCACCTTCACCACGCCCGCGGGCCGCTATTACGAGGCGAACGGCCGCCGCACGTTCACGGACTTGATGGGCGGCGCGACCGCGAAGGGCCTCACGGTGGTCGCGGCGTCGGGCGATTGGGGCGTGTACGACGGGCGGCCTTCGGTGGGCTACATGCCGCCGACGGCCACGTTCAAAGAGCAGGTGTGTGACGCCGCGTGGCCTTCGTCGGTGTTCCCGGCCTCGCAGCCGAGCGTCCTGACCGTCGGAGGCACGATGATCACGCACCGCGCGCCGCTGACGGAGGTCGGCTGGTCCGGGTTGCCGCCGCCGGATCCGCGGCTCCAGCGAGAGATCGCGATGTCGCGGCTCGCGAGCTCCGGCGGCTTCTGCGACCAGATGTCGATGCCCCCGTGGCAGAAGAGCGCGGTGCTGGAGCGAAAGGTGTATTCACGCGGCTCGAACATGCCCGCAGTGACGCCGTACGGCCGCGCCTATCCGGACGTGTCGTTGATGGCGCAGGGCCCGACGGTGATGGGGCCGGACGGGGAGCTGGTCGCGCTCGGATACCACGCCATCTTCGAGGGCACGGACATCAACTATGCCGGCGGGACGAGCCTGGCGGCGCCGATCTGGGGCGCCATCATCGCCCGGTGGAACGAGGCGCGCCGGGCGGAGGGGCTGCCGCGCGTCGGGATGGTGAACCCGCTTCTTTACAAGCTCGCGGCGGAGGATCCGTCGGTGTTCCGGAACATCGCGCACGGGTCGGCGGACGTGGAGCTGAAGATCGTCAATTCGGACAACGACGTCGCGACGTATCGAATCGCCGGGTACGAGGCCGCGAGCGGCTGGGATCCGGTGACGGGCCTCGGCGTGCCGCGGGTGGGCGCGCTCATCGAGTCGCAAGTGGGCCGCATCGGCGCGCCCGCGAAGGCCGCGGGCCCGAAGCGGCGCGCGAAGGCGAAGGCCGCGGAGGTCGTAGAAGAGGCGCCGAAGAGCGAGGAGCCGGCGCGCTCCAAGCCGAAGGCCAAGGAAACGAAACAGGAAGCGAAGCCCGCGAAGAAGCGGCGCGCGAAGGCGGAGGCGGCGAGTTGAATACGGGGGCGCTGGAGCAGACCGCGCGGGACGCCGAAGGGGCCTTTTCGGCCTCGCAGATCGACGCGTTCCGGCGGACGATCGACGGGCCGCTCGCGGTGGTGGCGGCGGGCGGCTCGGGGCCGGCGGCGTCCTTCTGGGCGCAATTGCACGAGCGGACGACGGGGTATCCGGCGTGGCCGATCTCGCCGTTCGCGCTCGTGGACAGAGGGGTTCCGCGGGGGGCGCGCGTGGTGCTGCTCTCGGCCGCGGGGAGCAACCACGATATCTTGCAGGCGGCGCGGCGAGCCATCGAGTCGAAATGGCCTGCGAGCGCGGTGGTGTGTCGTGTGGAGTCGCCGCTCGGTCAGCTCGTGAAAGAGGCCGGCGGCGCGGATTCGGCGCTGGAGATGGCGAAGCCGACGGCGGCGGACCAGATCCTGGCGGTGCACGCGATGGTGCCGCTGTTGGTGGCGGCGGCGCGGGTGTACGGGGGAGTCGGTCCGTGGGCAGGGTGCCTGTCCGGCGCGGGGACGGTGATCGCGACGGAGCGGCCGCGGTACGTGGTCAGTCTGGGCACGGGCCTCGCGGGGCCGGCGGCGGCGGATTTCGCCTACAAATGCAAGGAGAGCGGCCTGTGCCCCGCCTGGTACGACGACGTCCGCGACTTCGCGCACGGCCCCTTCTTGACGATCCACAACGTGCCGGAGGGCGCGCTGCTCGCGGCGTTCTCGACGGGCCCGCAGCGCGACTACATGGATCGATTCGTGGCGAGGTTGCCGGACACGCTGCGCGTCGCGCGGATCACGGCCGAAGGCGACGGCATCGGAGCGGGCCTGTCGTTGTTCGCGAGCGCGATGCGCACCTTCGAGCCGCTCGCCCGCGCCGCCGACGTGCTGTACGGCCCGGAGCGAATCCCCGCCTGGGGCGCGGCGATTCACACGCTGAAGATCTAGCTGGAGTTACGGGATTGACCCCCTCCCTGCGACTGCGGAGCAGGCGCTTTGGGAGGGGCAGACGCGCGATAGCGCGGCTGGGGGTGGGCAATCGTCTCTACTTCTCTTGATTCACGAGGCTTCGGGGGTGAGGCGGACGAAGCCTTTCATGGCGGCGACTCGGACGAGATCGAGAGTGGCGTCGCGCACGTCCGGTACGGTCTCCGAGCGGGGGACCAGGGATTCGGCGGTGGTCAGGAGGGAGGAGACGGTCGGTTGCTGTGGGATCGCCTGGACGACCGGGGCCAGCGAAGGGTCGATTCGCCAGGGGACGGCGGCGGTGCGGTGCGTGAGGCGCGGGTCGTCGGTCACGAGGTCGTGATAGACGTGCAGATAACCCAGCTCCTCGCGCGCGGTCGTCGGCTCCGTGCGGAGATCCAGGCGGAACGGGGCCACCGTCTCCAGGGCGCACTTCGCGAGCGTCGCCTTGTCCGGCACGCCCGTCTCGCGGAAGACGTTGAGGAAGTCCGGGCCGTGGCGCCCGAGGTCCTTGTTGCCGGACAGGTGGTTCAAGAGCGAGCCCACGACTTCCGGGCTGATCGCGCGCATCACCGGGAAGAAACCGCACGTCGCCATCGTGAAGGACTGATGCGGATCCAGCTCCAGGCGGCCTGTGCGGTTCACGAGCGACTCGGCCTCCCACCACCACGACTCGGCCGCTTTGTGGTTGCCGTAGAAGTGGCGCGCGAGGCGCAGGAACGCGCCGTATTCTCCGCGGATGTAATCGGCGTACGCGTTCCAGAGAGAGCGCGACGGGAGATCCGGGCGGAATCGGGAGGTGTTGAAGGTGTACGCCGCGCGGTGGCCGCTCTGGAGCGCGAGCGTCACGCCGGACGAGAGGATGGGATCGACGAAGATCGCCGCGTCTCCCGCCGCCGCCCAGCCGTCGCCGACAGGCTCCTTCGCCCACGAAGACCAGTCCTGACTGGCCGCCACGCGCTGGCCGTTCGGGAGGATGTCCGTCCGGACTTCGGCGTTCTTCACGAGGTCTTTGACCTCCGGACAGGACTGCAGCATCTCCCACCAGAACGCCTCCAGCTCCAAGTCCTTGAGGCGATCCGTGAAGTGGTCGCGGCGCGTGACGGCGCCGACGGACATCACGTCTTGGCGGATCGGGAAGTACCAGATCCAGCCTTTTTCCACGGCCGCGATGAACACCGTGGAGCGGTCGCGCTTGCCGTTGAACGTCACCTTCCAGTCGGCGTTCTTCAGGTATCCGTAGACCGCGAAGTTGTTCATGTCCGGATCGAACACCCGATCTCGGCGCGTGAGGATCGACGACAGGCCGCTCGCGTCGAGGAGGAACGGGGCGTCGATTCGGCCCTTGCGGCCGCGATCATCGGTCCACGTGACGCCGCTGATCGCGCCCTCCTTCGTCTTCAGGATCTCGGTCACGCGCGTGCCCTCGCGGGCGTCGACGCCGATCTCGCGCGCGCGGTCGAGGAGCATCTTGTCGAAGTCGGAGCGCTGCACGTTGAACGCGGTGACCGGGGTCTCGCGGGTGCGCAGCTCTCCGAGGATGCTCGTGAAGTCCTGTCCGGTGACGTCGACGGTGTGGCCGTCGCCGGCGACGTCACGGACACGGAGGAAGTCGGCGTTCCAGGGCTGGCGGTCCTCCCCCCACACGAACACGATGCCCATCTTCTTCACGAAGCCGGAGCGCTCCAGATCGTCGTATACACCCAGATCACGGAGCGCCCCGTTGGCCGCGGGGATCGTGGACTCGCCGATGTGGTAGCGAGGGAAGTGCTCCTGTTCGAGCAGCACGATGCGGAGGTGAGGAGAATACTTCTTCACCACGCCGGCGAACGTGCTGCCGGCAGGGCCCCCGCCGATGACGACACAATCGGCAGTCTCACGGTTCATGGCAGTGTCTCTCGATTGGAAAGGAGCGCGGGAGTCGGAGAGGGAGTCGGACGGGCGGCCTCCGGAGGGAGGATCAGAACGCCGGATCGTGATCGCAGTCGTGATCGCCGTCGCCCTCACCGCCGCCTTCGCCGCCGCCGTGGCGCTTTCCGTGGTGCGGGACGACGAAGTTCTTCACGAGGTCGGAGTCCGAGTGGACGACGTACGTGACCGCCTCGCTGACGGCGATGCCGTGGGCGGACAGGATCTTCTTCGGGTTCTTCTTGAGCTGATCGAGGAAGCCGGCGTCCTCCCAGGCCATGGCCACGATGCGACGCCACGGCGCCGCGGCGGCCTCGTACGCCTGCAGCGGGTTCTTCGCGGGGGCCTTCTTCGCAGGAGCCTTCTTCGCAGGAGCCTTCTTCGCAGGAGCGGCCTTCTTCGCAGGAGCGGCCTTCTTCGCGGCAGGGGCCTTCTTCGCAGCAGGGGCCTTCTTCGCAGCAGGGGCCTTCTTCGCAGGAGCCTTCTTCGCTGCTGCTTTCTTGCCGGTCTCTTTCTCGATGGCCATGGGTCTATGTCTCCTTGAATGTGAAATCGGGTGAGCTCGCGCCTTCGCCCCGCCGAAATGGCCGGAGCATCCGGGTGAGTTGGTGTTCGGTCAGAGCGGGAGTCTGGGTGAAATAAACGGTCGCCGCCGCGTGACAGGCGCGCGCGACGCGGGCGCGCACGCTGGCCGGGAGCGCCGCCACCAGAGTGGCAGTCTCCTCGACGTGCGCGCGGTCGCTGCCGAGGGAGCTGTGCACGCGCAGGCAGCGAGTCGCGTCCACGCCGGGCGGGAGCACGGACCGCACCGCCGCGATGTCCGCGGGGCCGCGCGTGAGGGCCAGTCGCTCCAGCATGTACGAATAGCCGACGGCGTCGAGCGGGCCGTCCGGCGCGCGCACCGTCGACGTGAAGTGCTCCACGAGGGCCACGGATTTCGCGGGGCGCACGTGATAAACGAGCTCCTCCGCGTCGTAGCCGAGGGCCGCGATGTCGCGCACGGCGAGGCGATCGTGCCCCGTCTCCTCCCGAGCCTTGTCGCGGGCCCATTTTGCGAGGCGCGCATTTCCGGCGGCGGCGAAGCGATCCGCCGCTTCGAGCAAGAGGCGCGGCGTCGCCTCCGTCGTGCGGTAGCTGCCCGCGAGGCGGTAGAGCCAGCGCGCGAGCGTCAGCTTCGGCTTCGTTTTCCGGGGTGCGGACGATCCTTCGGAGGCAGGGGGGCGCGCGGAGAAGATCGCGCCGTCGAGGAGGTGACGCGTGCTCGCCGGATCGCCGCGCCCGATCATCGGGGCTGCGAACGGGTCCATTTCGCCGAGGCCGTCGGGCGCTTCATGCACGAAGCTGCCCCGCGGCGTGGCGACGATGACCCTTCCGGCGGCGACGCGCGCCCACTCGACGAGCGCGTCCTTGCGGCCCCCGTTCAGGCCGGGCTGAGGCGCGGCTTTCAGCGGCCCTCGATGAGCGCTTCCAGCTTCGCGAGGCCCGCGGCGGGGTCACGGTTCTGGGCGCGGATGGTATTGCGGATCTGCTCCAGCGCGGCGCCGCTCTTCACGGCCTCCTTCGCGCGCTCCACGCCCGTTCCGAGATCGGGGACCTTGCCCATCAGCTTGAGCGCCGACGCCGCGTTGAGCGCGAGCAGGTCGAGCACCGGGCCCTCGACCTTGCCGGCGATCACGCGCGCGACGATGCGGACGTTCTCGACCGCCGTCTTCGCGGGCGCGACGTCGTCGTACGAGGCGCGCTTGAGGCCCGCGTCCTCGGGGCGAACGTCGTACTCGATCACGTCGCCGGACGCGGTGAGCTCCGCGATGTGCGTCGTGCCGAGGTTACTGATCTCATCCATGAAGCGGCCGGGGTGCTCGTCGGAGGCGCCGCACGGGACGAGCGCGCGCTCGTAGCCGAGGTGCTTCATCGCGGTGCACTGCACCGTCGTCATCGGCAGCGCGGGGACGCCGCAGATCTTGTGCTTCTCGCCGCTCTGGTGCGCGATCGGACCCGCGAAGTGCATCGGCGTCCCGCAGCGGAGCTGACCGAGCACGCGGAGGTAGCCCATCTTCAACATCGGCGCGCCCATGATCGACGAGAAGCCGAGGTGCGCCTCGCTCACGGCGCGGAGCACGGCCTCGTGATCGGCGTCGGGATCGCAGCCCATGATCGTGAAGGCGTCGCCGCTGCCGGAGACCCCCGTCATCCCCGGGCCGCCGATCTTGTGGATGTAGAGGCCGCAGGCCGCGGCGATGATCGTCGCGCCGCTCGACACGTTCACGGTCTTCAGCGTGTCCATGCCGACGCCGACGATCGAGAGGTGCGGCTCCGGCGAGGTGACGTGACCGGAGAGGTGGCGGTTCCACTCCTCGTCCTGACCATCGACGATGCCGAGCAGCTCGTCCATCGTCTCGCCCTTCGTGCGCAGCGCCGCGATGAACGCGCCCTGGTGCAGATCCGGCTGCTCGTTGCGGAGGATCGCGCGATACGCGAGGTGCGTCTCTTCGCGCGTGAGGTTCTGGTGGAGCTGCATGCGAACGATGAGCGCACCGAACGCGCGCAGGCTGGCTTCGTCGAACATGTCCCTCGTTTGCGTCCCGTCGTGAGTGAGGTTCAGGAGCGACCCGAATCTAACAGCACTCATCCGCCGCGCGCGACAGCCTCGGCCCGCGCCAGGAGCTTTTCGCCCCCGGTGCGACCGGCGCGGCGAAGCGCCTCGCGGCCGAGCTCCTCGGCCCGGTCGGTCTGACCGCTGCGCCGCAGCGCGGCGACGAGGGCCTCCGCGGCGCCCATCCACACCTCGTCGGACAGGTCCTCGCGGGAGGCGAAGGCCTCGGCGTCTTCGAGGCACCGCAGCGCGGCGGCGGGATCTCCGCGGCGTTCGGCGATCTTCGCCTGGAGGAAGTGGCACTTGAGGACGCGGCTCGCCATGCCCATCTCGCGGCTCAATTTCAGCGATGACGCGGCCATGGCGTCGGCCTCGGCGAGGTCGCCGCGGGCGAGGTGGTGGTTCGCGAGGTGGTACTCGGTGACGGCGTGCGCGACCGGGTGGTGCTCCCGGATCGCGAGCTCGCGCGCGGCGGACTGATCCGCGATCGCCTCGTCGAGCCGGCCCATCATCTCGAAGGCCATCGCGCGGCCGGAGCGCGACGCGAGGCGGCCCCACACGGACTCGAGCGTGCTGCCGCGGCGGTGCAGCTCCTCGCCGGCCGCGATGGATCGATCGAAGATCGCGATCGACTCGGCCGGCAGACCGGCGTCGCGCATCACGTTGCCGAGATCGTGGCCGGCGTGCGCGATCGTCGCGAGGGCCTGGCTGTCCTTGAGGCCCTCCCACCCTTCGCGCGCGACCGCGAGCCCGCGCTCGTGACGTCCGAGCGCTCGCAGAATGAAGCCGCGACCGCACTTCGCGGCCGCCGCGTCGACGGGGAGGCCCGCGGCGGTGAACGCCTCCTCCGCTTGTTCGAGCAGGCCGACGCACGCCTCCCAATCGGGGCGGTGGTACGAGGCCTCCGACCGCGTGAGCGCGACGCGCGCCTCCAGGATGCGCATCTCGCGGCGCACCGCGTCCGGCAGCGACGGATCGCGGAGGCCCGCGGCGATCAGCTCCGCGGCCTCGCGCGCGCGCTTCGCGGCGGGGCCGAGCTTGCCCGCGTGGAGGTACGCGGACGCGAGCTCGTGCATCGTGCGCGCGGCGGGGACGGGGCTCGCCTCGGCGCGCTGCGACTGGAGCTGCACCGCGAGCTCGAGGTCCTCGATCGCCTCGCTGGACGCGCACAGACCGAGCGCGCGCTGTCCGGCCGCGCGGGCGCAGTCGAGCGTGCGCTGCACGTCGTCGGTCTGCGTGACGTGGAACAGGATGCGCGAGAGCTGCGGGCCCGATCGATCCCCGTAGATCGAGGCGATCGCGTCCGCGGCGAGCCCGTGCAGGATGCGCTTGTTCTCGACGAGCACCGTGCCGTAGACCGCGCCCTGGAGCTGCGCCGGCCGGAACGCGTGCAGCGCGCCGCCGTCGTGCCCCGCGGACGTGTCGATCAGGCCGAGGCGCGACAGCTCGTCGAGCGCCTCCTCGGGCCTGCGGAAGCCGCCGAGCGCCTCCGGACCGACGCCCGCGCGCGCGACCTCCACGTAGAGCGCGCGCTCGAACTCGACGCCGAGCACGCTCGCGATGCGCAGCACGTCGCGCAGCGGCGCCGAGAGGCGATCGACGCGCTCGAGCAGCATGCCGTAGAGCGACGTCGGCGGCGTGAAGCTGCGGAGCTTCTCGGCGCTCGCGGAGAGCATCCGGTTCGCGCGGAGCGTGTGCACGAGCTCCTCCACGAACAGCGGGTTGCCGGCCGCGCGCTGCGCGATGAACGCGCGCACGGGCTCCGAGATCTCCTCGCCCGCGAGCAGCGAAGCGAGCGCCTCCACCGAGGCGCGATCGAGCGGCCCCACGCTGAAGGCCGCCGTCCCCGGGAGGCGCGACACGTCCACGGCGCCCGCGTCGCGCGCGGTCAGGATCACGAGCGGCTGCGCCGATCCGCGCAGGCCTCCGAGCACCTTCGGGAGCAGCTCCAGGCTCGCGAGATCCGCGCGGTGCAGGTTCTCGAGCGCGAGCACCAGGGGCGCGTCGGCGTCGTTCGGCGCGGCCTTTCGCGCGGCGCCCTCGACGCAGAGCTGCAGCGCCTTCTCGATGCGATCCACCATCGCCGCGGGGCTCTCTTCGTCCTCCGCGGCCTCCGCTGGTCCGCCGAACAGCAAGCGGAGCGCCGGCGCCTGCGCGCGAGCCAGCCGCGCCCGCTCGGGCTCCAGCGTCGAGCAGAGATCGCCGAGCGCGGCCTCGATGTCGTCCTCGGGTCCGATCGGCTCCGCGCCGCGCGCGAGCAGCGCCGCCGCGAGCCCGGCCCACAGGCCGTACGTCGTGCCCGTCTGCGGCTGCACGCGCACCACGCGCGGGAGCGGCGACGTGTCCGTGCCGAAGCGATGGAACAGCTCGGTGACGAGCCGCGTCTTGCCGGTGCCGGCCGCGCCCGTCACGAGCACCACGCTCGGGTGGCGGCCGCGCGATCGCGCGTTCGTCACGATCTCCCGGAGCCGCGCGATCTCCGCGTCGCGCCCCACGAACGGCGTGCTCTTCCAGAACCCGGCGCCGAGGCTCGCGGAGCTGGGCTCGGATCCGCGCGTCGTCCCGCGCGCGCTCTGGCCGGCGATCGAGTCCTCCCAGCCGGGGTGCGCGGCGCCGAGGATCTCGTGCGACTCCACCTGCACCTCGGCGCGCCCCTTGAGCGAGACGCGGCCCGCGCGGCGCGTCGAGAACGCGTCGCCCACGAGCGCGACGAGATCGCCGCTGCCGACGACGCCGTTGATCGGAGCGTGCTCCGCGAGCCTCCGCGCGATCGACAGCACGTCGCCGGTGTTGGGCGCCTGCTGATCCGCGCCGCCGACGCGCGTCGCGAAACCGCGGTGGATCCCGATGCGGCACGTGAGCGCGTACCCGATCTCCGTGAGCGCGTCGTTCGCCTCGGCGCGGCGCCGGTGCACCGCGAACGCCGCCGCGACCGCGCGCTCCGAGTCGTCCTCGCGCACCTCGTTGAAGCCGAACACCGCGAGGAGCCCCGCGTCCGGCTGCGCCTGCACCTGCGCGCCGCGCTCGCGCAGCTCGTCCGAGAACAGCGACGTGAACTGGAGCATCAGGTGCTCCGTGTCCTCCGACGAGAGCGCCGCGCTCCCCGTCTGGAACAGCTGCGTGTCCACGAAGACCACGGTCACGTGGCGCCGCTCGCCGGGTTGCAGCCGCGCGCTCTGCGGCTCGATCGGAGGCGCCGCGCGCAGCTTCGACTGCCGGAAGCGATCCATCGTGAGCCGGATCTGCGCGACCTTCTGCCCGCTCACGACCGCGTCGCGCGGCCGCACGGACGACGCCTGCGGCGCGAGGCTCGTCTTCTCCGGCGCGCGCCCGGCGGCGGCCGTCTCCAGCATCGCGTCGCTCGCGGTGGCGAGCGCGGTCGGCTGCACCGCGTTCGCGGAGGCGGCCGGGGACACGATCGCCGAGCCGCCCGCGCGCGTGACGCCGCTCCGGTGCAGCGCCGATCGCTCGTCGGCGTAAGGCTCCAGCGCGCGCGCGAAGGCCGTCGCGTCGATGTAGCGATCCGCCGGATACCGAGCGAGCGCCCGCGTGATCACCTGGCTCAGCCCCGGCGGCGAGCGCGCGACCGATCCGAGCTGCCGAGGCGGCTCGTTGTCCGCGAGCGCGCGGTGGTACGCGGCGGCCGACTCCTGCGGCCACGGCCGCGTCCCCATCCCCGCGATCAGCTCGAACAGCACCACGCCCGCGGAGAACACGTCGGTCGCGGCGCGGATCGGCCCGTCGCCGAGGGCCTGCTCCGGCGCCATGTACGCGGGCGTCCCGAGCAGGATGCCCGCGGGCGTCACCTCCACGTTGACGATGTGCGCGACGCCGAAATCGAGCAGCTTCGGGATCTCGCCGAACAGATCGCTCCGCGCGAGGAAGATGTTCGCGGGCTTGATGTCGCGGTGCACGATGCCGAGCCGGTGCACCTTCGCGAGCACCTCCAGCACCTCCAGCATGATGCGGCACGCGTAGCCCGAAGGCAGCGGCCCCCGCGCGAGCCGCGAAGCGAGATCCTCGCCTTCGAGCAGCTCCATCACGAGGTACTGCGTGCCGTCCGGCAGCTCGTCGATGTCGAAGATCTGAGGCAGCCGATCGTCGCGCAGCCGGCTCGCCGCGAGCGCCTCGTTGCGGAACCGCTCGGCCATCTGCGCGCCGGCGCCTTGCAGGTTGGAGCGCAGCGTCTTGATGACGAGCCGGCTCGCGAGCACGGGGTGGCGCGCCTCGTAGACGACGCCCATGCCGCCCGCGCCGAGCACGCCGACGATCTCGTATTTCCCGATGGTGGCCCCGGCGCGGAGCACGCTCACGACACCATCTCCGGTGCGATGAGTCCCGCCTCTGGCACGCTCGGTGTCACGCTGCGGCCGAAGATATCACGGCGACCGCCGCCGCATCACGGCATCTCTGCCCGAGGTCACGGCATCTGCGGGCCCGGACCGACCGTCTGATCCGTCATGGCCTTTTCGGTGGAGAAGAACTGAAGCGTCAGCACACGCGCGACGCGCACGATGGACCCCGCGCGGACCGGCACTTTCGCCCCTTGCGGCACGGGCTGCCCGTCCACCTCGGTGATGCCGTCCGAGATCTGATGGAGCACGAATCCCGTCGGTTGACGACGCAGCTCGAAGTGCCATCGGCTCACCTGCTGCGTGAGCGATTTGTCCGGGTGCCACAGCACGATGTCGTTCGCGACGACGCCGTCTTTCTCCGCGAGCCGCCCGAACCCGATCGAGTCGCGCTCCGGCAGCGGCAGCTCCTCCGACGTCTCCGAGATGCGCACGAACGTCGGGTAAATCCCCGGCGGGCGCCACTGGAGCGAGAACACGTCGACCGGCTCCAGGAGGCCCTTCAGCCGCAGCGCCGGCATGATCGGGATGCAGCGCGCGCGCACGGGCCCTGGCAGCTCCGAGAAGGCCGCGCGCGTGAGCCGCACCTCGCCGGGCGCGCACGTGCTCGTGACGCGGGCGCACAGGTTCACGGCGTCGCCCGAGACGACCGCTCCGTCCGTGAGGACGCTGCCGAAGTGCACGCCGATGCGCAGCACGAGCTGGTGATCCCGCGCGCGGTTGAAGTTCTCCGCGGTGATGCTCCGCTGCAAGTTCACCATCGCCTCGGTCGCGGAGACGGCGGTGGGGAAGCACGTGAACGCGCCGTCGCCCGCGGTGTCGACGATGCGGCCCTTCGACGTGGGGAGCACGGCGTTCAGGAGATCGAGGTGCTGCTGCTGGAGCCTGCGCCCTTGCTGGTCGCCGAAGCGCGCGAAGTACTCGGTCGACCCGACGACGTCGGTGAAGACGAGCGCCAGAGAACGTTCGAAGCGCCGCTGCACCGCCTCCGAAAGCAGGTTCTGGAGCCGGATCAGCTCCGTCAGCCCGGCGGTTTCGAGGTCGATCTCCATTGCCATCCGCACGCTACCAATCTCGCATTGCAGCGCCAAGACCTGGATGCCGCCGCCCCGCCGCCGTAAGCCACTTTCCGCATGGAATCGGTCGACACGATCGTCATCGGAGCCGGCGTGGTCGGCCTCGCGTGCGCCCGCGCCCTCGCCGCGGAGGGCCGCGAGATCTTGATCGTCGAGGCCGAGCGCGCGTTCGGCACCGGCGCGAGCGCGCGCAACAGCGAGGTGATCCACGCGGGCCTGCACTACCCCGCGGGCTCGCTCCGGGCGCGGTGCTGCGTGCGCGGGAAGCATCTCTTGTACGCCTTCTGCGAGGAGCGCGGCGTCGCGCATCGCCGCACGGGCAAGCTCGTCGTCGCGTGCTCGGAGGACGAGGTGCCGCGTCTTTCAGCGCTGCGCGCGCAGGCCGCCGCGAACGGCGTCACGGATCTTTCTCTGCTCGATCGCGAAGCGGCGCGCGCCTTGGAGCCGGATCTCGCGTGCGAGGCCGCGTTGCTCTCCCCGTCGACCGGCATCCTCGACAGCCACGGCTTGATGCGCGCGCTCCTGATCGAGGCCGAGTCGAACGGCGCGCTCCTCTCGCTGCGATCGCCGGTGTTCGCGGGCCGCGTGACGTCGCGGGGCATCGAGCTCGACATCGGCGGCGCGTCCCCCGTGACGATGCGCGCGCGCTCGGTCGTCAACGCCGCGGGCCTCCACGCGTGCGACGTGGCGCGCTCGATCGAGGGCCTCCCGGCGAGCGCGGCGCCGATCCCGCGATACGCGAAGGGCGCGTATTTCAGCCTGCGTGGCAGAGCGCCGTTCCGACACCTCATCTACCCGGTGCCCGGCGAAGGCGGCCACCTCGGCGTCCACTTGACCCTGGACCTCGCCGGCCAGGCCCGCTTCGGCCCCACGTTCCGCTGGGTGGATCAAATAGAATACAGCCTGTCACTGGAAGACGCCGTCGGCTTCGAAGAGGCCGTCCGTCGCTACTGGCCCGCCCTCCCGGACGACGCCTTGACGCCGGCGTACGCGGGAATCCGCCCGAAGATCAGCGCCCCCGGCGAGCCCGCCGCCGACTTCCGCATCGACGGCCCTTCAATTCACGGCATCCCCGGCCTGGTGAACCTCTTCGGCATCGAGTCCCCGGGCCTGACAGCGTGCCTGTCCATCGCGGAGGAAGTGGCCAGTCTCCTTCGATCCTGAAAAGAGAGCGAGAGAGAAGAGCGTTTCCAAACAGGGGTGCCCCCCACGGCGCTCCTCCCTCCGGTCGTCGCGCCCGCGCCCCCCAATCGCCGTGCTCGGCGCTCCGCGCCTGCGCGCGTCGAGGGGGGCGCCCTGGAGCGTTGCTAATTATCGAGGCTCCCCCTCCCTGCGGCTGCGTACGGCCGCCACTGGAAGGACGGAGTTCGTTCCGCGAAGGCGGAGCGGAGCCTTGCTCCGCGGAGTCCGTAGCGGAGCGGACGCAGTCCTTGACGTTTCAAGCAGGCGCTTTGGGAGGGGCGGGCCGCGCGCAGGCCGTAGGCCGAGCACGGACCGGGGGGTGGGCACCTTTTAAGCTGATTCAAGGGATTTTTGGCGCTGACATCCCCTTCTGGTGATCATGGCAGTTGCCGCACCAAGCCGTCTGATGCGGCGTCCCCGTCCCGTCCGCCCTGTAATGCTTCGTCTGCGTGTGGCAGACCTCGCACAGCCCGGTTCCGGCCGTCGCGCCGTCCACGCCGGCTCGCACGAGGCCGCCCGGACTGGCACCTTGCACTTCGGTGAACGTCACGTCGGCGTACTCCCCGGACGGCAGCGCGATGCTCTCCCGAATCAAGAACTGATTCGCGCTGCCGTGCGGGTCGTGACACGCCTTGCACTCGGCCCCTGCGCCCGCCGGGTGCGCCGTCTCGCTGTGGCATTTCTCGCACTTCGGCAGCGTGACCGGCGTCGCGTGCGGAAACGTCGTGCCGAGATCGTGGCACCCGTTGCAGTCGAACAAGACCTCGTGCGACGACAGGTGACTCCAATGCTCCTGAATGGGCTGGTGACAGCCGAGGCATTTCTTCGTCGTCGCGTCGTCCGTCCCGACGCCGGGGACGACCGTGCTTGTAGCCGTGGTCGTCGTGCCGGTGCCGCCGCCGGCGCCGCTCGTCTCCTCGTCCACGCAGCCGATCCCGGCCGCGCTCACGCTCACCAGGGCCGCGCCGAAGAGGCCTGTCGTCACTGCCATCGTCGCGGTCGTCTTCATGGCTTCGGGTCCTGTGGATTCGCGATGTACGCCGCCGTCCGATACGCGAGCGCCTGCTGCGTCAACGTCGGATTGAAGGCCGTCGACGTCGGATACACGCCGCCGTCCGCGATCCACACGTTGGCCACGTCGTGCAGCCGACACCACTCGTTCGTCACGCTCTTCGCGGCGTCCGTCCCCATCCGCGTCGTGCCGAGAAGATGCTTCGTATCCGGGACGCCCGTGCGCTTCGCGTCGTCGTTCTCCACCGTGCTCTTCGCGCCCGCCGCCATCGCGATCTCCTTGAGCTTCGGCATGTAGCGGTCCACCACGGCCTGATCGTGCGGGTGCCGCGCATACGTGATCCGCGCCACCGGCCGGCCGTACACGTCCTTCACGGATGAATCGAGCTCCACCCGATTCGTAATGACCGGCACGTCTTCTCCCATCATCGCGACGCTGCCGATGCGCCGCCGGTACGTCCCGTCGACCATGAGCTGTTTATGGAGCCCCATCGGATACTCCACCCCTTCGCGCAGAGGCCTTATCTGCCCCCCGAGCTCCACGTACCCGCCGCGCACGTAATCGGGGCTCCCGTCGTTCACCGTGAAGTCGGCCATCGAGTGCGTCACGATGCGCCCGCGGTACGTCCGCAGCTCCTCGTCGAACACGCCGACCGCGCCGAACACGATGTGGAACATCAGATATTTGCCGAGCAAACCCGAGCTGTTGCCGACGCCGTTCGGGTGCGAGGCCGTCGCCGACGACAGGAGCAACCGCGGAGTCTCGATCGCGTTGCACGCCACGATCACCTGCTTTGCGGTCAGCACCTGCTCGGCCCCCTTCGCGTCGATGTACCGCACGCCGGAGGCCTTTTCGCCCGACGGCTCCATCGTGAGCTTGGTGACGCACGCCTCCGTGATCAGGGTACAATTGCCGGTCAGGAGCGCGTCGTGAATGACGGTGACCGCCGTCGATCCCTTGGAGTTGGACGGGCACCCGAACGCGCAGAACCCGCAGTTCACGCACGCGGGGCGGCCGCGGTAAAAGATCGAATTGACCGCCATCGGCATGGGGTGCGGGTGATACCCGAGCTTCTCGGCCCCGGACGCGAGCAGGAGGCCGCCGGCCGGCGGATATCCCGGCGGCATCGGATACTCCCCGCGAGGCTCCGCGAACGGGTCCGCGCCGGCGAGCCCCTGCACGCCGATGAGCCGCTCCACCTCGTCATAGAAAGGTGCCAGATCCGAATACGCAATGGGCCAGTCCACGACGTCGGCCCCGTCGACGGGACCGAACGTGCTGAGGAGCCGCAAATCCGCCTGCTGCACGCGCGGACAGTCACCGTCGTACTGCACCGTTCCGCCGCCGACCGTGACGCCGAGGCCCTGCACTTCCCCGGTCGCGAGCATCTTGTCGTCGCCCTCCCGGAAGGTGCGCGGCTCGATGAACGGGTCCTGAAAGGCGAAGTACCGATTGCCCTTCAGCTCGTCGTTGCCGAACAAGGACCCTCGAAGCTCCCCTTCGCCGAGCGTCGGATACGGATTGCGCCCCTTCTCGATGAGCGCGACCTTGAATCCCCGAGAGGCCAGCACGTACGCCGCGACGCCGCCGCCCGCGCCGGAGCCCACGATCGCGACATCGAAATCCGGTGTGCCCATGGTTCAGCCCTCCTCCGGGTGCGCCATCTCGTGCGCCGAGAAGCCGATTGGCTGCCGGTCCCCTTCGTAGTCAATCGCCTTCCAGCCGGCCATCTGATAGTTGCCGCCGTACACCGGATCTCCGTACGTCCCCTCGACCGCGTGCTCGTACACCATCGCGACGAAGTCCTTGTCGAGGCTGCCGAGCAGGTGCTTCCGATCGTCGAATGGTGCGTCCGCGAGCCCGACGCCGAGCTGATCGCGCGCCACCTTGTCCGCCGCGTCGAGCCCCTCTTCGTACTTGTCGACAAGCCCCTTGACAGGCCCGTTCCACTCGCGCTCCGGCATCCCGTGCGACCCCTCGATGAAGGTGCGCCACCGGATCTCCTCCACGCGCGTGAGCCGCAAAAACGAGGAGAAATCGTCCACGCCGCCGTGACGTCCGGAGTTGGGGCCGCCCGCGAAGATGAGCGGCGGATCGCTCCGGAACGCGCCGAGGAGCCGATCCACGTAGTATGCGGCGCGCGCGATCGTGGCGCCGGGCGAGCCCTCGTCGCCGGGGATGATGACGTCCATCAGCGCCGCGAGCATCGCGTACCGCGCGGGCGAGAGCGTCGGATCCGGCGGGATTTCCCAGGCTCCGAGCTTCGTCCACGTCGCCGTGTGGGTGTCTGTGGTGGTCTCTCCAGATCCCGAGTCGGGCCCGGCGTCGCAGGCCGGGACGCCGCAGAGGAGGACGATCGCGCCGCCGAGGAACCGCCGGCGGGTCGTCAACGTGGCAATCGGAGGGGTGCTCACCCCACGACGCATATCAGGGGACGCGCGCGCCGCCGAGCGCAATTGCCGCGCGCGTCCGCCCGGAAAGAGGTCACTTCTTGGTGGCGACCTCGGTCCCGATGGCCCTCGACTTGAAGCTGCTCCACTGCCCGGAGAGCGACCCGTCCGGCTTGATCTCGTACGCGACGAACCCGCATTGATCGCCGCCGATCCCGACCGACACGAAGTCCCCCATCCTCACGCCGAAGCCCTTCGACGCGTCGCCGGTGGCCCAGTCGAACAAGAACCCTGCGCCCTCCGCCGCGACGGAGAGGGTGCCTTTGTAGGCCTTGCCATCGAGCCGAGTCCCCGAGACATCGTATTTGCCGACGAGGCCGGACACGCTGCCTTGCGGGGTGGCGGTCTCGTTCCCGGAGTAGTCCTGTCCCCACGCGCCCCAGCGCCCGGAGAGCGCGCCGCCCGGCCCCACCTTGTAGTGGACGACACCGCAGCCGGCGCCGTTGGGCCCGTTGGCGAACGCGACACCGGCGGTGCGCTCCGTCACGACGCCGATCCCGTCATAGCTGGCGCCGCCGGATTTCCAGGAGAACTGGTACACCTGCCCGCGCTTGGTGATCGCGAGCGTGCCAGTGTACTTCGACGCGCCGCCCGGGTTCGTCCCGGTGATCGTGTAATCGCCCGCGATATCCGCGGCGGCCGCGGTCGAGGGCGGGGGCACGTACGCGGGGTTGTTCGTGTCGTTCCCCGCCGCCCCAGACCCCTTGTTCCCGCACCCCGAGAGGCAAGCCGCCGCGGCCGCGACGCCGCAAATCCAGGAGATCGTGCGCATGATCATAGGGACACCCCGTAGCTCCGAGCGCGCGGCGACGCGCCGCGTGGCCCGCACGCTACCATCGATGATGCGACCCGAATATCCTTTTTGGGAGGGGCCGAGTCAGCCGCCGGCCCGGCGCTGATCGATGTCCGCCACCACCCGGCCGTCGCTCATCATCACCTGTCGGGAGGCGCGCGCGGCGAAGCTACGTTCGTGCGTCACCATCACGATCGTGCGGCCGTCCTCGCGCACCAGCTTCTCGAAGGCCTCCATCACCAGGACGCCGTTCTTCGAGTCGAGGTTGCCAGTCGGCTCGTCCGCGAAGATGATTTTCGGGTCGTTCGCGACCGCCCGCGCGATGCTCACGCGCTGCTGCTGGCCGCCCGACAGCTCCGATGGACGCCTCTCCAGATACGGCAAGAGGCCAATCGACTCCAGCACCAGGATGGCGCGATCCTCCGCGGACGAGCGCGACCTTTGCCCGCGCCGCAACATCGGGATCATCACGTTCTCCAGCACCGTGAACTCGGGCAGGAGGAAGTGGAACTGGAACACGAAGCCGAACGACAAACTGCGCAATTCGGCCCGCTCGTCGTCGTCGAGCGTCGCGATGTCCTGGCCCTCGAACATCACCCGTCCGCTCGTCGGCCGGTCCAGCGCGCCGAGCAGATAGAGCAGCGTGCTCTTTCCGGAGCCGGAGAGGCCCGTCAGGCTGACGAACTCCCGCGCTCGGATCGCGAGGTCGATGCCGAGGAGCACCGGAGTCTTCACCACCGTGCCGAGCTCCCGCGTGATGTCCTCCGCCGAGAGCACGACCTCCCCCGGCTCCGGCCACGGGAGGTGCGGAGTCTCGAACGCGTGGGACGGCAATTCCCCGGGAAAGTGCACGTCCACGCTGGAGTCGATGTGCTTTCCGGACACGGTCCCTCCAATTACCCGATCTGCCCGCGGAGCACGTCCACCGGCTCCACCCGGGACGCGCGCAGCGCCGGGATGAGGCTCGCGAGGAGCCCGACGAACAGCGCGAATCCGGCGCCGTAGAAGTAGAACTTCGGATCTTCGTACACGAGGAACGTGTCGCTCTTCACGAGGCCCTCCTGGTGCACCTTCAGAGTCCCGAGGAAGCCGACCAGGAAATGCCCGCCCACGCTGCCGATCGCGGCGCCGATCGACGCGATGATCGCGCCCTGGAGCAGGAACGCCGCGAGGATGTCGTTCCGGCGGAAACCCACGCTCCGCAAGATGGCGATGTCGCGCGTCTTCTGCAAAACAATCATGATCTGGATCGCGAGGATGCCGAAGCCGCCGACCGTCAGAATGGCGCCGACCACGAAGTTGATGATCATGTTTTGCATGGTGAAGAGGGACAGGAAATTGGCGTTCTGCTCCTGCCAGCTCTCCGCGTCGTAGCCGAGCGCGCGCTCCAGCTTCTCCCGCATCGCGGGCGCGCTGTCCGGGTCCCGCAGCTTGATCTCGATCTGGCCCACGATATCGGGCTTGCCGAGCAGCACCTGCGCCGTCCGCAGCATCACGTAGACTCGGCGGTTGTCGATCGACGGGATCTGCGCGTCGAAGATCCCGACCACCTTGAGGCTCATCGTCGGCCCGAGGGCCGCGCCGCACCGCACGACGTCACCCACCTTGACGCCGAGCTCCTTCGCCACGCCGGCCCCGATCACCATCGCGTCCGCCGAGGCGGAGAGCGCCTTGTAACTCCCCTGCTCCACGAACTGCGCGATCGGCGTCACCTTGTTCTGCCGACCCGGATCGATGCCGCGGAGATCCACCGAATACTGCTTGGCCCCGACCGCGAGCACGGCTGTCCCGCCGAGCGACGCGGCCGCGCCGATGACCTCATCCATCCGCGAGAGCTCGTTGACGATCTCGTACGGTCGATTGATGCGAAGCTGCCTGTCGTTCGGCGTCTCGTGCGACACGTGCGTGACGACGTGCTCGTCGCTGAAGCGCGCGAGGATCGAGGGCGAAGGCCGCAGTTGCTTGTCGTGGATCACGACATGGGGGCTCACCTTGAGGATGTTGACCAGGAATTTCACCTGGAAACCCTGCATGATCCCGCTGATCGTGATGAGCGTGAGCACGCCCAGCGTGACGCCGAGCACGGCGATGCCATTGAGCAGCTTGCGCTCCCAGAGCTGCCGCAGCGAGACGAAGAGGACCGTCCCGTTCACTTGGCGCTCGAAGGCGCGGCGCCGTTCGCCTCCGGCACGGGAGCGAGCCTGTCCTGCTCCTTCGTCGTCACCGAGAGTCGCTTCCCCTCGGTCACCTTGTCTTGCCCCTCGACGAGCACCAGCGCGCCGTCCTGGACGCCCTCGGTGATCTCGACGCGCAACAGGTCACGAATACCCACCTTGACAGGCTGCTTCTTCGCCTTGCCGTCCTCCACGATCCACACGGCCCCTTCGCTCTCCGCCTGGCTCGGCGCGAGCAGGGCATTTTCCTTCACGCCGATGAGGATGTTGACCTCTCCGCTCATGCCGCTGCGGAGGCCCGGAGGTGGCTTGTCGAGGCGCACCTTCGCGAGGAAGCTCTTCCGCTCGCGGTTCGCGTCCGGCAGGATCTCGAAGACGTGGCCGGCGAACACGTCCTTCGGAAAGGCGTAGAGGCTGACTGCCACTCTGGAGCCGGCCTCCGCCCCCGCCGGCTCCTTCACGCGCGCGATGTCGGCCTCGTCGACGGAGACCTCCAGCACGAGACGATCGATGTCGCCGATCTTGAACAGGGTCTGATTGACGCTCACCACCTCGCCGAGCTCCACGCTCTTCGCGAGGACGACTCCATCCATCGG
Source organism: Polyangiaceae bacterium (assembly GCA_046351455.1). Taxonomy (GTDB): domain Bacteria; phylum Myxococcota_A; class Polyangia; order Polyangiales; family Polyangiaceae; genus JADJRH01. The sequence continues at coordinate 340,225 of JAXLYM010000010.1, forward strand.
CGCGCGCACCTCGGCGTCGGCGACGCGGCTCTCCAGCGTCTTCACCTGCGCGGCCTGGCGCGCGGCGTTCGCGGAGAGGTCGATTCGAAGGGCCTTTTGCTGCGCCTCGTTGGCGGCCAGCGTGGCCCTCAATTGCGCGACCTTCGCCTTCGCACGATCGGTGTCCGCGGAGCTCACCGCGCCCGTCGCCGCGAGCCTCAACTGCCTGTCCAGGTCCTGCTGCGCGAGGTCGAGATCCGCCTGGATCCCGAGCCCCTGCGCCTTCAGCGCCTCCACCTGCGGCGCGGCCTTCCCGCCCTGCGCGGACGCGGCGTTGAGATCCACCTTGCCGCGCGTCAGCTCGAAGTTGAGCTGCGGCGAGTCGATGCGCGCGATGAGGTCGCCCTTCTTGACGCGATCCCCCTCTTTCACGAGCACCTCCGCGAGGGCGCCGGCGGTCTTCGCCTTCACCTGCACGCGATCCTGCGCCTCCACGGTGCCGGTGGCGTACACGGCGTCAACGGCCTGTCCACGGACGACGGGCATCGCGACGACGGGCACCGGCTTGAGCTTCGTGGCCGCGAAGAACGCCCCGCCCCCGAGAACGAGCGCGACGAGGAAGATCCGCGAGAGGTTGCGGCGGAAGAAGCCTTTCTTGCGGACGACGGGACGCGCGTTGGGGCGAGCAGGCTCGACGGGTGGCTGCGTCATGGCCTCTTTTTTATGGCGCCCGGCCCCGGGGGTAAAGCGCAGTCCGTGCCGAAAACCGGGCCGCCGCCGCGGCCGCGCGCCGGGACGCTGGACGCGCGATGGACAGCCCCCTGGTCAATCCTGATAACAGGCCTTCGTGCCCGGCGCGCCGGTGCATCCCGTCCCCGCCGGCACGCAGGGCGCGCATTGATCCAGCCAGGTTTGCAGCGTCGTCGCCTCCGCGTCCGTCAGCTTGTTCGCGCCGAGGGGCATGAATTTCGTGCAGAAGAGATAAAAATTCGCGGTGCGGAAGCGGGTCCTCGCAGGTCCGCAATCCATCTCGTGGAAGCGGTCGCAGGTGAGCAGGTCAATCGGCGCGCCGCCCACGTGCGGGTCAGAGTGGCAGTTATGACACTTGGCCTTCAGCACGTTGAACACGTCGCAGGGGAAATCGCCGGTCTGCGCGTCGTCCGAGCACGAGTCTCCGCCGTTCGCGACGGGCATGCACTCCGAGCCGGTGGTGGTGCCGGTGCCGGTGTCCGAGCTCGTCTGTGTGGTGGTCTGCACGTCGCATGGCCCGTCGACGCACGTCGTGTCCACGTCCGCGTTGCACGCCGCGAAGGCGCCGCCCGCCGCAGAGAGCGCGGCAATCACCCCGAAGAACCGACGAAAAGCCATCGAGAGCTCCCTCATGTTGGCGCCCCTACGCGCGACGAATCGCCCCGGATTCACGCGCTCTCCCCCCTTTTAGCGCATTACTTGGCGAGCTTCGCGGCCATCTGCGCGCCGAGCTCGGCGGAGCGTCGCGCGGCGGCCTCCACGGCGTCGATCAGCGTGCGGCGGAGGCCGCCGGCTTCGAGCGTGTGCAGGCCCGCGATCGCGGTGCCGCCGGGGCTCGTCACCATGTCCTTGAGGCGGCCCGGGTGCTCGCCGGTCTCCAGCTGCAGCTTCGCCGCGCCGTACACGGTCTGCGCCGCGAGCAGCAGCGCCACGTCACGGCCGAGGCCCACCTTCACGCCGCCGTCCGCGAGCGCCTCGATCATCAGCATCACGTACGCGGGGCCGCTCCCGGAGAGGCCGGTCACCGCGTCGAGCAGGCTCTCGTCGAGCACCACCGCGCGTCCGACCGCGGCGAACAGGCTCTTCGCCACCTCGACGTCGGCCTTGTTCGCGTGCGTCCCCGGGGCGATCGCCGTCGCGCCCGCGAGCGCGATGGCCGCGGTGTTCGGCATCGTGCGGATGACGCGCGTCCCCAGCGGCAAGCGGGCCTCGATGGCGTCGATCGGCACGCCCGCGGCGATCGAGATCACCACGTCGCCTTCGCGCACGCCGGTCGCGAGCGCGGCGAGGATGCGGTCCACGATCTGCGGCTTCACGGCGATGACGATGACGTCGGCCCACGCGGCGATCGCGGCGTTGTCGTCCGTCGTCTCGATGCCGAACTTGTCCATCAGCTCTTGCCGGCGCCCCTCGTTCACGTCGCTCGCGCGGATGTCGGCCGCGGCGCACGCGTGCGAAGACAGGAGCCCGCGGATGAGCGCCCCGGCCATGTTGCCGCCGCCGATGAAGCCGATCTTGCGCCCGGAGAGATGCGAAGGACTGCTCGTCATGCGGGCCCGTATATCACTTCACCGGCGCGTCGCGCAGCCGCACCATCTTCACGCCGCGCGCGCGCAGGATCGGGATCGCATCCATGACGCCCTCGCGCGTGTGCGCCCCCGGGTGGTTCATGTGCAGCAGCACGATCGAGCCGCTCCTGGCCTTCACGATCGCGTCGCGCACCTGCGCCCGCGAGAACCCGGTGCCGCCGTCCCCGTTCACCGCGAACCCCGCCCCCGTCTCGCCGAGCGCGGAGGCCACGTCGAGGCACACGTCGTCGAAGTACGCGGTGCCCGGCCGGTAGAAGCGCGGCGCCTTCCCGGTGAGCTCGAAGATCGCCTTGGATCCGCGCTGGATCTCGTCGATCGCGTCCCCCACGTTGCGCGTCCCGCGGATGTCGTACGCGGAGCGCCCGGTCACCGAGCAAGGCCGGTGCGCGCTGCCGTGGTTCTCGATCTCGAAGAGCGACTCGGAGGCGAGCGATTGCGCCGTCTGCTTTCGCGCGGCGATCCATTTGCTCGTCAAAAATAGGGTCGCGGGCACCTGCTCCTTCTTCAGATACTCGATGAGCGCCGCGTCGTACCCGTCGCCGCCGGGCCCGCCGCACGCGTCGAACGTGAGCGCGATCGAGGCGCCCTCCGTCGCGACGGTCGTGACGACGCCGGGGATCGAGAGGCCCCAAGCGTGCGGCCGTCGCCCCGCGAATTCGGTCGAGATGCGGGCCCGCTGCGCGCGCGGATCCTCGGGCGGATCCGGCAAATTCGATGCGCTCGCGGATGGCTCCGGCGGCGCCGAAGCGGATGGCGCGCCCGTCGGGATCAGCGACGCCGCGGGTGGTGGAGCCGATCGCGCGGGCTTCGGAGGCGGCTCGTTCCCCGCGGGCCCCGCGCCGTTTCCGCTGCACCCGACGAGCACACCGCACGCCAAGAGCACCTCTCGAACGCACGCGGCCGAGCTCCTTCGCATCCGCACAGACTCTACCCTCCCTGTCGTGGTAAGCGAGAGGCCGGATGCCGTCGGACAAGGACAAGAAGGGCGCTCACGCGGGCGACCGCGTCGTCGCGAAGAACCGGCGCGCGAGCTTCGACTACGAGCTGGGCGACAAATTCGAAGCCGGCCTCGTGCTCGTCGGCACCGAGGTGAAGATGCTCCGCGTGGGCACCGCGGATCTCACCGACACGTGGGTCTCCATCCAGCGCGGAGAGGCCTTCTTGAACGGCATGAACATCCCGATCCTGGAGGGCGCCGCCTTCGGCCACGCCGCCGACAAGCGCGCCCGCAAGATGCTGCTGCACGCGAAGGAGATCGAAGAGATCGACCGCGCCATCCAGCGCGAGGGCATGACCGCGATCGCGACGCAGCTTTATTTCAAGGACGGCCGCGCCAAGGTGGAGATCGCCCTCGCCCGCGGAAAGAAGCGCGCGGACAAGCGTGAGGCCATCAAAGAGAAGGACGCCGAGCGCGAGGCGAAGGTCGCGATCTCCCGAGGTCGCAAGGGTTTCTGAGCATGATCCGCTGGAACAAGGGCGGCGAGGCCGCCGTGATCGAGGCCGACGACGACCGCGTCACCGTGCGCTCCACCATCCCCTCCGCGCCCGGCTCGCGCATCGAAGGCGTGATGCCCTCCGGCGCGCCGATCCGCATCAAAGTGGCCCGCTGCAAGGCCGAAGACGGCGCCTTTCGCATCGAGGGCAAGATGCTCGACGCCACGCGCGCCCACCGCGACGAGGCCGCCACGTTGAAGTGACCGCACACGGTGTTTGCGGCCCTTCGTCCCCGCGATTAGCCTCACCGAACCATGAAGATCGCTGATCGTCCGCGCGTCATCATCCGCGACTGCAAGACGTACGACGTGGACAAGATCCGCCGGATCATCCGCGAAGGGCTGGAAGAGCTGGGCCTCGAGCCCTCGGGCCGCACGCTCCTCAAGCCGAACTGCGTCGCCTCGGGCGACATGTTCACGAACGCCTTCACCCGCCCCGAATTCCTCGAAGGCGTGATCCTCGCGCTGAAGGATCGCGATCGCGGCAAGGTGACGGAGATGGCCGTCGGCGAGCGCTGCGGCATCACGATCCCGACCCGCCTCTCGTTCGAAGGCGCCGGCTATTACCCGGTGTTCGAGCGCACCGGCGTGAAGCACTACCACTTCGAAGAGGTGCCGCAGGTCGAGATTCGCTACACGCACGACAGCCGCCTTCGCGACTACGTGTTCACGCCGGAGCCGGTCGCGAAGGCCGATTTCTTCGTCAACCTGCCCAAATTCAAGAGCCACCCGTGGACGACGATCACGTTCTCGATGAAGAACTACATCGGCATCCAGGACGACCGACACCGCCTGATCGACCACGATCACCGCCTCGACGAGAAGCTCGCGGACCTGCAGTACATCATCCAGCCGCAGTTCATCGCGATCGACGCCATCACCGCGGGCGAGGGCCGCATGCTCACGCCGATCCCGTTCCCGCTCGGCCTCATCGTGATGGGCAACAACCAGGTCGCGTTCGACAGCGTGTGCGCGAGCATCATCGGCCTGGATCCGCTGAGCATCCCGCACGTCCGGCTCGCGACGGAGCGCGGCTTCGGCACGACCGATCTCTCGAAGATCGAGATCACCGGCGACGTCACGCTGGAGGACGCGAAGGCGCGCGCGAAGGGCTTCAAGGTGGGCCTGATCCGCGTGGAGAAGTACTTCGAGGGCACGCACGTCACGGCCTACGCCGGCCCGCCCCCGCAGGACGGCTCCATCGGCGCGAAGCAGCGCGGCGGCGGCAACGCGGCGCCCGACACGGACTACTGCTGGGGCGGCTGCCCCGGCGCGCTGGAGGAGGCGATCGAGATCCTGCGCCTCTACGACAAGACGACGGACGAGAAGCTGCCCCACATGCACGTCGTCTTCGGCAAATACGAGGGCAAGATCGACGCGAAGCCGGGCGAGAAGATCGTGTTCATCGGCGACTGCGCCGAGCACGAGAGCTACGTGAACGGCAAGCTCATCAAGATCGAAAACCTCTACAAACCCCGCTCCACGAAGGACCCGTACACCGCGAAGCACGACGACATCTTCGCGAAGATGGTGACGGTGACCGCGAAGCTCGCCGCGGCCGCCGCGAGGGGCGAGCAGGTGATCCGCCTGACCGGCTGCCCCGTGAGCGTGGCGGAGCAGGTGCTGGCGCTCGTCTCGTTCGGCGGCCTCAAGAACCCGTACCTCGCGCCGGATCAGATCATGGAGTTCAACAAGGCCTATCTGGGCTGGCGCGGCGCCGCATTGGCGGCCCGATTGAAGGGCCAGAAGTACCAGGTCCACGGCGCCGCAGCGCGCGGCGAAGCGGCCCCCGAAGTCCCGTCCTCGACCCCCGCCGGCGGCGAGTAACCACCTCCGCATTCGTCGGATTTGTCGGATTTACAAGGGGGCTCCGCCCCCTCGTATCACTCCCCCGAAAACGAAAACGGGCTCACTTCACGAGCTTCACGTCGACGGCGCCGCTCTTGGTCCCTTCCTGAAGGACGACCTCGAAGCGCTGCGGATCCACGTTCATGTTGCGCAGCACGAGCGCGATCTGCTCCGCGCGCTTGTCGGAGAGCGCAGGCGGCGCGCCCTTCGTGCCGAGGCTGATGCTCACGTGGCCGAGCTTCGGGTTCGCGCGCATCGTCGCGGCGATCTCTTCGAGCGCGGCCTTCGCCTGCTTCGTGAGGGACGTGACGCCCTCCGCGAACACGATCGCCGGCGTCACCTGGAATCCCTTCTTTTCGAGCCGCGCGTACGTCGGGCACCCGGTCTTGAGATCGCCCGGCTCGCTCTTGCACGTGTCGATCGGATCCGGCACGAGATCGTTGTCGGTGTCGGGGCACCCGTTGGCCGATGCGTTCGTCGAGCGCGTCCCCGCCGTTACCGGGCAAGCGTCGTCCTGATCCGGCACGAGATCGCCGTCCGCGTCGAGGAACGGGCACCCCTTGCGCTTCGGATCCGCGTTGTCCGGGCCGGCCTCCTCGGGGCACGCGTCCTGTTCGTTCTTGATGCCGTCCTGATCGAGATCCGTCGGCTTCGGCGGAGGCGCGATCACCTTCGGGCTGCCCTCGATCCGATACGCGAGCTGCAGCATCCCCCGCACCTGCGGCGTCCCCGGAGCGTCCCCGAACCCCGGCCCGCCCGACACCGCGATCGAGAAGTCTCCGGCCGTGAAGCGCAGCGCCGCGAGCGGCTCCACCTGGTACGTCATCCCCTGAACGGGCGTCGCCGACGTGCTCGAGCGCGCGTCGCGGAGGTCCTTGTAGAGCGCGAACGACGGCTCCAACCCGAGGGACAACGATGGGATCGGCAGCGCGTGCAGGCCGCACGAGGCCGCGACGCGATCGCCGTCGCGCGGCATGAAGAACGTGGGCGCGACGCTCACCGTGCACCCGTAAAGGATCTTGCCGACGCGCCCCGCGACGCCGAGATCCGCCTCCGCGCGGAACCGCGTGTCCGACAGATACGACTCCATCGATCCGACGGGCGCCCAGTAGTGCCCCCCGAGGATGAGATCGAAGCTGTCGGTGTCGATCGGCCTGAAATGAAGCCCCACGCGCAGATCGCCGAGGCCGGGAGCCACCGGCGCGCGGAGCGCCTGCCCCGCGAGCAGCTCCGGATCCTTGCCGAGCGGCCCCTGCTCGAAGAGCGCGAACGGCGCCTGCAAATCGGCCCAGAACCAGTACGCCGGTGAGAACGAAGCCCCGACGCGGAGCAGCAGCGCCTGCTCGATGACCGGCTTCTCCGACGCGGAGGCGCCCGCCTGATCCACGACGACCGCTCGCAGCGGGGACTGCGCGAAATCCACGCCGGCCGACAGGCCCACTTCGCTGACGCCGGTCTTCTTTTCGTGCGGCCCTTCGGCCCGGAAAAAGGTGCTGTCCGGCGACGCTGGCTGCAGACCATCGAGGCGCACGCCGCTCCGAGGCGGATCCGCCAGGGCCGAGCCCGCGCTCGCGAACGCCACGATCCCCGCAGAAAGTAAGGCACTCCCACGCGCAACGGCTCGCACGGCGGCGACGTTACCGCGGGCACGTCGGCGCACAAAAGCAAACCGACGGACCTGCCGCCGGAGCCGCCTCCGCGAGCCCCCCAACGGTCGCGTGGTGGCGCTTCGCCCCCCGTGGGGCACGCCGCCCCGGAGCTGTGAACGGCGGTCCTCAGAGGCGCGAGAGAGGCGCGAGGAAAATGCGAGAAAAGCAGGAAGATCCGCGGCGCGCGAACGTCTATCTCTCTCGCCGGTTCGGAATAAGGATTGCTTGGACGATCCACGTTCGGCCGAAGTCCGGAGCTGTGTGTGGTTCGCTGGCAATGTGCTGAAGAAGGTTCCATCATGAAGCCGATGCCGTCCTCGACCCCTTGGTTCTCCCGCGCCCTCGCGATCGCGCTGCTGCTCGTCCCGGCGGCCGCGCACGCTCAATCCCTCCCGAAGGGATACGCGTCGGATGAGTCGCCGAGCAGCCTGCCTGCCACGGTGGCGACGACGACCACGACTTCCACGACGCCCGAGCTCAAGTCCACCACTGGAGAGGACACGAGCACCACCGCCACGACCGAGATCTCGACCGCGACCGACGACTACGCGGACACGGATCCCAGCGCCTTGACCGACTTCCAGGAGCCGCTCCAGGGCTACGGATCCTGGGTGAACGACGACTCGTACGGCACCGTCTGGGTCCCGGACACCTCGGTCGTCGGCTCGGACTTCGCGCCGTATCAGACGGGCGGCTACTGGAGCCTGGCGGACGACGATCAGTGGCTGTGGGTCAGCACCTACGACTGGGGCTATGTGCCGTTCCACTACGGTCGCTGGGTCTGGATCGGGAGCCGCGGCTGGGCCTGGATCCCGGGCCGCACGTACGCGCCGGCCTGGGTCGTCTGGCGCACGAGCGACTACGGTTACCTCGGCTGGGCGCCGATGCCGCCGACCTGGTACTGGTACGGCGGCTCCGTGGCGTACTTCACGACGGTCCCCTCCGCGGCGTACGTCTTCTGCCCGACGAGCTACGTGTTCCACTCGAACGTCTCGAACTACGTGGTGCACGACAAGGACACGGTCGGGCGCATCGCCTCGCACTCGCGGCCCTACAAGCCCGCGAACCCGACGACGGTGAGCACGAGCAACAAGGCACCTGACTCCGCGAGCGCCGGCGCCACGCACTCGGCCTCGCAGATCTCGGCCGCGCCGAAGGGCAACATGAGCGCGCTCCACAAGCCGGTCGGCCCCTCGATGAAGGAAGCCGGCGTGCCGGACTCCGTCGTGCCGAGCAAGCGCACCGCGATGGACAACCGCGCCAAGCTCTTCTCGAAGAAGAGCACCACCGCGCAGGCGAAGACGCTCGTGAAGACGCAGCGCGCGGCGATGGCGAGCGTGGCCGGCGCGCGTCCCGTCGCCCGCGCGGGCAGCGGCCTGCTGCAACCCGGCGTCGTCGGCCGCACCTCCTCGGGCTCCACGGTGGGTCGCGCGGCCTCGGCGCCCAGCGTTCGTCCCTCGGCGCCCAGCGTTCGTCCCTCGGCGCCGATCACCGTCGGCGCGCGCGCTTCGGCGCCGGTGTACAGCGCGCCTCGCAGCTCGCCGGTGTTCACGGCGCCCCGCGTCTCGGCGCCCGCCCCGCGGATGTCGTCGCCGGTCTTCACGGCTCCTCGGGTGTCCGCGCCGGTCTCGCGGCCTTCGTTCAGCGTGCCCCGCATGTCGGCGCCGGTCTCGCGGCCCTCGTTCAGCGCGCCTCGCGTGAGCACGCCCCACTTCGGCGGCGGCGGCGGTGTGCACTTCGGCGGCGGTCACCGCCGCTGACGGCTCGCTCGGCGGCCGCGCACGGTTCCACCGCGGCCGCCTCCTCGCCTTGGCCCCATGATTGCTCTTCGGCTTGTCAGGAGCGTTCCCATGCTGCTTTCCAAGGGTTCCGTGAAGCTTCGTTCACTCGGCTTGTCCACCTTCGTTCTCGCGCTCACGGTCGGCCTCACCGGCGCGGCCAGCACCGGCTGCTTCTTCGTCGATGACGGCGGTCACCACGGCGACATGCCGCCCGACGGTCAGACTGACACCGGCAGCACCGACACCACCATTCAACAGGTGAGCATCCAGCCGGATCAGGCTCTCAGCGCGGCTCCGGGCGACGGCGTCGGCATCTTCGTCGAGTACCAGGCGGACGGGAAATGGCACGTCTGGACGACCTGCGACACGTTCAGCTCGAAGGCCGTCTGCAGCTTCAGCATCTTCGCCAGCCTGGATCCCACGGCGCTCCGCTCGTACGCGGCGGACGGGCTGGAGGGGTACGACGAGGTGAAGGATCTGGGCGAGGGCCAGCTCAACTTCCTCGCCGACACCGACTCGGACACCGACGGCATCTACATCGACGCGGTGCCGGGCTCGACGCTGCAGCTCGAGTCGTACCTCGACGGAAACTCCGCGGAGGCCTTCGTCTACTGGGTCAGCGACGACATCATCCACACCGGCGCCCCGAGCAACCCGGTCCAGTTCGTCCCCAAGTGACAAATTGACAGAGGCAGGCCGGACCGATCGACACATCGGCACGGCCCTCCAAACGAGCGCGGCGTGCTGCCTGGATGGGAGCACGCCGCGTCGCTTTTTTCTTCCTGCGAATCCCCCCTCACTTCATCACTTCGCCTTGCGCTTCGGAGCCGCGTCGGGCGCCGCGTCCGCCTTCACCGGGTTGCCTTCGGGATCCCAGATCTCCGGAGTCCCGTATTTCGCGAGCGCCGGGCCGACCTCGCTGCGCGGGCCGACGACGACGATCGTGCCCTTCGCCGGGTCCACCGCGCGCGCGAGCTCGTTGAGGGCTTCCAGGCTCGCTCCCTGGCGCGTGCGGCTCGATGCCACGTCGTAGTCGGGCGGCAGGCCCAGGAACGAGAGCGTCGCGAAGCGCCCCGCCATCCCGCTCACGGACTCGTACAGGCGCACGAGGTCGGAGCGATCTTGCGCGCGCACCTTCGTCAGCTCGTCCGAGGTGAGGCCGCTCGCCGCCATCGTGCGCAGCTCCTTCAGCATCTCCTCCAGCGCGGGCCCGGTGTGCTTCGTCTCCACGGCCGCGCGCGCGATGAACACGCCCCCGCGCCGCGTCTCGGTGAAGGCGGAGCCCGCGCCGTAGGTCCAGTTGTGATCCTCGCGCAGGTTCTGGTTGAGGCGCGACGTGAACGAGCCGCCGATCGCGGTGTTCACGAGATCGTAGAGCGAGGCCTTCGGATCCGAGAGGCGGACGCCGTCGCGCACCACCGCGATCAGCGACTGCGGAGCCTTCGGGCGATCGACGAGGACGACGCGCGGAGGCGTCCACGATCCCTGCGCCTCGCGCGGCTCCGCGGCGGGCGGCGGCCCCGGCTTCCACGAGCCGAACGCGTCGTCGACGGCCGCGGCCACCTCGGCCTTGGTGACGTCGCCCGCGATCGAGAGGACGATCTTCTCCGGCCGGTACTGCGCGCCGTAGAACGCCTTCACCGCGCCGAGATCGATCTTCTTCGCGCTCTCGACGAAGCCGTCCGCGGGGTGGCCGTACGGGTGCTTCGGGCCGTAGGCCGCGATCTGGCCGATGACGCGGCCGACCTCGTCCGGATCGTCCGCGCGCTTCAGGAGCGAGTTCTTCCAGAGATCGCTGACGCGCTTCCACTCCTTCTCCTCGAAGCGCGGGCGCGCGATCACGTCGGCGAGGATGCCGAAGGCCTGCGGGAAGCTCTTCTTCAGCACGGTCAGCGAGAACACGGAGCCGTCGAGCGAGACCGACGTGCGGAGGTTCACGCCGAGGTCCTGCAGCGCGGTCGACACCTCGATCGCGGAGCGCCCGCCGGCGCCCTCGTCCATCATGTCGGCCGTGATCGACGCGAGGCCCTCCTTGCCCACGGGATCGTCCGAGGAGCCGATCGGCATCGCGACGGACACCGCGACCAGCGGGAGAGTGTGCCGCTCGATCAGCCACAGCGTCATGCCGTTCGAGAGCTTCACGACCTCGGGCGCGGGCGGATCGAAGGCCTTCGCGTCGGGGAGCGCGGGCTTGTTCTCGATGCTGTCCACCGCGGCTTCGGCGGACGCGGAGGCGGACGGCGTCGCGGTGGGCGTGGGCGTCGTCGGGAACGGAGGCGGAGGGGTCATTTGCGGATCGCTGCACGCCGCGAGCGACACGAGCGCGAACGCGGCGAAGGTGAACGGAGCGGACCAGGTGCGCATGATCATTTCCCTCCGGCGGGCTTCGACGCGGCCGGCTTCTTCGTCGTGGGCGTCGCGCCCTTCGCGGGCGCCGTGGCCTTCGCGGGCGCGGCCTTCGGCGCCTTCTCCTCGGGCTCTTCCTTGCGCGGGATCACGTGGATGATCACGCGGCCCTTCGGATCCAGCGTCGACTTCACGATCGCGAGCACGCCAGCCGGCGTCGCGTCGCGGTACCGCTGCAGATCCTGATCGATGAAGCCGGGATCGCCCTTGAACGTCTCGTACTGGTTCAGCAGCGCCGCGCGCCCGCGCACGGATTGGAGCCGCGAGAAGAAGGCCATCTCGTACTGGTTCTGCGCGCGCGACAGCTCGTTCGCCGCGATCTCCTGCTTGCGGATCTTGTCGAGCTCCGCGTCGATGGCCTTCTCCAGCGCATCCAGCTTCACGCCGGGGCGCGCGATCGCCTCCACCACGAAGCGCGAGCCCTTCTCGCCGGACTCCTGCGACGCGCTCACCTCCTGCGCGAGCGGCTTGTCGTAGACGAGCGCCTTGTAAAGCCGGCTCGCCTTGCCGTTCGAGAGCACCGTCGAGAGCAGATCCAGCTCGGCGTCGCCCTTGCCGTACTGCGCGGCCGTGGGCCACGCCATCACGACCTTCGGGAGCTGCACGTTGTCCTCGATCGTCTCGCGGACCACCTTCGTGAGCTTCGCCGCGGGCACCTCGGGCGCGGCCTTCACCTCCGCGCGCGGGACGCCGCCGAAATACGTCTGCACCCAGCCCTTCACCTCGTCGGGGTTGAAGTCGCCGGCCACCACCATCGAGCAGTTGTTGGGCGCGTAGTAGCTCTTGAAGAACGACACGACGTCGCTCACCTGCGCGGCCTCCAGGTCCTCGTGCGAGCCGATCACCGGGTGGTGGTACGGGTGGCCTTCGGGGTAGAGCAGCTCCGGCAGGCGCAGCTCCACCTTGCCGTACGGCTCGTTCTCGCTCGTCTGGCGGCGCTCGTTGCGCACGACCTGGCGCTGCGCCTCCAGCTTCTCGGCGTTCATGTCGTCGGCCAGCGAGGCGAAGCGATCCGCGTCGAGCCACAGGAGGAGCTTCAGCGTGCGCGCGGGGCCGACGCTGTAATAGTCGGTGCGATCCTCGCTGGTCCACGCGTTGTTGGCGCCGCCCTCGGCCTCCATCCACGCGTCGAACATCTTCGTGGGGACGCGCCGCGTGCCCATGAACATGAGGTGCTCGAACAGGTGCGCGAAGCCGGTGCGCTTCGCCTCCTCGAAGCGCGATCCGACGCGGACCATCGTGTTCACCGAGACCATCGGCAGCGCGTGATCCTCGTGCAGGATCACGGTGAGGCCGTTCGGCAGCGTGTACTTCGTGAAGGGGATGGAGAGCTTCGACGGCGCGGAGGCGGCCGGGGCCGGCTTCGCGGGCTCGTCGGCGAGCGCAGGGGACGCCGCGAGGACGGCCGCGATCGGCGCGGCCAGCGCGACGGGGCGCCGCAGGAGTGCGAGGGGGACGCTGGACATGGGGCGAAGGGTTGGCCCGCATCGCGCCGAGACGCAAGATCCGCGCGCCGGTTTCAGCCCTTCGGGGCCACGCGGCAGAGCAGCGCGCCGGGGATCGCGATCAGGAACGCCACCAGGAAGAAGCGCGCGAACCCGAGCCCCTGCGCCAGATCGCCGCTCACGAGGCCGACGAGCGTCATCGGGATCGTCATGAACGCGGAGCCGATCGCGAAGTGCGCCGTCTTGTGCGGCCCCTCGGCGACGCGCATCAGGAACACGAGGAGCGCCGCGTTCCCGAGGCCCGCGATGAGCTGCTCGACGGACACCGCGAACGCGATCACCGCGAACGAGGGCCGCAGGATCGCGAGCAGCGTGTAGAGCGGGATCGCCAGCGCCTGCAGCGCCCCGATCGGCATCAGCGCGCGCGCGAGCGAGGAGCGGCGGATCCAGATCCCGCCGATCGTCGTGCCCGCGACCGAGGCGATCAGGCTCGGCGCGCTGAGCAGCCCGCGCATGTACGTGTCGAGCCCGAGGCTCTTCATGAACGGCACGCTCATGTTGAAGAGCAGCGCGTCGCCGGCCTTGAACAGCACCACGAACGCGATGATCACCGCCACGCGCGGCTTCTTCAGGAACGACGCGAAGCTCTCGCCGAACGCGGAGATCGGCGACGCCGATCTCCTTTCTTTCCCATCTCGGGGCGGCACGGCCGCCCGCCCGCCGGCAGAGCCGTCGGGGTCCCCACCCCACGCGGGCGACTCCGCAGGCTCCGTCGCGATTCGGGTTGGCGCGTCTCGATGACCGGCGCCTCCGCGGATCGGCCGCAGGAGCGCGCGGTGCATCCCGGCGAGCGCGATCATGACGGCGCCGGCCGCGAGGAAGCTCGCGCGCCACGACGTGAAGCCCGCGAGCGCGACGAGGCCGCTCTTACCGACGAGGAGCGCCACGCGGTACGCGCCGACCCGCATCCCCGAGAGCGACGCCTGCGCGGGCTTCTCCAGCGCCGACAAGTAGTACCCGTCGACCGCGACGTCCTGCGTGGCGCCGAGGAACGCGACGGCCACGAGCGCGATCGTCACCGCGCGGATGTCACCCTGCCCCGCGCGCGACGCGACCGCGATCATCACCGCGCCGATGAGCAGCTCCAGGAGCACGATCCACCGGCGCAGCGTGCCGTAGCGCTCCACGAGCGGGCTCCACACGAACTTCACGTTCCACGCGAGGCCGAACAGCGACGTGTACGCGATCGCGGCGAGGCTCGTGTTGAACGACGTGAACAGCTCCGCCGACACCTGGTGCACGATCGAGAACGGCAGCCCCTCGGCGAAGTACGTCGTCAAGGTCCACGGCGTGCCGCGGCGCGCGTCGTGGAGGACGGGCTCGTCGGTCGTCTCGGCGCCCGGCGGACGCCACACGTCCGCGGCCGTCAAACGCGGCGCTTCGCGAGGCTCGGCCGGATCCGGGGACACCGCGTCGGTCTACACGACCTTCTCACGCTCGCCAAAAGACCCGCATTCGTGCGACAGTCCGCCGCAAGGGAGCCCGACACCTTGAACGAATACACACGACGCGAAGAGGTGAGGTGGACGTTCGCCGCGTCCACGATCCTCGTGCTGTGCATCGCCGTCGCCGTGATCCGGCTCGTGACCGTCCAGGGCGAGCTCGTCCCCGATGTTGCGGCGCAGACCACCGCGCAGCAGACCGCGGACAAAGCCGCCGCCGTTCGCCCGTGCGTCGAGCAAGCCGACAACCTCGTCAACGAGGTCGGCATCTTCAACAAGGCCGCGCAGGCCGCGAAGCTGCAAGCCGAGAGCGACAAACCGAAGACGGGCGCCGCGGCCAAGAAGAAGGCCGCGAAGGACGCGAAGGAGAAGGAGCAGCTCCTCGACATGGCGTGGACCAGCGCGGTCCTGCCGTACAAGCTCGCGATCAAGCTCGCGCAGTGCCGCCAGCCGGTGGAGGCCGCGGTCGGCGAGAAGAAGGAAGCGAAGCCCGGTTGGGACGCGGTGCTCAAGGCCGCCGCCGTCGCGAACCCCGGCGAGGACACGAAGGCGCAGGGCGAGGCCGTCCGCACGTTGCAGGCGCTCTTCGCCGAGGCCCCGTTCGACAAGGTCGCCGCGCAGGTGCACGAGGCGGAGGCCTCGCTGAAGGATCTCGCCGCGAAGCAGAAGGCGACGGCCGACACCGCGATGGTGCGCGCGCCGCTGCCGAAGGGCGTGCTGTCGCGGCAGGCGGCGATCGGCATCGGCGTGGGCCTGTGCGTGCTCACGCTGCTGCTCTCGTACGTGAGCGTCGCGATCGCCTCGTCGAAGCGCGCGTCCACGTTGATCCCGCTGCGCGACGCGGCTCGTCAGGGCAAGGCGGGCCTCCAGGCGGCGGCGATCCTGCGCATCGCGGCGGCGCACAACGGCGGTGAGCCGGGCCTCGTGATCGGCGCGGCGCTCGGCGGCCTCTTGACGGCGCTGCTCGCCCCGGCCGACTCGGATCTCTTCGTGGGCGGCGTGATGGGCGGCCTGCTCTTCGGCGTGGGCGTGCAGTGGGCGCTGCGGTTCGCGCTCGGACCGGCGCGTTGGCGCGGCCGCGCGACGGAGCTCGCCGAGATCGAGAAGCCGACGACGCCGATCGTGCTCGTGCTGTCGACGGTCAATCAGGGGCTGGAGCCTCAGTTCCTCCAGTTCTTCCGCGGCCTCTCCGCGGAGGACGCCGCGACGACCGTGGAGAAGCTCGCCGCGCAGGCCGAGGAAAAGATCCTCGCCGCCGCCGACGCGAACCGAATCTGAGGCGGAGCGGCCCTCGAGTGGGGTAAAATCATTCTTTGATTTTTGGTTCCAGAGACTGACGACACTGCGAAGGAGACCAACGTGGAAGGCAACCCCATCAAGCTGTATTTCGCACCCCGCACCCGCGCGACCCGCCCGCGGTGGATCCTGGAGGAGCTGGGGCTTCCGTACGAGCTCGTGCAGCTCGACCTCTCGAAGGGCGAGCACAAGCAGATGTCGCACCTTCGTCTGCACCCGCTCGGCCGCGTGCCGGTGCTCGTGGACGGCGACGTGACGATCTTCGAGTCGGCGGCGATCTGCCTTTATCTGGCGGACAAACACATCGACAAGAAGCTGGCGCCGGCCTTCGGCAGCGACGCGCGCGCGGCCTATTACCAGTGGATCGTGTTCGCCGCGACGGAGCTGGAGCCGCCGATCGCCGAGTACGCGAACCACACGAGCTTCCTCCCCGAGGACAAGCGCAACGCCGACATCGCGGCCGCCGCGAAGGAGAAGGCGCTCGCGGCGATCAAGGTCGTGGAGAACGGCATGCTCGGCAAGATGTACCTCGTGAACGACAAGTTCAGCGCGGCCGACATCATCCTCGGCAGCATCCTCCGCTGGGCCGACTCGATGAAGCTCCTCACGAACGCGCCGGACATCCAGTCCTGGCTGTACGAGCTCAAGAGCCGCGCCGCCTTCAAGAAGGCGATGGCCTGACGTAAAGAGAAGGCCCTTCCGGCCACCGAGAGGCCTCCGCGGACAGCCACCGTCGGAGGCCTCTTTGCATTTCCGCGGGCCAGCCGTACGGACTGCCCCACACCCCAATAAAAAAACAACAAAAGCAAGCTGCTGTGCCCACCCCCGGTCCGTGCTCGGCCTGCGGCCTGCGCGCGGCCCGCCCCTCCCAAAGCGGCTGATTCTCAGCCGCAGGGAGGGGACCCTCGATGGAGAGCCTCCGCGCTACTCCACCGCTCAAGGAGGTGGCCTGTCGAGGATGGGTTGTCGTGATGGCTTATTGGGCCAGCGGACCTGACCCCGTGAGACGCGCGCGGACCAGCGGCTCGTAATGCGGCCCCGCGGGTGACAGGCGGCTCTCGTACAGGGTCACCTCGGTCACCGTGACGGCGCCGAAGTCCTCGTTTTGAAGGCCGGGGACGCACCGCGCGAGGGCCGGGTCGCCCGCGTGGTCACGGGCGCGCGCCAAGGTCAGGTGCGGATTGAATTCGCGATCTTCCGGCGCGTGGCCGAGAGGCACCAACCGAGTCGTGATGCCCTGTTGCAGTCGACCGAGCGCCGCCAGATCACCGTCGCACGACGCCCACAGGATGCGCGGGCGGCTCGGCCGGCCGAACGAGCCGCCGCCCTTGAAACGAAGCTCGAACGGCGCGTGCGAGGCGGCCTCCGCCACGAGCGCCTCGGACACCTTCGCGGCCATCTCCGCGGTCTGCTCTCCGAGGAACGCGAGCGTGACGTGCAGACTCTCGGCCTTCACCCACTTGGCGGACGGCGCCTTCGGCCGCAGCGCGTCGAGCAGATGGTCAATCCGCCGCAGCACGTCGACTCCGGGGCTCACCGCGATGAAGAGGCGCATGGCCGGCGCACCTTTCCTGGACACCGTTCGGAGACGACTGCCACCTTCCGGCGACTGCCACCTTCCGGCGACTGCCACCTTCCGGCGACTGCCACCTTCCGGAGACAGTCGCCTTCCGGAGACAGTCGCCTTCAACGGGCGATCACCAGCCGCACTTCTCGCCCTTGTTCTGCTCGTCCAGCCACTTCTTGAGCGGCGCGAAGTAGTCGAGGATGGCCGTCGCGTCGGCCTCTTTCTGGCCGGTGATCACCGCCATCGCCTCGGGCCAGGGCTTGCTCGCGCCGAGCGCCAGGAGGGCCTTCAGCTTGTCGCCCGCGGCCTTGCTGCCGTAAATCGAGCACTTGTGGAGCGGGCCTGTCTGCCCCGCGGCGTTGCACAGCGCGCGGTGGAACTGGAACATGTAAATGCGCGCGAGGAAGTACCGGATGTACGGCACGTTCGCCGGAACATGGTATTTCGCGCCGGGGTCGAAGTCGGCCTCCGTCCGGGTCACGGGCGGCGCCACACCCTGGTATTTGCGGCGCAGATCCCACCAGGCCTTGTTGTACTCCGACGGCTTCACCTTGCCGGAGAAGACGTCCCACCGCCATTGATCGATGAGCTTGCCGAACGGCAGGAACGCGATGCTCTGGAGGGCGCGCTTCAAGAGGAAGTTCGTCTCCGACTTCTCGCTGTTCGGCACCTTGTCGATGAAGCCCAGCGACTTCAAGTATTCCGGCGTGATACTGAGCGCGAGCGTGTCGCCGATTCCCTCGTGGAAGCCGTCGTTCGCGCCGGCCTGGAGCAGCATCGGCAGCGTGTGGTAGTAATGGAAGTAGTAGTCGTGCCCGAGCTCGTGGTGGACCGTGACGAGGTCCTCCTCCGTCGGATTGACGCACATCGAGATGCGGAGATCGTTGTCGTAGGTGACGTCCCAGGCGCTCGCGTGACACTCCATCTTGTGGTCCGTCGGCTTGACGAGGACCGAGTGCTTCCAGAACGTCTCGGGCAGCGGATCCAGGCCGAGCGACACGAAGAACTTCTCGCCGATCTTCACCATCCCGACCGGGTCGATCTTCTTTTGGCGGATGCCCTTCGTGACGTCGAGCGACGGCTCGCCCTTGTAGGGCTCCATCATGTCGTAGAGAGAGTCCCACTCTTGCGCCCACATGTTGCCGAGGAGGTGGGCCGGGATCGGCGCGCCCTCCGGCACCTTGTCCTTGCCGTACTTGTCGCGGAGCTTCTTGCGAGCGTAGCAGTGGAGCGAGTCGTAGAACGGCTTCACCTGCGTCCACAGGCGATCCGTGTCCTGCTCGAACTTGTCGGGCGGCATGTCGTACCCGGAGCGCCAGAGAGCGCCGGTGTCCGCAAAGCCGATGTCGCGAGCGCCCTTGTTGGACAGCTCCACGTACCGGACGTACTTGTCCTTGAGCTTGCGGCCGACCTGGTGCCACCCTGTCCACGCGTCGAGCAATTCGTCGTATTTGCGGCTCTTCGAGAGGATCTGGCCGAGCTGGTCCAGGTCCAGACACTTGCCCTTGAGCCGGTCGGGGCAATACTCGCCCTTGCCGTATTCCGCGCCCATCTGCGTGTAAATCTCGGCCAGCTCGGTGCGGTCCTTCTCGTCCGGCGGGGGCGGGAGCGACACCGTGACCTTGAGGAGCTGCAATTGACGCGCGAGCGCCGGCTCCAGCGGGAGGCCTTCGAAGCGGCGCGCGGCCTTGATCGTGCGGCCGAAGTACTCCATGTTCGCCTCTTCCGCCGACGCGGAGAGGGCCATCGTGTCGTCGGTGATGAAGGTGTTCGCGAGCCAGCCGGCGCGGGCCGAATTGACCATCAGCTTGCGAAGGTCCTTGTCGACGCCGGCGATGAACGTCTTCGCTTCGTCCACGGTGGGCGCGGCCTGAGCCTCGGCGGTCGCGGTCGCGGCGGGCGCCACGGTCGCGGCGGGCGTCACGGTCGGACACGGGGCCACGGCCGGCGTCTGCCCGACTTCCGTGCAGGCGGCGAGCGCGGCGGTGGCTGCGAGGGGCGCGGCGAAGAGCGAGAGGCGGCGGAGTCGATTCACCGCTTCGCAATAAAGGCTCTCGGGTGCGGAGGGAAGCCCCAATCGACCGCTCGGCGCGGCCCCCCGGAGAGGATCTCAGTAGTGGTACGTGACGGTGTACGGCGCGCAGTCGGCGTCGGCCGCGTTCGGGTTGTCGATGCGGATGAAGATGATCGTGTTGTCGTCGATCGATTTACAGTCCAGATCCATGTCGAATCCGGCCGTGCCGCAGCAGCCGGTGCGCCCGTCCGGCGAGGTGTCCGCGGTGGTGCCGGAGGGGCACGTCACGCTGGGGGCGCTGCCGTCCTGACACTCCACGTATTTGCAGATGCGCGCGGGCTTCATGAACATCACGCCGCGCGAGGGGCCGACCTGACAGCCGAAGGTGTCCTGTCCGAAGTACTTGTACCAATCGACGTCCGACTTGCCGTTCAGCACGCCCGAGAAGCTGGAGCCGGATCCATCGCAGTCGTCGATCGTGCCGAGGTTCTTCGCGGTCACCTCGGTGTCGTTCGGCTCCGCGCCCGTGTCGTTGCAGGTCGGCGTCGACGTGGTGTTCGTGTCGGTGGTGCTGCTGCTGCTCGAAGACGAGGAGCTGCTGGAGCTGGAGCTCGAAGACGACGACGAGGACGACGACGAGCTGGTGGTGGAGCCGCCGCCCGAGCCGCCGGTGGTGCCGGGATCGCCGCCGCCGAGGCTGGTGAAGCCCGAGTTGACGGAGCCGCCTTCGGCGCAGCCGATCGAGAGAGCCGCGCCGAGAGGGAGCGCAAGAAAGACGGCAAGGGTACAGCTTCGGGGGTGCATCGCGCCCGGAGGCTACACCGGATCTGCGAAAATCTCACGCTCGGATGCGCGAGTCGCAGCGCGTCATTCTGGGAGGGAAGGAGGAAGGCGGGGAGAGTCGGGAGGATGCCAGACTGGCACCCTCCCCCGTTCTGCTCAGCTCACTGTGGAGGCGGATACTGGCAGAAGTTGTCGATGCAGGAGATGCCCTTGGGGTCGTTCGGGTTGTAGTTGCAGCAGTCGGCGCTCGTCTGGCACGAGTTGCCGTCCTGCGAGCACATCCCGGGCGGGGGCGGATCGCCGCACGTGTACATGCCAGTCTGCGGGTCCTTGATGCACTGGCCGTTGCAGCAGTCGCTGCCCTCGGTGCAGGCCATTCCCTTGTCCTTGCAGGGCGGGAGCGCGAAGTACGCGTTCTCGCTCTTGGCGCAGTCTTCCTGGCCACGGACGTAGAAGGGCGGGTGCGACGGGTCGCCCGCGGTCGGCGGATCGTCGACGGCCGTGATCCACAGCTGCTGACGGTTGGAGCCGATGAGGTGGTTGCCGTAGTCGCGGCGAGACACGAACACGAGCCAGTAGAAGCCGCCGGCGCGCAGCGGCGAGAACACCGGGTTGAAGCTCTTGTTGTCGCTGGAGGCGATCGCGAGCTTCTTCACGTTGGCGCCGTTGGCCGTCTCGGCGAGCCAGAGATCGCCGTTGCCCGTCGTGCGGGAGCCGGCCGTCGGGCGGCCGAACGCGATGTATTCACCGTCGCCGGGCGAGAAGCTCGGGTACGCGGGGCGACCCTGTCCACCCGCCTGCGGCACGAGCTGCTGGATGTTGGAGACCGTGAAGCCGTCGTCCGCGACGTCCGCCGTGAACAGGCTGCCGCCCGTCGCGTCGAAGATCCAGCTCGACGAGCTGAGGTTGCAGATCGCGGCGATCTTCTTGCCAGTCGGCGACCACGCGGGCTCACCGCACATGTTGCCCATGGCGTTGTCGTTGAGCGTGTTGCCGTTGTTCGCGTCGACGATGCGGAGGCGCGTCGTGCCGGCCCAGTCGCCGTCGTTCGAGACGAGAGCCTTGTCGCTCTTGTCATTGAACGCCGAGAACGTGCCGCCGATCGGGGTCGCGCCGGCCTTGAGGCCCGCGTACTGCGCCGGATCCTGCGAGAGGTCGATCGTGATCTGCGGGAACGGAGAGCTGGTGTCCAGCGTGGCCATCATGGTCTTGCCGTCGCGGCTGACCGTGTGGCAACCCCAGCAAGAGCCGGGCTGGAAGAACTCGTCCACCTGCTCCGCGTCGGGCTTGATGCGGAGGATGCGGCCGTTGCCGTTGCCGCACTGATCCGGCAGCTCCCAATAATAGATGTTGCCCTTCAGCTTGCCCTGCGCGACATGCCAGGTGTTGAGCTCGGGCTGGTAGGCCTGGCCGCCGGAGAAGCGGCCGATCGCGACGGTCAGCGGGTCGCTCTGGGCGCCGGAGCCGCTGCGCGTGAGCGAGTCCCAATCACCCTGAGGCACGATGTGACGGCCGGGCGGAGACTGGGTGAAGTACTCGGTGTAATCGTAGTACTTCTCGGTCATGTGGATCTTGTACGCGTCCCCGCCGCCGCCGCCGAACCATTGAATCTCCGGCGAGAGGACGCCGAGCGGGAAGACGGTCTGCGGATACGGATAGGCGATCGACATCTGGTTGTCGGCGCCGCCGTTCGGGTTGTCGAGGAGGTCAATCGTGGTCTGCGGGAGGTTGCCCGTGTTCACGATCTTCTTGATGTAGACCGTGACGTCCGTGTTGCCTTCCGCGTTGGAGTACTTGGCAGTCAGCTTGCCGAGGCCCGCGACGGCGCCCGTCGGCGTGAAGATGGAGCCTGCGCCGACATCGCCGATCTCGGGGTGATCGAACAGCCACTGGACCTGGTTCGTGATGTCCTGACCGTTCAGCGTCGCGGTGAACGGGATGGTGGTGATCGCGCCGTTCGTGATGGTGATCGATTGATTCATCGGCGAGATGATGATCGAGCCACCCTGCTGGCCGCCGCCGGAGCCGCCTGGGCCCCCTGCGCCGCAGCCTACGAGGCACCCGCCATCGCCGCCGGTACCGCTGCCTGCAACGGCTCCGCCGGAACCGGCGACGCTGCCGCCGGTGCCGCCGGTGCCGCTCCCTTTGTTGGTGGGATTGCAACCCATCGCGACGACAGTCCAGAGGACCGCCATCGCCAGCAAGAAGTATGTGCCAAGCTTCCGCATCGCGACTCCAGCCGGACGCGACGAAATTGCGGCCGGCTGGACCTACGATACACAGATAGGTGGGGCGTCGATACCCCTTCGATCAATGTTGGGGCAGTTCGGGAGAGGGCTTATTTCGCTCTCATCGGATTCCACAAACAGGCGCTCTGTCGCTGCGACGCCGGCGCCGGTGAGCGAGCAGCGCGAGGCCGGCCACGAGCACGATTCCAGCCTCGGTCCCGGAGGTGGGCTCCGCGACGCGGCACCCGCAACCACCCTGCTTCTTCTCGACGGGAGGCGGGGACTCCACGGGAGCAGATCCGGTGTCTCCAGCCGCGGCGTCGCCCTCGGGGGTCGTGTCCTCGGGCTTCGCGGGCTCGTT
The DNA here is from genome assembly GCA_046351455.1 of Polyangiaceae bacterium. Lineage (GTDB taxonomy): Bacteria > Myxococcota_A > Polyangia > Polyangiales > Polyangiaceae > JADJRH01. Next base: position 362,916 of record JAXLYM010000010.1, read on the forward strand.
CTTCTTGTCGTCGGCGGCGTCGGCCTTCTTCGGCTCCTTCTTTTCGCCGGTGAAGACCATCGCGCGGCGGTCCACCACCTCGTTGTCGCCCTGGAGCACGAGGCGGATCGGCTGCCCCATCTTCGTGCCGTCGCTCGTGCGGGTGATCACCAGCGTGTACTCCCCAGCTTCGAACCCGTGATCACGCTTGATGGCGAAATCGAACTTGGTGATGTTGAAGAGCTTGCCGGACGCGTCCGAGAAGCTCACATCCATGCTCTCGTTGATGGGGGTCTGGTTTTGGAGGGGTTTCTTGGTGAGGACCGGAGTCTTGGGGGACTGATCGGTGAGGGTGCGCTCGTAGAGGACCGTCTGGGTGAACTCGAAGTTCATCGGGATGTGCGCGGTGGGGGGCACAGTCCCGTAGTTCATGGTCATCTTGAGCTTCCACTTGCCGTCCTCCTCTTTGGGCTGGAGGTCGGCGACGGTGACGGTGCCGGCGGCGCGCGCGAGCGTGGGCACGAGGGCCATCAGCGCGAACGCGAACGCGGCGACGAAGAAGCGAGCGATCACGAGGAGACGAGTCCGCATGCGCGGAGGGTAGCCAAGTTTGTCGGCCCCGCGCGCTCAAAATCGCAAGCGCTCACCGTCCCTCAGCCGCTCGTCTCGCGGTCACGCTCCACCCGACGTTCCCCTCCCTGCGGCTGCGGAGCAGACGCTTTGGGAGGGGCGGACGGGCGAAGCCCGGCCGGGGGTGGGCACCTCCACGGTCACGGGAACCAGAGCATCTTCTCGCCCGCCGGCTTGTAGCAAGCGGCCCGCGCGGAGTCTTCGTCGTCCGTGCAGCTCGCCGAAGAGAGGCAGTCGGCGATGTCGTGGAGGGCGGCGCGGTTGTACTTCGTGGTGATCTCGGCGCGCGTGCCGGCGTCGAGCTTGGTGATGGCGGCCTTGCACTCGGGGATCGCGACCTTCTCGCAGCGCTCCATGCGCTTGCAGCGCTCTTCGATCAGCTCGTCGCCGGAGGCCTCGTCCGCGGTCATGAAGGCGACGGCCTCCGCGCTGCACTCGTCCACGATCGTGCTGTTGTCGGGGGCGTTGTCGCCGTCGCGCTGCACGCGCTCGAAGAAGCACTTCGTCATGCCCTTGAGGTACGGGGCCGACGCCGTCGGGAAGGCGGCCTTGCACTCGCCGAGGCGGCCCCACTCGCCGGGCTCTTTGCGGATCTTCGCGAGCATGTCGCACCAGCCGGCCTGCGCCGCGGTGACGCCGCCGCCGTCCGGGTACTTCGCGGGCGCGCCCGAGCACGCCGCGACGAAGAGGGCCGCCGCGGGGACGAAGAGGACCGCGGTCCACAGGTGCGAGAGAGACGTCTGCTTCATTTCGACTCCGGCTCGTGCAGGGCGCACGAGAGCTTGTCCAGGGAGAGCTTGCTCGCGTCCTCGAACGAAGAGCGCGAGCGGGCGACGGCCGCAGCCTTGGGGCCGAACGTGGCCGTGAGATCGACGGGGCGACTCGAGCCGCGCACCTCCGCGCCGAGGACGCACAGGCGCTCGGCGTCGGCGCGGACCAGGAGCGTGACCGGCGACATCGACTCGTTCATCAGGCTCTTTCCGCTGTGCGCGAGCACCGTCACCGGCAGCGTGACATCCATCAAGAGCTGGTACGTGGGGCCCGAGGGCTTCGCCGAGCAAGCCGACGCATCCCCCGAGACGAGCGCGGTCAGGCCGGCGAGCGACGTGAAGGCGCCGATCTCCGCTTTGCCGAGATCCACCGCGCCCGCGAGCACGTCGCCCGACGTCGCGGAGAACCACACGAGCGCGACCCCCGGCGCGTCGACGCGGCGGCCGATCGTCATCTTGCCGCGCGTCGGATCCGGCACGCGCGCGGTGCGGAGCGCGGCCCGCGACGCGTCGCCTTGCAGGATCGCGAAGACGCGCCGCCCGTCGTCGAACGCGACGATCGTGGGGGCGTTCGCCTTGCCGCCGGGGCCGGGCAAGAGCACGCCCGCGTCGAGGTGGCCCGTGTAGTCGAACGGGGACACGCTCACCGTGCCGCCGCCGAGCTGCGCGCGCTGCTTGTCCCAGATGGTGAGCAGCTCCACGCCGCGGTCGCCGAGCACCGGCAGGACGTAGCCCGTGTTCTTCTCCAGGCCGTTCGCAGCGGTGGAGACGTGCTTCACGGGGGCGGCCGGATCGAAGGGGATCACGTAGTCCGCGATCCACTTCTTCTCCCACACGAGGCCGAGCGCGGTCTGCGGCTTCGAGCGGAGGCTCACCACCTCGGCCGGCGGGGGTTGCGTGGGCTTCGGCGGAGGCGGCGGCTTCGCGGGCTTGGCCTTCGGGCTCGGGCTCGCGCTCGGCTTCGGGGGAGGCGCGCTCGGCGTGCCGGTGGA
>JAXLYM010000011.1:0-297240 GCA_046351455.1 Polyangiaceae bacterium
CGCGCGCGAGCGGTAAGGTGATCTCATGCCGCTGAGCGAATTTCCGAGCCCCCTCGAGAACGCGACCGGGAACGAGCCGCCGGAGCTGCGCGTGCCTCCGCCCGGCCCCATGTCGCGCGGCGCCGCGGATCGGCTCGCGGCGGTGGAGTGCCCCGCGTTCGGTCAGCGGCGTCGCGATCGCGGCGCGGCGAGCGGCGTCGATCTCACGCCGATCGTGCTCGCGTCCGGCCGCGGCTCGAACCTCTACGACGTGGACGGCAACCGCTACGTCGACATGGTCGCTGGCTTCGGCGCGCTCCTGCTCGGCCACGGCGCGACGTCGGCGCTGCGCGCGATCGAGGCGCAGTCGGAGCGGCTCGTGATGGCGCTCGGCGACGTGTTCTCCGCGGACTCGAAGGCGCCTCTGTTGGAGCGTCTCACGGCGCTGCACCCCGGCGCGCAGCCGAAGGGCATGCTCGCGCAGAGCGGCAGCGACGCCGTGACGGCCGCGATCAAGACCGCGATGCTCGCGACCGGTCGCCCCGGCCTCGTCGCGTTCGAGGGCGCGTACCACGGGCTCGGCTACGCGCCGCTCCCCGCGTGCGGGCTGCGCGAGAGCCTGCGCGCCGCGTTCCGCGAGCAGCTCAACCCGAAGGTGACGTTCGCGCCGTACCCGCGCAGCGCGGCCGATCTCGATCGATCGCTCGCCGCGGTGGAGGGCGCTCTGCGCGCGGGGGAGACGGGCGCCGTGCTCGTGGAGCCGATCCTCGGACGCGGCGGCTGCGTGGTCCCGCCCGACGGCTTCTTGAAGCAGCTCGACGAGGTCGCGCATCGCCACGGCGCGCTCGTGATCGCGGACGAGATCTGGACGGGCCTCGGGCGCAGCGGATCGATGGTGCGCTCCACGGCGGCGGGCGCCGCGCCGGATCTGATCTGCTTCGGCAAGGGCCTCGGCGGCGGCCTCCCGGTGAGCGCGTGCATCGGCTCCGGCGACGTGATGGATGCGTGGGCGCGGGACGCCGAGACAGTGCACACGTCGACGCACGCCGGCTGGCCGCTCGCGAGCGCGACGGCGATCGCGACCCTGGACGCGCTGCGGTTCAAGAAGCTCGTCGTGCGCTCGCGCGAGGTCGGAGAGAAGCTGCTCGCGCTGCTGCGGGAGAGGCTCGCGGGCGCGCGCGGCTTCGTGGAGGCGCGCGGCGCTGGGCTGATGATCGGCGTCGAGCTCACGGACGGCGCCCTCGGCAACGCGACGGCGCGCGCCATGCTCGGCGAGGGCTACGTGGTGCTCACCGGCGGCATCCACGGCGAGACGCTCACGTTCACGCCGGCGCTCACGATCGACGAGGAGCTCTTGCCCCCGTTCGTCGACGCGCTCCGCAGGGTGCTCGACGCCGCCTGAGGTGGCCCGCGATCACGATCGCGCGAACGGATAGCGGAGCGCGAGGGCCGCTGTCGCGACGCCGAGGCGCGCGAGCACGCGCCACGGGATCTTCTCGCCCGACCAGCCGATCAGCGCGGCCTCCACGAGCGACGGCGTCTCCACGAGGTAGCGCTCCATCGTCGCGCGCCGATCGCCGAAGCAGTACCCCACGATGCGCGTCCGCACCTCCAGATCGAAGCCGATGCGCGAGCGATGGACGTGCGCGTTCCAGTCGCGGAACGAAAGCTCCCCGGACGCGAGCCGCTCCGCGAGGTACGCGCCGGCGGCGTGCGCGTACTCGACCGCCTGCGCGATGCCCTCGCCGGTGATCGGACAGATCCCCGCGGCCTCTCCGACGAGCAGCACGCGCGGCGACGAGAAGGGCCGGTGCAGCTCGAAGCCGCGCTCCGAGTACCGCTTCTGTTTGTAGTCGCCGAGCCGGAGCCCCTGCGCCGCGAGCCGCGCCTCGAAGCGCTCCGCGAGCGGCGTCGCGTCGGCTCCGTCCGGCGCGCCCTCGATCCCGGACAGCTCGTACACGCCGCGGCAGTAGAGCTCGCGGCCGTCGACGAGCGTGGGGAAGTCCCAGTAGTAGCCCGTGAGCGATCGCTCGGAGAGGTCGAAGTGGAGCGTGCGTCGATCCGGATCGCCCGCCACAGGGCCGGTGTCGATCTCGATCACCTGCGCGCGGTACCGGCCGAACGGGAGCCCGAGCGCCCGCCGCACGACGCTGCCGACGCCGTCCGCGCCGACGAGCGCGCGGCCGCGGAACGAGCCCTGCGACGTCGCGCACGTGACGCCGCCGTCGTCGACGGTGATGCCGTCCACGCGCGCGCCCTCGACGATCACGGCGCCGCGCTCGGCGGCGATCTGCGCGAGGCGATGATCGAACTCGATGCGACGGACGACGCGGCCGATCCCGCCGAGGCGCATGCCCGCGCTCCCCTGCGTCGTCGCGACCGACATGCCGCCGATGCGCACGTCCGGCACGTCGACGTTCACGCCGATGGACGCGAGCAATTTGTCCGCGCGCGCGCCGATGGCCCCGGCGCAGTATTTCTCGCGCGGGTAGCGGGCCTTCTCCAGCACGACCACGCGGCCTCGCAGATCCGGGCGCGCGTGGAGGACGAACAGGGCGGTCGACAGGCCGGCCGGGCCGCCGCCGACGATGAGGAGCTCGGCGTCAGTCACGGGCGGCGCAGACTTGCGCGAGCCACGCCGCTCCTCAAGCGCGATGATTGCGCGCGGCGCCCGAGACGGGACGGACGCCCGTGGGAGCCGAGGCCGCGTCGGACGGACGACGGAGGCGCTCGCGGCGCGGAGAAGATCCTCCGAGCGGCCCAAGGAGCGCTGCGCCCTCGGGTTCTACGGAGGCGGGAGCGGAACCCTGGTGAGAGAATCGGTGAGCCCGGCGCGCGGACGCGACGGCGCCCCCGCACGCCCTGCGAATCCTCCGATGAGAGCTGCCCGCCCTTTCTTCCAAGCCCTTCCGTTCCTCGCGATCGCTGCCCTCGGCTGCGTCGAGCCGCTCCAGAACGGAGGCGTCACGATCGTCGGTGACCCCGCGCAGAGGCTCGGCGTGCTGTGCCGGTTCCACCAGAACGACGAGGCGTTCTGCGCGCGCGACAAGGCCGACGCGAAGGGCGCGCGCGCGCGGCGGATCGCGAAGGCCGAGGACGGGCTGCGCGGTTCGTTCGCGAGCGGGCGCGCCGGCGACTACGTGCTCGAGAACGGCGACGTCGCGATCGTGATCGGCCAGCCCGGCGACCCGAAGCGCGGCGGCGCGATCCTCGACGCCGGCGACGCGACGGCGCGCGTGGACGCGCTCGGTGAGGTGATCGCATCGCTCGGCGGCGCGGAGGACGCGGCCGTCTACGAGACCGTCGTCACGGGCGCGGGCAACGAGGGCGCGGCCTACGTCGAGGCGCAGGGTCACGCGGCGGCCTCGCCCACGATCCGCATCACCACGCGGTACGAGCTCGCGCCGGGCGCGCGCGCCGTCACGATCACGACGACCGTGCTCACCACCGGCGCCGATCCGATCTCCGGGATCGACCTCGCGGACGTGATCGTGTGGGGCGGCGCGAAGAGCGGCGCCCCCGAAGCCCCGCGCGCGCCGGAGCCCGCAGCGGACGCCGCCGCCGCAGCGCCCGTCGCCAGCGCCCCACCCGCGGCCACCTCCGCGCCGATCGCCGCGACAGCACCTGCCGCAACCGCAGCGCCGATCGCGACCACAGCGCCCGCCGTCACCGCAGCGCCCGCGAACAGCGCAACTCCGATCGCACCTGCGGCCGCGCGCACGGCGCCGTACCTCTTCGGCGTGGGCGATCATGTCGCGTACGCGATCGTGAGAGACGGGGAGCCGTTCGCGTTCCGCGACGACGCGCTCACCTCCGTCGCGGTGATGGATCACGGCGTCACGCTCGCTCCGTCGAAGCCGGTGACCTACAGCCGCGCGCTCGTGATCGCTGCGCGCGGCGACACCGCGGCGATCGCGACGGAGCTCTTCTATCTCGCGGGCGGCTCCCCCGGCGGCGTCGAGATCGGCCTCGCCGCCGCCGATCCGAGCGCGACGACGGATCCGGGAGCAGGCAAGATCCTGCTGCGCCGCGCGCCCGGGGACGCGCCCCCTCCGCTCGCGGATCCGCCGTCGCTGTGGTTCGTTCGGACGGCCGACGCGCCCGCGGGCGGTGAGCTCGCGCCCGGCAAGTACACGGCTCGCTTCGAGGGCCCGCGCGCTTCGTCCGCGGAGGTCCCGTTCGAGGTCACCGCCGGCAACGTGACCCGGATCGTCCTCAAGATCGCCCCGGCGGCCGCAGATCCCCACTGATTCCGCCGCCCGCCGACGACGGGTGACCGAGCGAGCAGCGCCGCCCTCGAGGCCCGAGTCGGGGTCGTGCGACGCACGCCTCGCCGGATTGGGAAAAGAATGCGCGCCCCGCTTCTCCAGCCGAAATTGACGGCGCCGCCCAAATCCCGCAGAAAGGATCGGGCGTAGCACCCGCGTCGGAACGGCTCGATGGATCGGTTCGGGAAGGAGCAGCTTCTGCAGATGACCCTCGCGGGCACACCCGCGCGGATCATCGACACCGTCGCGAGCCTCTCGCCGGAGGACGCGGCGGATCTCGTCGACGTGCGGAGCGGCCTCGCCGACCTCGCGCTCGCCGAGTCGAACCTCGTCGCGCCGAGCGCCGCGCTGCGGGAGCGACTGCTCGCCACGCGCCCGCGCCTGCGCCGTCCGCAGCGTCCGGTGATGGTCGTCCTCGACATGATCCAGGACCACCTCACGCCCGGCAAACCGCTGGAGGTCCCGCGCGCGCGCCTCATCGTGCCGAACCTGCAGCGACGGCTGGAAGAGGCCCGCGCGAAGAGCATCCCCGTCGTCTACGTCTGCGACACGCACCGCCTGGACGATCCGGATTTCCATGACTGGCCGGTGCACGCCGTCGAGGGCACGCCCGGCGCGGATCCGTGGCCGGAGATCGCTCCGCGGCGCGGCGATCACCTCGTCCGCAAGCGCACGTACAGCGCGTTCACGCAGTCCGACCTCGGCGCCTTGCTCGAAGACCTCGGCGCGGACGAGCTGCTCCTCACGGGCTGCCTCACGGAGATGGGCATGTCGGCGACGGCGCACGACGCGCTCCAGCGCGGCTACGTCGTCACGATCCCGCCCGACGTGCAGGCGGGCGCGAGCGCGGTCGCGGAGCACGTGACGTTGCTCTCGCTCTCGCTGATGCCGCCGTTCGAGCCTCGCTACCTCCGCACGTAGCGAAGGCGCGAGGCGCTCACGCGGACCGCGTTCGAGCCCCGCCGCCATCGCGCGTGGCGGGGCTCGCAGCTCATTTCTTCGGGGGAGTCGCGCCGGGCTTCGCGGCGGCGGCGGACACGGGCACGAGGCGCGGCGGCGGGAGGCGCACGGTGCCGACCTTGAACGGGTTCTCCAGCCACGGCAGCAGCGTCGGCGCGGGGTCCTTGTACTTCGGATCCGGCACCGGCATGAGCTGCGCGCCGAGCAGCGCCTCGGCCTCCTTCGCGGCGTCGACGAACTGCGTCTGCATCACGTTCGGCGCCGTCTTGTCGTTCGCGTCGAGCAGCTGCTGCATCTGATCCTTCAGCTTGTCGAGGCGCGTGATGTACTTCGCGAGGGGCGTCGCGGTGATGTTCTGCACCGACGAGCCGCCGCCCTTCCCCGCGGGCGGCACGCCGAACTGCACCGTCTTCTCGAACAGCGTCGGCAGCACCGCCTGCCGATCGCCCATGCGCTTGATGTCGAAGTCCTGGTTCAAGTAGAGCCCGGTCTTCATCCGGAACTTGTCCTTGATGCGCTTGTTGATGAAGTTGACGCTCTTCTTCTCCCACTCGGCGTCGAGCACGCTCTTCGCGGTCGGCCACTGCGTGTGGTCCTCGAGCTGGCGCAGGAGCTGGAGGTACGGCCACGGCGGCTTCGACAGCACCGTGTAGAGGCTCACGGCCTCCTGCAGCGTCGACGGCGGCTTCACCGTCACGTCGCCGAGGAAGTCGATCCACGCGTCGATGTACCGCTTCTCGTAGTCGTTCGCGAGCGAGTTGATGTTCGCCGCGATCTTCTCCTTCGTCTCGTCGGGGCCGAGCGGCACGACCCACGCGAAGCGCTCGAGCACGCCGATGCCCGTCGCGACGTTGCGCAGCACCGCGTAGTGACCGCGCTCCGTGTACGGCCCCTCGATCTCCTTCCACTTCTTGTCCTTGTCGTACGCGGCGCTCGTCATGATCTTCATCACGTCGGGCCGGTTCGCGAAGATGTCGGGCAGGATGATCGGCGGGTACTGCAGGTTCGCTTTGCTCGCGTCGCCCTCGGGATCGATCTTCTCCTCGGCGACGGAGTTCACGTAGACGTCGTAGTACCGCTTCGCCACCGGCACGTTCGCGAGCACCTTGCGCACGTACGCGACGAGGTCCTTGTTGAGCGGCACCGGCGTGACGCGCCCCTCCTTCACGAGCGTGAAGTAGTAGCGCACGTGCTCGGCCATCTGCTTCTTCAGATCGGGCTCGGGCTTGTCGGCGATCGGCTTCACCAGATCGAACCAGAGCGCCGTGTACTGTCCGGTGGCCCACTCGATGTCGAGCTCGTTGTCGTACTCGCCCGCGCCGGTCTTCGCCTGGAGCGCGTCGTTCAGCATCAGGTAGGTCTTGAGGTCGTTCCGTTCGCTCAGGAACTTCTCGCCCTTCACGACCTTGAGGCGCTCCTCCAGCCGCTGCTTGCACGGCACCACGAAGCCCTGCTGGAGCTGCGCGACGTACGCGATCATCGCCGGCCGGTGCACGCGATCGCCCTGGTACATGAGCCAGCTCATGCTCACGGGCACGCCGTCGTCGCGGTACTTGTCGAGCTCCTCCAGCCGGTCGAGCAGCGGATCCAGGAGCGCGAGGTTCTTCGACGGCGGCTGGTTCCAGTTGATGCCGGCCTGCGCGGCCTCCACCTGCTCCTGCGTCGTCGTGAGCAGCGTGCGGTTCTTGAAGAAGCTCACGACGCTGGGGATGCAGACGATCACGCCGAGGGCGGCCGCCGTGACGGCGATCGCGACGCGCATCATCCACTGACGCCGCAGCTCGCCCGCGCTCCGGGCCGCGACGTCGGCGTCCCGGAACACGACGTTCATGAACACGTCGTGGAGGAAGTAGCTCTTCGACTCCAGCACCTGCTGCTGCTGCTGCTCGGGCGGCCGCACGCCCATCACCTGCCCCATGCGCTGGAGCACGCGATCGAGGGGCCGGCCTTCCTGCGTGCCGCTCGTGAAGTAGAAGCCGCGGAGGATCGGCGTGCCCTGGAAGGAGTTCGCCGCGAACGTGGTGCCGATGAAGTCGGCGAGGTTCTTCCGGATGCCCGCGAATTCCAGCGGGAACTGGTAGATCTTCTCGCGCGGCTCGCGCATGCGCTCGGTGGTGAGGCGCTTCAGGCTCTTCGCGTGGACCTGCTTGATGAGCTGATCGAACTCGGCCTCGAAGAGGGCGGCGGGGTTCGTCTTGTCGGCGGAGAGGCGGAGCGTCGCGCCCCACGGCTGCTGCCGATCGCTCTTCTTCATGTCGCCGAAGAACTCGTTGAAGCCGGCGATGAGGTCGACCTTCGTGAAGAGGACGTAGACGGGCACCACCATCTGGAGCTGCGTCATCACCTCGTCGACGCGGCCGCGGATCTTCTTGCCGTAGCTCTCGATCTGCTGCTCGTTCGCGTCGATGAGATCGGCCACGCTGATCGCGACGAGCACGCCGTTGATGGGCCGGCGGCTGCGGTAGCGCTTCAGCATCTGGAGGAACGCGAGCCACTCGTCGCGGTCGTCCGACTCGGTGGTGTAGCGCCCCGCGGTGTCGAGGAGGATCGCCTCGTTGGTGAACCACCAGTCGCAGTTGCGCGTGCCGCCGACGCCGCGCACGCCGCCGCCGTCCCCGCCCGAGAACGGGAACTGGAGCCCCGAGGCCTTGAGCGCGGTCGTCTTACCGGCGCCGGGCGGCCCGATGATCATGTACCAGGGCAGCGAGTAGAGGGCCGCGGCCCCCTTCTTTCCGCCGAGCTTCGACTGCTTGAGCGCCGCGATCCCCTGCGTGACCTGCTGCTGGAGCGCCTGGATCTCGGCGCGCCGCTCGGGCCTCGCGTTGAGGGCCTGCTGCGACCCTTGCTGGAGGATGGCTTGTTCGAGCGCGTTGGCGGCTTTCTTCGCCTGAATCTTGCGGACGACGAACAGGACGACGACGCCGACGACCGCGATCGCGGTGACGACGATCGGCACCCAGAGGTAGTCCTCAAGAAGGCGGAGGGGCCAGTACAACGCCCACGCGATCAGCGAGACCAGGGCAGCTAAGATCCACCACACGGCCGGCACGATAACAGAGCCCCGCAGAGGAGGGTGAATTGTGGGCGGACGCAGGCTTCGATGTTGCCCCCACCCGCCGTCCTCGGCGCGTCCCGCGCCTGCGGGCGGCGCCGCCCCCAAATCGCGTCGCGGACGCGCCGCTCAGGGGGCGGTGACGCGCCGTCCGAAGTCGTCGCTCTCGGATCGCTCGAAGCTCGAACGCCGCTGCGAATCCACGTGACGTAACCCCGCCCTGAACGAGCGAAGCGAGAGATTTGGGCGGGGCGGGCCGCGCAACGTCGAGGCCTGCGTCCACTCAGCTACGGACTCCGCGGAGCAGGGCTCCGCTCCGCCTCCGCTGAGCGGACTCCGGCCTCCCAGTGGCGGCCTTCGCGCAGCGAAGCGAGCACGGACCGGGGGTGGGCACGACGCGCACGGCCTTGCTCAATGAGGTTCGTCCGCGCGCGGTTGGATCGCGCCCGTCTCCGGATCGAGGCTCAGCGCCATCTCGATCGCGTCCTCGTCGTTGTCCGAGTAGTACTTCTTCCGCACGCCGAACACCGAGAACCCGTGCTTGCGATAGAGCCCGATCGCAGGATCGTTGGAGCGGCGCACCTCGAGCAGGACGATGCGGATGTGCTGCGCCTTCGCGTAGTCGAGCACGGCCGCGAGGATCGCGTCGCCGAGGCCGCGACGTCGCATGTTCGGTGACGTCGCGACGTTGAGGATGTGCAGCTCGTCCGCGACGTGCCACCCCACGAGGAACGCCGCCGGATCCGCGCTCACCGACGCGACCCACAGGCGCGTCCACGGCCTCGCGACCTCCTCCTCCATCGAGAACGGCTGGCCCGGGAACGCCTCCTCGGCGAGCCGTGACAGCGCCGCGAGCAGCGAAGGCTCGCACGCGCGGACGAGCATGATTTCAGGACTCATCGGCTCCATCGACAACGGACCGCGCATTCTGCCGCGAAGACGCTTCGAGCGGGGGCGCCGCGTTACTTCGAAGGCTCCGTGGGGCAGCCGGACACGATCTGCACCGTCTTGATCTGGCCGCCCTTCAGCCGCTCGCACGAGAGGCCGAGCAGCTCGATCTCGGTGAGCGTGTCGTCCGCCCATTTCCAGCCGTCGCTGCCGCCGCTCGGGAGGATCACGCCGTCGAGGTAGACGTTGGTGTTGCCGCCGTCCATCGGCGGATCGTCGAGCGTGAAGGTGCAGGAGACCGCGAGGCCCGCGATGTCGGCGAGCACGCTCTGCAGGTTGTCGAGGTCCTTCACCGCGTAATAGTACGGGTTCGCGATCTGCTGCGTCCCGGCCGCGAACGCCATGTCCTCGAGCACGTCGGCGTACGCCTCGCTGCCGGGGATCCCGATCACGTACACGGGCAGGCCCGCCTGTTTGTAGAGGCCGATCTGCGCCTCCGTCGCGACGTCGTCGATGCAGGACGCCGGGCCCCATGGTTGGTTGGACGCGCAGCAGTTCCCGCCGGCGGCGCAGCAAGACGCGTCGGCGACGCTGCATCCCTCGATGTTCGGCTCGCAATGGGCGCCGTCGCAGCTCGCCAAGGGGTTGCAGTTCGGGCCGCCGTCCGTGACGAGGAGGACGAGCGTCTTGCCCTTCGCCGATTGGATGCCCGGCAAGAGCGCCGCGAGCGAGGCCGCGGTCGGCGTGCCGCCGGCGGGCAAGACGTCCGTCACGTTCTTGAACTTCTTCGTCGTCGGCCCGTCGCTGCCGTTCGTGTACGCGTCGCCCGGCGTGATCGGCATCACCTCGGCGCCGGTCGCGCAGCCGTTGTCCGCGGTCGCGCCGTGCGGGAAGAGCGCGGCGCCCACGTTGATGAGCGGCCCCAGATCGCGGACGAGCTGGATCGCGGCCTTCCGCACGACGGCGAAGCGCGTGGAGCCGCTCACGACGGCGTCCATGCTGCCGGACGCGTCGATCACGAAGTACACGTTCGGCGCGTCGAACGTCAGCGTGTGGAGCTGGTTGCCGCACAGGCCCGAGGCGTCGAGCGGAGGCGGCCCGCCGTCGTCGGTCGGGAGGAGGTCGCCGCCGGACGAGCCGCCCTGCCCCGAGCCGCCCGTGCCCGGATGAATCGGACCGAGCCCGCTCTCCGAGGAGCACGCTCCAAACCCGGCAAGAACCGCAAAAAACCCCAGGACAGCGGCCGAGATCACGCGACGTCCACCGGCAGCCATCGTGCGCCGAGCTTACCAGATGTTGACTCCCCGGCGAGTCATCGCGGATCCTGGCAGGCAGGAGGCTCGTGAATGTCGGACCAGCCCGTGTCCCGAAGGCTTGCTCTCGGAACCCTCGCCACCTCTGTGGTGGGCGCAACAGTCGCGTCAGCAAGCTTCGGCTCGAGCGCCGATTTTGCACATGGAGCTCCCGCGGAAGCTGGAGCGACCAGCGCAGCGCAAGCCGCGCGCCCTGCGGGTGAAGGCGCCCTTCTTGCGCCGCTCGCCGCAGGGTCGCGCGTGCTCGACTGGCAGGTCGTGCGGATCGAGGCGCTCGACATGGGCGCCGTGCGCGTCCAGCTCAAAGGAGAGTCGGGCGTCGCGTTCGCGGTGGAGGTGCTCGCGCGCGATCGCTCGGGCCTCGCCGCGCGGCCGCCGGCGCAGACGGAGAAGTTCGCGCTCCACGTGAGCAACGGCGGCGACGGGCGCATGCCGACCGCGGAGGAGCAAGGCCTCGCCGCGATGGCGCTCGCGCAGATCGTCGCCCGCAACGAGGACGGCGTGTCCGACGCGGGCTTCCTCACGCACGGCGAGCGCATCGAAGCTCACCGCGTCGCCATGCTGGAGCACACGCAGGGCTCCACGTCGCGCGCGAACGATCTCTCGGCTCCGTCGACCTCGAACCGCGCTTGATGCGCACCGTCGCGCTCTCCTTCGCGTGCAACAACGCGTGCGTCTTCTGCGCGCAGGGAGGGCTGCGCGACGCGACCTCGATCGATCCGGCGGAGGCGATCGCGCGGGCGATCGCGGAGCTCGCGCCCGGAGAGACGGTCGCGCTGATGGGCGGAGAGCCGACGCTCGACGATCGCCTGCCGGAGTGGACCCGCGCGCTCGACGCGGCCGGCGCCGGCAAGATCGTGGTGCAGACGAACGCGCGGCGGCTCGCGTACCGATCGTTCGCTTCGGCCTTGCGCGCGGCCTCGGGGCGCGTCGCGCTCGACGTGTCGATCGCGGGCTCGACCGAGGCGATGCACGACTACCACACGGGCACGCCTGGCAGCTTCAAGCAGACGCTGCTCGGCCTGCGGAGCGCGCGCGCGGAGCGGATCGCCGCGGCGCTGTCGTGCGTGGTGACGCGCTCGAATTTCCGTCACCTCGCGGAGATCGTGAGGCTCGCGCACGCGTGCGGCGCCGTAGCGGTTCGCTTCGTGATCGCGCAGCCGCTCGGACGCGCGCTCGCGGCGAAGGATCGCGTCGTGCCCGCGCCGGAGCTGGTGGCGCCGTACCTCGGCCTCGCTCAGACCGAAGCCGCGAAGCTCCGCCTTCCGCTGCGCGCGTCGACGACCGGAGCCGCGGAGGAGACCGCGACCGCGACGTTCGCGGGTCTCGGCGTCGTGGAGACGCAGGCGGATCGCGACGCGCAGGATCCTCGACCCAAAGACGAGAGCGTCGCGCGACGATCGCTCGCGGTGCTCGGCCGGCCTGCGCCGGGGCGCCGCGAGGAGAGGACGCCTTCGCGCCGCACCGGCGACGATCTGCGCGCGATCTTCCCGGCGCTGTTCGAGGGCGCGGCCCCGCGCACCGTCGAGGAGTGCGTCCGCGCCGCGGCCGGCGACCTCGCCGAAGGGACCTCCGCGGAGCGCGCCGCCGAGAGGGGGGCCGGCTGATGGCGAACATCGGCTACATGCAGCTCGTCCGGCACTGCAACCAGTACTGCCGCTTCTGCTCCAACCCCGAGACGCCGTACGTGCTCGATCTGGAGACGGCGAAGCGCGAGGTCGACGACTTCGCGGCGCGCGGCTACTTCGGCGTGATCCTCACCGGCGGGGAGCCTTCGCTCTCGCCCATCGTGGCGGACGTCACGCGCTACGCGATCGAGCGCGGCCTCCACGTGCGCATGATCACGAACGGCTCGAAGCTCGCGGACCTCGACACGGCGCGCCGCTTCGTGGAGGCGGGGCTTCGGCACTACCACGTGTCGATCCACTCCTGCCGCGCGGACGTCGAGGATTTCCTCACCGGCGTGAAGGGGTCGCACGCGCTCGCCATGCGCGCGCTCGAGAACCTCGCGACGTGCGACGCGGAGCTCCGCGCGACCGAAGCGGGCGCCGTCACGGTCAACATCAACACCGTGATCAACGCGTTCAACGCGGACCACCTCGACGAGAACGTCCGCGCCTTCGTCGAGCGGTTCCCGTTCCTGCGCCACTTCGTGTGGAACAACCTCGACCCTTCGATGGGCCGCGCCGAGACGAACCGCGACACCGCGCACCGGCTCCGCGACTTCGAGGTGTCGCTCCACCGCGCGATGCGGTACCTCGCGCAGAACGGACGCACCTTCCGCGTGGAGCGCGTGCCGCTGTGCTTCATGGCGGAGTTCGCCTGGGCCTCGACCGAGACGCGCAAGATCGTCAAAGGCGAGGAGCGGATCGTGCACTTCCTCGATGAGAAGGGCACCGTCCGCCAGACCGATTTCCGCCACCCCAAAGCCGAGGCCTGCAAGCAGTGCTCGCTCAACGAGATCTGCGGCGGCCTCTTCGAGCTCGGCTCCTTCTACGACCTCGCCGAGCTAGCCCCCGTCTTCGTCCCCAAAGAGCCGATCATCCAGCGCATCCTCCACTCGGGCGACGCGTAAGGAGCCTCCGATGAACCTGGTGAAGCCGACGTCTCGACAGCCCCGTTCCTCCCGCTCCAGAGCGTTCTCGTTCGGGTCGATCGCAGGCCTCCTCTTCCTCGGGACCGCGCTCGCGCAGGTGTCCTGCGCCAACGGAGGCAGCGTCTCCGGCAGCGGGAGCGGCACCGGCGGCAACGCGGGCAGCGCCGGCTCCAGCACCGCGGGCAACAACACCGGCGGCACCATCCCCACCGGCGGCGGCAACACCGGCGGGAGCACCGGCGGCAACAACACCGGCGGGAACACCGGCGGCGGCACGGCGGGCACCACGGCGAGCGGCGGCACCGGAGGGACGGGCGGCGCCACCGGCGGGACGGGCGGCACGTGCTTGCCGGAGACGTGCGACGGCGCGGACAACGACTGTGACGGCGTCGCCGACAACGGCGATCCGGGCGGCGGCAAGAGCTGCACGACGAACCTCCCAGGCGTGTGCGCCGTCGGCACCACGAAGTGCGACGGCGGTCAGATCAAGTGCCAGGCGACCGTCGAGCCGAACCAGAACCCCGAGCTCTGCAACGGCATGGACGACAACTGCGACGGCTCGATCGACGAGAACGATCCGGGCGGCGGCGGCGCGTGCATGGCGAGCGCGTTCGGCGAGTGCAAGGCCGGCACGCAGCACTGCGTGAACGGCACCTTGAAGTGTCAGCCCGGCGTCGCGATGCCCGAGGTCTGCGACGGCCTCGACAACAACTGCGACGGCAACGTCGACGAGGGCAACCCCGGCGGCGGCATGCAGTGCATGACGGGCCTGCTCGGCATCTGCGCGTCCGGCATCACGAACTGCGACGGCGCGGGCGGCGTCGTCTGCGAGCCCGCCGTCACGCCGAACCTCGTGGCCGAGTCGTGCAACGGCCTCGACGACGACTGCGACGGCCAGACGGACGAGGGCATCGCGCAGGTCGGCCAGGCGTGCACCGCGATGGGCTTCGTCGGCATCTGCCAGTTCGGCACGTACTCGTGCCCCGCGGCGCCGCCGTACCAGCTCAAGTGCGATCACCCGGCGCCCGGCACGATCCAGGAGACGTGCAACGGCCAGGACGACGACTGCAACGGCACCATCGACGACCCGATGCTGCTCAACAACCTGCCCTGCACGACGGCGTTCCCCGGCGTGTGCATGGCGGGCCATACGCTGTGCTCCGGCGGCTCCAACCAGTGCGTCGCGAACGTCTCGCCCGGCAGCCAGCCGGAGCTCTGCAACAACGTCGACGACGACTGCAACGGCCAGACGGACGAGATGAACCCGAACCCGGCCTGCGCGACGCAGAACCCGAACGCGACGTTCGTGCAGGGCTGGTCTTGCTCCGGCGGCGCGTGCGGGATCCTCACCTGCCAGTCGGGTCACGCCGACATCGACGGCGCCCCGGCCAACGGCTGCGAGTGCGTGAGCGACGCGTACCAGAACCAGTGCAACCTCGCCGCCACGTCGAGCGTGCCCGGGGGCGGCAGCGTCAACATGATCGGCAAGATCGAGACGGCGAACGGCTCCGACTACCTGACGTTCAACTTCGTCGTCCCCGCCGTCGGCTCGCCGTACCACCCCAAGGTCGCGCTGGTCGACTCGCAGGGCGGCCAGTACGCGATGGACGTGCTCAAGGACTGCGCGAACGCCGCGGGCTGCTCGACGACGGGCAACGTCAACAACGAGACGGGCATCCAGGTCAACGTGTGGGAGGTCAACTACAACGGGTACACGGCCGGCGCGGGGTGCTGCGCGGACAACACGCCGCGCATCAGCAGCGTCACGGTGCGCGTGTACCGCAAGTTCGCGAACCAGCCGACGTGCTCCTCGTACACGGTGACCGCGACGAACATGTGAAGCGAAGCCGCCCGCGGGCCTCTCGCAGCCGCGCCACGATCGGCGCGCCGCGGTCCGCGGGCTCGAAGGATCTCCGATGAGCGAAGTAAAGACGGTGCTCGGCGAGGGCGCCGTGCAGATCGAATTCGACGAGTCGTTCTACCCCAAGGACGCGATCTACGGCGCGGCCTACGTGTTCATCGATCGCTGCTACGTGCACCTCGATCGCGCGGGCGACGGGCGCGTGCGCGTCACGCTGCGCGCGAAGAACGGCGGCCCGCAGGACAGCGCGGCGCTCGCGGGCGAGCTGGAGAACGAGCTGCTCTGTCAGGCGTGGCGCCTCTCCATCGCGGCCGAGAACCGCCAGCTGATCGAGTCGATCACGGCGCGCGCGCTCGGCGGCGCCGCGGGGCCGCCCGGCCTCGACGAGCTGCTCGCGATGGACATCGACGAGGCGAGCGCCTTCGACGATCCGCTCGGCATCGCGATGAGCTGGGAGGAGAAGTACAAGAAGAAGGGCGACGAACCGTCCGCGGACGCCGCGCCCGCGGGCGCGCCGGAGAAGGGCTCGTGATCGAGATCCGTTTCCACGGCGAGCTGTACGACGCGTCCGCGATCGACGAGGCGGTGAAGCTCTACGAGCCGTACGCGTCCCTCACGATCGCGCGCGAGGCCTCCGGCACGACGGTGCAGATCCAGGCGAACGAAGGCGGGGCCGACGCGCCGCTCATCGCCGCGGAGCTCGCGAACTACGCGCTCGGCCGCACGATCGAGCGCACGCGCACCGCCTCCACGAGCGCCCCCAAGGCAGGAGGCGCCGCGTGAGCGCCGAGCTCGTGACGCTGGGGCAGCGGCCGGTCGCGCCGCCCGATCTGGTGCCGATCCGGTTCCGCGACGTGGGCGGCGACGTGCTGCTCACGAACCCGTGGGGCGACTGGATCTTCGTGACGAAGGCGGAGCTCGCGGACCTCGCGCGCGGCCGTCTGGATGCGGGGGGCCCGCTCCACGCGCGGCTCGCCGGCAAGAACTTCATCGCCTCCAAGGTCGACGTGGCGAAGGTCGCGGCGGCTCAGCGCGACAAGAAGCGCTTCCTCGACGTGGGGCCGATCCTCCACATGCTCGTCGTCACGCTGCGCTGCAACGAGACGTGCGTGTACTGCCATGCGAGCCGCGCGGACATGGACGCCGTGCACACCGACATGACGCCGGAGATCGCAGAGAAGGCGATCGACCTCGCGCTCCAGTCGACGTCGCCCTCGATCACGATCGAGTTCCAGGGCGGCGAGCCGCTCGTCGCGTTCGACATCGTGAAGCACGCCGTGACCTACGCCCTGCAGCGCAACCGCGCGTACGGCAAGGAGCTCGGGTTCACGATGGTGTCGAACCTGGCGCTCATGGACGAGGAGAAGATGAAGTTCCTCGTCGGCCACAAGGTGCAGATCTGCTCCAGCATCGACGGGCCCGAGCAGCTCCACAACAAGCAGCGCGTGCTCGTCGGCGGCAGCGCCTACGCCGAGACCGCGCGGTGGATCGAGCGCATCAACAAGGCGTACATCGACCTCGGCCTCGACCCGACGCTCTACCACGTGGAGGCGCTCCTCACGACGACGCGCGAGGCCCTCGCGAAGCCGATCGAGATCGTCGACACGTTCGTGAACCTCGGGTGCCGCGCGATCTTCCTCCGCCCGGTCGACCCGTTCGGCTTCGCGGAGAAGACGCGCGCGAAGATCGAGTACGACCGAGCGGCGTACCGCGAGTTCTACCGGACGGCCGTCGACTACATCCTCGACCTCAATTTCAAGGGCGAGCAGGTGCTCGAGCGGTACGCGGCGATCTTCCTCACCAAGATCCTGCGCGGGGAGGATCCGAACTTCATGGACATCCGCTCGCCGGGCGGCTCCGGGATCGGCGCGCTCGCCTACAACTACGACGGGAAGATCTTCACGAGCGACGAGGGCCGCATGCTCCACGAGACCGGCGACGACAGCTTCGTCATCGGCGACGTGCGCACGGCCAGCTACCGCGCGCTCATGAAGCACGAGACCATCCGCGCCCTGGTGATGGCTTCGATCCGCGAGGTGCAGCCCGACTGCGTCTCGTGCGCGTACGCTCCGTACTGCGGGGTGCAGCCCGAGCACAACCACCGCACGCAGGGCTCGATCTTCGGCCGGATGCGCGAGAGCAACGTGTGCGCCGTGCACAAGGGCATCCAGGATTACCTGTTCCAGAAGCTCCGCGAGGACGACCCGCGGACCGTCGAGATCCTCCGCCGATGGACCACCGTCCGCGAGAGGACGCATTTCGTGCACGAATCTGCCGCGTCGTGAGATATTGAAGCCGCCACAGGCGGACCGGAGATCCTATGTCGAGTGCTCACAAGAACCTCCCGACCTTCGAGCGTCGCCCCGGCGGCATGCTCTCCGGCCTCGAGTCCGAGATGAGCGCCAAGGCTTTGGAGAGCGCCGATCAAGCCCCTGCGATCGCTGCGGACGGCGGGGTGATCCCGGCGCAGCACTGCTCGCACGGGTCGCACGGCAGCCACGGCTCGCACGGCAGCCACGGCTCGCACGGCAGCCACGGCTCGCACGGCAGCCACGGCTCGCACGGCAGCCACGGCTCGCACGGCAGCCACGGCTCGTGGTGAGTGCGCCTGCCCCCGGGGCTCGTAGAAAGTTGGCCGAGGCACCGCAAGTGAGCCGTAATATCCGCGTGGACGTGACGAACACTCGACGCATCTTCGCGCTGCTCGCCGTGGTCGCGGGCGCTGCCTTCGCCGGCCCGGTGGGCTGCGGCCTCTTCGCCCCGCCGATGCCGGTGGTCCCCGAAATGCCGAAGGCCCCCGAGCTCCCGAAGCCGCCGGACGCGAAGCCGCCCGAGGTGCCGAAGCTCCAGAGCCCCGTGAAGATCGATGACGCCGGCAACTGCTGCTACCGCAACACGGTCGCGGTGGACCTCTGCAACGGCGCCACGCGCTGCTGCCCGCCGAAGATCGAGCGCGACGAGTGCGAGGGCAAGGGCGGCTTCTGGTTCCATTCTCCGGAGGATTGCGCGGGCGCTTGCTAGCGCCCACGCAACCCTCCTTCTGCTCTCGATGGGGCCGCGAGCGGCCGCATACCCCAGCGCGCTTCGCACGCTTATCCACGGCACGTCAGAATGGAACGATGCTGGATCCACCGGGAAATGAAGCGATCTGCGCTTCTTCGCGCCGGTAAATCACATCGATCTTGAAAGACGGCTCGCGGTCCGTATACTCCGCCTCCCTTTTTCCGGGACCGCGTCGCTCTTGAGGAGCGCTCGGTTTCGCCGCACGTCGGCGGGCAAAGAACGGCTCGAACATGGTCGAGCGGCCCGCCCCGGCGGTTTCACCTGAAGGAACGTTCGATGTACGCGGTCATCAAGACGGGCGGAAAGCAATACAGGGTCGCCGAGGGTCAGAAGGTCCTCGTCGAGAAGCTCCCGGGCCAGAAGGGCGACAAGGTCACCCTCGATCAGGTGCTCTTCGTCGGCGGCGACAGCCCGAAGATCGGTCAGCCCCTCGTGAAGGGCGCCTCGGTCGCGGCGGAGATCGCCGAGCAGGGCCGCGGCAAGAAGCTCGTGGTCTTCAAGTTCCGCCGCCGTAAGAACTACCGCCGCAAGACCGGCCACCGTCAGCCGTTCACCGCGCTCAAGATCACCGGCATCACGCTGAGCTGACCGTCCCCGGGGCTCCCCGGTCGCGGTGACGCGGCCCACGCCCCGACCCCCAATTTTTTTGATCTGAGGTTCGAACCATGGCTCACAAAAAAGGCGGCGGCTCTTCTCGTAACGGCCGCGACTCCAAAGCTCAGCGCCGCGCGGTGAAGGTGTTCTCCGGGCAGAACGTGCCCGCGGGCAGCATCCTCGTGCGACAGGTCGGCTCGTCGATCCACGCCGGCAAGAACGTCGGCACGGGCCGCGATTTCACGCTCTTCGCGCTCGTTGACGGTGTCGTCAAATACGAGTGGAGGACGAACACGACCAAGCAGGTCTCGATCTACCCCGCGGCGTAACACCGGCCGATGGCGCGACACGCCGGGACCTCGACGAGATCCTCGTCCCGGCCGCCTCCGCGTTCGCCGAACCGAGGGCAACGCCCGCTGGTCGACGACTCCGCGGCCGCGCCTCCGCTCCCCGCAGATTCCGCGATTGCCTCTCCCGCGTGGGCGTCTCTAATGGATGACGAAGCTCAAGGCTTCGAAGAATCCGTGCGCTCACCTTCCCGATACAAACTGCTCGCGATCGATCTCGACGGCACGCTCCTCAGCCGTGAGGGCGTCCCGCACGACGTGGATCGCGCCGCCGTGGAGCGCCTGCGCGCCTCCGGGATCCCGACCACGATCTGCACCGGACGCCTCTACTCCGGCACGCGCGACATCGCGCGGATGATCGGGATCGAGGGGCCGATCGCGTGCGTGGACGGCAGCCAGATCGTCGACACGCGCGGCGATCGCGAGGTGTTCGCGCGGGCGATCGGATCGGACGCCGCGGTGGCGGTGCGCGATCTGCTCGCGACGCGCGACGCCGCGAGCTTCCTCTTCGCGCAGGACCTCATCGTGCACGACGCGCTGGGGGAGCCGTTCGCGCACTACGTCCGCACGTGGTCGCCGCGCGTGGAGGTCGTGGAGCGCGTGCACGATCACCCGCACTGGGAGGACGAGCGCGGCGTGATGGCGGTCGTCGCGCTCGGCGCCACGGACGCGATCCTCTCCGTCGTCAGCACGATCCGCGAGGCGATGGCGGACAGCATGTTCGTCGTCGATTTCCCGGTCGCGCGCCTCATGGGCATGCACGCGCTCGTCGCGCGCGCGGCGGGCGCCACCAAGGGGACGGCCCTCGCGTGGCTCGCGGAGCACCACGGCTGCACCACGTCGGAGATCGTGGCCGTCGGCGACTGGGTGAACGACATCCCCATGTTCCAGACCGCGGGCCGCTCGTTCGTGATGGGCCAGGCGCCCGAGCACGTGAAGCGCAGCGCCTCGGATCGCCTGCTCGCGAGCATGCACACCGGCGGCGGCATCGCGGAGGCCATCCGCGAAGCGTGGGGCATCGGATAACGCGACGGCTTCGGTGTAGGATGACGCGGCCGATGCGTCCTCTGTCGTCTTCGCCTCTTCGCCTTCGACTCCTCGCCGCGATCGGCGCGCTCGCGTGCGCCGGGGTCGTTTCGGGAGCGCACGTCGCGTTCGCGCAACCCACGAAGGCCGCCGCGCCCACGAAGGCGGCCGCGCCCACGAAGGCCGGCGCCACCACGAAGCCGCAAGGGTCCGCCGCGCCCACGTCCACCGCGACCGCCATCGAGCCGATCGAGGGCAGCGACGAGGTGCAGAAGCTCTACATGGAGGGCGACGACGCGTTCAAGCGCCTCAACTACCAGGAGGCGGACGCCGCGTTCACGAAGGCGTGGGGCCTGTCGCAGTCGTTCGACGTCGCGGGCCGTCTCGGCGAGACGAAGCTCGAGCTCGGGCGCTTCCGCGAGGCCGCGCAGTACCTGTCGTTCGCGCTCCGCAACGCGCTCCCGTCCACGCGCGCGAGCCGGCGCGACGCGCTCAAGAAGGCGCTCGACGACGCGAAGAAGAAGGTCGCGACGGTGAAGCTCACGGCGTCCGTCGCGGAGGCGAAGATCTCGATCGACGGCGCGGCGATCGATCCGAACTTCCTCGGGCCGGAGGTGTTCGTGGATCCGGGCGCGCACACGTTCGAGGCGGTCGCGACCGGCTTCGACAAGGCGACGCAGAAGGTCGACACGAAGGCGGGCGAGATCTTCGTCGTCAGCCTCACGCTGGAGCACACGCAGGCGAAGCTGCCGCCGGGCGCCACGCCGACGACGTCTCCGCCGGTGCCGCTGCTCGGCAAGGTGCTCGGCGGCGTCGGCGGCGGGCTGCTCTTGCTCGGCGGCGTCTCGGTCGGCGTCGCGGAGGCCCGCAAGAACGACGTGTCGGCGCTCGCGGCGAAGACGATCGTCGGCGGCAAGCACACGTGCGCGAAGCAGGGCTCCGGCCCGCAGCCGTGCGACGACCTCCGCGCGGCGGCGGCGCAGGTGGACCTCTTCGGCAACGCGGGCGTCGGCCTCTTGATCGGCGGCGGCGTGCTCATCGCGGGCGCGGCGAGCTACGTGCTCTTCTTCGCGCCGGAGCCGCCCAAGGCCGGCCCCGAGAAGGACGAGCCCGCGAAGACGAGCCGCGTGGTCCCGGTGATCGGCCCGACCGGCGGCGGCCTCGTGTGGACGGGCGCCTTCTGATGGACTGGCCCTCTCGGACTTCGAGTCGTGGCTTGATGGAGCGGAACGTGCGATTGAATCGGCTTATCGGAGCAAGCTTATTTCTGGGGCTCGTGACCGGGGGCGCGTCGATCGGTTGTTACAACGTGAGCAACGACTGCGCCTATTTCGCGTGCGACGGCACCGGCGGCGGCACGACGACCACGACCTCGACGGGCGGAGTCGGCGGCGGCACCGGCGGCACCGGCGGCGGCACCCCGGACGGCTGCGTCCCGGCGGAGGCCTCGGGCCCGGTCGCGGACGGATGCGGGGTGTTCGTTTCGCCCGCGGGCGCCGACGGAAACCCCGGCACGAAGAGCAAGCCGCTCGCGACCCTGGCCGCGGCCATCGCCAAGAGCCAGTCTTCCGGAAAGCGCGTGTACGCCTGCGCGAAGAGCTTCACCGAGGCCGCCGTCGTGGACGCGGAGGTCACCATTTACGGCGGCCTCGACTGCGACAAATCATGGGCCTACGTGGGCGGAACGACGCGCACGGAGTGGACCGCGGAGGCTGACAAGGTGCCAGTCCACGTCGCGACCGGAGTGAGCCTCTCGATGGTGGATGTGAACGTGACGTCCGCGGACGCCGCGACGCCGGGCGGCTCCTCCATCGCGTTTCTGGCCGAGAGCGGCTCCAACGTCGACCTCACGCGCGGTGACTTGAAGTCCGGAAAAGGCGCGGACGGACTCCCAGGTACGGGTTTTCCGGGCCCCGCGGCGGACGGAATGAAGGGCTCCACGGGCGTCGACGCGTGCAACGCGGCGCAGACGATCACCCCGGATCCGCCGATGAACCCGTGCGATGGAGTCGCGTCGGTCGGCGGGGCCGGCGGCGTGGGCCTGCTCGCGAGCGGCGGCGCGGGCGACTCCGGCACGCCGCTCGGGACGGTCAATGGCGGTGCCGGAGAGGGCGCCGCGGCGTGCACGGCCGGCACCGAGGGAATGGCCGGCGCCGAGGGAGAGCCCGGCGGCGGCGCGAGCGGACTCGGCCTCTTGGACGAGACTGGCTACAAGGGAGTCGCCGGCACCGCAGGAAAGGCCGGCACCCCCGGACAGGGCGGCGGCGGAGGCGGCGGCGCCAAGGGTGGCAGCGGCGCCGGCAAATGCAGCAACGCGGCGAAGGCGGCGGGCGCGAGCGGCGGCACCGGCGGGAGCGGCGGCTGCGGTGGTGGCGGCGGCGGCGGCGGATCGGCCGGCGGCGCGTCGCTGGCGCTCGTGAGCCTCGCGGCCAACTTCACCTTCAAGAGCGTGAAGATCACGGCCGGTGACGGCGGATCGGGCGGAGACGGCGGCGCCGGACAGGGCGGCGGACTCGGCGGCTCCGCAGGAAACGGCGGCTCCGTCCCCGGCGGCACGACCCTCAAATTCGGCTGCGCCGGCGGCAAGGGTGGAGACGGCGGCAAGGGAGGCACCGGCGGCGGCGGCACAGGCGGCCACTCCATCGGAATCGCCTATCTCGGCACGGCCCCCGACATCACGGAAGCGACGGTGTTCGTCGGCAAATCCGGCACCGGCGGCGCCGGAGACGGCGTCAACGACATCACGAAGGGCAGTAACGGCGTGTCGAAAGACGTCCAGTCCTTCTGATATCGAGTTTGGGGCCAAGGCGCCCACCTGAGGATCAGTCGCACTTTTGTGGGATCTACAAGGGGGCTCCGCCCCCTCGTATCACTCCCCCGCTGACGAAACGCTCCCCCCTCCCTGCGGCTGCGAAGCAGGCGCTTTGGGAGGGGCGGTTCGGGCGCAGCGGAGCGAGCACGAACCGGGGGTGGGCACTTCGAAGAGAGGCTACTTCTTGTCCCAGTTGCTGATGCTGCCCAGGTTCGTCACCTGCGTGTGGCCGGCCTTCACGAGGTCGTCCTTCGCCTGCGCCGCGCGGCCTCCGGACATGCAATAGACCACGATCGGCTTCGTCTTGTCGTTGGTGGTCAGCTTGTCGATCTCGGCCATGCGACTGCCGATCTGGTCCACCGGGATGTTGATGGCGCCGTCGAGGTGGTGGCCTTCGTATTCTTCGGGGGTGCGAACGTCGAGGAGGAGGGCGCCCTCACTGACCAGCTTGTGCGCGAGCGCCGGATCCCGATCGGGCAGTCCGGGCTTCGCCGTGGAGGCCGCCGCGGGGCCCGTGCCCGATGGCTCCTTCGAACAGCCGGATCCAAGGCAAATCGACGCCACGGCGAGCACAACGGGGATCACGAGCTGTCGCATCCGCCCGATATGCCAAGGAAACCCGCGAAATTCAAGCGCCCCCGTCGCGCATCTTTCTCGGCCCCTCCTCAAGGGCGTGACGCCGACATCAACCCACCTCTTCTCCCCGGAGCGCCCCGTTTCACGGAACGGCGCTCTCGCTCGGTCCGTGAGAGTCAACCGCCGAGTCGGTCGCGGCCGGGCGGCGCGTCGTGGTCCAGAATCGGGCCCTTCGGGACGATGCCGGTCGGGTTGATGTTGCGGTGGCTCTCGTAATAATGGCGCTTGATGTGGGCCAGATCGCATGTCTGCGCGACGCCGGGGAGCTGGTAGATGTCGCGCACGTACGGCCACAGGTTCGGGTAGTCGACGAGGCGCCTCAGGTTGCACTTGAAATGGCCGTGGTACACGGGGTCGAAGCGGAACAACGTGGTGAACAGACACACGTCCGCCAGCGTGAAGGTCGGGCCGCACAGGTACCTTCGACTGCCCAGCTCCACATCCCACTTGTCGAGCGAAGCGAACAGCTCCGTCACCGCCTCTTCGTACGCGGTCTGCGTCGTCGCGAAGCCCGCGCGGTACACTCCGTTGTTGATGGGCGTGTAAATCGAAGTGATCGTCTCGTCGATCTCGCCGCGCAGCGCCTCCGGATAAAGGTCGATGCCCTCCGCCGCGCCCTCCGACCACTCGGTCGCGAGCATGGTGATGATCTCGCGTGACTCGTTGTTGACGATGGTGTGCGTCTGCCGGTCCCACAAGACAGGCACCGTCACCCGGCCCGTGTAGTCCTTGCGGGCCTTCGCGTACACCTCTCGCAGAAAACGAGCGCCGTTCACGTCGTCGCGCACGGTGCCGGGCGCGTCGTCGAAGGTCCAGCCGTCGTCCGCCATCAGCGGGTGCACCACCGAGATCGGGATCGCCCGCGAAAGACCGAGCAGCGCGCGCACGATGAGCGTCCGGTGCGCCCACGGGCACGCGAGCGAGACGTAGAGGTGATATCGGCCCGCCACAGGCAGAAAGCCGGTGCTGCCGTCGCGCGCGAGGCGGCCGCGAAACACCGTCTCTCCTCGCACGAAGCGACCCTGCGCGTCCGGGGTGTACCACTCCGTCGTCCACTTGCCGTCGATCATTCTTCCCATGACGCCCCGAGCATCGCGCGACCTCCGGCCGCTGTCGAACGAAACCGAGACGACCGACGCGCTTCCGTGTAGGCTCTCGGCCCCTCGCCCGTTCTCCACGCCCCCATGCGACACGGCACCTCGATGCGGCTCCCCTCCCCCTCCCCCGGCCAGCTCGGCACCAGGGCTCGCCCTCTCTCGGCGCGACACGGCACCTCCGCGGCACCTCGGACTGGCGTGCTCCGGCCGCTCGCAGGAGGCCTGTTCGTCCTCGGGCTCCTGTCCTCGGCCGGGTGCGGCGGCGGGAATACGCACGTCGAGGACACGGGGAAAGGGCCGGCGCAACTGGCCACCACGCCGCCTCCGCCTTCGTTGCAGCTCGCGGGCGGCGGTAACTACGAGGTCGTCCCGCCGGCGGCCGGCAAGGAGCGGTGTACGACGAAATCGCTCCCTCCGCCCGCGGCGTGCGCCGGCGCCGCGACGTGCGCGGTCTCCGAGATCGAGATCGCGAGCTGCGATGCCCCGGTGTCCCAACTGACGCTCTCCATGCAGACAGCCGCCTTCCTCCTCGGCCCGCAGCGGCCGGACGGGTGGATGTCCGCGTTCGGGATCTGGGGTGCAGACAAGGCACCTCGCGTCGTGGAGACGCCCGGCAGCGCGCCCGTCCCCGCGCGAAGACCCGACGGTCACCTGCTGTTCGCCCGCGTGGAGGGGCAGCGCGTCGTGGACTATCTGCTCGACAAAGGCGATCTGCTGAGGCGCGTCTGGGACATCGACGCAGGGCAGCACGCGCAGGTCTCCAGCGCCGCGTGGTTCGGAGAGCGCCTCAGCGCGCGGGTCACGACCGACCCCTCCAGGCCGACAGCCTACCAGGACTTCCAGCGGACCGACCAGGGCAGCGTCTCCAAGGCCGACCTTCGCATCCCGCAGGATTGGTGGGGCTCCCCCTGGAATCAAGCGCGGGAGCCCGACGGAAGGTGGCTGTCCGTCGGATACGGAGCCCACGGGGTCGGCCTCTTCACCGATGTCTGGGGCTGGGGAGTTCCGCAGTCCGTGACGCAGACGGGCACGGCCCTGCGGGCGCTCGCAGGTGGCCAGAGAGCGCCGGTGATCGGCTTCAATTCGTTCGATCCGAACGACCGCTCCGGCGTCCACGTGATCGTGCCGGCCGAGGCTTTCCCCCGCAACGACGCGAACGCGAGGAGCCCTCGAAAGGCGCTCGATCTGCACATCCTCGTCTCGCGCGCAGGCAACAAGAGCGACTGTCCCGTGACGCCGGAGACGAAGGCGCGGCCCTGCTCGAAGGCGGAGACGCACACGGAGGGGTTCGCCATGGCCCGGACTCCGAGCGACGGACGGGTGTGGCTCGCTTTCTATACGGCGGTGTTCGAGCACTCGGCGGCGACGGCGGAGATGGTCTGTCCGGAGGTCCACTGCAAGGACGGGCGGCCGTGCGCTCAACCGATATGCTCCCTCCGAGAGACGAAGCCGAAGGACGACCAGCGCGTGGAGCTGCACCTCTATCGCCTCTCCGAGGACCGCGCCTCGCTGGAACAGGCCCTCTCGATGCGCATGAGCGACACCGCGATCGGCGGAGGGGTCGCCACGCTGGAGATGGACGCGGAGGGCTCCGCGTTGATCCTCGCGCACACCTCGGGCAACAACGGCGTCGCGCGGCTCCGGATCGACACGACGCGGCTCGCGCCCCTCCCGGCCCCCGCGGGCGACGTCGAAGCGGTCCCGATCATCCTCGTTCCGATGGGCAGCGAATGACACGACGGACCGGCGCGCGGCGGGCGATCCTGGCCAGTCTGCTGGTCAGTCTGACGGCCAGTCTCGCGGCCTCGTGCCACCGGACGCCGGACGGTGGACTCGCCACCTCCGCGCAGACCGCCTCCACCGCGACAGCCCCTCTCGTCACGATCGCCACCTCCGCGAGCGCGGCCCCGTCCGCCGCCCCCACCGCCGTCGAGCCCGAAGTCGAGGTGATCCCCCCGCGAATGCCCGACTCCGAGCGTCCTTCGGCGAAATTCGCAGAGCCCCCCGGCGTCTCCGCGGCGAAGTGGAAGCCGATGTTCGAGACGTACGGTAAGCTCCTCGATCTGGACCCGATCCTCGACGACTACCACCGTGACCACCCGGACATCACGCGGATCGTGGAGCTCGCGACGACGCACGAAGGCCGCAAAATGAAGGCGATGCTCATCGCCGACAGCCCCTCTCGCGCGTGCCGGGCCCGGCCGGACGACAAGCCCTCTCTGCCGCCGCGCCCCTCCGTCCTCCTCAACGGCGCGCACCACGGGGACGAGGCGCTCTCTGCCACGATCGCCCTCGACGCGATCGACACGCTGCTCACCAAGGCGAAATCGGATCCGAAGGTGCAACGGTACCTGTCCGATCTCTGCATCTGGGTCGTCCCGATGGTCAATCGCGACGGATTCAACGCCTTCTTGACGGACCTCACGAGCGGCCGCAAGAACGGGCGCGAGACACGAAAGGACCGCTCCCCGCTCAAGGCGCGCGGCGTGGACCTCAACCGCAACTACCCCTTTCGCTGGGGCGCCACGCGCGAGGTCGGCAGCAGCAAGAACCCGAACCGCCGCAGCTACCGCGGCGAAGAGCCGATGAGCGAGCCGGAGACGAAGGCGATGGTCGCCCTCTCCGACCGCGAGCACTTCGTAGGATCCCTCTCGTACCATATCGGCACGGTGGCCCTCCTCGCGCCGTACACCATCGAGAACGTCGCCGTCCCCGCCCCCAACGAGGCGTGGACCGTCGCCGAGGACGTGGCCCGCGGAATGCCGAAGATCGACACGCGCGCGGTCACCGTCCGAAAGAACCTCTACGCCGTCGACGGGACGGACCAGGACTACCACCGATACGCGCACGGCACGCTGGCGCTCCTGCTCGAATCGGCCGCGAAGAGCTGGGACTCGCCGGCCCTCGCGAAGAAGGCCACCGCGCTCATCCGCCCTTCGTGGATGCGTCTTCTGGATCGGTATCTGGACGGCCCCAGCGTAGAAGGCCGCGTCACGGACGAGGGCGGACACCCCATCTCCGCGAAGGTGGAGATCGTGGAGGTCCGCACGCGCGCAGGCGAGGAGTGGCGCAGTCGCTGTTCGGACGGATTCTGGGGGAGGTATTTGCCGTCGTTCGGCAAATTCACGGTCCGTGTCACGCCTCCGGGAGGTGGCTCGCCCATCGACAAGACGGTGGAAGTCGCCGCCGGGAAGGGCCGTGTCCGCGTCGACGTGACGATCCCCGGCGACGCGACGCCGACGTGCCCGGAGCCGAAACGAAACTGACAGTCTTGGAGGATGCCAGTCGCCCGAGAGCGCCGGTCAGCCGAGCACGCGCCGGAACGCCTCCAGGTTGTCCCCGCTGCGCCCGAACGAGGGGATCGCGAACACCACACGATCGAACGCCGCGGCGAAACGAGGCGATCGCACCCACTCGGCCGCCGTGCGCGCCGCCACCTCCGGATCGTTCCGGAAGGCGCCGCAGCCCCACGCGCCGAGCACCAGCGTCCGGTGCTGGTGGTGCGCGGCCACGAGGAGCACGTTGCGCCACCTCCGCGAGAACACCGCCGCGATCTCCGCCGACACCTCCGGAGTGTTGCGCAGAATGGCCCCGGCGTTGGGCGCGGGCGCCGTGATCACCGAAGCCAGATAAGGCACGTCGAGCAGAGGCGCCTTCTCGGCCGTGCGGAAGAAGGGCACGTCGCGGCTGTAGATCATGTGATCCGTGTAGAGCGCGCTCCGGTTCGCCCGGTTCACGTCGTAATACGTGGTCATCCGCTCGATGCACGAATAGAGGCCGCTGCACCGACACAGCTCCTCTTCCTGCGCGCGCGCCCCGCCGAGGAATCCGCCGCCGGGGTTGCGCGCAGAGGCGAAGTTGAGGACCGCCACGTCTCCATACCTCTCGCCGAAATCCTTCGCGGCGTCCGTCGTCGTGGCGTCGATCACGAGGACTTCGCAGAGGCGGCCCGTGGCCTTCCCGACGCCGCGCTCGAACATCGCGTCGAGGTCCGCGGGGGTCCACACCTCGGTGCTGTTCATCGCGGCGGTCTGTCGCTCCGCGATGCTCACGCGCTCTCCCGCGGCGGACGTGTAATGACCGTTCTTCACGATCTCCAGGATTTGCCACGCGCTCGGGTGAATATCCATGGTCCGAGAGGTACCTCCGGCAGGGCACACTTGCACCTTGGAGCCCCGCTGTCCACGGGCGCGCGACGCTTGCGGACGATCGGGGATCCTGGCATCGTCGCCGCATGGATCCTCTCACGCCCGTCTCGGGCGTCTCGCTGGAGAAATTCGCGGACGTATCGGCCGATGTCGCGGTCACGCGCGGCGATCCCATCAAGATCGGAGAGGCGCTCGGCAAGGCCTCCGTCTCGTCCGACGACTGGGCGCTGGCGCACGCGGGCTGGTCGGAGAGGCTCGCAGATCCGGCGATCGGCGCGGCGATCGCCGGCCCGTTCGAGGTGCGGTATCACGCCGCGCTGGACAAGCTCCTCGGCCCCCCGCCGGACGTCCCGCCGGAGGATTTCGCCGCGATGCTCGGAGAGGCCTTGATGCAAGGGCTCCCAGCGATGGGCCAGAGTCGCCGGGTGGACCCGCTCACGTGGTCGCGCATCTCGTTCCGGGCCCGCGCCGCCGCCGCCGCGGAGCCGGGTCGCCTCGTCGCGCTCCTCGCGCTGGCCCAACAAATCGCGGAGCGCCGCCTCTCCGGCGCCGTGCCGGAGCCGCCCGCGAAGGCCTTCGAACAGGACGCCACCGTCGCCGCGAAGGCCGTCGGAAAGGCGGTGTTGTCGGGCCTGGGCGCGTTCGGCTCCGCGGTGGATTCGCTCGGCAAGCAGCTCCTCAGCCACTCTGTCGGCGCCCCGGTGCTGGTCACCTGGTCGGACGGGAAGAAATACCCGGGCACGGTCGCGCAGGTCGGAAAGGGCCAGTATCAGGTCACCATGGCGGACGGCTCACAACACTGGATCCCCGAGGCGTTCGTGAAGAGCGCCTGAGCCGAGGTGCTCAGTAGAGGTCGACGTACGTCTGGTACCAGGGGATCTGGCCGAGCGCCGTCGCGAAGTGCCAGATCTTGATGCGGTAGAGGTGCGAGACGCCGTCCGCCGGGGCCTTGGTGACCACCTGTTCCATCGCCGTCCCGGAGCCGGTCGAGCTGTCCATCGCGACGTTCGACGCGTCGAGGATGGAGATGTCGGCGTCGTTGAGCGGGAACATCGTCGCTCGCAGCGTCTTCCCCGAGGGGACGGAGATCCAGTAGTAATCCACCGTGTCCGCCGTGCCGACGCCGCCGTACAGCATGGTTCGCTTCGCCACGGTGCCCGTCAGCGGGGCGCCCGCGGGCAGCACGCCGTCCGCGATCGCGGTCGCCGTCCCCGTGGTGTTGTTGCTCTCGGACTCATTGGTGCTCACCGCCGGCCCCGGATAGCCGCTCATCGTCGATCCCACGTTGATCGCGGCGAACGCGTTCTGAACGGTCTTGTACTCGGTGCCGTTGTATCCATAGAGCTGCGAGGCCGCGTCGAGGAAGCTCTGGCGGGCGTCCGCGTAGCCCTGGTCCCCATTGAATCCGAGCATGATCGCCCGCATGAAGATGCGAGCGGACTTGTCGATGCCGATGCCCGTCATGCTCCAGCGGATGTACGGGGAGAACAGCGCCGATCCCGGATCGTTGCTCGCGCCCTTCGTGAGGTAATAGAACATGTGGCCGAACGGCTGTCCGGCGTTGTGCTCCTCCCAGTTCTCCAGGTCCGAGGTCCAGTACGGGTACGACGGAGTGTCGAGATCGCGACCGCAGGAGTAAACGTGCCAGTCCGGCCCTGGGGACAGCGGGATCGAGATCGACCCGGCCGCGAGCCCGCCGCCCTTCTCGTACGCCTCGAAGATCTCCGAGAAGATGTCGCCGATGCCCTCGTTGATGCCGTCGGACTCCCCGTTTCCATTGATGTCGCGGTGGAAATCATTGAACCCGTGCCCGAACTCGTGCGAGAGCGCGTTCTCGTCGGTCCGGACGGAGGAGCGGCTGCCCGCGGCGTCGCCGACGGAGATGTTGCCCGTGAAGTCGTTGTACGACGCGTTGTCCCACTCGGTGTCGACGTGCACGTACGCGTCGCCCTCGTAGAAGTCGTTGTTGTACCCGCGGATGTTCCAGACATGATCCATCATGTCCCACGTGCCCTGGAGCGCGAACCCCGCGTCCGCGATGGCGGTCTGGCGGTTCTGGAACGTGGCATTGGCGTCCCCGGCGAACGCGGCGCCGTCTCCCCACAGGTTGTTCATGTCCCAGTTGGGGCCGGAGTTGTTGCCGTAGTCGTCGTCCCAGACTCCGAAGTTCCGGTACGAATCCCAAGGCTCGAAGTTGGTGGCGTTGTGCTGCTCCGTCCAGAGCGGCGGGTGATAGTCGTTGTTCGGCCCGTCGTTGCGGTACGTCCAGCCGGATCCCTTGACGCGGGAGTCGTGCGACTTCGACTGCGCCTTCAGCACCTCTCCGGTCTTCGCGTCGACGAAGAACCGATTGGAGACGGGCGGTCCGCCGCGAGAGGCGTCCACGGTGTCGATCTGGTGCGCGAGCCGATATTCGACCACGCGCCTCTCGACGTCGAGCGCGTTGAGGTCCGTCTCCTGCCCCGTCACCTCGGCCCCCGTCGCGATGACGAAGCGCTTCTCGACGGGGTAAATCACGAGCTCGGCGCGCGGCTCGACGAGGGGAGTCGCCCCGCGCTTCGGGTGGGCGGCGATCACGCGCTTCGCCTGCTCCAGCGGGAACGTGGGCGTGGTGTCGATCGCGATCCCGCGGCGGAGGTGAGAGGCCTCTTCCCGCTGAACGACGGAGTCCTTGTCGGCGCTCAGGACTCCCGTGCTCTTGAGGACGCGGACTCCCTTGTAGAAGTGGTCGAGCTGGACGTGCTTGGCGCCGGTCTCGTCGGTGTTGACGCGGCGGATCCGGAACGTGTCGTCGTCGCCCACGCCGTGCTCGGCGCGGCGCTCGTTGAACGATCGCACGGCGGCGTCGAATTCGGGGTGCGCCTTCATCTGCGCCTTCGCGGCGTCGTGCTTCTGGATCGCCTCCTGGATGCTGTCCGACTGGAGCGAGCCGCTCTCGAGCCGCTCGGCCGCGGGGTCCGCCTGCGGATCGGCGCCCCCTGGGCCCGCCGGTGGGTCGGAGTCGCCGGGCGCGGCGCAGGCCGTGACGCCGAGGACAGCGCTGGAGAGGAGGAGGAAGAGACCGAAGGACGTGCGCTTCATGGAATGGCTCCTTGAGGAGAGGCTCAGTCGTAAGAGACAGTCGGCCCCTCAGCACGCCGCGTGCCGCAGAGTGAAACACCATGTTTTCCGCTCCCCGAGAGTGCCTGTTACGGCGCCGTCCCTCCCCGGGCGTGGGTGCCTGTCATCCGCGGACGACATCTGTCATGCGAGCGGCACGGCAAGGACGACCGGCAACTCCGGCCGCGCGGAGCCACCTGCGAGCCGCACGGCGCACGTGCGGCGACACGCAGAGAGAGCGCGCCTCTGGACCGGAACGTGCCCCGCGTCAGGCGCCGGGCTTTTCAGCTTTGCGGGGGCTCTTCGCGCGTCGCGGCCGCGGCTTTTCCTTGGCGGCGCTCTTCTCGGCCTCGGGCCCTCGTCCTTGGGCGCTCTGCACCTCACGGACACGGTCGGCCAGCTCCTGGATGTGGTCCAGCCGCTCGGACAGGGACACGGCATTCCGCTCGATGGCGGCGGTGGCGGCCTCCGCCTGGGCCTGACCTCCGCGGAGCAAGCGCACCCACAGGAGGAGCGAGGAGAGCGGCGTCCGCGCGTCGTGCACCAGGCGGTCGAGGTCCTCCCCGAAGGCGGGGCTGTCCAGAACATCCGGTGTCCGTGAGCTCGGCACACCCACGTATCCACGATTCCTGAGCCGTTCGCAACTGGCGCGGTTCCTTATTTCGCCGCGCTCTCGGACGTGCAAGATTGCAGAGAGCGCGGGGGCCGGCGGCGGGGAAGTCGCCTCGCCGCAGCCTCCACTTCGCGAGAGACCACGATGGCGCAACACCGCATTGTCCTCATCGACGACCATCCGCTCTTCCGGGAAGGCGTGCGCGCGCTGATCGCCAACCACCGCGATCTCTCGATCGTGGGGGAAGCCGGCGACGTCACGAACGGCCTGGGAATCGTCGACAAACAACGACCCGACGCCGTCCTCCTCGACATCTCCCTCCCCGGCTCCGACGGGATGTCCCTCCTCCGCAGGATCGCCCACCCGAGGACGCCCCCGAGGGTGCTTATCCTGTCGAT
This sequence comes from Polyangiaceae bacterium, assembly GCA_046351455.1. Lineage (GTDB taxonomy): Bacteria > Myxococcota_A > Polyangia > Polyangiales > Polyangiaceae > JADJRH01. Next base: position 32,751 of record JAXLYM010000011.1, read on the forward strand.
GCACAAATCGCTGGATTACGTGCGGCAAGCGATGGCCTCCGGCGCGGCGGGATACGCTTTGAAGGACGATCCGCCCGGCGTCCTTCTGGAGGCGATTCGGGCGGTGCTCGCGGGCGAGACATACCTCTCTCCGCAGGTGAAAGACGCCTACGAAAAGGCACAGGAAGAGGGCGATCACCCAGGAACGATCGAGCTCTTGTCGGAGCGCGAGCGGGAGATCTTCGGCCTCATCGTGCGCGGACAGTCCAGCCAGCAGATCGCCGCGGCCTTGTTCATCAGCATCAAGACCGTGGAGACGCACCGAGCAAACATCAACCGGAAACTGGGCGCACACTCGACAGGCGATCTCGTTCGCCTCGCGGCGCAGCGCGGCCTCCTCCCCAACTGACGTCCTTCCCCCTGATTTTTATTGTTTTTTTCGCGGAGAATGCTCGCATTTTACGGCCGCGCCCGTCCCGCCTGTAATGCCGCAGTATACACCCCACCCCTGATTGTGCCCGGCCGGAGCCCGGGCATGGCCGGCGCACCGACGCGTCAGTACGTGACGTCGATGTTGCGGGGCTTCTTGCCGCCGGTCGCCGTCAGGGACTCCCCGGGGGTCGGCGTCGAAGGAGCCGCCGTCGCCGGTGCGGACGGCGCGGTGCTCGAAGGAGCCGCCGGCTTGTCGAGCAGCGGGGACACGCTCGGAGCGGCCGTCGGGAGGACCACGCCGGGCTTCCCCGCGACGAGGATCGGGGGGGCGCCGCCGGCCTGCGCGGGCGCGGCGCTCGAAGCCGTCGCGCCCGCGGTCGCCGCGTCGGCGGGGCGGAGGGAGAGCTCCAGCGTCAGGTCGCGGTCCAGCGTGAGGAGCCGCTCTTCGGTGGTGAAGCCGTCCGCGACGACGCGGAGCTTCCGCGCCTGCGAGCTCTTCGGCATCGTGCCCTTGAACGGGTTCGTCGCGAGGGCCACGTCGTCGAGGAAGATGCGCGCGCCCGTCGGCGCCGCTGCGATCTGCACGGTCACGGTGGCCGCCGCCTCCGCCGTCGCGCTCGCCGACGAGGCCGCGGAGGAGGCGCCCGCCGCCGCGTCCTTCGAAGAGCCGCCGCGCAGGAGCTGGATCACGACCGCCGCCGAGAGCACCGCCACGCCGACGACCAGGAACGTGCGGCTCCGGCTGGGCGGGGCGTCCGCGGGGAGCGCCTTCGTCTCCGCGGCCTTCAGCGTCGCCTCGCTCTGAATCGAAGGCGGCGGCACGCTGAGCGCGACGTCTTCCTTCTTCGTGAGGCCCGCGGCCCGCTGCGCGCTCGGCGTCATCTTCGTCTCGGCCTGCGCGAGGTCCGCGGTGTCCGGCGTGGACGGGGGCCGCTGCGAGCGCGCGTGCGCCTCCACCAAGAGCCGCACCTTCTCCCGATCCTGCGCGAAGTGCTCGCGCACGAACGAGCCTACCTGCTCCGGGCCGATGCGCCGGCTCGTCTCCAGGAAGGCCTCGATCGCGAGCCTCAGCTCCTGCGCCGTCGCGTAGCGATCGTCCGGCTTCAGGGCCATCGCTTTGTCGACGATGCGGCACAGCTCCTCGGGCGCGTCGGGCGCGGCCTCGCGGATCTTCGGGTCGTTGCCCTCGCATCGCCGCTTCATCACGGCGATCTCCGGCTCCCCCGAGGCGATGCGCTGGTGCGCGAGCGCCTCCCACAGCATGACGCCGAGCGCGAACACGTCCGCGCGGCGATCGACCGGCTTCGACTCGAGCTGCTCGGGCGCGGCGTACGTGACCTTGCCCTTGAAGACGCCGGTGCGCGTGACGCCCGCGGAGTCCGCCGCCTTCGCGATGCCGAAGTCCACCACCTTCACGAGCCCGTCGTACGTGACGAACACGTTGTGCGGGCTCACGTCGCGGTGGACGATGCCGAGCGGCGTGCCGTCGAAGCTCTTGAGCTCGTGCGCGTAGTGCAGCCCGGCCGCGGCCTGCGCGATCACGTACAGGCTGAAGTCGAGCGGCACGTTCTTGCGCTTCACGCGGCCCGAGACGCCCGCGAGGCTCTGCCCTTCGAGGTACTCCATGACGATCTGCGGGTGCTCGCCGTCGTCCGAGACCTCGTACGTCTGGATCACGTTCGGGTGGTTGAGGCGCGCCGCGATGCGCGCCTCGTCGAGGAACATCGTGACGAACTCGGGATCGCCCTTCAGATCGTCCTTCAGCTCCTTCACGACGAGGAGCTTCTGCACCCCCGCGCGGCCGCGCGAGATCGTGAGGAGCACGCGCGCCATGCCGCCCTGACCGAGCGTGGTGATGACCTCGTAGCGGGACCGACTCTCGGGCGTGGGCTCAGCCATTTCGTACTTCCGAAGGACCTCGCAAGGTAGCACGCGGCCCCTGCCGAAGGTCACGGATCGACCACGCGCACGTCGAGAAACCACGGGCCGGACTGGCCGGCGTAGCCGTCGATCTGGATGTAGTAGGTGCCCGCGGAGAGCAGCAAATCCAAGAAGCTACGCGACGGGAAGTACCCCGCGGCGCACGCCGAAGGCACCTCGGTCCCGGGGCAATCCGGCCCTTTTCGCACGTCCAGCAGCGTCGAATACGAGGAGCCCATCATGTCGAGGACCACGCGCTTCGACGCGGGCAACGTGATTTTCAGGATCTGCTCGGGGGCGCCGCCGGTGGGCTGTCCGCCCTGATCGCACCCGGCGTTGTAGTCGGCGAGCGCGTTCGCGGTGGTGCCTTGAAAGAAGCCTCCGGTCGCGGGGATCTCGAGCGCGTCCGCGCACGCGTCCGCGAACGGCACGAGCGTGGGCGGGATCGCCTTGCGCACGAACGCGGTCACCTTCGCGGGGCTCGCCTGCACGCTCTCGGTGACGACGCGGTACTCCCCCGCGGGCACGTTGTGCGCGGCCGCGCGCACCGGCGACGGCGATCCGGTGCCGCACGCGAGCAGATCCGACGCGGCGCCGCACGCGGGCTTCGACAGCTCCACCGCGCCCTGATCCGCCTGCGAGACGCGCTGCACGAGCAGCACGTCCGACGCCTCCGCCAAGGTGAGCGCGTACGCCGCGTCGACGGCGCCCGGCAAGCACCCGAGCTGCACGTTGTCCTGGTGATCCGCGAGCGCGACGTCGATCGTCTTGTTCGGATCGATCGGAGGCGCTCCGGCGCAGAGATCATCCGGCGCGGGCGGCGTCGGCGGCGACAGCTCGATCGTCACCAGCATCGACGTGGGCGCGGTGGCCGCGGTCGCGAGGTAGTACGTGCCCGCGGGCAGCGACTTCGCCACGACGTGCGCGTTTTGAGCCGAATGACAGGTGATCTCGTCTTCGGGGAGCGCGCATCCGGTCCCGCGCAAGGACAGCACCGGAGAGCCGTCGCCGTCCGTGCTCGTCGCGAAGACGTCCACGTCGTGCGGCGCGTCCAGCGTGAACGAGTACACGAGCTCCCCGGTCGCGGGCGCGCACGCCGACGCGAGATCCGTGGCCGCGTCGATCACGGTGACCGCGAACGGGACGCCGACGGTCGCGGGCTCCGCGGTGCCGCACGTCTCGTTCGTCGGCTTCGGCTCCTCGGGCCCGAGCGCGACGTCGAGCACGATCGGCCCCTGCGGCGAGGTCGCGACGTAGATCGGGTACGCCGTCATCGACGCCGCATCCCCGAGGCCGCGGCCGAGGACCTTGGAGATCGATCCGCCTTGGAGCTGCGGCGCGGGGAACGAGCCGCTGCACGCGATCTCGGTCGCGGGATCGCCGCACTGGCCCGCGAGCGTGACGGCCACCGTCTGGTACTGGGTGCGCGCGGTGATCTCCGCGTTGACCTTCGGCCCCGGCGGGAGCACCAGCACCGCGACCACGTCCGTCGCGCCGGGCACCGCGCCGGTGCACTGCCCGGGGTAATCGAACGCCGCCGCCGTCGTGTCGAGCGCGTAGCCGCCGGGCGCGTCGATCTCGAGCGCCGTCAGGCACGTGTCGTTCTTCGGCGTGGAGCAGTCCGCCTCGTCGATCTGCATGTCGCAGTCGTCGTCCTTCGCGTTGCCGCACACCTCGGGATCGAGCGAGCTCACGTTCGGATCGTTGTCGTCGCAGTCCTTGCCGCCGCAGTGCGCGTCCGGATCGCCGTCGAAATCCGCGTCGCGTGGCGCGTGCGCGCACGACTGCGTGGCCTCCAGGCACGAGTCGATCGTGCACGAGTCGTTGTCGGTGCAGCCCACCGGCTCGCCGAACGTGCACCCGAGCTTCTGATCGCAGCGCTCCGGCCCGTTGCAGTAGACGCCGTCGGTGCAGACCGCGTCGTCGGGGATGAAGCGGCACTTCTTCAGGGCCGGATCGCAGCCGTCGACGGTGCAGCCGATCATGTCGTCGCAGTCCGCGTCCGTGTTGCACGGCCCGCCGAGCGTCGGGTCGCCCGTCGTGGTGGAGCCGCCCGCGCCGCCTCCGCCGTCGCCCGCGGAGCCGCCGGACGCGTCGGTGCCGGCGTCCGGCGGGTACGGATTGGCCGTCGACGGGACGCACGAGGATGCGCTCGCGCCCGCGAAAATTGCGCCGAGGACGCCCAGAGCGATCGAAAAAACCAGGCGAGAACGCGAAGCGAAAGCCACGGCCCAGGGTAGCAGCGTTTGCGGGCCGCTCGCGCAGGGCACGCCGCATTTCGTTGTGGTGTCTCGCGTCACTCTCCTATCATCGCCGCGGAAGCGCAGGAGCCCATGGGCGGCGATCGACTCACAAAAAACGAGCTCTCATGGCTCTTCGCGCAAGAAGCGAAGAGCGCGGCGACCAAGCTTCGCGTCGGCGTGACGATGCCGCCTCCCCCGCCGGAGCCAGGCATCGTCATCCTGCCGAACGACGACACCACGCAGAGCGTGGAGGGCGCGCTGAACAGCCTCGACCAGGCGGTCACGGCGCTCGCGTCGCTGCACGGTCATCCGATCGCGCGCGGTCGTCGCGGCAAGATCGACGTCGCGGCGCTCCTCTGGGAGATCGCGCCCGAGGCGAAGGTCCAGATCGAGATGGGCGACGGCACGACGGTCTTCGGTGACGAGGCCGAGCTGCGGCGCATGCTGCAGGTGCTGATCGCGCAGAGCGGCGATCCGACGGGCGGCAGCGGCACGCAGGAGATCGCGGTGCGCCGCAAGGACGACGTCGTCTGGGTGGAGGTGCCGCTCGGCCCCGACACGCCCGCGACGCACGAGACCGAGCGCGCGTGGCTGTCGCGCATGGCGGTGCGCTACGGCGGTCGCCTCGATCTCGAAGGCGGCGTGCAGCGCCTCGCGCTCGCGGCCGACGTGGACGAGACCGCGCGCGAGCTCGTGAGCCTCAAGAAGGAGCTCGCCGCCGCGCAAGCTCAAGGAGAAGCGTACGCGCGCGAGCTCGCGGCCCTCTTCTCGAAGGGAGAGGCCGCGCCCGGACCTCCGAGCGTGCCGGCGCGCCCGTCGCACCGCGCCCCCGGGGACGACTCGCTCGCCGTGCTCGTCGCGGCGCTGCGCTCGATCGGCGCGGAGCTTCGCGGGATCTTGTCGGCGGTCGGCCGGGAGATCGCGCCGTTCCGCGGTCAGAGCGGTGAGGTCGGAGAGGCCGCGAGCTCCGTCGCGCGCCACGTCACCGCCGCGTCGGAGGTGCTGTCGGATCTGGCGCGCGTCGGCTCGTTCCCGCTCGGAGAGCTGCCGCGCGTGGTGGACGTCGTCGAGCTGCTCCGCGACATCCTCCGCGACGAGACGGTCCGCACCGCGCGCCACGACGTGAAGGTCGCGCTCGAAGGCGCGGAGAGCGCGCTCGACGTGGTGCCCGCGGGCGGCCTCGGGGTGCTGCTGCACGCGCTGTTCACGCACGCGCTCGACGCGACGCCGCCCGGCGAGACGATCACGATCACGGTCGACGCGCCCCCGTCCGGCGTGCTCGACGAGGGCTCGCAGGACATCGCGATCGTGTTCCACGACGGCGGCGCTCCGCTCAGCACCGGCGCGCTCGGCGGCGTGCTCAGCCGCGAATTCGAGACGCTCGCGCCCGGCCGCCGCTCCAGCGTCGCGCTGATCACCGCGCACGCGATCGCGACGCACCTCCGCATGCGCCTCTCGATCGAGCACGCGACGGAAGCGGGCCGCGGCGGCCGCGTCCGGCTCGACATCCCCCGCAGCTCGTAGCCTCCGGAACCTCCTCGGCGCCGGACGGATCGGCGCGGTCCGGTTGCGCGACCGCGCGCGCGCGACGATACTCCGCCGACGATCACGGGCGGAAGCATCGCCCCTTTCTTCTTCGCTTCCTCGCAAACAGAAGGGACAGACACATGGTACCGACGAGACCATGCGCGGCGCTATGGGCGGCGTGCTTCCTTGTCAGCGCCGCGGCCTCGGTCGGCTGCGCGCAGAGCGTCACCAGCTCCGGAGGCGGCAGCACCTCCACGACCACGGGCGGCGCCGGCGGCGCGACCGGGGGCACCGGCGGCATGACCGGCGGCACGGACGGAACGGGCGGCACCGTCCCCGAGACCTGCACCACCGCGGACGACTGCAAGGCGCTGACCGGCCAGTGCGCCACGGGCGCCTGCGTCGAGGGAAAGTGCGTCGCGGACCCGGCGAACAACTTCCAGCCGTGCGACGACAAGAACTCCTGCACGACCAACGATCAGTGCTCGAACGGCACGTGCAGCGGCATCACGAAGACGTGCGGCCAGGCGTCGATCTGCCACATCGCCCAGTGCAACCCCGCGAACGGCATGTGCGAAGAGATGCCCGGCGACGACGGCGCGCAGTGCGACGACGGCGACCCGTGCACCTACTTCGGGAGCTGCCAGAACGGCACGTGCAAGAAGGGCTCGCCGATCGACTGCTCTATCTTCAACACGGACTGCACGGTCGGCTTCTGTGACCCCGTCGCCGGCTGCAAATCGAAGCCCGCGTTCGACGGCTTCGCCTGCGACGACGGCCTCTTCTGCACCATCTCGGAGACGTGCAGCAACGGCGTCTGCGGCAACGGCCAGCCGATGCCGTGCGCCCCCGTGGGCGGCTGCTTCGTCGGCACGTGCGACGAGCTCAACAACACGTGCACGTCCGTCCCCGGCAACGACGGCGCGGCGTGCGACGACGGCAGCCCGTGCACCGCGAGCACCACGTGCGCGGCCGGCGTGTGCGGCGGCGGCGTCCCCGCGAACAACGGCGCGGCGTGCGACGACGGCACCGCCTGCACCGTCGGAGAGACCTGCAACAACGGCACGTGCGGCGGCGGCACCGGCCCCACCGTCTACTTGTCGGAGGACTTCTCGGACAACTCCGCCGGCTGGACGCTCGGCCCCGAGTGGCAGATCGGCCCCGCCACGCAGGGCATGACGTCGGGCTTCAGCTTCCCGGATCCGGACACCGATCACTCGGCGACCGCGGACGACGGCGTCGCGGGCACCGTGATCGGCGGCGACGTGTCGCTGGACGCGCACCCCTTCGAGTACATCGAGAGCCCGCCGTTCGACACGTCCGCGGCGCAGGGGCCGGTCATCCTCGGCTATTACCGCTGGCTCAACACCGACAGCGATCCGTACATGCGCAGCCGCGTCGAGGTGTGGAACGGCAACCAGTGGATCACCGTGTGGTCCACCGGCAACTTCATGCAGGACTTCTCGTGGACCTACATGCAGCACGACATCACGAACTACAAGAACCCCGCGATGCGCGTGCGCTTCGGCTTCGACGTGAAGCAGATGGAGTTCTCCGGCTACAGCGGCTGGAACCTCGACGACGTCCTCGTGGCCTCGCAGGCGTGTCCGTAGAATCCCGCCCGTCCACTTGATCCTCCGCCTCGGCAAACGCATCGACCTCCGCGTCGCGGAGCCGCCCCTCGCGGGCGCGCTGATGCTCGCGCTCGTGAACGCGGTCGACATCGCGGCGACGGTGCGCGCTCCGCCGGGCGGCGTCCCGGTGAGGATCGCGCACCACGCGTTCGACGCGGCGCTCACGCTCGGCGTCGGGCTCGTGGCGGGGCTCGGGATCGGGACGTTCGGGCGCGCGCTGCGGCGCTCGCGCATCGCCGGTCCGCTGCTCTACTTCGGCGCGGGCACGGCGCTCGCGTGGCAGGTGCTCACGCAGGATCTCCGGCACCAGGCCGAGTACGTGCTGAGCGGCGTTCCGGCGGCGCTGGCGCTCGGCGCGCTGATCGCGCTGTGCGGCGCGGCGCTCCCCGTGGCGCACCACCTCGGTCAATGGTTCGGCCGGCGTCGCGTCCTGCGCTGGGTCGCGCTCGTGATCGCGATCGGCGGAGCGGTGACGAGCCACCTCGTGGTCCGCGACGACTACGCGGCGCTGCACGTGTCGATCGAGTGGACGGCCGCGACGCTCGCGATGGGCGCTCTCGGCCCCACGATCGAGCGGCGCGCGCGCACGACGCGATGGCCCCGACTGCGCCGCGCGCTGTGGACGTCGCTCGCGCTCGCGGGCCTCGCGGGCCTCGCGATCCCGCCCTCGAACCGCGTCCGGCTGGAGCTGTTCCAGACGCCCGGCGCGATCGGCGCGTGGGCGATGGCGAGCACGCTGTGGCCCATGCCCGAAGCGCGGGCGCACGCCCCGATCGCGTCGGCCCCGCGCCTGCCGGAGGCGCCCGTCCCGCCCAGCAACCCGCGCCTGATCGACGAGGCGCCCGTCGTGGTGATGATCACGATCGACGCCACGCGCGCGGACGTCGTGCTCGATCCGCCGACCGCGGAGACGCTCACGTTCTTCTCCGAGCTGCGCCGCAACGCGACGTACTTCACGCACGCGGAGTCGCCCGGCAGCCAGACGTCGGTCTCGCTGAGCACGCTCTTCTCCGGCAAGAGCTTCTCGCAGCTCTACTGGTCGCGCTTCGGCAAGGGCCCGTCGCGCTTCATCTACGCGGCGGAGGATCCGACGCCACGCTTCCCCGAGATCCTGCGCGAGCACGGCGTGAAGACGGCGCTCTTCGGCGGCACCAATTTCCTCGCGAACGAGTACGGCGTCGCGCGCGGCTTCGACACGGTGAAGGTGCCGGAGGGCCGGCGTCACGCGCAGGCGGCGGAGGTCCTCGATCCGTTGATCGCGCGCCTGCACCAGGTCGGCCCCGAGCCCACGTTCTTGTATGGCCACATCATGGAGCCGCACGCGCCGTACGATCGCGGCAAGAAGAAGGGCACCGACTTCGAGCGCTACGTCTCCGAGGTGGCGGTCGCGGACGCGCAGGTGCTCCGCGTGGCGCGCGCGCTGGCCCAGCGATTCCCGACGCGCGGCCTCTTGATCATCTCGGCGGATCACGGCGAGGCCTTCGGCGAGCACGCGACCTTCCAGCACACGAAGACGCTCTACGAGGAGCTGCTCCACGTGCCGCTGTTCGTGCGCGGATCCGCGGTGAAAGCGCGCCGCATCGATCAGCGCGTGAGCCTCGTCGACGTGGGCGCCACGATCCTCGACTTGTTCGGCGTCCCCGTCCCCGAGGGCACGCTCGGCGAGAGCCTGGTGCCGATGCTGCGAGGCCGCCCGATGGAGCGTCGCCGCCCGGTGATCGCGGAGGGCCGGTTGCGCCGCGCGATGTACATCGGCGACGTGAAGGTGATCGAGGACCTGCGCCGCAAGCTCGTGGAGGCCTACGATCTCCGAGCGGATCCGAAGGAGCTCGTGAACCTCTTCGACGCGGAGGACCCGCGCGCGCTCTCGGCCTTGGCGACGCTGCGCGCCTTCTTCGACGCGTACGAATTGAAGCGCCCCGGCTACACCGCGCCGTACAAGCCGTGAGGCAAAGAGAGATTTTTTTGGGCCGCGGGAGACGTCACGTCGCACGTGGCGCGCATCTGTCACGCGTCTCGAATCCTCTTTTTGAGCGCCGTCCCGAATCGCGGAACGGCGCGCAAGGGCTCGCGAGCGAGCCCGCCTCCAGGGGTGAATCGACCCGGCTTCGCCTGGGCGAGAAGGGATGCGGGGCAGTTCCACTGCCCCTCCCGGGCAGTCCCACTGCCTTCGGAGGCACTCCCACTGCCTCTCCTGGGCAGTCCCACTGCCTCTCCTGGGCAGTCCCACTGCCCCTCCTAGGCACTCCCACTGCCCTTCCGGGGCACTCCCACTGCCCTTTTCTGGGTCTACGCGCTTTTTTATTGACAGATTGGTCTCCGCCCCCTTCGCGGCGCGTAGCGGCGCGATTTGGGGGCGGCGGCGCCCGCAGCCGCGCTAGCGGCGAGGACGCCGGGTGGGGGCACACCTCTCTCTTTTCTTCTCTCGATCAGCCGCCCAGACCGCCGCGGATCAACCAGAAGGCCACGATGAGCGCGACGATCGCGATCGTGCAGCCCATCGCGAAGCGGCCGTGGATGCCGTCCTTGCTGCGGACGTCGTCGAGCGTGGGCGCGCGGTCCAGGGGGAGGCCGTCTTCGTCGACGCGCGGGGGCCTCGATGCGGGCTCGGGATCTTCGGCGGCGGGCTTGTCGGCCTCGGGTTCGTTTTCGTTCTCGTCGCTCATGGGACACCGGTGGATTGCAGCGCCTTCAAGTGCACGGGGGCGCGCTGCTCGAACAGGACGCCGAGCGCGGCGCCCAGGAAAAAGCCCTCGAACGGCGCGCGCGCGCCGCTCACCGTGACATCGAACGGGCGCAGCACCACCGAAGGATTCACGCCGAGCGTGAGCCACATCGGCTCCGCGACGCGCCACTCGATCGCGAGGGAGCCGCCCGCGCGCGTCGACCACGTGTCCTGCGCGTCCCCCGGCTCCTCCGCGAGGCGCGCGCCCGCGATGCGCACCGCCGCCGCCGTCGCCGACAGCTCGCCCGCGAACCGCAGCGATGGCGTCACCCACTGGCGGTAGCTCCCCGCGAGGCCGACCTCGAACCAGCGCGCCGATCCGAAGCTCGTCGGGCCGGTGAAGAACGCGCCGAGCAAATGCGCGCCGACGCCGAAGCGACGGAACCCCACGTCGACGCTGGGCCCGAACAACGTCGCGCTCACCGACGGGACGATCGCGGTCGCGGCGCGCGCGTCCACCGTGACGGCGTCCACCTTGCGCGACGCGGCCTCGATCTCCTCGGGCGTCGGCGGCTTCGGCGCGGGCGGCTTCTTCGGCGCGCGGATCGGCTTCATCTGATCGCGCACCATCTCGGCCGCGGCGATCGCGATCACGCGCGCCGCGAGATCGCCCGTGAGCTCGGCGTCGGAGATGTCGCGGTGCTCGACCGCCCGCGTCCCCACGCGCACCTCGATCGCGACCGTCTCCGGCCCCACGAGATCGACCCACACGTACGCCACGTGATCGCCGAGCGGCCCCGTCGGCGCCGGCGCGAGCACCGCGGAGTCCCCGAGCTCGATCTCGAGCAACCGTCGCAGCCGCGGCTCCGAGATCTGCTTCAGCGCCGCGGGCGAGAGCGCGAGCCGCACCTCCACGAGCTTCGGCGCCGGAGCGGTGACGCCCGTGTCCGCCTGCGGGGCCGCCTGCGCGCGCGCGATCCCCGGCACGAGCAGCGCCGCCGCGCACACGGCGATCGACGCCGCCCTCGCGACGCCACCACGCGGACGGTCGACGATCACGCGCTCGACGATGGCCGAAGAGCGCGCGTCGGACGCGACGTCACTTCTGCGGTGCGGAGGTAGCGGCGGGCGGAGCGACGACCGAAGCCGTGGCGGAGGAAGAGACGGACGGCGCGGGGACGGCGGGGGCCACGTCGTCGGGCGAGGCGCCGTTCCCGCGAGCGGGAGAGTCGTCCTCTTCAGCAGCGTCGCTGCCGTCGAGGATGCTCTTCGCGGCGTCCTTGCACGAGCCATTCGGGTACTTGGCCAAATACTCCGTGGCGCGCGCGGCCGCCTCATCCTTTCGACCGGCGCGCTGCTCGGCCCGCATCCGGTCGCACAGGGCCGGGGCCGCGAACGCGCCGTTCGTGACCTGATCGCGGTACTTCTTTGCGAGATCCGGCTGGCCCGCGGCGTCGTAGTGCTTGCTCAGCAGGTACGCGGCCGTCGCGCCGTTCGCGCTCGCGCCGAATTCGTCCGCCACGCGACGGAGCGCCGCCACGCCGTTCGCCGTGTCGCGCTTGAAGCGGAGCACGTCGCTGAGCGCCATCAGCTCGTCCGCCGATTTCGCCGCGGAGATCGCGCCGGCCACGCCGCCCGATTGCTGACGGAGCGCGTCGAACGCCTCGTCGTCCTTGAGCGCCGCGTGCAGCTCGCGCCAGCTCGGCGCGACCGCGACCATCGCCTTCGCGTCCGGCCGGTTCGGCCCCACGCGTCGACCGACGGGCGTCACGCGCACCACCGGGGCCGGGTTGTTCGCCGCGGTCGTCGCGCGCGTCGGCACGTTCTCCATCTGCTCGCCGTTGCCGAGCGACTGCGTGCCCGCCGGCGACGACACCTGCGCGGAGCCGCCGTTCACGCGCACGTCGAGGTTGTCCGCGCGCTGCCGCACGCTGATCGAGCTGCCCGGCGCGGTCGCGATCGTCGCGTCGCCCGACACGATCGCGAGGCCGCGATCCGGGCCCTGCGCCGTCTCCAGCGAGGCCTCTCCGGCCAGCAGATGGAGCCGCACGTCGCTCCCGGTGCCGTGCTCCATCTCGATCATCGAGCCGGGCGCGAGCGTGACGGAGCCGCCGCCGGGCAGCGCGTACGTGCGCTCCTGCGTGCCGGCCGCGAACACGTCCACCTGCGCGCGATCGTTCGTCGCGACGACGGGCGAGGGGCCGACCGGCCGCTCCCGCCACACGAAGCGACCCGACACCACGCCGACGCCGAACGCCGCGAACGTGGCGGCGAGGGCCCACACGACCGTGCGAGAGGGACGCGGATTTGGCCGCGCCCGGAGCGTGACGATGTCCTGCTCCAGCCGAGTCCAGATCCGTTCGACGCGCTCTTCCGATGCGGCGTCGCGCAGATCGGTGGGCTGGATGGGGGGAACCGAGCCCCGACTCATGACACGTCCTCCTTCGAAGAATCGATGAAATGCTCGTCCAGGAACTGCTGCGCGCGCGAGATGCGGCGCTTCACGGTGGCGAGCGAGCAGCGCGTGAGCTTCGCCACGGAGTCGAGGTCGTGCCCCTCCACGCAGCGCAACGTCCACGCGATGCGGTCGTCGGCGGAGAGCGTGCGGAGGAGCGCGTAGATCTGCGCGACCTGCGCGCGCGTGTGCGGCGAGGCGTCGGGGCTCATCAGCGAGTCGAGATCGACCGGCTCGCTCTTTCTCCCGATGCCGAGCAGGTTCATCAGCCGGTGGCGCCGCATGCGGGACCGCACCGCGTGCACCACGATCGCGCCGAGCCAGCTCTTGAAGGCGCCGCGATCCGAGAGGTCGTTGATGCGCTCGAACGCGCGGAGGAAGGCGTCGTGCACGATGTCCTCCACGTCGCGCGAGGACCCTTCGATCCGCGTGGCGAGGTGGAGCGCGAACGAGACGTGACGCCGGTACAGAAGCTCGAACGCGGCGGATTCGCCCTTGCAGCCGAGGGCCACGAGCTGCGCGTCCGGCAGGCTCGCGAGGGGGCCGCGCGTCGCTGCGGCGGAGCTCTTCGTCGAGAGCTTGTGGGTGGTGGACGCCGGCGTATCCAGGGGAAACGGCGTCGTCTCTGCCCCCTCGACCTCACCGGGGAGCGAGGCGGCGCGGGCCGTCACGTCCTCGGAGGGGCGCCCGCCATCCGGCTGAGAAGCGCGGACGTCACGATCTTCCGCGGAGTCCGCACGCTCGCCGTCGCTGGTCTCGACCAGCCGGAGGTGCCCGCGGTGGGCTTTGGTTGCCATAGCTCGTGCCAAGGGTCGCAGAGTTTTGGACGCCCGATAAGGTTGGGGCGGCTCAATTTCCGTGCGCGATCGTGCGCTCTCCGACAGTCCCCTGGACATCCGTCGCTTGGCACACCTTCGTCGCGCCTCTGGTGAGCTTTTTTGATGAGCTCGTACGTCGGATCAAGCAGCCGCAGGTCAACGTACGGCCCCGGACCGATCGGACGCTCGTAGTGGTGTCTCGGTCGACTCCACGCCATGAGGTTGTCCTGCGGCGCAATTTTGTCTGCGTGGGAAGAGCTTCGCCCTTCCCCCCGCCTGCGGCGGGCCCCCCCCATCCGAGCGGTGCGTTGTATCGCGGGGCCTTTATTTCTCGGCTGCGGGCGACGTAAATCTTTCCGGGCGCCGGGTTGATGCGACCGCGTGCCTGCGGGGCGGGGTTCGTTGTAAGAGCGTCCTCGGCAGGAGGCCGTCACGTGCAGAGCTACGACGTCGTCATTCTGGGCAGCGGGATCGCAGGGTGTTTCCTCTCGCGGCAGCTCAAGCTCGCCCGGCCGGAGCTCAGCGTCCTCGTCTTGGAGGCGTCCGAGAAGATGACCGACTACAAAGTCGGCGAGAGCACCGTGGAGGTCGCGGCGAACTACATGGTTCGCAAGCTCGATCTCGGCACCTACCTCTACCAGCACCAGCTCCCAAAGAACGGCCTCCGCTTCTTCTTCGACAGCGAGAAGAAGGATCTCCCCCTCACGAAGATGAGCGAGATCGGCAGTGACCACATGCCGTATCACCCGAGCTTCCAATTGGAGCGGGCCAAGCTGGAGCGCGATCTCATCGAGATGAACCGCAAGATCGGCATCGACGTGCAGCTCGGCGCCAAGGTGACGGGTCTCGTGGTCGACGGTCGGTCCGGACACACGGTCACGTACGAACAGGGCGGCGAGAAACACGAGGTCTCCGGAAAGTGGCTGTGTGACGCCTCGGGGCGGCGGCAGCTCCTCGTGCGGAAGCTCGGGCGCAAGGTCACGAAGGAGACTCGGCTCAACACCGCGGCCGGGTGGGCGCGCTACTGGAACGTGGCGGGGCTCGACGCGGTGAAGGACGGGCCGTGGCGCTCGCGCGTCCGGTACACTTCGAGGCACCTGTCGACGAACCACATGATGTACGACGGATACTGGATCTGGTTCATCCCCCTCGCGGGTGACCTGATGAGCGTCGGCGTCGTGTACGACAAGGACCGTATCGGCGAGATGCCGCGCACCCGGGAGGCGTTCGAGGCCTTCGTCAAATCGCATCGATCCAGCCGCGATCTGATGGAAGGGGCCGTGTTCGAGGACTACCAGGGATATGCCCACCTCGCGTACACCACGGACGAGTTCTTCTCCGCGGATCGGTGGGGCCTCACCGGAGAGGCCGGCGCCTTTCTGGACCCGTTCTACAGCCCCGGATCCGACTTCATCACCACCGCGAACGAGCTGCTCACCTCGCTGATCCTGGCCGATTTCGACGGGAAGAAGGAGGAGATGCCCGAGCGGCTGTCGCTCTGCAACGCGTTCTATCGCCTCAAGTACGAGTCCACCCTCCGCCTCTACGCGAAGCTCTATCCGATCTTCGGATCGTTCGAGATTTACAGGCTCAAGTACCTGCTCGACTTCAACAACTACTACAACCTCGTCGTGTGGCCGTTCATGGCGGATAAAATCACCGACATGGCGTGGCTGAAGGAAGAGCTGAAGTTCAGCGACTTCGTGCTTCGGGCGCAGGACGCGATGGCCGACCTGTTCTCGCGCTGGGGGCAGGACCTCCGCGACAAGGGCCAGTATTTCGCCCAGAACGAGGGGCAGTGGGCGAACGGGCTGAACGGCGTCGTGCAGTTTCAGGAGAAGCTCGGGCCGAAGCTCGATGAGGAGTTCCGCAGGCGCGAGCTCGACAAGGCCTATTCGAGCGTCTTCATGGGCGTCGTCGAGCGGATGACGAACACGCCGGATCTCTCGACGAAGAAGCGCGTGCTGAGCGAGCTGTCGCTGCCGCACGTCGTGATGCTGAAGGACGTGAACGAGGCGACCGTCGACCAGATCCTGAAGCGCGCGAGCGTCCGGATCACCCGGGATTTGAAGGCCGAGATGCCGGGCCTCGGCGTCGAGAAGGTGACGCTCACGCGCGGGGACGGCGGGGCGCCCACGGTCGGCATCGTCGGGCTCCCGGAGACGGCGCCGGAGCATGAGGCCGCGCTGGCGCGGGCGACCGCGCTGTGGAATGAACCGGGCCAGTCGCTCACCGCCATCCGGATGTGAGGACGCTCCATCGAACCGAGCCCGTCGATCATCGCTGTCCGCCCGTGAGACGGCCCCCTCGAGACCACGAATCCGAATGACCGAAACGCACCGAAAAGGCTCGAATCCCGCGTCGGACCGAGCCCCTACCAAACCACTGTTCGCCGCGCGGCTCGCGTTCGCGGTGGGCGTCACGTTCACCGCCAGCGTCGCGTGCGTCGCGGCCGCGACCGAGCCTTCGGGGCCTCAGAAGGCCGACGTTCACCCGCTCACGTCCGCGACGGAGAGCGGCAGTGTGGGGGCGGCCCCGCTCGACACGGACTCGGGGGCTCCGGAGGGCGGCATTCCGGACGGGGGGTGTCCGTACGGCTCGCTGGAGGATCCGCACCGCGGCTTCGTGAGGTGCCTGTCGCAGGGCGAGAAATCGCCGATCAACGGGCCGGATTCGCCGCCTCCTCCGAGCGCGACGCCGACCGCCGCCCCGACTGCGGCTCCTGCGCCGTCCGCAGCTCCGACTGCCACGCCCACCGCCGCGCCGTCCGCCGCTCCCACGGCCGCGCCCTCGACGGCGCCGAGCGCGCCTCCGCCGGGGCCGCCGCCGATCGTGGAGATCAAGACTCCCAAGTTCGAGAACGGGGACGTCCCCAAGGCCGAGAAGAACCTGTCCGGAAAGAAGGTCTACGAGGCCATCGCTAAGTGCGTGGCGGACGCGGGCGGCATCACCGGGAAGAACCCCAGTCTGAAGGTGGAGTTCCTCGTGCGCTCCCGCGGAAAAGCCGAGGGCGTGGAGGTCACTCCGACCGGCGTCTCCGCCGAGGCGGCGCGCTGCGTGCGCACGTTCCTGAAGAACAGGAGCGTGGGAGTCCCGACCGCGGATCCCACGGGCGTGACCGTGATTTACAACCTCAAGCCTTCTGGCAAATAGCCGATATTTTCCAGAAACACGTGAGGTCCCCCTCCCTGCGCCTGAGAAGCAGGCGCTTTGGGAGGGGCGGACTTCGCGCAGCGAAGGCCGGGGGTGGGCACTGTCACATGCCTTGTTGGCTTCGGTCTAAACGCCCTTGTTCCAGGCTCGTTTGATCGTCTCTTCGTAGCCGGCGAGGATCTCTTCCAGCGAGGGGGAGCTCCGGTCCAGCTTCTGAGACATCGTCTTTTGGAGGAAGGCCGCGGCCTCTTTCGGGGTGCTCACGATCTTCTCGGGGTGCGTCGGGCGCGAGAGGAGCTGGGCAGTGCTCACGATCGCTCGCATCGCCGTGCCACGGAAACCGTCACGCGTGAGGACCGTCGCGCCGGCCAGGACGTACGGGTCCATCTTGCGCATTTCGAGCTGGATGACGTCCCGAATGGCCGCATCGGGGAGCGGCATGTCCGGGTGCAACACCACGAACAGACCGCACTGACGCTGCGCGCGCGCGTGCGCCACCGCCGTCGCGAGCGCCAGAGACGCGTCCTCCAACCGGGGAGTCGTGCCCGTCCACGCGGCGTAGATCACCGGGTCAGCGGCGGCCACGAAGAGGCTGGGACGACTCACGAGGACACGAAGGGAGGCGATCAACGACCCACGACCCTACTCAGAGGGAACCACCACGGCAAGCCGGAACGTCGCGCGAAATCGACGCGGCGAGACGCACGAACGCGGTGATTGCGCGCGACGAACAGGCTCAGGAGATCGCGGGGCCGGCGCCGGATTCGCCCTCGGATCCCTCGGGATCTCGCGGGTCCGCCGCGGGCGCGGGCGCGGGCGGGTCCATGGAGGGCTGCTGACTCCAACCGGACATCGGCGCCGGCTCGATCGGGGCGAACGGCTGCATCGGCTGCGCTTCGGCTTCGGCGCGGGCGGCCTCCGCGGCGGCGTCCTCTTCGGCGAGGAGTCGGTCCGTCTCCGCGAGCATCGCCTCGTGACGCTGCACGATGCCGGCGCTGCGCTTGCCCGCCAGGAGGAGGCAGATCGCGCCGAGGACGGCGTACACCAAGGCCATGAGCGCCGCCGCGCCCGGCAAGAGGCTCGGCGTCGTGGTGTCGAGCTTGGCCACCGCGACGAACACGAAGATCGGCGACGGGGCCGCGATCGCGAGCATGTCGTCCGTGAAGCCGCCCCCGCTGTTCGAGCCGAGCACGCCCACGATCGCCGTCACCACCCACGGCGTGATCACGATCGCGAGCTGCACGCCCGCGAGGCCGAGGCGCGCGTTCATCGTGGTCTTGGCGTTGATGCGCATCAGCGCGCCGACCCCGAGCAGGAACACGAAGAAGCCGGCCGCATACATGCCGTACAGCAACACCTGCTGCGCCGCGATCTCGTCGTACGTGGAGCGCGCCGACGCGAGCGCCGCGCCCGTGAAGACGATCAGGCCGAGTCCGAAGAGGCCAATCACGAGCTGGAGCACCGAGCTCCGCATCACCGACGGGCCCATCCACCGCGCGAAGCGGCCCGCGCGGCGACGATCCCAGTGCGCGGTCACGCGGCGCGACGGGCCGATCGCGTCGCCCTGGAAGAGGTAAATCGAGAACGTCATCACGAGCAGGAAGAGGCCCGCGCTCACCATCGTGAGCTCCGCCGTGTCCTTCGTGCTCACCGTGCCGATGATCGGCGCGAGGCCCACCAGCGCGAGGATCGGCGCGCAGACGAGGTACCACTTCTTGAGGCCCGTCGACCGATCGTCCGTGGCGCTCGTGAGGTTCGCGATCGTGACCTCGTACATGAACCACGACGGCACCACGACCGCGATCACCGGCGTCACGAAGAGCGAGAGCACGTACGTGAGGTCGAACGGAGCGCGGGAGTACGCCGTCGGGAGCCAGATCGGCGGGCCCTCCGGCACGTTGGGCCACGCCTTGTGCGCGACCATGGAAAGGCCCGGTCCGAAGAGCGAGAAGGTGATCACCGAGAACGGCAGCGCGAGCAGCAGCGTCACCGCGATCGCGCCGCGCATGCTCGTCATCTTCGAGCTGATCGACAGGCCGAACGCCACGCTCATGAGCGCGATCAGGAAGAGGAACAGGAAGGCGACGATCGTCTCCGTCGCGGTGACGCCGCCGAACAGGAACGGCAGCGCGCCGACCGGGGCCAGCATCACGATGTAGAGCGAGATCGTGGTGTACGCGGCGAGGAATTTGCCGCGCGCGATCATGCCCGGCTCCAGGCCCGCGAGGAGCACCGCCTCCCACGTGCGGCCCTCTCGCTCGGCCGCGATGCCGTTCGCCGCGACCGTGGGGCCGACGAGCGTCACCACGAAATACGCGAGCGAGAAGTACACGTGGAAGAGGATGATGCCCGTCGTCGAAGGGCTGTTGTCCGCCGTCGCGACGCCGCCGATGCCCGCGATGAGCATCGTCATCAGCATCGTGAGCACGCACAGGATCACCGGCGTGCGGGCCAGTCGGACGGCCTGCTTGAGCTCCCGGATCCAGATCGGGTTCGGGTCCGAGCGGAGGACGTCGAAGCGGAAACGAGCGCGATCGCCGAGCCTGCGCGACGCGGGGCCGGAGGGGACGGCTTCGCCGGTCTGGACGCTCATCGGAGATCTCCGCGGGTGGAGGGGGACCGGACAGGCATGTTCCGAACAGGCATCTTGCAAACAGACACTCTGCCAAACACCATGTTGCGAACAGGCACGTTCGAGGTGGGGGCTCGCGGCGTCACTGGACCTCTCCCTTCGTGACCTCGAGGAAGATGCGCTCCAGCTCGTTGCGCTCGGGCTCCACGCCGATCACGGGGGCGCCGTTCATCACGAGGTAGCGGACGATCTCCGCCACCTGCGTGTCGCCGCCGGAATAGCCCACTTGCACGACGCCCGCGGCGACGTCGACGTCGGTCATCCGCAGGCCCGTGCGCAGCATCTGGGCGGCGCGCTCCGGCTCCGAGAGGACGCGCAGCTTCAGGCGGCGGCGCGCGGGCGACGTCACGGCCGGAGGGGCGTGCGCGTGACCGTGCGGGACCGCGTGCTGCGACGGGTACGCCATCGGCGGACCGGCCGGCGTCGAGCCGTACGGGGGCGCATCGAGCGGGCGGTAACCGGGGCCGTACACCACGCCCGCGGGCGCCGCGTGACCGACCGCCTGCGCCGAACGGATCGCCTCCAGGCGCGTGGAGATCTCGCCGATCGGGCCCGCGACGACGAGCTTGCCCTTCTCCAGGATCGCGATCGACGTGCAGACGTCGCTGAGCTCCGTGAGGATGTGCGACGACAGGAAGATCGTCTTGCCCAGCGATCGCAGCTCCAGCAAGAGATCGCGGATCTCGATGCGGGCGCGCGGATCGAGATCGCTCGCCGGCTCGTCGAGGATGAGCACCTTCGGATCGTGCAGGAGGATGCGGCCGAGCTGCAGGCGCTGCTTCATGCCCTTCGACATGGTCGCGACGACGCGGTCCTGGATCTTGCCGAGGTCCGTGAGCTCCAGCACCGCGTCCACCACGCTGAGCGACGGCACGCGGAAGGCGTCCGCGAAGAACTCGAGGTACTCGCGCACGGTGATGCGGTCGTAGACGCCCGCGTGATCCGGCATGTAGCCGATGCGGCGGCGCACCTCGTTCGGATCGATCGTGACGTCGATCCCGTCGACCTCCACGCGGCCCGCCATCGGTTCGAGGAGCGTGGACATCACGCGGATCGTGGTCGTCTTGCCGGCGCCGTTCGGGCCGATGAAGCCGAAGATCTCCCCCTGCGCGACGTCGAACGTGACGTCGCGGAGGACGTCGAGCGTGCCGAAGCGGTGCCACAGATGCCGCACGCGGATGGCCGGCGTGGGCACGGCGCGGGCGCGGGGCTGAGGGGCCTCTCCGCCTTCGATTCGCGGGCGATCGTCGATGCTGGCCTGGCTCACAGCGCACCTCCGAAGCCGACGACGCGGACGAGCATGCGGTCGCTCTCCAGGCGCAGGCTGGAATCCGAAGAGCGGCCTTCCCCGCCCTGGATCTGCGCGATCAGCACGGGCACGTCGTCGGGGAACCACGAGGCGTCGTGCCCGCCGGCCTCTTCGAGCGCGCCCCACGCCTGGCCGAGGCCCGGCACGTCGTCATCGGTGATCGCGCCGAGCGCGTACGCCTGAAGCGGCGCGATCGTCACGGTGCCGGCCGTGTGCGTGGAGCCGATCGCCGAGAGCCACATCCGATCGCGCGGCTCCGATCCGACGCTGCGCCCCGCGGACGCGTCGACCGCCTGACCGTCCTCGATCTTCGGGAAGTAGCGGAAATCGCCGCCGGGCAAGTGCAGGAGCGCCGCGCGGAGATCGCGTCCGGTGCGGTTCTTCACGGCGATGGTGCCGTCCTGCTTCTTCGCGATCGCGATGCCCTCTCCGAGCGAGGCGACGCCGTCTTCGCGCACGACCAGCGTCTGCCAGGGCAGCGCGTCCACGCTCACGAGGCGGACGCCTTCGCGATCGACGACGAGGCGATCGTTCGCCTCCCCGGGCTCCGCGACGATCGCGGTGCGCACGAGGCCGCTCGCGTCGGTGGTGCGGACGGTGAGCTCCTTCGCGCGCGACGCGAAGAACGCGCGGTAGCGGCGGATCGAGGCCTTCGGCATGCCAGCGCCCGCGTCCACGAGGGAGAGGTGACGGGCGCGGCCGTTCACGCCCTTCGCGAGCATGCCGATGCCGACGATCACGAAGAACGTGATCGCCGAGAACAGAGGCAGGAGGCGCAGCGCGCGCAGCGGTTTGTTGCGCTTCGCCGCGAGCGAGTAGTTGAGCGGCGCCGCGAGCACCGCGTACACGAGCAGGAGCAGCGCCGCCGCGCCGATCGCCCACCGCGAGCTCTCGTTCGGATCGAGCACGCGACGGACCGATTGCAGGTTGTACTGCTCCTCGTACGCGCCTGGCCGGAACACGATGTTCGCCCGGCGATCGAAGGCCCGCCGCGTCAGATCGACCATGCGCACGCGGGCCCACGCGTCGTCGAGCGCGGGCTTCCGGGTCGGATCGAACGCGAGCAGGTGCACCTCGCCGAGGCCGTACGGCGCTGAATTTCCGTACGCGCTGCCCTTGAGGTTGCCGCCGCGGAAGCCGCCGAGCGCCTTGCCGAGATCTTCTCCGGGAGCGAGCCCCACGGGCCCCAGCGACGACGCGACCACGAGCGGGCGCAGCGCCTCCGACGACACGGCCGTCTGCGCGATCGGACCGCCGACGAGCGCCGCGATCGTGGGGTTTCGCACGTCCTCCGGCCGCGTGATCGTGATCGCGAGCGTGCCGCCCGAGAGCACGTAGCTCGTGAGCGCCGACAGATCCGGCTCCGTGAGGCGCACGAGCGTCTCCGAGCGCATCAGCACGGCCGACACCGACGCGTAGAGCGCGGAGCGGTCCGGCAGGATCGGATCGCCGGTGGCCGCGTCCACGCGCGGGAGCACCACGTTCACGGTGACCCCGGCGCCGCCCTTGGTGCGGCTCAGGTGCGAGCCCTCCTCGAACGCGGTCGTCACCTCCGTGTCGTTGATCGCGCCCTTGAGCTGCGAGCCCGACGTATCGAAGAGCGCGATGCTCGCCGAGTCGGCCGACGTGAAGCTGGTGGACGCGATCTCGCCGTTGTCCTTGTCGATCACGCGCACGTAGACCTGCCCGTAGCTCGGCACGTCGACCGGCAGCTCCACCGACACGGTGGCCCCGGCGGCGACCGCGTACGGCGCGCGCGACTCGAACGATCGCTTGTCGCCGTACGTGTGCAGCGACGCCTCCACCTCGCCGCGCAGCGGGCTCCCGCCGGCGTTTCCGATCGTGATGAGCACGGGCGTCCACCCGGTCGGCAGGTTCGGCGGGTTGGTGCTGAGCGTCGGCGTGATGTTGACGGACACGCCCGGAGGCAACGTCGGCAAGGTCTGAGCGCGCGCGCCGCCGGGGACGACGGCCGCGGCCGCGAGCGCGATCGCCCCGATCGAGACGGCCCCCCGGAGCGAGCGCGATCGGCTTCGTTTCAAGCTCATTTGCTCATGGCCTTCTCGACGGTCTCGGGCCGCGTGGGCACGGACTCGACGAGCGCGGCGACCACTTGATCGGTCGTGATCCCGTCGGCCTCGCCCTCGAACGAGCGGATCAACCGATGCCGCAGCACCGGCTTCGCGACGCGCTGCACGTCCGCGAACGCCGCGTGCGCGCGCCCGTCCAGCATCGCGACGGCCTTCGCCGCGAGCACCAGCGACTGCGCCCCGCGCACGCCGGCCCCGAACCGGAGCCCGCGCTTCACCACGTCCGGAGCGCCCTGCGTCGTCGGATCGCTCGCGCGCACGAGCCTCGAAGCGTACCGGAGGATCGGCTCCGCCACGGCCACGTCGCGGCAGAGCGCGCGCAGCTGGAGCACCTCGTCGCGCGACAGAACCCGCGGCGGATCCCCTCGATCGCGCCCCGTCGTGCGCGTGAGGATCTCGGTCATCTCGTCCTCCGTCGGGTTCGGCACGACGACCTTGAGCAGGAAGCGATCGAGCTGCGCCTCCGGGAGCGGGTACGTGCCTTCCATCTCGATCGGGTTCTCGGTGGCGAGCACGAAGAACGGCTCCTCCATCGCGTGCCGCTTGCCGGCGATCGTGCACGCGTGCTCCTGCATCGCTTCGAGCAGCGAGCTCTGCGTCTTCGGCGTCGCGCGGTTGATCTCGTCCGCGAGGATCACCTGCCCGAAGATCGGCCCCTTGTGGAGCTGGAACGTCCGCGATCCGTCGGTCGCGGTGATGAGGATGTTGGTGCCGGTGACGTCGCTCGGCATGAGGTCCGGCGTGAACTGGATGCGCGAGAATTGCAGGTCCAGACAGCTCGCGATCGTCCGCACGAGCAGCGTCTTGCCGAGCCCCGGCGCGCCTTCGAGCAGCACGTGCCCGCCGGCGAGGATGCCCCACAGCGTCTGCTCCACGGTGTCGGACTGCCCGACGATCACGTGCCCGATGGCGTCTCTCAGCTTTGCGCTCGTCTCCTTCGCGAGAGAGAGCTGGTGCTCGAACTTGTCCATGTCCTCGCCTGGCGTGGGTGGCGCGCTCCGGGTGGCGCCGGTCGCGCATCGTAAAACATCGATCGCCGCCTCACCCGCGCGATGTACGCCGCGGCCTCGGCTTTCCGGCTCTCACGTCGAGGGACGCGTCATTTCGGCTGGAAATAGCGCCCGATCTGCTCGCGGTACTCCTCCGGCACCACGCTCCGATCGACGCCGCCGATCTCGGACGAGGCGGCTTCCCCGAGCGCGCCGGTGCCCTTGACGTTCGCGACCTCTCCGGCCTTGCCGGTGGTGCGACCGAGCGTGATCCCCGGCATCGGCCGGCCTTTGTTGACCTTCGCGTCCGCGCGCGCCTTCATCCCGGGACCGTCGACGACGCCAGTCTGCCCGTCGTGCTGTCCGGGCCCGCCGCCGTCGGAGTGACCGGGCGTCGCGTTCTTCTCCTGCCCGCCGCCGCCGTTGCCGTTCCCGTTGCCGTTCCCGTTGCCGTTCCCGTTCCCGTTCCCGTTGCCGTTCCCGTTGCCGTTCCCGTTCCCCTGGTTTCCGGGCCCGCCGTTCACTTCCATCGGCATCGGCATCCCGAGCTGTTGCCCCAGCTCACCGAGCTCTTTCTCGGCCTCTCCGAGCTCCTGTTGCTGCTGTCCTTCGCCGCTCGGAGGCTCCTTGGCCATCTCTTTGAGCTGTTCTTCGAGCTCCTTCATCCCTTCGTCGGACTGGAGCTTCTTGGCCATCTCTTCGAGCTGCTCTTTCGAAGGCCCCTCGACGTCGTCGGGAGACATCTTCCCGGCCATCTTCTTCATCTTGTCGGCGAGGCGTTTTCGCTCTTCGGGCGACAGCTTCTTCAGCGCCTCGTTCATCTTCTCCGACAGCTCTTTTTCGGCCTTGGAGGAGCCCGACTTGTTCATTTCCTTGAGCGCGTCTTTCGCGTCGTCGGGCAGGCTGTCGCCGAGCGCTTCGGCCAGCTCCTTGAGCGCGTCGGAGTCGGCGCCTTTCTTCTGGAGCCGGCTCTTCTGCTCTTCGAGGGCCTTCGCGACGTTCGCGGCGCCGGCCTTCTTCGCGGCCTCCGCGGCCTCTTCCAGCGATTTGAGCGCGCGATCGCGATCTTGCTTTTCCAGCTTGTTGGCGAGCTTCGCCATCTCCTCGTCGAAGTCGGTGAGATCGCGATCGCCGAGCGCCTTCGCGGCGTCCTTCAGATCCGGATTCTCCGCGAGCTTCCCGAGCGCGGACTCCAGCCCTTGCCGCTCTTGCCCTTCGCCGAGGGACAGCTTCTCCGCGGTGAGCCCGTCCTTGATCTTCGCGAGATCGGCCTGCGCCTCCCGTTTCTCGACGCCTTCCTTGAGCTTCTGTTGCAGCTTCCGCGCGTCCTCCGCGAGCTTCTTCAGCCGTTCGCGTTGCGCGTCGTCGCGCGCGTTGGCCTGCGCGAGGGCGATCGTCTTCTCCAGCCCCGTCACCTCCGCGAGCTTCACCTCTTCGGAGCCGGGCGCAGCGGGCGGCGCGGGCGGCGGCGGCGGCAGCGGGATCCACGACAGGTACCCGATCACCCCTGCGGCCACGGGAACGAGCGCATGCAGCGGCCGCAGCACCCGTGACCGCACCTGCTTCGGAGAGGCCTTTTCGAGCGCAGAAGTCGCCTGCGTGAGCACCACGAAATACCCCGGATTCGAGTCCGGATCCGAGTCCCGTTCGCCGTCTTTGGAGCCGTTCTTCGCGGAAGAGGGAGCGGGCTTTCCCAGCTCGATCGCGGTGACCACGGTCTCGTGCGCGCCGAGCTTCCCGTCGAGATAGAGCGCGACCTCGGTATCGGAGAGCCGCCTTCGCCGAGCGATCACGGCCCCGGCGGCGGCGCCGACGATCCCGGCCGCGGCGGTCCAGGGCCGAGCGTTCCCGATCCGGAATTTCCAGGCTCCAGCGGCGGCGCCGGCCCCGACGACCATCCCCGCGGCGGCGCCGGACAAGATCACCCCGAGCGCCAGCCGTCGCCGAACGCGCCCGGCCCAGCGGGAGAACGCCTCACGAAACTTCGATTCCCTCGCGGGATCGATCCGGCTCATCCTGCCTTTCTACAGCGGGATCTGCGCGGCGGCCAGCGTCCGTTCCATGGCTCCTTCCCCGCTCGTTCAGCCGGTCATCCGGAGCCTGGCTCGATATCTCCACGCTCCGGCCGCCGTGTTGCCAACATTTTTGTTGCCAACAATTTTGCTGGCACTAAGATGGGATTCGTCGGCGATCGCCTGATGTCTATTGGTGATTGCTCTGCAGGTGGAGGAGTCGACTCATGAAGGGTGCAGTCGGAAACTGGGTCATGGGGGAGGAGTTCTGGGGGCGTGATCACGAGATCACGGAGCTGCGGGAGCTCCTGGACGCGGGGGCCCATGTCCTCTTGGTCGCCCCACGTCGCGTCGGCAAGACGAGCCTCATGCGCGAGCTGGGCCGCCGTCTCGACACTACGCATCGTTGTCTGTTCGTGGATCTCGAAGGCGCCCAGTCTGCGGCGGACGCGATCGCCGAGCTCGGCCTCGCGACGCGACCGCACCAATCGTTATGGAAGCGGACGCAGGACGTTTTCCGCGGCTTGCTCGACAACGTCGACACCATCGGAGCCTACGAGGTCTCCATCAAGCTGCGCGAAGGCACGGCGGCCGGCTGGCAGACGAGGGGACAGCGCCTCCTGGACAGCCTCGCTCAGCACGACGAGCCCATCATCGTATTCATGGACGAGCTGCCGATCCTCATCAATCGGATGTTGAAGGGGGACGATTACCAGATCACCCCGGAGCGCAGACGTGAGGCCGATATGTTCCTGTCCTTCCTTCGCGCCGAGACAACCCGTCGCAAGGGACAAGTTCGCTTCGTCGCTGCGGGCTCCATCGGGCTGGAGCCGGTGCTTCGTCAAGCCGGGTTGTCCGCGACGGTAAACACCTTCACGCCCTATGAGCTGCACCCGTGGGATCGCCCCACGGCGATTGGCTTCTTGAACGCGATCTCGGAGTCGAAGAAGCTCGTGCTCGGCGCCGGGGCCGCGGAGAGGATGGTGGAGCGGCTGGGCAGCGCGGTCCCTCACCACGTGCAGCTCTTCTTCGACCTGGTCTTGCAGGACGCGCGGCGCCGCAAGATGGGAGAAGCGACGATCACCGATATCGAGCGGGTGTTCGCGGAGCGGATGCTGAGCACGCGCGGCCACGCGGAGCTGAGTCACCTCGAAGAACGCTTGAAAATGGTCCTCGGGCCGAAGCGACTGCCTGTCGCCCTCGATCTCCTCACGGAGGCGGCGGTCACCGGCAGCCTCCAGCCGGAGCGCGCCATGGAGATCGCGAAAGAGGCTGTCGGAACAGGAGATCTCGACGAGGAACGGCCGGAGGATCTCCTTCGAGAGCTGCTCGGCATCTTCGAGCACGACGGGTATCTGGAGCGGAGCGACGGCGGCTACGTGTTCGTGTCCAGCCTCGTTCGCGACTGGTGGAAGGCGCGGTTCGGCTATTTCGCTCGCAGCGGACGGTCGCGATGACGCAGCGACTCATGAAGCACAACCCGGCTTTCCTCTCGCGCGAGGAGCTGGTCCGATCGTTCGTCGCCCGGCAGGAAGATCTGGCCTTCGTGCTGGATCACATCGCCGACAACACGGGCCCTTCGAGTCAGCATTTGCTCGTCGTCGCCCCTCGTGGGATGGGGAAAACCACGTTGGTGCTGCGAGCGGCGGATGCCGTGCGGACGGAGCCGCGCTTCTCGGAAGAATGGTACCCTCTTGTATACGCTGAGGAGACCTATGAGGTGATGTCCGCCGGAGAGCTGTGGCTCGAAGGGTTGCGCCACCTCGCCGACCAGACCAACGACCCCGAGATGCTCGCCGTCCACAAGGACCTGCGCCGCGAGCCGGACGAACAGCGGCTCTACGACCGCGCTCTCGGGCGGCTCTTGGAGTTCGCGGATCAGCACAAGAAGCGGATCTTGCTCGTCATCGAGAATCTGCACATGCTCCTCGACGAGCAGATCTCCAAGGCCGACGCCTGGAAGCTGCGCAAGACGCTTCAGCACGAGCGACGGTTGATGTTGCTCGCGACGGCGACATCGAGCTTCGAGGCGATCGACAACGCGGAGCAGGCGTTCTTCGATCAATTCCGCATCTACCGCCTGGAGCCGCTGGATCTGGAGAGCGCGCGCCGAGTCTGGTCGTATGTCGCCGGCGTCCCCGCGTCCGCTGAGCACATGCGCCCGCTCCAGATCTTGACGGGCGGGAATCCGCGCCTCCTCGCGATACTGGCTTCGTTCGCAGGGGGAATGTCGCTGCGGGCGTTGATGGGCGATCTCGTGCGGCTGGTGGACGACCACACCACGTACTTCAAGAGCAACGTGGACTCCTTGCCGGCCAAGGAGCGCAAAGTGTACATCACGCTCGCGGAGCTGTGGCAGCCCTCGACGGCGCGAGAGGTCGCGGAGGTGGCCAGAATGACCCCGAGCGAGGTCAGCGCGCTCCTGAACCGCCTCACGCAGAGAGGCGCCGTGACGACGAGCGGTGAAGAGCGAAAGCGGGTGTATCAGCTCGCCGAGCGGATGTACAACATCTACTATCTCATGCGGAGATCGGGGGGGGACGAGTCCCGCGTGCGAGCGGTCGTGGACTTCATGGTGGCGTTTTATGATCCCGTGTCCATGAGCCGGGTGATCCGCGCTATTGCGGAGGAGGGATCGGGGCTCGGGGACCTGGATCGGCGCGATCATTTGCTGGTGATGGAGTCGCTGTTCCGGCGGGAGAGCAACCCGCGGGTGCGGGAATTCTGGTGGAAAGAGGCTGGAGAGCACATCGAGAAGATGCCGGATGCGCCGCGGGGGCTGTTGGAGGATGCAGAGAAGATTCGCATCACGCGCACGATAGCCAAACTGATCGACATGGGCCTGCCAATGAAGGAGCTCCTACAGTTGATCGGAGAGAGCGAATCGGTCGCGGTTGAGATGGCGCAGATCCCGCCGGGGAATGCTGTTAACCTACAGGAGCTTGCTGCACGAGGGGAGGTATCAGCGGCACATGCAGGCGTCTACACGACGCTCACAGGCGGATGTAGAGCCGCCATCCCGATGCTGCAATTAGCCCTTCAAGGGAACCACAGCACGAGCAGGAGAGGGCTGCTGCTCGCGTGTCTGGCTAGGTGCCAATTCATCACAGGTCATCTTGAAGACGCTGAGAAATTGATTTGTGAAGCCACCTCACTGCTGCCGAACGCGCCTGAGCTAGCGGCCTTTCATGCCCTTGTGCTCCTCGGGCAGAAAGGGAAAGCTCTCGAAGCAGAATCGCAGGCACTTCGTGCCATTCACTTGGAGCCGAAAAGCCGCTTGGGCTGGGATGTACTCCTCGAATCACTCGATATGATGTCTCAAGATGAGCTAGCTTCCAGCCGCTGCGCTGCCGAAACCGGCCCATTTGAAGAAGCCACTGCGGTGGAGAACCGCGCTGCTCATGCAATATGGAGCCTCGTTTTTGGCACTAAGGCGGGGGATCGCATCCACACTGACAGTGGGCTCCAGTCACTGCAAAAGCTGTGGAACGAAAGATTCCGAGTACGTCGCTTCGGTCTTATTCTCCTGGAAAAAGACGTAAAATTGGGCGAGCTCGAAGAAGCGACCTTGCTCGTGAACCAGCTCTCCTCATCGTTGGTAGAGCTGGACATTCTCGATGTATTCAACGTGCTCTGGGACTCGGGAGAGCGCGCCGTCCACACAATTGCGAAATCACACTTGCCAATCTTGCTCGCAGACGCGACCCTAGCTGAGGCACGGCTACCTCTGCTCGGATTGCTAATTTTGCTCGGCGATTGGAAACAAGCGAGCGAGCAGCTTCCCGCTCTCTTGGCCCTAGATTTCCGCGAAGACGAGGGAACGGAGCGACCGTCCGATCTCGCCCTTGACCTCTGGACGCGCCTCTTCATCGACGCCGCAGCCACGGGAAAAGCCCGCGAAGCCCTCGATCTCCTCACCCCCTCCCCCCTCGCTCGGTGGTTGGAGCCCGTCGTCGTCGCGCTCCAGAGCTACATCGGCCAGCCCCACCGCGCTCCCCTCGAAATCGTGGAGGTGGCCCGCGACGTGACGGACCGGATCCGCGCGCGGGCGAAGGCGCTCGAAGAGGGCGCAAAGGAGGGCGCGCCGGCTCGTCCGGCACGCCCCAAGAAATCTCCCGAGAAGGCAGCGAAGCCTGCCAAGCAAACCGCTCGCGCGGCGCATCCCAAAGCCAAATCCCGCTCGAAAATCAAGTAGGTCCTCTGGGGCCCCTCACACCTCCCCGAAGACTCCCTTCAAACCTGCGCAGCCTCCGCCTCGGCCGGAAGAGCGCGCGCCGCCAGCCGCTGCGGGACGAACGGAAACAGCCCCTCTGCCCACAGCACCGCGACGGCGATCAACTCCAGGTGACCGTGGAAGAAGGCCATTCGCAGATAAGCATTCCGCGCCCCGCCCACCGAGTCGAAAGCCCACACCGCGAACACCAGACTGCCAATCAGCGCGCCCCACATCACGAGCCCGCCCACGTCGGCCGTCATCGCCCGATACGTCTTCTTGTAGGAGCGCGGCGCCGGACTGGGCCGGTCGTCCTCGGGCACGAGGCGCAGCCAGACCACGTAGTGCGCCGCCTGCGCGAACACGAACAGCACCACGAGCCGCGTCCCCCAGACTCCGGGGTTGGGCCAGGACACCCCGCGCACCACGTCGCGCAGCGCGAGATCCGTCCACGGCGCCGAGAGACCGCCTGTCCGCGCGAGGATCGGCTCCGCCCCGCCTAGCAGGATGATCGCGGAGGCCCCGAAGAACAGCGCCGTGAAGATCCAATGGAGCCGCGACTCGTGCTTTCGCCAGAGGAGCCAGATCGCGATCGCCACGAAATTGTGCACATGCACGAACGCGAGATCCGCGTACCACCCGGCCCACTGGCACGCACCGAACACCAGAAACGCGACCCCGATGCCGGCGACCTTGCGTGGCAGCGGCGCGCGGGAGGCCGCGAGAGCGAGCGCCGCCCCGACGATGGCCCCGCGAACCCCGAGCCCCGCGGCCCCGAGCGCGCACCCGACGACCAGCGCCCCCAGAAACAGCGGCCGTTTCGACAGCCCCGGCCGCGCGAGCAGATACCGGATGTCCGCGAGGATGTGCGGCACCCCGTACACGATGGGCCCGAGCCCGAACAGCGCGACGGGGAACGTGAGCGCGATGCACAGGGAGAACGACAGCATCCCGACCCCGAGGAACGCCGCCCGTTTCTCGCGCCCGACCCACATCGAAGCGCCGTCGCGCCCGAGCAGCCGAAGCCCCCACGCCCGCAGCCAATCCAGCCCATCCAGCGCCCAATCGAGATCGGGAGGTGGGATGGCCTTCCAGAGGCGAGCTGCGCGATCGAGCGCTGGGTTCATCGAAGCGCCCGCGAGGATAGCCTGGAGCCGCGCGGATCATTCGCGAAAAATGCCGGCGCCCGCCGACAAGCCACCACGCGGGGGAGCGGCCCTGAAACAGGCGGGACGCCCGCGCGCCGGGAGCGGCTCACTTGCCTGTCGAGTCCGGCAGCGACTCCAGCGCATCCACGATCGCCCAGACGGCGCCGTGGTAGCGGCGGACATCGTCGTACTTGTGCAGATTGTCCACCAGTCGCTGGACCTGCTCCTTCGGGAGGCGGCTCGCCCGGAGCTCGGAGACCATGCGCTTCACCTCGGCCTCCAGGGCCTTCTGGCTGTGAGAGGCGCGGAGCACGCGCATGCGGCGCCCGTATTTGATGGCGCGGCGACGCTCTTCTTCGGGGCTGCGGGGCACGGTTCACTCCGTCGGTGTGAGCCGGCAAGTCTCCGGCGCGGTCCAGTCGAACGCCTGCACCCAGAACGTCGGATTGAAATTGGCGTCCTCGGTCGAGAGGAACTCCACCCATTCATCCCCCCAGACGAAGGCGCGTCCGCTCCCCATCTCGACCGCGTAGCCGACCGTCGTCTTGTCCGTGGCCGTGGGGAGGAAGGCGATCCGCGTGCGCGTGGAGGCCGTGCCCCCGAGATCGGAGACGGAATATCCGCCCTTGAACACCACCGAAGAGAGCCCCTGTGTGATGGGATGAGCCGCGAAATCCGTCACGGGCCCCTCGCTGATCAGCTCCCCGGAATACCCCACCTGGAGCGGCGCGAGCAGAGAGTTTGCGTGCCAGTCGTCCGTGAGGTTGTTGTCGTATCCGGTGAGCGAGATCGCCCCGCCGCCGGCGGAGATCCAGTCGGCGAGCACGGCCGCTTCGGATTCTGTATAGTCCCGAGTGAGCCAGTCGAGGACGACGACGTCGAACGGCTTCAGCGTGTCGGCGTCGAGGGGTTGTTCCGCGAGCGTCAGCGCGCGCTCCACGTGCGCGCCGCCGTTCTTCAGCCACACCTCGAAGGCCCCGCCGTCGTACGCCCCCGGATTCCCGAGGAGCCCGATCCGCGGCGCCGAGCAGTCCGAATCGACGTACAGCGACGTATCCCCCGGCAGCTCGGAGCGCGCCCCGCAGGCGGTGAGAGCGAGGGGAAGGGCCAGAAGAAAGAGTCGGCGCACGACGCGGGACCTCCGGTTGAAAGAAGCCGATTATGCCTGCAAGCCCGTGTCTTTTCCACCATCACCGACAGGCGAAGCGGCGGTGGAAAGGCGAGGGATCGCTCTCCGCGCGCTGATTGGTCGGTTGTCCGGCTAGAAGAGCTTCGCACGGAGATCGAGAAGCTGGTCCGGCTCGCGCGCCGTGAACGTGTCTTCTGCCGGGGCCTCTGCGAGGGTGATGTTGTACGTGTGCAATGAATAGACGTGCGTGGACTCCTCCGCCTGCCTGCCATTCACGACCACGCGACCGTAGTCACCCTGCTTCAGAAGGAACGCCTCCGGCCGGTCCGGCCGCCGCGGGGCGCCGACATACACGCTCCACCGAAAGCCCACGTGAAGACCATCGTGGTCCGTTCGGAGGGTGAGACACCGACCTTCCTCTTCGTAGTCGTGGAGCGCTCTTTGACGCTCCATCTTCCGGCGAAAGTCGGTGTTCTCGTGAAACGAGACCTCTTGAATGACCCACTTGTCCAGGCGCTCGATCGAGACGGGCACGGCCGACGGGACGGCGTTTCGTTGGGCTGCTCGGGGCGCGCCGCGGCTTCGCTTGGTCCAGCGAACCAGGATGTGTTGGAGGAGGACCATGTTCAGCGTCACTTCTTCGAGGGGCTCGCGCCTCACTTCATGTGTGGCGCCACCATCTCCTCGCTCACTTCCCATAGCTTCTTCGCGAGCGCCTCGTCCTTGGCGAGCCTGGACGGCTCCTTCACGCGGCACTTATCGTAATAGAGCCCATCCTCGGCGGCGACCTCCGGCGAGGCGGCGCAGTGGAGCGATGTCCGGGCTCCTTCTTCCACGGAGAGGAGGAACAGCTTGACGATGTGCCCTACCGGCCACGGGAGCGACCGCCAGATATCGGTGGCGACGGCGCCGGGGTGGAGAGAGTAGCTATGAACGGCGGCCCCGGCTCTCCCGCGGGCGAGCTCCTTCGTGAACAGCACGTTGCAGAGCTTGCTCCAACAGTATTCTTCGAACCCCGAGATCGTGCGAGCCGGCTGCCTCTGCGCGCCCCAGTCGATGCTCTTGACCCGGTAATGCCCGGCGCTGGAGACGTTCACGATACGCGCCGCGTTCCCTTCGCGGAGCCGCGGCAGGAGCAGGTTGGTGAACAGGAATGGCCCGAGGTGGTTCGTCCCGAAGGTCACCTCGAAACCGTCCTTGGTGAGCCCTCTTTGACCGGCGATCCCGGCGTTGTTGATGAGCACGTCGAGCCGAGCCCCGCTGTCCAGGATGGACTTCGCCGCGCGCGCGGTGCTGCCGAGCTCCCCGAGATTCAACGCCACGAACGAGGCTTTCCCGCCGAGCGCCGCGATCTCATCGAGCACGGGCCGAGTGCGCTCCTCCGACCGTCCGGCCAGAATCAGCGTGCCGCCGCGTTTGGCCAGCTCGACGGCGGTGACGCGCCCAATCCCGGTGTTCGCGCCGGTGATGAGAAAGCCGCGCCCCGTCAGATCCTTGTCGTCACTCATGTGCTGCTCCTATCCAAAGCATCGACCGCGGCCTTGGCCGCGCGGAGATCCTGTTCGCCGGGCTCCCCCACCTCGGCGACCAGCTGCTCGAGGTAACTCTCCGTTTCGGCGAGGAGCTCAAGCCGTCGCAACTCCGCGCGGACGGCTTTTTGAAGAAGCTCCGAAGCGGGAATCCGGCGCGCCTTGACCTCCCGGTACTGATCATCCGGGAGGTAGACTTGCATCCGAGCCATACGCCTACGGATACACCCCTGGAATGACGGGGGCAACGGCCCTCATGTCGACCGGTCCTCAAGCAGGCTCGCGCGCACCTCCATGAGGATTCGACCCATCACCGTCCTGTCGAAGGGCTCTGAACAGCCGAAGGCCGCAGTCGAGCGTGGCGAGCAGGGCCGCGACCTCTTTCTCGGACCAAGTTGGGGCGTAGTGTGCACCAGCGGGCGTGATCGCAGCCAGGTTGTTTCCGAAGAACAACTTCTCATAGATCTCGGAGTGGGCACGATCGAGCTCCGAGAAACCGACACACGCCTTCGGCAGCGAGCGCGCAACGTCGCCGAACAGGTTCCACGCGGCAAGTGCCTCAGAGCAATCGACGGTCTCTGGGCGAGGGCGCAAGATCCACTCACGGACGACGTCGAGAGCGTGGAGCGTGGGAGCCTCATCGACAAGCTCGATGGTGGCCTTCGCCGCGAACTTGGAGAGCGACTCCTCGGTCGAGAACGAGAGTATGCGATCGTTCTGGGTGAGCACACCATCGCGCTCGTTCGAGAACCAGATGAGGAACGCAGTCCTTCCATCGAGCCGATAGAGTAACCGATAGTACGAGCTCGCCATCAGCAGCTCCAGCCGCGTGCTGCGGCCCGACCGAGGTCGCTCTCACGACATCGTGGCGACGACCTCATTCGTCAGGCCTCGGGCTTTTGACAAACGGCTTCGATGTTGTGTCCGTCCGGCCCGATGACGAAGGCCGCGTAGTAATTGGCGTTGTACTGCGGCCGAAGACCGGGCGCGCCGTTGTCCTTGCCGCCTGCCGCCAGAGCCGCACGATAGAACGCGTCGACTTGCTCACGACTCTCGGCCGTGAACGCCAGATGGAGCGGCGCCGGCTTCTCCTCGGTTTGAAAAAGGCACAACGAAGCGATGCCCTTGCCGCAGAGCTCGACGCCATACGTCGAATGCCCCTCGGCGACGATCGTGACGCCCAGCGGTTCGAGCGCCTTCGCGAAGAAGGCCTTGCTCGCCGCAAAGTCGCTGACACCAAATTTAACGTGGTCGAACATGAGCTCTCCTCAGTTGCGGTTGGGAGATATGAGGTTTCACATTCCGTCCCTGCACGATCTCGATTCAGCGCGTCCGCAGCACATGAATGACCTCATCATGGCCGTTCTTCTTTGCGATCTGGAGCGCATTACCGAGGGGCGACGGAGTGGTCGGGTCGACCCCTCGGGCGAGGAGCCACTCGACGATGTCGCTCTTTCCCGTTCCCGCCGCGACATGCAGAGGCATCAGACCGTCCGCGGTCTTCGATCGCAGATTCGCCCCGCAATCAACGAGCGCGGCGAGCGCGTCCACATTGCCGAACTGCGCCGCCACGTGGACCGCTGCGAACCCGCGCGCATCCCCGGCGTCCAGCTCGGCGCCCCACGCGACGAGTCGTTCGATCAGCGTTCGGTCGGCGCCGGCGGCGGCCGCGGCCATGAGGGGTGTCGAGCCCTTGAGTGTCGCCTGGTTGACGTCGGCGCCGGCGTCCACCAGCGTCCCGACGAGCTCTGGATGCAGGAAGATGCTGAGGTGAAGCGCCGATGCGCCGTGGCTGAAGCGACTCGGCGCGTTGACGGGGGCGCCGGTCGCGACGACAGACTCCAGCCTATCCAAATCACCGCTTCCAACTGCCGCCATCAAGTCGCCGTCGCTGTGCAATCTGCCTTTCGGCTCTCCGAGATCGTAGTCGACCGCCGCGCAGAACAGGTGACGCCCGTAGATTGAGAACCCGGCGAGAGGTTGCCCGGCCAGGATCTTCGCGCCGTCACTCGAGACAGGCAATGGCACCCGGGATTCCAGGGCGTGTGTCCGGATCAGCCAGTCGAACGCCGCCACGGGGTCGCCGAACACATCGAGGCCGGACTTCTCCGCGAACGTGATGCTGTCGAGCTTCAGGACCTCACTGTCCTGGTGGGCGCGCGCCACGGCCATCGTCTCGCCGGTCCAGCTTCGTGCGGCTGCGATGAATCCATCTCGATAGGCGAGCACCCATTTGTCTTCCATTCGCTCGGGGCGATAGAGCATGCCGTCCGGAAGCTCGGATGGCGCCGGATATCGTAGATCACAGGCGAGAGATGCACCTTCGATGTCGATGCTCACGTCGCGCTGCGCCCCGGCTTTCCAGCTGACGGCGCGGGCTGCGACCTCCGGATCCGTGGTCGTCGACAGCACTTCCAGATTCACCATGAGATCGAGCAACCGCGCCCCAAACGGGTTCCCAGGGTCATCACGTTCCAGCCAGCGCGCCGGTTGCTTTGACCATGCGTGGGAGTCGTCTTCGTCCGGGCTCGCGTCGCCAGGTCGCGACGGTTCCTCGTCCTTTCGGTTTCCCTTCCCGAAGAGCTTGCGCAACGATTCTACGATTCCCATGGGCTCAACCTGAGGTGTAGTGTGTCACCGTCCGCAGCGCAGACGATCTGCGGGTGTTGCTGAGGAAGTCGCGCGGTCAGTCGACGTACTTGCTCTGGCGCGCCAGCAGGTTCGCCTTCAGGTCCTCGAGCGTCGCGGCCCGCTCAGGCCGCAGCTCGCTCAGCCGACTTACGGCCTCGTACAACGACGTCAGGATAACACGGCCTGATTCGTCCGGTGGCTCGTCGTCTTCAAGCAGAGACACGAGGCCCAGCACATCGAAGTCAGCGACGATCGCTTCATATCCGCCGATCGCTTCGTCGACTTCGCCGATCCTCTCTCGGCTGCGAGAGTTCCGGAGGACGCGTGGGAATATCTCCTCCGGGTAGTGGCCCATGATCTGGAGAGCCATGCCGGTGGCGATTCTGCTTGCAAGCTCTTCTTCGTGAGCGAGCCCCCTGCGCGAGAATTCGTCCGCCAGCGCGTCGCACACCTCTGTCAACGCCCTGCCGTTGACCCAGACATCTCCGGAGATCGGGTTTCGTGGATAGCCGTTGGCGCGGACGCGGAGCTCTTCGAGCTGTTTCAACAGAAAATTGAGCGCGTCTGCTGCCGCTCGTCGAACATCGTCCTGACCCCGAGCAGCGATCACCGATGCGAGGAGTTGTTGCGCTTCGCCTCCATCATCGAGCCTGGGTCGCGCCTCGACCATGAGCGCCATGGTATCGGGGTGTGCACGGAGGTCAACAGGTAACGTGACGCCACCCTGGTATGTCCGCCGGTATGCCGTTGACAGGGATCAGCGGAGTCTCGGTATCCCTTCGCAGAGCCGGCATCGCCATGGGTTGAAGGGGTGTGACGTCGATGATAGAGTCGGAACATGCAGAAGACGGCGCAGAATTCGTTCGGTTCCCCGGCTGCGCTGCGTCGCATGATCGCCGGCCACGAACGTGCCGCTGCCGTAGCTCGCCAGGCCGAGCGACTCTTGAAGCCTGAGGACGCGTTCGACGCCGCACTGGACCTGTGGTCCCTCTGCCCGGAGAGATTCCGCGAGCCCGTCGACGCCGTTCGATCTCAGGAGATCGAGCAGACGCGAGCTGCCTGGAGCAAGCTGAAGAAGCGACTATCTCGGTGAGTGTTCGGCGAACAACAACGATGGCCCCCAAGTCGGCGCTTGCCCAAGCCTTGCGCGCGGTCTCGAAGGCTCTCCAGTCGTCCGGCCGCTCGGCGATGATCATTGGGGGAATCGCCGTGATCGCGCGGGGGGTGCCTCGGCTGACGAAGGATATCGACGCCACGGTTGCGGGTGGAGAGACGGATCTTCATGGGCTCCTGGAAGGCCTGAAGAAGCACGGAATCGTTCCACGCGTCCCGAACGCGGTGGAGTTCGCGCGGGAGAGCCAAGTGCTCCTTTTGGTGCATGATCCCTCGGGGGTCGACGTAGATCTCAGCCTTGCGTGGCTCCCGTTCGAGCTTGAGGCTCTTGAGGCTGCCGAAGACGTCTCCGTCCACGGCACGGAAGTGAGAATCCCGCGTGTGGATGACCTCGTGATCTACAAGGTCGTGGGCTGGCGACCGCAGGATCGGCAGGACATTGAAAGACTAGTGAGTCTTCACGGAAAGGCGATGAACCTCGAGCGCGTGATGCGACTCACTCGCGAGTTGAGCGAGGCTCTCGAGGCTCCGGAACGTCTGACCGAAGTCGAACAGCTGATTACGCGCGTGCTCAAGAGTGGTAGCCAGAATCCGGGGAAGGCCATTTCTGCTGAAGATGCGGGACACGGCCCTGAGCGGCCCCAAGAGACGATGCCTGCGCAAAGCCGCACTCGGCACCGGAAGAAGTGATTGCCTAGTCGCAGTCAGCGTCACCGTTTGTGGTGGTCGGGGCAGCCAGCTCCGGAACGACGCCGGCGTCGCGTGCGGCGAGACTCTTTCGATACTCCTCCGCTTCTGCCAACAGAGTGAAGGACACGACCCCATGGTTCTTCTTCACTTCTTCTTGAATCTCGTCGAGTGATCCGAGCGTCCCTGTACTGTCGCGGCGACTCGCTGCATGTGCGGATGGTGGTATTCCTCCCCCGTGACCTCGTGTCGGTAGCAACCGGGGCCGGAGATCCACACCGCATTCTGGGAGTCAGCGGATGCGCCCGTGCGTCATCGGTTGTGACGCCGGACCCCCGCTGGATCATGTGATCACCTCGATCGGGACCTCGGTGCATTTCCCGAGCTCGCGGTCGCCCGTCAACACCACGTCTACATTCTCGAGAATCGCGGTGGCGAGGTGCAAAGCATCCGGCGTCTTGAGCCCGTACTTCGCCCGCAGCTCCGTGGCGCGCTCGATCACCGCTGGAGAAAGGTCCAGGAGTCGGAAGCGCTGCGCGCCGAAAAATGTCTCATAGCGCGCCAGCAGGGCGGCATCGTTGTCGCGCAGCGGCTTGGTTCGGCACTCCAGTCGGGCCAAACGAGAAGTCACAAGCATGGCGCTCGGGGTGGCGCTGTGCTTCAAGAGGCGCTGCGCGACCGTCGCGTGGAAAGGGCTGGCCGCCTCGATCAGGTAAATGATGCAGCAGGTGTCGATGTAGAGCAGGCTCACCGATCCCCCCACGAACCACGCTCGTCGGCGAGCTGCCGATCGATGTCCTCCTTCGAGCGCATTCCCGGAACGGTGGCGGAGATCAACTCGAACACGTCGACCGTTGCCGGCCCGCTCGACCTCGCGACGCGCCGAAGCACCACCTCGACCTCGCCGTCGACACCCGGTACGGGTTCGTCGAGCTCGATGTGCCGTGAATTCGAGAGCTTGCCGCGGAGAATGAGAGCTGTTTCCATGGGAGCTTTCCTTGGGAACGGCCAAGTGTAGCGCATCTGGTCAAGGGGAGGTGATGGGTCGAGGATCATCGTGCTCGCGAGGTCTCGCCCGGTGCGAGAGTGCCGAGCGATGCCCGCTGCGCGAAGCGCCGAGGGTTGTCGTGGTCCGCGGAGTCTGGCTTGTGTGAGCGCACTGGCGTCCTGGGAAGCGACGAGCTCGGGGCCATCGTAGTCGCCGAGCTTCGCCAGGTGCGAGAGCGCCGAGCGTTGCTGTTGATCGAAGAGCCAACGTCGGCGGCCTGACGCAGTCGATGCACCACACGGCGAGCGTCCACCACTCTCGCGAGTGCAGATCCTTGCTTCATCGAGAGAGCGATTGTCATTGCATGGCGTCACTACACCAATCCAACGTGGGTTTCACCTGCAGCCGTCCGCGCCGCAAGTGGCCGGCATCGCCGGCCGCGCAGCAAGCAGGCTGTCTGGTGCAAACCCTTGTTGAACGAAACCGCGCGAATCGCGCGGTAGCCGTCTGTCCGGTGCCGTCCTCTTCGCCGTGCCCGGTGGCGCCCGCGTTCCGGTAGTCCCTGTCCTCCAGCCGAGGCGACGCGTCGTCGCCCCGCTGCCCCCTGGAGGCTCTCATGGTGACCAAAGACACGTGGCAAGACCGGATGAGCGAGGACATGCGCCTGCGCGACTTCAGCCCGCGCACCTTGGAAGGTTATCTCGCCGCCACCCGCCAGTTCATCGACTGGCTCCGACGCGGCCCCGAGACGGCGGTCGAGGACGACATCCGCAACTACTTCCTCTACCTGCGCGAGCACAAGAAGCTCGCCCCGACCAGCATCGCGGTGATCATGTACGCGCTGCGCTTCTTCTTCACCTACACCGTGCGTCGTGAGCTGAAGGTCTTCGAGCTGCTCCGAGTCCACAAGACCCGCAAGCTCCCGGTGGTGCTCAGTCAGCCGGAGGTTCGCACGGTCCTCTCTGTCGTTCGCGAGCCGGTGCGCCGAGTGGCCCTCGCCACCATCTATGCCCTCGGACTGCGCCTCAACGAAGGCCTCTCGCTCGAAACAGGTCACATCGACGCCGAGCGACTCACGGTCTGGGTGCGCAACGGAAAAGGCGCCAAAGACCGCGGTGTTCCGCTCCCGCGCCCTTTGCTCGCGCGGCTTCGCAAGTACTGGAAGACCGAGCGCCCGGCCTCGGACACTCCCTACCTGTTCGTCGCCGCCGGTGCGACCGCCCCGTTGCACGAGACGACCCTTCAAAAGACCTTCATCGCCGCACGCGCGGACGCCGGCCTCGCCAAACAAGCCAGCATCCACACCCTGCGTCACAGCTACGCAACGCACCTGCTCGAAGCGGGCATCTCGCTTCGCACGATCCAGCATGTCCTCGGCCATCGCTCGCTCCGCACCACCGAGATCTACATGCACGTCACCCATCCAGGCATGGAGCGCCTTCAGGAGACCGTCGATCGCCTCATGGTCGACCTGTAGCGGCGCCGGACGAGCATGGCAGTCCAGCTTGCCGACGTCCTGCGCCGGCACGGCCCCTCGTACGTCCAGCGCCACAGCGCCGCGATGCTGCCCAGTCATCGACGGGCGATGCGCGACATCGAGCGTTGTCGCACCGCCGAGCTGGGCGGCCATCTCGCCGAGTGCGCGCAGTGCGGCCGGGAGCATTTGCTCCACCACTCGTGTGGAAACCGCGCTTGCCCTCGCTGTGGCCACGAAGCGACGGTCGCATGGATCGAGCGCCAGCGCCAGCTCTTGTTGCCAGTGCGCTACTACCATGTCGTCTTCACCTTGCCCGAGGAGCTGCGAAGACTCGTGCGTTCGCACCAGCGCCCGTTGCTCTCGGTCTTGTTCCAGGCGGCGTTCGAGTCGTTCGCGGCGCTTTGCCGCGACCCCCACTACCTTGGCGCCGACATCGGCGCGCTCGCGGTGCTGCACACCTGGACTCGCACTCTGGAGTGGCACCCTCACATTCACATGCTGGTCCCCGGAGGCGGCCTGGCTCCCGACGGCCGCACGTTCGTGACCGTGCCCTCTGACCGAAAGCGTTATCTGGTCCCGGTCCGTGCGTTGAGCGCGGGTTTCCGAGGACGCTTCTATCGACTGGCGCGGCGTGCGTTGCCGGGCGTCGCGATTCCACACATCCCCCAAGACAAACGGTGGGTGACCTTCTGCAAGCCGGCTGTTCAAGGAGCCGACAAGGTGCTCGATTACCTCGGACGGTACGTGCACCGGACGGCGCTTTCGGGAAAGGCGATCGTCGCGCAGGACGACGAGACGGTCACCTTCTTGTACCGGCGAAGTGGTCAGTCCGCCCGTCGTGCGATGCGGTTGCCAGCAGCGGAGTTTCTGCGCCGCTTCCTCCAGCACGTGCCGCCGAAGGGCCTTCATCGAGTGCGCGCGTTCGGGTTGCTTCACCCGTCGCATCGCCCCCAGCTGCGCCGACTCCAACTCTTGCTGGGTGGACCGACGGCGCGGGACGCGACGCCCGAGACACCAACCGACATGTGGAAGGCTGCAGAGGGCCAGCCGGTGAAAAGGCCCTCTCGGCTGCGGTGTCGCGGGTGTGGAGAGGCGTTGTTGCGGCCGGTGCGGCGTCTTTCGGCCGAGCAATGCATGGCGTGGGAGTCTCTCTCCGATTCCGCCGCGATTGAGCGTGCCCGCGCGCCGCCCTGAGGTGGGAAGGGGAGAGTCGAACGGAGCCGCGATGACGCGCCCTTGGCTTCCAGAGCCCCGGCCGACGTCCTGGGGACACGTGTGTCCTCGGGGGCAAACGTCGGTGTTTCTCGGGAACAGAGTCGGGGTCATGAGCTCGTCGGTGCCGAAGAGGGCCGCTCCTGTTCCGTCCTGAACGCGCCCCGGAAGAGCTGTCTCCCGGGTGAAAAATCCATCCTACCCCGCCGTCGAGCGGGTTCGTTCAACCCACGATTTAGCGCCGGTCTCCGCGTCCCTCGCCAAGCGAGCGCCGCTCCGCCGCCGCCAAATCGCTAGTTCGTTGGGTGGCGTCTCACTCCAAGACACTAGGACTCGATGCCTCACGGAAGGTCTCGCTCGATGTTGTCGATGAATACAACTTTCCCTTCGTGCGAAGTGACGAGCTTAGTTGCACCGTCTTGAGATACGACTACAGCCAAGGCATCGGGGACCTCACGGCAAAACCGGAATGCTGCGCGATGGCGCGTCCCATATTTCGTGAATGGAACGGATTCGTCGAGTGTCAAGTGAGGACTAACTGCGCGAACGGGGTAACAGACATCAATGTCCGCCTCGTGGCATCGAACCTCTGCGCCAAACGCCCAAAGACAGAAGTCGGATGTGAGAACGGTCGCCCCGTCGACTCCGCTCAATGCTCCGATGTTCGCGGCGATCGAGCGGTACTGATGCAGATACCGTGCAAGGCTCATAGCGTCCGTTCTTCGAATGAAGTCCTTGAATTGCTTGTCCTCGACATTATAAATCGCATTGAACAGTTCGCTGAACCGGAGGCCAGAATCGAGCTTTGTGAGCGCCTCAATCGATCTGGCCAAACCGCGATGGCTGATTGGATGAGTCTGGTACTTCGTTCGAAGCAATTGCTCCCATTGCGA
This sequence comes from Polyangiaceae bacterium, assembly GCA_046351455.1. GTDB lineage: Bacteria > Myxococcota_A > Polyangia > Polyangiales > Polyangiaceae > JADJRH01. The sequence continues at coordinate 75,629 of JAXLYM010000011.1, forward strand.
CTTCTGTGGGGTGGGCACCATCAACAACAGTCCACCATGGTGGCGAGCAACGATGCTCTTCACGATATGCTCTACGGAGCGAGTTGTTCTAAATCTGACGTAACGTTCAAGCTCTTCCCGCCGTGAGGACTCCAGCGACGCGGACCCGAGGACAAATGCTGTGACACGCTTGATGAACTCTTCGCATCGTGCCGCGACGAACCTACCTAAAACGTCTTCGCCGCGAACCGTGGTAAATCGATCAGCACTGATCCAGGCCACCGGAGAATTACCCTTTGAGATCCGCAGCTGGGCAGGACCGGTAACCTGAATGAGCGGCAATGGGGCAGGGGGACCGTCAACGAAGATATCAGGGTCCTCAGTGGCCTCGGCGCGCCAACCCGGCCCGATTCCGGTGATCAAATAGGCACCATTTCCGCGAAGTCGGCGGAGCCATACGAGGGAAGAAGTTCCGGTAGCCGCGTGGGCCAGCTTTGTGAGTTCCGCGACGTTGGCGGAGAGCGGAGTTGCGAACGAGAACCCATCCCATGAAGATAATATCTGGTCCTCCAGGAGTGAATCGACGTCCCGACGAAAGCCAATCTGAAATGTAGTTGGACGAGCTTCATCAGTGCGCAAGCTCGCGCCAAATGCGAGGTTGAGAAGATAGTCCCACTCTTCGAGGGTAGGGGAGAGTTGATCAGATGTAGCGAAGCCCTCGCAAGGATATGGGGGGATGTATTCGACCTCCTTCCACACGGAGCACACTGTCGCAACAACATCGTGAGGAATCAGAGTGATACTCATGTGGAGAGGACCTCCGTGGATGCTCCAAGCTCACGCGCCCACCCAACAAGGGTTTCGGCGGGTCCGCCTAATTCGGCGCTTGCTCGAGCCGCAGCTCCATCGCTCCGGTCCGACGGACCGCCTGAGCATGCGCGCCCCAACATCCCAGCGGCCGTCCGTCGAACGAACATGCGCCGCATGCTCGGGTGGGATGGCCCTCGGATGCAAGCGTCTTCCTCATCCTTCCAGGCAACCGAGCGGCTCCCCTGCCCTCTCCACACATCGCCCACGTCAGTACCCACTGTTCCGGCCCACATCTCCTCAACAAACGGATCGCCGCCGGGTCGTGAGCAACCCACCTCACAAGCACCACCGCGTACGCAATTCATCCCATTGACAGCGCCGCACAACCTCCCGCAGTCGCCATGACCACGCTCCGCGACATCTCCGCTGCTTCGCCGAGATCGTCCCTGGCCAACCCCGCTTCCTCTGCACGTCCTCCTCCCCACCGCCAACCCACCCGCACCGACACGCTCCTTCCTTCCCGCCCACTCACCTCCAAAAAGTATCTGCCCGCGCACAACCCGCTTGCAATCCACCCCATTGCGCCCGTACCGTCGAATCGCCATATCGTTGCGGCGGCCCTCAAAGCCGCTGTGGCGCGTATCTATCTACCGTTTTGGAGGGCGACAATGTCACAGAAGTACTCGATGGAAGTGCTCGAGCAGACCCCCGCACGCGCGACGAAGCTGCTCAATGGGATCGGCGCTTCTTCCGCGATCCGGACTCTCATGCACGGCGCGGGCATGACCGACGGCGATATCGCGGAAGGTGGGCAGTTGCTCGTTGCCTGTTGGGGGCAACTGCCAGCCGCCAATCCCGAGAACGACACCGAAGAAGCTCGGGCGCTGCGTGCCGCCACCGCCGAGCTCGATCAATGGGACGAACCCAACTTCGCCCGTTACGGCGCCACTCTCCGCCGCCACTTTCCGAACGCGGGCGACTTCATCTTCCACGAGCTGCAAGCCTCCACCGGCGCCGCCGCCGTCGCCGGTGTGAAGATGTTCCTCACGCGCGTGAAGGCCCTCGAGGAGGGTTCGGACCCCGCACGCGCGGACTCCCGTAAAGAGGATAAGAAAGCCGTCCTCCACCTCGCCAAGCGCGGTCTCGACGACAAGGAGCGGGCCAGACTCGAAGGCCTCGTCAAGACCGCTCTGAAGCCGACTTCCGTCCTCGCCGAGACTCCCCAACACGAGGCCGCCCGCGCCGAACAGCGCATCAAGGCCCTGACCGATCTCAAAGACTGGTACGAAGAGTGGGCCACCGCCGCGCGCAGCGTCGTGAAGAAGCGCGCCTACCTCATCCGAATGGGCCTCGCCGCCCGCAAAGCCTCCAAGGGCGAAGACTCGCAAGACCCGTCGAACAAGAACGACAAGTAGCGCCCCGCCCCCACGCCGAGACCTTCCGCACTCCGCGGGCCTCCGATCCCCTCGGTCCAAAGCCCCCTCTCGCCGCCACCTTCACGATTGCAGCCGAAATCAAGCCTCCCGCACCTTCCGATTTGGGCCGGGAGCTTCCGATTTGAAAAAAGTGCCTTCCGAGACGGCGTTTTCGCTCCCGTCTCCGGCCGGCCGCAAATCCGCGTCGCTCCGGAGCACCTCCTTTCCAGCACTTACGGCCCCAAAACCCAAATCGGAAGCTCCAAAACCAAATCGGAAGCCCTCCGGACCGAATCGGAAACCTCCAGGCCAAATCGGAAGCTCCTCGAACCGAATCGAAGACCTCCAGGCCAAATCGAAGAGCTCTCCGCCCTCTCGCCTCCCGTCCCCGCCGCCTCCGTAGGCCTCCCCGCCGCCTCCGTCGACCTCCCCGCCCCCTCCGTAGCCTCCCCGCCCCCTCCCCGGAACCCCTGCACGCCCAACACCCCCTCCCATCCGCTCCCCCTCCCACCCCAAAACCACGCAAATTTCTCTCACCGCGATCGTTGACGCGTTGCAGGGGGTGCTTCACTGTGTAGTCGCACTACATGCCGGCGCACGCGACCCGGGGACTCGGGCGCGGAGGCGGAGCACCCGGCGGAGCGCAGGAGGCCCTCGTGTCGACGCAAGCCCAGAACCGTTACAAGGCGGATCTTCGAGAAATGCGGTTTCTGCTCTTCGAACAGTTCAAGCTCGGAGAGCTCCTCGGGCAAGAGCCGTTCGAAAACTGGGGTGCCGAAGAGGTCAACATGACCCTCGACACGGCCTACAAGTTCGTCTGCGACGTCCTCGGGCCCCTCTCCGCCTCCGGCGACCGGCAAGGCTGTCGCCTCGAAAAAGGGCAGGTCTTCGCGCCCGACGGCTTCAAGGAAGCCTGGGACGCCATGTACGAGGCCCAGTTCAAGACCATCGCCGCCGACCCCGCGCACGGCGGCGGCGGCGCTCCGCACATGCTCCAGGTCCTCACCGAAGAGCTGATCACCGGCGCAAACACCGCCTTCTCCATGTACCCGGGCCTCGCGTACGGCGCCGCCGAAGTCATCGCCGCCTTCGGCACCGGGCCGCAAAAAGACAAGTACATGCACCCGATGATGTTCGGGAAAGCCGGCGGCACCATGTGCCTCACCGAGCCGCACGCCGGCTCCGACGTCGGCTCCTCCCGCACCACCGCGAAGCGCCTCGGCGACGGCAAGTACCTCATCTCCGGCACCAAGATCTTCATCTCCGGCGGCGATCACGACCTCGCCGAGAACGTCATCCACCTCGTGCTCGCCCGCGTCGACGGCGCACCCCCCGGCACGAAGGGACTCTCGCTCTTCATCGTGCCCAAGTTCCTCGTCAACGACGACGGCTCGCTCGGCGAACGCAACGACGTCAACGTCGGCAACATCGAGCACAAGATGGGCATCAACGGCAACGCGACGTGCGTGCTCAACTTCGGCGAAAACGAAAAGTGCATCGGCGAGCTCGTCGGCACCGCCGAGAACATGGGCATGGGGCAGATGTTCCACCTCATGAACGGCGCGCGCATCTCCGTCGGCGTGCAGGGCGTCGGCGTCGCGTCGTTCGCCTACCTCAACGCCCTCGACTACGCGAAGGACCGCAAGCAGGGCGCCCCGATGACCTCGTGGAAAGACCCGACCGTGCCGCGCGTGCCCATCATCGAGCACGCCGACGTGCGCCGCATGCTGCTCGAAATGAAGGCGAAGGTGGAGGGCATCCGCGCGCTCATCATGAAGCTCGCGAACCACCAAGATCAGGTCCGCGTCTTCAAGGGCAAGGACGACGAGAAGACCGCGTACCACCAGGGGCAGATCGATCTGCTCGTACCGCTCGTGAAGGCGTACGGCTCGGACCAGGCGTTCCGCGTCTGCGAGCTCGCGATCCAGACCTACGGCGGCGCCGGCTACACGCGCGACTACCCGGTCGAGCAGGCCGCGCGCGACGTGAAGGTGTTCTCGATCTACGAGGGCACGAACCACATCCAGGCGATGGATCTCGTCGGCCGCAAGCTCGGGCAGCACGGCGGGCGCAACCTGCAGCAGTTCATGGGCGACCTGTCCGGCTTCGTCGCGAAGAACAACGCGCACCCGGTCCTCGGGCCGGCCGTGAAGGAGCTCGGCGGCGCCGCAGAGGCCCTCGGCGGCATGGCGATGCGCCTCCTGATGTGGTTCCAGACGGGCCGCATCGCCCTGGTTCCGCTCGCCGCGAACCGCTTCCTGGAGATGATGAGCGAGACGGCCGTCGCGTGGATGCTCCTCGAAGCCGCCCGCATCGCCGTCGACAAGCTCGCCGCCCTCCCCCTCGACGAGTCCAGCGCGAAGGAGCACGCCTTCTACGAGGGCAAGAAGCACGCGGCGCTGTTCTACGCGAAGAACGTCCTGCCGAACGTGAAGAAGTCGGCCGAGATCCTCGCCGTCGAGGACACCTCCCCGATCGACATCCCGACCGAGGCGTTCGCCTCCGTGTGAACCGAGATCGGGAGTGGTGACTGCCACTCTCGACACGGCACCTGAATAGAAAACGTCCCTGTTCGCAACGCGCAGACAGGGACGTTTCGTTTTTCCAGACTGGCAGTTTGGACTTACAAGGGGGCAAAGCCCCCTCGTATCACTCCCCCGCTGGGGCCGAAGCAAAGCGGGACTCGATCGCGCGCACCGCGACCGGCACGCCGTCCTCTTCGGAGCGGATCGCGGCGCCGAGGGCGGACGCGCGCGCTCGCGCCTCGGGCGTCAAGACGCGCGCGAGGCCGGCGGCGAGGGTCGCTTCGGTGAGGCGCCGATAAGGCACGTGGACGCCCACGCCGAGGCGCTCGACGCGCGCACCCCAGAAGGGCTGGTCCGCGAACACCGAGGTGACCAGCGCCGGTAGACCCGCCCGCAACACCGCCGCCGTCGTCCCCGATCCGCCGTGGTGCACCGCCGCAGCGCATCGCGGAAGGAGCCACTCGTGGTTCACCGTGTCGACGATGCTCACTCGCTCCGGCAGGCTCGACCCCAGATGGACCAGCTTCGACCAGCCCGCGCCGACCACCGCGCGGACGCCGAGCCGCTCGGTCACCGCGGCGACGACGCGCATCATCGCCTCCGGATCGGTGACGGGCATGCTGCCGAAGCCGAGGAAGACGGGCGCCGGGCCGGCGTCGAGAAAGGCCGCGAGATCCGCAGGCGGGCGGCCCTCGTCGAGGCGAGCGCGCAGCGACTCGGGGAACGCGAACGCCCCCGTGACGATCTGCTCCTCGGGCCAGTCGCTCGGCGGCGGGACGATGTGCCGGCTGTACGCGTTCACGATCAACGTGCGCGCCGACGCGCTGCGCGCCGCCGTGGAGAGGGTCGTCGCAGGGAGGCCGAGCCTGCTCCGGAGCGCGTTGATGTCGTCGCGGGAAGCGCGCCAGAAGAGGTGATCGAAGAGCGCGTACGTCGCGCGGTTCAGGAAGCGGAACGGCAGCGTGCGGCCGGTCACGACGCCGCTCGCGTAGTCGCCCGTCACGCGGACCGGGAACATGTGGACGAGCGCCAGCGGGAGTCCGCGCGCCTCGGCGACGCACGCGGCCCGGTCCTCCATCAAGGCGCCGGCGATGATCGCGTCGGCGCCCTCGCACGCGGCGAGCACGTCGCGATCGAGGGCCTCGGCGTGCTGGTGGAAGAGGGCCAGCATGCGCTCGGTGAACTCGCGGACATGGCCCGAGGCGAGCCACTTTCGGCCCTCCTCCGACTCGAGGAACGCCTGCGAGTCGATCGCGAGCGGAGCGCTCCGGACGCCGCAGCGATCGACGAAGCCGACGAGGTTGGCCGGCGCGCCGAGGACGACCTCGTGGCCGCGCGCCTCCAGGGCATGGGCGAGCGCCAAGAACGGCTGGACGTCACCGCGCGTGCCGTGGGTGAGAAGGGCGATCTTCATCGACGAGACCTCGTGAAATCGGGGGCGATGAGCGCCCGCGGATCCGTGCGATCCACAGCACGGGAGGGCGCGCTTGCATAGGGCGCTGCCGCACGCCGGTGCAAGCCGGTGACCAGGGCGGCGCGCGCGCAGCGGGCCGCGGCGACGGATGCGAACGTGGGCTCGGGGTGGCCGCTCGGTGGCCGGCCACCACGGGCCGGCCTGGAAGGTCTATGGTCTCGTCTCCGATGGAGACGCAGACCGTCGAGGATGCGAAGGAGCGGCGCGACGACAAGCGCGCCGTCCCGGGGCTCGTGGTGGTCCATTCCGGGGAGCGACCGCGCCTTCACGTGTTCCCGTTCCAGGACGGCGCGGTGGAGATCGGGCGCGACGAGCTCGCGGCCGCGAACATCGTGGACGCGCGCGTGTCGCGCCGGCACGTGCGCGTCGAGCTGCGCGACGGCGTCGCCGGCGTGCGCGATCAGGGGAGCCGCAACGGCACGTGGGCCGACGGTCAGCCCGTGAGCGGCTCGCACGAGCGCGCCGCGCGCGTGGTGGTGCGCATCGGGCACACGCTGCTGCTCCCCGTCGACGACGTCGGGCCGTACGAGGTGCCGGGGATCTCGGTGAACGGCGGCGTGGTCATGGGCCCGGCGCTCGCCGCGGTCCACGAGCGCATCACGGTCCTCGGCAAGAGCGGCGCCAACCTGCTGCTCCGAGGCGCCACCGGCTCCGGCAAGGAGCTCGCGGCCCGCGCCTTCCACGCGGCGGCCGGCGACGCGGCGACGAGGCCCTTCGTCGCGCTCAACTGCGCGACCATCCCGAGGGAGCTCGCCGAGCGGATCCTCTTCGGCGCGCGGCGCGGCGCGTTCACCGGAGCGGCCGCCGACGCCGAAGGCATCGTGCAATCGGCCCACGGCGGCACGCTCTTCCTCGACGAGATCGCCGAGCTGGACGCGGCCGTGCAGGCGAAGCTCCTTCGCGTGCTGGAGACGCACGAGCTCTTGCCGCTGGGCGCGCTGCGTCCCGTGCGCGTGGACGTGCGCCTCTGCGCCGCGACGCACAAGGACCTGCGCGGCGAGGTGACGGCCGGCCGCTTCCGCGAGGATCTCTTCTTCCGCATCGGCCGGCCCGAGGTGCGGCTCGCGCCTCTCGCCGAGCGGCGCGAAGAGATCCCCTGGCTCGCGCACGAGGCGGCGGCACGAGCGGCAAAGGGCGTGCTGCCGGGCGCGGGGTTCGTGGAGGCGTGCCTCCTCCGGTCGTGGCCGGGCAACGTGCGCGAGCTGCTCGCGGAGGTGCGCGCCGCGGCGATCACCGCGGCGGCGGACGGGAGAGCGGTGCTCGACGCCTCCGATCTCGACGAGACCGCGGGCCTCGCTCTCCATGTCGAGCCGGAGGACGAGGCGTCCCCGAAGGCCGCCGCGATCGAGGCGACGGACGTCGATGCGGCGCTGCGCGCGGAGCGAGGCAACGTGGTGCGCGCGGCGTCGCGGCTCGGGATCTCGCGCGCGCGGATGCGCCGGTTGATCGAGCGGCACGGCATCGACGCGGACGCGATGCGCCGCGGCTGATCCGGGCGCGACACGTTGACGTATAGTCGCGCGCCATGCGCCCGCTCGTGAACGTGCCGAGCGTCCTCGCGCGGCACCCGCGCTTCGAGGTCCGAAGGCCCCTCGGCGCCGGCGGCATGGGGATCGTCTACGAGGCATTCGACCGCGAAACGCAGGCGATCGTCGCGCTCAAGACCACGCTCCGCGCGAGCCCGGCGACGCTGCTGCTCTTCAAGAACGAGTTTCGCGCGCTCGTCGACCTCCACCATCCGAACCTGATTCGGCTGCACGAGCTGCACTGCGAGGACGGCACCTGGTTCTTCACGATGGAGCTGCTCCGCGACGCCGCGGACCTGCGAGCGTGGGTGCGGCTCACGCCGCTCGCGATCGAGCAGACCGCGGGGCCGAGCGCCGTGGTGCTCACGACCCTGAGCGACGGCGCACGGGAGACGAGCGAGCCGTCGCGGCCGGCGGCGGGCGCGCGCTGCTCCGAGGAGCGGCTGCGTCCGGCGCTCGCGCAGCTCGCGATCGGGCTCGCGGCGCTGCACGGCGCGAGGCGGGTGCACCGCGACATCAAGCCTTCGAACGTGCTCGTCACGCCGGAGGGGCGCGTGGTGCTCCTCGACTTCGGCCTCGTGATCGCCGAGGGCGACGCGATGAGCCGCTCCGACGCCGGCACGCCGCTCTACATGGCGCCGGAGCAAGCCGCGGGCGGATCCGTCGGGCCTCCCGCCGACTGGTACGCCGTCGGCGTGCTGCTCTACGAGTGCCTCACCGGCGCCCCTCCGTTCAACGGCTCCGCCGCGGCGATCCTCGCCTCGAAGCTCGGGCGCGATCCGACGCCCGTCCGCGCGCTCGTCCCCGCGGCGCCGGCCGATCTCTGCGATCTCTGCGACGACCTGCTCGCGCGCGATCCGGCCGAGCGCCCGACGAGCGAACAGGTGCTCGTGCGGCTCGGCGTGGGCCCGAGCGGCGCTCCGCCCGCGCGACCTCGGGCCGCGTCGTTCGTCGGTCGCGCGCGCGAGATCGAAGCGCTCGACGAGGCGTTCGAGCACAGCCGCCGCGGCGCCGTGAGCGTGTTCCTCCAGGGCGAGTCGGGCCTGGGAAAGAGCGCGCTCGTCCGGCGCTTCCTCGACGTCCTCGACGCACGTCCCTCCGTGGCGATCTTGACGGGGCGCTGCTTCGATCGCGAGCAGGTGCCGTTCAAGGCCTTCGACGGGGTGATCGACGCGCTCGCGCGCAAGGTGCTCGCGCACGATCCGGCGCTGGCCGCGCGCCTGCGCGGAGACGACGCGAGGCTCCTCGCGCGCATGTTTCCCGTGCTCGCAGGCGAGGCGCCGCCCCTGTCCGAGGCGCCGGCATCGGTCGATCCGGTCGAGCAGCGAGCGCGCGCGTTCGCGGCGATGCGAGGGTTGTTCGCGCGGCTCGCCGAGGCTCGGGACGTCGTCGTCTTCGTCGATGACCTGCAGTGGGCCGACGCCGACGGTCTCGCGCTCCTACGGGAGCTGCTGCGGCCCCCGGACGCTCCGCGGCTCCTGTTCGTGGCCGCCATGCGCGACGCGCCCGAGGTCGACCGGTGGCTGGCCGATCTCCAGGGCGACGTGCGGAGGCTCACGCTCCGGCCGCTCTCGATCGACGAGAGCGCCGAGCTGGCGCGGACGCTCGTGGGCGCCGGCGAGCGTGACGCCGAGGCGATCGCGCGCGCGTCCGCGGGCCACCCGCTCTTCCTCCAGGAGCTCGCGCGCCACGCGGGCAGCCTCGATCACGCGTCGCCGGCCGCGTGGCTCGACGCGGCGCTCTGGGCCCGCGTCGCGCGGCTCCCCGCGGCGGCGCGCGACGTGCTGTCCGTGGTGGCCGTCGCGGGGTCTCCGCTCGCGCACCGGCAGGTCGGCGACGCCGTGGGCCTCGCGCCGGAAGCGTACGCGGCGATCACGGGGGCGCTCCGCGCGGAGAGCCTCGTGCAGACGCGAGGCGTGCGCCCCGACGACGTCATCGAGGCGTACCACGCGCGCGTGAGCGAAGCCGTGCTCGCGCACCTCGACGGCGAGGCGCTGCGGCATAGCCACCGCGCGCTCGTGAGCGCCTTCGATCGCGCCGGGATCGGAGACCACCGGCCCGAGCTCCTGGTGCGTCACCTCGAAGGAGCCGGCGAGGAAGCGCGCGCCGCGATGTTCGCCCTCCGCGCCGCGGAGAACGCGGAAGCCGGGATGGCCTTCGATCAAGCCGCGCACTTCTACAGGATCGCGAGGAGGCTCGGCCGCCCACCCGAAGCCGAAGCGCAGCGCATCGAGCTGCGCCTCGCGGACGTCCTGGCCTCCTCCGGCCGCGGCCCCGACTCGGCCGACGTGCTGCTCGGCGTCGCGGCGCGCACGTCCGGTGGCCTGCGGCTCGACAGTCAGCGCAAGGCGGTCGAGCACCTGCTCGGCAGCGGTCACTTCCAGCGCGGGTTCTCGATCCTGCGATCGATCTGCGACGACCTCGGCGTCCCGTTCCCGGAGACGCGCGGCCGCGCGATGGCCTCGGCCGTCTGGCAGCGCGTGAAGATCCGCGCCCGCGGCTTCCGGTTCACCGAGCGCGACGAGCGAGACGTCCCCGTCGAGGACCTCCGCCGGCTCGACGTCTACACCGCGATCGGCGTGGGCCTGAGCCAGGTCGGCCTCGTGCGCGGGGAGGATTTCCACGCCCGCGGGCTCCTCCTCGCGCTCCAGGTCGGCGAGCCGCGCCGCCTCGCGCGCTACTTTCTCTACGAGGCGATGTTCCGCTCCAACGGGGAGCAGTTCAGCCTCGCGGCGCGCTTGATGGATGTGGGCTCTCGCATCGCCGCGGAGCTCGACGATCCGTACCTGCTCGGCCTGGCCGCGGGCGCGCGCGGCGTCGTCGCCCTCTCGCGGAGCTGCCACCTCGAAGCGGCGGACGGGATCGCCGAGGGCGAGCGGATCTGGCGGTCGCACGGCCTCGCCGCGTGGGAGCTGCACGTCACGGTGGTCCTGCTGCTCCAGACGACGCTCCCGCTGCTCGGACGCGTCGCGGAGGAGCGGCCGCGCGTCGAGGCGTACCACCGCGAGGCCGAGCAGCGCGGCGATCGGCTGATGGAGACGATCCTCCGCACCTCGTCCGGCTATCTCTGGCTCGCGCGCGACGACCCCGACGGCATCGAGCGCGCGCTCGACACGATCCCCTGGCGGCTCGCGGACATCATCGACAAGGGCGTGAGCCGGTTCGAGTCGTGGTGGGAGGTCTTCGAGACGTGGTCGCGCGTCGAGATCGCCCTCTATCGCGGCGATCGGGCGCGGCTCGCGGCGCTCGGGCGCGATCTCGCGGAGGCGAGCGGCTCGCTCCTCGGCGGCCTCCCGATGGTCCGCGCCCGCGGCGTCTCGCTCGTGGGCCGCGTCGCGCTCGCGCTGGGCCGGAGGTCCGAGGCCCACAAGGCGGCGCGCACGCTCGATCGGCAGGGCACGCGCCACGCCGATCTCCTGGCGTCGCTGCTGCGCGCGGAGCTCGCCTCGGCGGACGGCGATCGCGGGGGCGCGCGGGCGCTGCTCGAAGGAGCGCAGGTGCTGGCAGATTCACTTGGGATGCGGCTTGTATCCGCCACGGCTCGGAGGCGGCGCGGCGAGCTGCTCGGCGGGGACGCCGGCCGCGCGCTCGTGGGCGAGGCCGACGTCTGGATGCGCGCTCAGGGGATCGTGAGGCCGGATCGCATGGCCTCCGTCATCGCGCCCGGCCTCAGAACCAGGAGCTGAAGAAGTCTTCGATGTCGTCCACGATGCCCGAGGCGCTGCCCGCCGCGCCCTTGAGCCAGCCGGACGCCGAGTCGTAGACCGAGGTCACGCTTGCCCCCGCGCTCACCCCCCAGCTCCCGAGCTGCGAGGCGGCGTTGGCCTGCGGCGACCGCATTGCCAGGTCCACCACGTCGACCGCGGACTTGAGCGGCGCGCCCACGCTCGATGCCTGTCCCCCGAGCCACACGGTGGCCTGGCGTCCGCTTTCTCTCGCGAAGACGGACGCGCTGCCCGACGCGTTCACCACCGAGAACGCCGCGTCCTGCGAGACGTCCACGGCGGTCAGCTCGAGGTCGTGGGACCAGTCGATGTTCCAGTCGGCCACGTGGCTCGCCGCGTCCACGATGGAGCCGCTCGTGGCGTTCCAGCCTTTCTCCACATCACTGCCCTTCAGGTACACGGACACGCCGACCGGCACCACGACGAGCGGGACGTTGAACCCGTATTGACCATCCTGGCCGAACTTGATCTGGCCATAGAGCGCCTTGCCCAGGGCCAGGTTCAGCGACACCGAGCCGTTCGTCCCGGAAGGATCGCCCACGCCCTTCGTCAGCACGACGAAGGCCGGCGCATTGCCGAGCACGGCGAACGCGACTCCGTCGCTCCCGAACCGCGCGGCTGCGTGGGTGTTGAGGTACGTCGCGTCCACGGTGAGCGTGCCGTTCGCGCTCGACACGCTGCCCGAGAAGAGCGTCACGGGGACGTTGAGGCCGGTGCGCGCGAAGTCGAAATCGCCCGTGAAAGCAGTCACCTCGTACGATCGCTTCTTGTCCGCGGGCACGTTCGAGAGCGACGCGTAGAGCTTGCTCGCCTCGATCTTCGTGCCGATGTCGGGGATGGCGGCGGCGCACGTCTGCGTCGACGAGCACCACGTCTGGACGCCCTGAACCGTGGTGAGGAGGCTCGACTGCTGCACGGGGCTGAGCGCGTCCCAGAAGTCCGTGTCCGACCCGAGGCCGTACCCCTCCATCTTCAGCGCCTCGGCGATCGCGAACGGATCGGTCACGACGAACCCGCCGCCGCTGGGGCTCTCCACGACGAGCAGCAGCTCTCTCGTCCCGTCGCCGTTCACGTCCTGATTGGTGAGCCTCATTCGCGGCGCCGACTGCTCGGCGAGCCGCTCGACGACCCAGGAGCCCCGATACGACGTGGTGACGCCCGCGATCGTGTCCGGTCGGCTCAGAAAGTCGCCTCTCCACGACCGCAGACTGACGCTCTCCCCGGTGCCCTCGACCCTCCACTCGCTCGGACTCCCCATGACGGCTCCCGCCGGGGTGTCCGGGCGGTACACGTAGTCGCCCTTGAAGGACCGGAGCTGGACAGCGCCGTTGTCCTTGCACTCGACGGTCCAGACATTGCCGGCGTTGGTGGCCCAGGTGTCGCCGTTGGTCCAGGTGGTGAGGGTCGCCTCGCCGTACCGATGCAGATAGTCCCCCTTCCAGGACCTCAATCGCACCTGCTCGCCGCAGGAGGCCGTGCCCATCGCGATGACCTCGGCCGTCCACTCGCCGGCGCTCCAGGTCGTGACGCCCCCCGGACCGTACGGGCGATGCAGGTAGTCGCCCTTCCACGACTTCAGGCTGAACCGCCCGTCCGCCTTCGGCTCGACCGTCCAGTCTCCGTTGCTCCAGGTCGTGACGCCTTGAGCGGAGTCGGGCCGGTGCAAGTAATCGCCCTTCCACGAACGGAGCTGGACGGTGCCATTCGTGTTGCACTGAAGCGTCCAGAGGTTGCCCGCGCCGGTGTTCCACGTCGTGACGCCTTGAGCGCTGTCGGGCCGGTGCAGGTAGTCGCCCTTCCACGAACGGAGCCGCACCCGGTCGCCGCAGCGGGCCTTTCCCATCACCGGGGCCGTGGGGGCGGGCGCGGCCATGGCCACGATCCCGTAGGCGTCGCCGGCATACGACCAGTCGTTCCCCGTCCCGGGACCGATGGCGCCGCGCCTCCAGAGCGCGTTGTTGGACGCGACGTACAGCGAGCCGTTGTAGGTCGCCATCCCGGTGACCCAGCTGGCGTCTCCAGAATACACCCAGTCGTTCCCTGTCTCCGGGCCGATGGCGCCGCGCCTCCAGAGCGCGTTGTTGGAGGTCACGTACAACGAGCCGTCGTACGCGGCCATGCTGGTCACCCCGTAGGCCTCGCCGACATAGGTCCAGTCGTTGCCGCTCCCGGGGGCGGTGGAGCCGCGCCGGTAGAGCCCGGTGCCGGCCGTCATGTAGAGCGCCCCCTGGAAAGAGGCCATCGCGGTCGCTCCTTGAGCGGTGCCGACAGGGACCCAGCTCCCGGCGGAGAGGTCGCTGTTTTTGTAGAGATCGCCGCCGGCGACGACGTACAGCTCGCCCTCGTGAACGGCCATGGCCGACACGCCGTAGACATTGCCGAGGACGCCCGCCCAGTCATTGCCGGTGCCGAAGCCGAGCGCGCCGCGCTGGAAGATGGTGTTGTTGGACACGACGAAGAGGCCGGATGTCACGATCGCCTGCCGGGCCTCGGCGACCTGTGCTTCCTCTTCTTCGAGCGTGGAGGCGCCGTCGCCTGTGCACCCGACGGCGGAGAGCGCGGCGGCGAGGAGCGAGAGCGAGAGGGGAAGGACGCAGTGAGACGACCTGAGGTTCATGGCGCAGACTCCGTGGTTGGTCGGCGGCCGCCACCTTTCGAGGGGCCGCCGCCGTCACGAGCGCCATCGCAACCCCCGTACCGGCCGGGCCGCTCCGCGCCGTCCACGATTTCCCTGTAAATCAGGCCAATTGGGCGTCGCGGCCGGGCCCTCGTCGGGTGGCCGGCCACTGGCCGGCCAGCTCGCGGATCATCGCGATTGAATGCCCACGTCGCGCGCCCCCCGTATCACTCCCCCGCTGTCAGACCTTCTTCGGAACCGGCTTCTCTTCCGGCTTCGGCTCGTCCTTCTTCTTCTCCAGGCTCAATTCGGCGACGCCGTCCTGGAATTTGATCTTGGCCACCATGAGCTTCTCCTGCTCACCGACCAGGTCGATCGTCGCCTTCGAGAGCTTGTCGCTCACCTCGTCGAGCTTCTTCTCCAGGCTCTGCATCAGCGGGCCCGCCGTCTTCACGGCCTTGAGGCTCACGAGCTGGACGTGGAGCTCATCCATGCGCGCGCGATACTCATCCATCTGCTCGTGCATGGTGGTGATCTTCTGCTCGATATTGCCGATCTCGCGCTGGATCTTGAGCAGGTTGTCCACCTTCTCCTTGAGCGGGCCCTCCGTCGCGCTCTGCGACAGATACGCCACCACCATGTCCATCCCCACGTTGGAGCGGATATCGGTGCTCTTGAAGAGCGGAGTCGCCTCTTCGATCGTGATGTCCTTCTTCGCGCGCGGCTCGATCTCGACCTTGAGCAAGTAGGCCGATCCGAGCTTCTCCTTCGCGTCCTCGGGCTTCGTCAGCGAGTAACCTTCCGGCACCGTGTGGCGGATATAGACCACCGCCTTCTCCGCCGTGCGGTTGTTGAGCGTGAGCTTCGTCCGGCGCGTGTGCTGGACCTCCGTCGAGAAGACGCCGCGCTGCACGGTGATGATCTTGGCGATCTTGTCGACCGAGTCCTCCTCCGTCTCGACGAGCACCTGCCTGTCCAGCGCGAACGGGATGAACGCCACGCTCTTCGCCGGGATCGGCTCCGTCAGGCCCTCTCCGATGAACTTGCCGTCTCCGAACACCGTCACGGGGCCCGTCTCCAGCACCGAGTCGGTCGGGTTCTTGATGCGGACCGCGTTGAACGGGAAGCTCTTGTTTCCGCGCGCGCTCTCGGCGTCGTAGAAATAGACCACCTCGCCGTCGGTCTCGGTCTTCAGGATCGAGACCATCGCGGACGTGCCGCGGGCCACGGTCATGGGGGTGTTCGACTCGAAGTGCGAGGTTCCGATCGGCTCGGCGGCGGCTGTCTGCGGCTTCGCGCCGGCGGAGGCCTGCGCCTGCGGCGGCGCTTCGATGATGCGGACGCCCGCGGATTTGCCGGTCTGCATGCCGTTGCCGATCGCGACGACCTTGTTCGGGTCCACGCCGGCGCGCACGAGCTGCTCGCGGGCGCGATTGGCGCGCTCCAGACTGGCCTGCACCTTGTCGGTGTCGCGCGCGTCGGCATAGCCCTCGACGACGATCTGATTGGGCGACGCCTTGAGGTTGCGCGCCATGGATTCGAGCGGGTTCGGCGCGGACGGGGGGGGCGGCACCTTCGCGGTGACGGGGGCGTCCTTCGGCTTCGATGGGCCGGCGTTGTTCTTCCGGCTGCCGCCGTAGCTCGACTGCGCGCTGCCCGTCGTGACCACGCTCTTCGTGACCGGAGCCTCGAAGTTGTACTCCTTCTCTTGCCGGGCGAGCGCGTCGTCCCCGAGCTCCATCACCAGCTTCGGCGCGGCCGGCGGCGCCACGACGGCGCCCTGTCCCTGGCCGTACGTCGCGCCCCCGGTCGGCGGCGCCATCGCGAACTGGTCATTCGTCTGCAACGTCTCCCGCTGCACCAAACGCACGCTGCGGAGATCGAAGCGGAACGAGAGCGCGGACGAGGAGCCGACTCCCAGCTTGACGTTCTTCCAGTCCTCTCCGGAGGTGTTGTCGACGATCGCCCACGCCTGGACATCCACCTTGTCCTTGCCCTTGAGCGTGATCCGGTAGCTCGGCTTCCACGAGGGCGACTCCGTCACGTACGTGAGGACCACGCCGTTCGTCGCCGTCGGCGGGAGCGTGATCTTCATGTCGATGAGGCCCGTCTCCGGGTTGGACTGCTGCGTGGGATACGCGATCGGCGCGGGCTCTCCGGTCTTCGCGTCCGTGACGGTGAGCGACTTCAGGAAGTCGTCCACCTTATCGGCTGGGACGCTCAGATTGAGCGTCTCGCCCGGGACGGCGGCCGTGCGCTCGAAATAGGCAATGCCGTTGCGATAGACCACCACGCGTCCGAGGGTGGTGTCCGTGTGCACGTAGCTCGTTTGCGACGCACAACCGGAGAGGAAGAGGAGGAGCGAAGTGGCGAGGAGCGGGGTTCGCATCGTGATCACCGCGTGGGGATAGAGATACCGGCGTACGCAGAGGGGCGGCCGGAACTTACACCGATACGGCAAGGATCGGGGGCAGATTTAAGGGTTCGCGACGCGAGCAATGTTGCGACGCCCCCGCACCGAAGGGCCGCGTCGCTCAGCGAAGCGGCGGGGCGTGCTCGGCGCGGTCGCGTCGAGAGGCGTCGCGCTGCGCAGGGTCGAGCTCGGCTTCGATCTCTCCGGCCATGCGCCCCCCCTTTGAGCAGGCCAATCAGGCCGTCGCGGAGTCTTCGTCGCCGGCGCCGTGGCACTGCGCGAAGGGCTTTCCGCTGCCGCACGGGCACTCTTGCTCGGCGACGATGACGGGCTCCTCGCGGGGGGGAGGCGTCGGGGCGATGTCCTCGTCGTGCTTCGCGACCGCCTTTTGAAGGGCGGCCACGTGCTTCGCGAGGTCCGCGGCCTCGATCTCCTCTTCCTCCTCCTTCTGGCGCACCTGCATGCTGAACAGCTTGGTGACCACGTTCGAGGAGACGCGGGCCAGCATGTTCACGAACATGTTGTAGCCCTCTTTCTTGTACTCCTGCTTCGGGTCCTTCTGGCCGTATCCACGCAAGCCGATGCCGTCGCGGAGGTGCTCCATGTCATTGAGGTGATCGACCCACGCCTTGTCGACCTCCTCCAGGTAATAGTGGCGGAACACGCGCAGGACGAGCTCCGTCCCGACTTCCTTCTCGCGCGCGACGAAGATCTTCTCGGCCTCGTCGTAGAGGAAGTGCGCCAGATCCTCGACGTCGTTCCGGTGCGCCGTCTTGTCGTCCAGGTCGTGGCCGAAGTGCTCCTTGAAGCCCTGGAAGATGCCGCCCCAGTCCCAGTCCTCCGGCGGCTTGTTCCGCGGACACGACTCCTCGATCATCGCGCCGAGGATGCGGTCGATGAGGTCGAGCGCGCGCTCCCGCTGCTCCGTGAGGGCCTGCGGGATGAGGGCGGCCAGCTCGTCGTAAATGACGAGCGCCTTCTCGTCGAGAGAGAACTCCTGGCGCGGGCCGTCCTTCGCGGCGTCCTTCGCCTTTCCGTTCTTCTTCTTCTTGTCGTCCTTGGCGTCCTCGTCCGCGTTCTTCGCCGGGACGAACTCCACCTTCACGCCCCAGCGCGTGTAGATCTCGTGCCGCAGACTGCCAGTCTCGGTCAGCTTGCCGATGTCCTTGAAGTCGTCCCGCGTGATCGCGCGCGGGTTGCCTTCCTTGTCGCGCGGCAGGATCGGGTCCTCCGCGAACATGCCGAGCAGCGCGCCCAGATCCGGGAGGACCGCTTTCTCCAGCTCCGGGAGCGGCTTGATCTTGCGCTTCTCGCCCGTCGGCTTGCCCTCTTCGTCGACGACGTCGGGGTAGTAGCGCCCGGCCAGGAGCTGCTGACGGACGTCATAGACCGTCTTGCGCTGGGCGTTCATGACGTCGTCGTATTCAAGCAGGTTCTTGCGGATGTCGAAGTTGCGCTCCTCGACCTTCTTCTGCGCGTTCTCGACGCTCTTCGTGACCCACGGGTGCTCGATGGGCTCGTCGTCGGGCATGCCCATGCGCTCCATCAGGTTCTTGACCTTGTCGCCCGCGAAGATGCGCATCAGCTCGTCTTCCAGAGAGAGGAAGAAGCGGCTCGTGCCCGGGTCGCCCTGACGGCCGGCGCGGCCGCGGAGCTGGTTGTCGATGCGGCGCGACTCGTGGCGCTCGGTGCCGAGGATGTAGAGGCCGCCGAGCTCGCGGACCTCGTCGCCCTCTTTCTTGAACTCCACACGAAGCTCTTCGACCAGGGCGTCGAACGCCTCGGGCTCGGCCTCGGGGACGCGGTTCTGCTCCTTGAAGCGGAGCTTCGCGACCATCTCCGGATTGCCGCCCAGCAAGATGTCGGTGCCGCGACCGGCCATGTTCGTGGAGACGGTGATCGCGCCCTTCCGGCCGGCCTGCGCGACGACGTACGCCTCGTTCTCGTGGTGCTTCGCGTTGAGGACGGCGTGCTTGATCTTCTTCTTCTCGAGGAAGCGGGCGATCGCGGAGCTCTTCTCGACCGTGGTCGTGCCGACGAGGACGGGCTGCCCCTTCTCGTGCTTCTCCAGGATCTCGTTGATGAGCGCCGTGAACTTCTCTTTCTCGGTCTTGTAGACGACGTCTTCCAGGTCCTCGCGAATACAATCCTTGTTCGTGGGGATGGTGACGACGTCGAGCTTGTACGTGGCGTGGAACTCGGCCGCTTCCGTGTCGGCGGTGCCGGTCATGCCCGCGAGCTTCTTGTAGATGCGGAAGAGGTTCTGGAACGTGATCGTCGCCATCGTCCGGCTCTCCTCCTGGATCCGGACGTTCTCCTTCGCCTCGACCGCCTGGTGCAGGCCGTCCGACCAGCGGCGGCCCGCGAGCACGCGGCCCGTGAACTCGTCGATGATGAGGACCTCGGGCCCGCGGCGCGGCTCGCGCGTCGCGACCATGTAGTTGACGTCGCGCTTGTAGAGCGTGTGCGCGCGGAGACACTGATTCAGGATGTGCAGCGTCTCCAGGTTGTCCGTGTCGTAAAGATTGCCACTCTTGAGGATGCCAATCCGGCCGAGGAGCTTCTCCGCGACCTCGGTGCCCTCGTCCGTGAGGGTCACGGAGTGGCCCTTCTCGTCCACGTTGTAGTGCTCTTCGTTCTTGAGCTTCGGGATGATGTCGTTGATCTTGCGGTATTTCTCGCTCGATCGCTCACCCTGGCCGCTGATGATGAGGGGAGTGCGCGCCTCGTCGATCAGGATGGAGTCGACCTCGTCCACGATGGCGTAGTTCAGCGGGCGCTGCGCGTATTCGAGCGCCGAGAACTTCATGTTGTCGCGGAGGTAGTCGAAGCCGAACTCGTTGTTCTGGCCGTACGTGATGTCCGCCTGGTACGCGGCGAGCTTCTCTTGATCCGACTGCTGGGGGACGACGACGCCGACCTTGAGGCCGAGGAAGTTGTGCAGCTTGCCCATCCACTCCGCGTCGCGGCGAGCGAGGTAGTCGTTCACCGTGATGATGTGGAGGCCCTTGCCTTCGAGCGCGTTCAAGTAGCTTGGGAGCGTCGCCACGAGGGTCTTGCCCTCGCCGGTGCGCATCTCGGCGATCGAGCCCTGGTGCAGGACCATGCCGCCGATGAGCTGCACGTCGTAGTGCCGCATCTTCAGCACGCGTCGCGAGCCCTCCCGGCAGACCGCGAACGCCTCGACCAGGATGTCGTCGAGGGTGGCGCCGTTCGCGAGCTTCTGCTTGAGCTCGGGGGTCTTCGCCTGGAGCTGCGCGTCCGTCAGCTTCTTCAGGCTGTCTTCGAGCTTGTTGATCGCCTCGACCTTCGGCCGCATCCGGCGCACCGCGCGGTCGTGCGAGGTGCCGAAGATCTTTTTCATCGCCCAGGTGAACATCGATTCCGTCGCCTTCTGTAGGCCGGCGGGTGGGTGGCGCCCGCCGAACCGACGGAAGCTAGTCCGTGATCCGGAAGGTGGCAACGTCGCAGCGCACGGGCTAGCGCACTTGATGGACTGGGCGGATCTCAGTTCAGTGCGTGGCGTCGACGGCGCCGGGGCCGAGCAGGGTGCCGCAGATCGTCTTGCAGAGGATGTCCTTCGCCTTGCAGCCGCACGTCGCGTCCGTGGCCTTCAGCTTCAGGTGATCCTGCACGTTCTGGATCGTGAACTGCGCGCTCTTCTCGACCTTGGAGAACTTCCACTTCTCCTTGCGCTGCTTCGGCGTGCGCGGATCCGTGGGCTGACCGTCGGCCTCCGCGCAGCAGCGGAAGGACAGGTAGTAGTAATAAAAGTCCTCGTTGTGCGTGTAGATCTTGGGGCGGCACTGGTTGCGGACGCCCTTGTACCAAGGGCCGCCCGTCGTCGCGGAGTCGTACTTGGCCTTCGGGTTCTCGGTGGAGGCGATCTCGTCGGTGTTCGCGGGCATGTCGGCGACGCCGAACGCGCTGATGCAGTCGGGCTGCGAGCCGCTGCGGACGCCCTTCCAGAGGCGCGCCAGCTCCTTCGGATCGCGGGCGGCGACCTTCTTCATGTCGGGGCCGTCGTACATGTGGTCGCCGTTGCACTTCTTCGCGTCGCGCACGTACCCGTACGGGAACGGCGTCATGTTCGGGCCCTCGCACGCGAAGGTCCACTCGCTCTCGGTGCAGAGGCGCTTGCCGACGGAGGCGCACTTCACCTCGGCCTGGTGGAAGCGGTTCATCACCTCGGGGCGCTCGCCCTTCTTGTTGGGCCACTCGTAGGTGTCGATGCAATACCGCTTCTTCGACTTGGTCCCGATGCACTTCGCGCTCGGCGCGAACTCCTCGCAGATGACCTTCTTGTTGGACTTGTCGTACCAGCTCTTCAGGCACTTGTGCTCCACGTCGGAGCAGTACTCGCCGTCGACGAGCTTCATGTCCGCGGGGCACGCGGAGGGCTTCGGCGGCTCCACGACCGCGGCGATCTGCGCGTCGCCCGCGTCGCCTCCGTCCTGATCGGCCGTCGCGTCGAGATCGCCCGCGTCGCCGGCGTCGCCCGCGTCCACCTCGGAGCCGGGGACCGGGCCCGTCGGTGCGCTCGGCGTCGCGGTGGGCGGAGGGGTCGCGGGGCCGGTCGTGGGGGTGCCGCTGCACGCGGCGAAGAGCGCGACGGACACGCCGAACGCAGCGAAGAAGACCGAGGGATGGAGGGGTTTCATGATCACGAGGGGCGCACGACGATGCGCGTCCGGGTCCTATTCCGGAGGCGCGCGACGAGGCGAGGAGCGTCCACCGATCGAGCCCCCTCGCAGCGGCGCGCGGCTCAATACTCCGGCCCACGGACACCTCGTCAACGAAAACCTTTCCGGTGATCGCCGCGCCCACGATCCGAAGGCGAAGCGGCCAGGTTCACCCGATCTCGACGGGGGCGCTTTTCAGTTCTGAAACGGTCTCGTGACCGACGTTGCACGGATGCATCACCGACCGGGAGGGGTGTGCGATTGTCCTTGCATGGCCCCCTCGTCAGAACTAAGTGGCGCGCGCCTTTTTCCCCGTCCGGCTGGCCATGTCTCGCCGGGCTATCGGAGGCGACCGTGGCTCGTTCTCGCGCCGCGGGTCACGCCTCCGCAGACAAGTCCGAGGAGTTTCTTGTCGTGGTAAGCGAACTGTCCCGCGTACGGAACATCGGCATCAGCGCTCATATCGACTCCGGTAAGACGACGCTGACCGAGCGCGTGCTCTTTTACACGAAGCGGATCCACGCCATTCACGACGTGAAGGGCAAAGACGGCGTGGGCGCGAAGATGGACTCGATGGATCTCGAGCGCGAGCGCGGGATCACCATCCAGTCGGCCGCGACTCACTGCGTGTGGGCCGGCCACCACATCAACATCATCGACACGCCCGGCCACGTCGACTTCACGATCGAGGTCGAGCGCGCGCTCCGCGTGCTGGACGGCGCGATCCTCGTTCTGTGCGCCGTCGCCGGCGTGCAGTCGCAGTCGCTCACGGTCGACCGGCAGATGCGCCGCTACGGCGTCCCGCGCCTCTGCTTCGTCAACAAGTGCGACCGCGCCGGCGCGAACCCGCTCCGCGCCCGCGATCAGCTCCGCGAGAAGCTCCACCTGAACCCCGTGCTGATGCAGCTCCCGATCGGCCTCGAGGACAAATTCGAGGGCGTCGTCGATCTCGTCACGATGAAGAGCGTCCGCTTCGAGGGCCCGAACGGTGAGAAGATCATCGAGGGCGCGATCCCCGAGAGCATGGCCGCCGAGGCGCAGAAGTGCCGCGAGGAGCTGCTCGACGCCGTGTCGATGCACTCCGACGCGCTCACCGAGGCGATGCTCGAGGACGCCGTCACGGAGGACCTGCTCCACGAGGCGATCCGCAAGGCCACCGTCAACCTGCAGATCGTGCCCGTGTACATGGGCTCGGCCTACAAGAACAAGGCGGTCCAGCTCCTCCTCAACGCGGTCAACCGCTACCTCCCCTGCCCGACCGACGTCGTGAACAAGGCCGTCGATCTGGAGCGGGACGAGGCCGAGGTCGTCCTCGACAGCGATCCCGAGAAGCCGCTCGTCATGCTGGCGTTCAAGCTGGAGGACGGCCGCTTCGGTCAGCTCTCCTACCTGCGCGTCTACCAGGGCACGCTCTCCAAGGGGAAAGAGATCGTCAACACGCGCACCGGCAAGAAGCACAAGGTCGGTCGCCTCGTGCGCATGCACTCGGACGAGATGGAGGACATCGACACGGCCGCGGCCGGCGACATCGTCGCGATGTTCGGCATCGACTGCAACTCGGGCGACACGTTCACGGACGGCGTGCTCTCCGTCGCGATGACGTCGATGCACGTGCCCGAGCCCGTCATCTCGCTGACCGTGACGCCGAAGGACAACAAGGCGCAGGTCAACATGTCGAAGGCGCTCCGCCGCTTCACGAAGGAGGATCCCACCTTCCGCGTCGGCGCCGATCCGGAGACGAACGAGACGATCATCTCCGGCATGGGTGAGCTCCACCTCGACGTGTACGTGGAGCGCATGAAGCGCGAGTACTCGGCCGAGGTCGTGACGAGCGCGCCGCGCGTCGCCTACCGCGAGACCATCACGAAGCGCGTGGACTTCAACTACACGCACAAGAAGCAGACCGGCGGCTCCGGCCAGTACGGCAAGGTCGCGGGTTACCTGGAGCCCTGGACCGAGGCGCCGTACGTCTTCAACGACGAGATCACCGGCGGCTCCATCCCGCGCGAGTTCATCCCGGCGGTCGACAAGGGCTTCACCTCGATGCTCTCGAAGGGCATGGTCCTCGGCGCGCCCGTCACCGGCGTCCGCGTCACGATCAACGACGGCGCGGCCCACGCGGTCGACTCCAGCGACATCGCCTTCCAGGAGGCCGCTCGCGGCGCCTGGCGCGAGGCGTACCCGAAGGCCGGTCCGCAGATCCTCGAGCCCGTGATGAAGGTCGCGGTCGAGGGCCCGTCGGAGTTCCAGGGCGGCATCGTCGGCGTCCTCATGCAGCGCCGCGGCATCATCGCCGGCACCACCGAGGCCGAGGGCTTCTCGCGCGTCGAGGCCGAGGTGCCGCTCGCCGAGATGTTCGGTTTCTCCACGGTCCTCCGCTCCGCCACGCAGGGCAAGGCCGAGTTCACGATGGAGTTCTCGCGCTACCTGCCGGTCCCGGCGGCCATCGGCGAAGAGCTCATCAAGAAGCACCGCGAAGAACAGCTCAAGAAAGAAAAAGGGAAGTGAGGCGCCATGTACCGTAGCGAAATCAATGAGCGGAGCCCGATGCGGGTCTTCGAGCGCTCGATGCACGGCGGCCTCGGGCGCGGCAACGTGGGCGTCATCTGCGCCCGTCCGGGCGTGGGCAAGACGCCGATGCTCGTGCAGATCGGCCTCGACGATCTGCTGCGCGAGCGGAAGGTGCTGCACATCTCGCACGAGCACGCGGTCGATCACGTCCGCGCGTACTACGACGAGATCTTCCACGACATCGCCGTGTACAAGCGGCTCGACGACCAGGAGAAGGTGCGCCTCGAGATGGAGCGCAACCGCCTGATCTTCTCGCACCTCGGGCACACGAAGGCGGCGCCGCCCTCGCTGCGCGGCGGCATGACGAGCGTCTCGCGCATCCAGGAGACGGTGACGTTCGCGCGCGACGTGGCGCACTTCAACCCGGACGTCGTGATCATCGACGGCTTCGATCTCAGCGGCCCCGGCATGCACGAGGCCTTCGTGACGCTCGGCAAGCTCGCGAAGGATCTGTCGGCCGAGGTGTGGGTCAGCGTGCAGGACACGGTCGCCGCGCTCGAGAAGGTGACCTCCGACATCGCCGTGATCGTCTCGCTGGAGGCCGCGCGCGACGCCGTGCACCTCAAGCTGGTGAAGGACCACGACAACAAGGACCTCAACGACTTCCACCTCCGCCTCGATCCGCACTCGCTCCAGGTGATGGATGACGATCTGCGGACCGCGTCGGAGCGCCCGAAGGACCCGCGTCGCTTCCGCGTCCACTCCGGCGGCGGCAAGGGCGCCGAGGCCGAGTTCGGCGCGTGCGCGGAGAAGTGGGGCCTGACCGAGGTGAACTACACCTTCACGGGCCACAAGTTCCTGGAGCGCAAGCGCGGCGTCGTCGTCCTCTCCGAGGAGGAGCTCCGCCACGGCGACTTCAGCCTCGTCTACGTGTCGAAGCGCCTCGGCCGCGTGCTCAGCGAGATCCCGCAGGTCCGCAACATCCTGCAGACGATCTGGTACCAGATCAACGCCGCGAGCCAGGTGTTCGTCATCGGCGCGATCCAGGAGGACGGCCACGTCCGCGGCGGCACGGGCTGGGGCGCCGAGCTCGCGCGCCTCTGGAAGAAGCCGATCTTCGTCTTCGACCAGGAGCGCAAGGCCTGGTTCTCGTGGAGCGGCACGAAGTGGGAGCTGTGCATCCAGGCCCCCGTGATCACGCGCGAGAACTTCGCCGGCATCGGGACGCAGAACCTCAACGAGGACGGCAAGAAAGCCGTCTTCGAGCTGTTCTCCCGTTCGTTCGGCGGCCCGGCGAGCTAAAGCTCGCCTCTCTTTACCCAGGGGGAGCGGGCACGCGCCCTCTCCCCCCGTCGGAGTGAATCCGACGGGGCCCCCCTCTCCGCGATCCGCTAACAATGCTCTTCACGCGGTTCAGTGATCTCGGCCATGGCGCCTGGATGGCTGAAGCGAAGGTGGAGCGTCCCAATTTGCCTCACGGGGAGGCGGATCACAATTGACGTGATCCGCCGGCCCCGATACCGGATCTCGCGTGTCGGGCGACAAATCCAACAGCCACATCTTCCAGTCGCTGGCGGTGAACCTCGCGATCACCGTCTTCAAGGGCGGCGCCGCGATCTACACCGGATCCGGCGCGCTCCTCGCGGAGACGATCCACACCGGCGCGGACTGCGGCAACCAGCTCTTGCTGCTGCTCGGCGTGAAGCAGGCGGAGAAGAAGCCCGACGCGGATCATCCCCTCGGGTACGGGCGGTCGCTCTACTTCTGGTCCTTCATGGTCGCGCTGCTGCTTTTCACGGGCGGCGGCGTGTTCTCCATCTACGAGGGCATCCACAAGATGATCCACCCAGAGGACGTCGAGAACGTCTGGGTGGGCGTCGCGATCCTCGCGTTCTCGCTGCTGCTCGAAGGGCTCTCGACGCTCTCGAACATCCGCGAGCTCAACAAGCGGCGCGGCGCCGTGCCGTTCTTCCGCTACCTCAGCGAGACGAAGGACTCGGATCTCATCGTCGTCTTCGGCGAGAACGCGGCGGCCTCGCTGGGCCTCTTCTTCGCGCTCGCGGCGCTGGGCCTCACGCACGTGACGCACGACGGGCGCTACGACGCCGCGGGCAGCCTCGTGATCGGCCTCATCCTGATCGGCGTCGCGCTGTTCTTGGCGCGCGAGGTGAAGAGCCTCCTCGTCGGCGAGTCCGCGGATCCGAACATCTCGAAGCAGGCCGCCGACATCGTCGTGAAGAGCCCCGAGCTGAACGCGCTGCTCAACATCATCACGATCCAGCAGGGCCCCGGGGAGGTGCTCGTCGCGATGAAGGTGAAGATCGAGAGCCGCCTCACCGCCGATCAGGTGTGCGAGGCGATCAACGCGTTCGAGCGCGAGCTCCGGTCGCGCTGTCCCGAAGTGAAGTGGTGCTTCGTGGAGCCGGATCTCGAAGCGTGAGCGAGGTCCAGAGGCCCAACGCCACGCTCGGGACGCTGCTCTCGCTCGCGTGGCCGGTCATCGTCTCGCGGTCGACGCAGGTCGTGATCGGCGTGAGCGACGCGGTGATGGTGTCGTCGCTCGGGGCCTCGGCGCTCGCCGCGACCACGGCGGGCGGCCTCAACACGTTCGCGTTCATGATCCTGCCGATGGGCGTCACGTTCATCGTGGCGAGCTTCGCGTCGCAGCTCTACGGCCGGGGCGATCTCGCGGGCGCGCGGCGCTTCGGGCACTACGGCCTCTTGCTCGCGGCGGTGACGCAGGTGTTCGGGATGCTCGGCGTCTTCTTCATCCCGTGGCTGCTCGCGCGCTTCGACTACGCGCCGGACGTGCGCGTGCAGATGGCCTCGTACATGGGGATCCGGCTCTTCTCGACGGGCGCCGCGATCGGGATGGAGGCGCTCGGCAACTACTACGGCGGCATCGGCAACACGCGGCTGCCGATGGCGGTCTCGATCTTCGCGATGGCGATCAACGTCGTCGGCAACTACGCGCTGATCGGCGGTCATTTCGGCGCGCCGGCGATGGGCGTGAACGGCGCGGCGCTGTCGAACACGATCTCCACGTGGCTCGCGTTCCTGCTGTTCGTGGGCGTGTTCGCGTGGAGCGGTCGCGGCATGGAGCGGCCGAAGCTCGCGCTGCGCGAGGTCGGGCGGATGCTGCGCTTCGGCCTGCCATCCGGGCTCAACTGGTTCTTCGAGTTCTACGCGTACAACATCTTCGTGAGCGTCGTCGTCGCGAGCCTCGGGACCACCGCGGTCGCCGCGATGATGGCGGTGCAGCAGATCAACAGCGTGGCGTTCATGCCGGCGTTCGGCCTCGCGAGCGCGGGCGCGATCCTGGTGGGCCAGGCGATCGGCGCGCGCGCGAAGGACGAGGTGCCGCGCATCGTGAAGATGACGTTCGGCACCGCCGCGACGTGGCAGGGCCTGGTGGCGCTCGCGTGCCTCGTGGCGCCGGGGCTCTTGTTGCGCCCGTTCGTCGGCGGCGAGGGCGCGGACGCGCTCGTGCACACGGGCCGGCGGATGGTGATGTTGTCGGCGGCGTGGCAGCTCTTCGACGCGATCGCGGGCGCCGTGTCCGAGGCGCTGCGCGCGGCCGGCGACACCGCGTTTCCTCTGTGGGCGCGCACCATCGTCGCGTGGGTGATCTTCGTGCCGGGCAGCTACGTGACGGTGAAGTACCTGGGCGGCGGCGAGCTGGGCGCGCTCGCGTGGTTCCTGGCCTATTTCGTGATGCTGGCCGTCGTGATGACGCTCCGCTTCCGGACCGGCGCCTGGCGCACGATGGAGCTCACGGAGCCGGAAGTGGCCACCTGAAGCCTGGAGTGGCAGTTTCGCAAACGAACATTTTGGGGGGTTTACAAGGGGCGCCACTGGGAGGACGGAGTCCGATCCTCGGAGGCGGAGCGGAGCCTGGCTCCGCGGAGTCCGCAGAGGAGCGGACGCAGTCCTCGACGTTTTACAAGGGGGCTCCGCCCCCTCGTTTCACTCCCCCGCTGCTCACGGAAGGCGCCACGCAACGACTCGACCCATCGGATCAACACGGAGGCACGGAGAGTCAGGGGGACCCAGAGTTTCCAGGGATCTGGGACCAAAAAAATCCTCCGTGCTGCCTCTGTGTGCTCCGTGCCTCCGTGTTGAAATCGGCGGTTCAGGTCAAGGCTATTCATCACGGATCGGCATCGCGTTGGGACGCGGTTCGAAGCGAGAAATGTGGGCGCTTGCTCAGGCGGGCACCCGAGCTTTCGCTCCGTGCTTCTCGGGAGCGCCCTGATCATCGCGGCAGATAGCGCCACAGCGTCAGGTGGCCGTTCGTCCAGAGGGGCTGTCCGCCTCGGAGGTGGGCGGCGCGGTCCGGGGTCGTGATCACGAGGGCGGAGCCCTTCTCCGCGGCGAGACTGGCCACGTGCTCGGGGGCGACGTCCGGGATTTGCCAGCGGATGAAGCGGTCCGGCGCCAGGGCCGAGAGGACCTCGATCTTGCCGTCCTCGCAGAAGATGGCCTCTCGGGGGGAGGCGTTCGCCACGAGCGCGCGCGCGGCCTCCGCCTGCTCCGCGAAGGCGCCTCTCGTGGCGCGAATCAAGGAGACGGCGCCGGGCAACGTGCGCGACAAGGCCACGAAGGCGATCAGCGCGATTGCCAGTCTCGGACGCAGGGAGTTTGCCGCGAAACGCTTGTAACGCCGGGCGATCCGATCGGCGAGCGCCTCTGTCCCGAGGGCCGCGACCAGGCAGAAGAAAGGGGCGAAGACGACGGCGTGACGCGGCAGTCCGAGGTGCGTCTTGCGGAGGAGGCCGCCTGTCACGATCGCGATCAACGCCACGCTCGTCACCACGAAGACGCGGGGGCTCTCGCGGATCGCGCGGCGGATCCCGGCGATCCCGAGGAGGTACGCGGGGCCGAGCATGTTCCACACCGGCACCACCGTGAGGTAGAATACGGCCATCAGCGGATAGATGGGCTCCCGGCCCCACGGATAGCCGACGCCCCCGAGATAGCCCTGCACGAAATCGCGGTTGTACCGGAGGAACTGGAGCCACTCCCCGGTGGCGCGGGCGTGCCAGACGATCCACGCGGCGATCGCGGCGGCCGGGAGGAGCCAGATCGCCTGCGAACGAAGGCGAATTCGCTCGCGGCGCGAGGACAAGGCACCTCGCGGGAGAGCGTCACCGCGCGACAGCCAATCACGGTTCGCGACCCAGACCCCGACCGCGACGAGGGGCCACGCTTCGTAGCGCGTGAGGGCCGCGGCGGCGAAGAGGAGGCCCCCCGTCACGAAGGCGCGCTGCTCCGCGGCGACGCACACGCCGAGGACGAGCAGTTGAAACAGAGGCTCCGTCTGCCCCGTGACGCCGAGCCACAAACACAGCGGATCCAGCGCGAGCAGCGCCCCCGCGAGCCACGGGACGACCGACTCCGCGGCTTCCGGACTGGCACCTTCCTGGACGACCCGACCCGACGTCTTCGCGAGGTACGCCGCAAGAAGCAGCGGCGTCACCGATGAAATCAGCGCGTTCCCGAGGCGGATCGTCTGGAGGCCGCCGCCCGCGAACGTCGCGGCCGCGTGGAGCGCGTGCAGGAGCGGCAGCCACACCCAGTGAATCGCCGCGTCCCCCGGCGTCAGCAGCATTCGACGGCCGGCCATCGCGTGCGCGTAGGCGTCCCCGTCGTAGTCCGGCCCGAGCAGGACGACCGCCACCTTCAACGCCGCGACGAGCCCCACGGCCCCGAAGAGGGCTAGCCAGTCAGCGCGACGTCGAGGGAACAGAGGAGTGGACACGCGACCACGCACCATACACCACAGGCCCACTCCACCAGAGACGCTCTCCGCGAAGGAGCGGCCGAACAGGCGTGATCAGCGCTGCTTGCTGGCCTTGTAACGAGCCTTGTTCACGGCGCCCCGCTTCTCCAGCGCCGGGCGGAGCAGCTTCGTCAGCGTGCCGGAGAGGTAGCCGAGCGTGGCCAGCTTGCCGCTCATCGCCGGGAGCGCGATCTCCGGCGTGCCGCGGGTGATGCACTCGATCACCGCGTCCGCCACCTCCTCCGCCGTGCTCATCGGCTGCGAGAAGACGAGGTTCGGCACGGAGTCGATGTCTCCGAAGAAGCCTGTATCCACCGGGCCCGGACACACCGACCCGACCACGATGCCGCGCTCTGCCAGCTCCTCCGCGATCACCCGCGTGAACGCCCGCAGACCGGCCTTCGACGCGCTGTACGAGGACTCGTGATGGACTGGCACCATGCCCGCGAGGCTCGCCACGTTGACGATCGCGCCGCCCGTCCGCAGGTGATCGAGGCACGCGCGCGTGAGGTAGATCGGCGCCGTCAGATTGACCTGGATCACCTGCGCCGCCTGATCCGGCGTGAGCTTTTCGAGCGGGCCGCGGTGGTTCAGGCCGGCGTTGTTCACGAGGATGTCGAGCGCGCCGTACTTCGCGACCACCGCCCCGGGCAGCGCCGCGAGCGCCGGGAGGTCCGCGACGTCCAGCGGGAACGCCGCCGCACGCTCCGCGCCGATCGCTCGGACCGCGTCCTCCAGCGTGCTCTTCGTCCGCGCCACGAGCGCCACCTTCGCGCCGAGCGCCGCGAGCTTCTTCGCCGCCGCGAGGCCGATCCCCGACGAAGCCCCGGTGACGATCGCCACCTTGCCGTGAAGTGAGGTTTCCATCGCCGCTCCGTACCGCAGAAGCCGCGCGATGAGAACAGCCACGCGCGGATGCTGCGCGCTGAATGCAGGATGTGCCGACAGCTCTCCGACGGAGCCGTCCTGCGGACGACGCATGGCGCAACAATCTAACGCAGAACACGAGAGAATTCGGGGTCCACGGGAGCACGAAGCCCGAGAAAGACCCCGGGATGGCGGAACGACACCGGCTCACTGCGGCCGGTGTTACGTGGTATGTTGCTTGTAAACGCTGCTGTTCCGGAGAGACGAATGAGCGGTATCCCGAGCGCGATCGCAGAGCGGGGAGACAGGCGAGCGCCCCGCCACGCCGCAGCGCGTTGGATTCCGGCCTCCGTGCTCATGGCCACGCTGCTCGCGACGTTCAGCCTGTGGGCCGTGAGCTTGGAGCACTCGCGGGAGGAGCTGCGGACCTACTTCGATTTTCGCGTCCGCGACGCGAGCGCCCGCATCGTCTACCGACTCCGCGCCTACGAGAGCGTGATCAGGGGCGCGCGCGGGCTCTTCGACGCGTCGCAGAGCGTGAGCCGCGGCGAGTTCAGAAAGTACGTGACGGTGCTTCGGCTCGCCGACACGTTCCCGGGGATCCAGTGCGTCGGATTCGTGGAGGCGATCCCGCAGGACTCGCTGCCCGCGCACGAGGCGGCGGTACGACAAGAGGGGTTCGCCGACTACGTGGTGCAGCCGCCCGGCGATCGCCCTGTCCACACTCCGATCGTGTTCGTCGAACCTTTCGAGGGTCGCAACATGCGCGCTTTCGGATACGACATGTTCTCGGAGCCTGTTCGGCGCGCGGCGCTGGAGCAGGCGCGCGATCGCGGGTCGATCGCGATCTCCGGGAAAGTGACGCTCGTCCAGGAGACCGGCGTCGACGTGCAGCCTGGGTTCCTGATGTTCATGCCCGTCTATCGGACGCGCGGAACACCGATGTCCGTGGAGGAGCGGCGCGCGACGATCGTCGGATGGACCTACGCGGCGTTCCGCATGTACGACCTCATGGATGGAGTGCTCGGCGAGCAGGCGCCGGACCTCACGCTGGAGCTCTACGACGGCGAGACGACGGATCCGGCCGCGCTCCTCTACGACTCGCAAGGGCCCGTCGGCGACGTCGCCGAGGCGCCGCTCCACACGGTCCAGCGGCTGGAGCTCGGCGGCGGCGTGTGGCAGCTCGCGGCGGGCGGACTGGAGAGCATCGAGACGCACGTCGGTGAGAGGCACTCTGCCCCCATCTGGATCGCGGGGCTGACAGCGGGCTTCGTGCTGACGCTCTTGACTCGATGGCTCACGCAGGCCCGCGCCGCGGCGGACGCGCACGCCCGCGAGCTCCTGGAGCTCAACGCCGAGCTGGAGAGCCGCGTGCAAAAGGCCGTCGAAGAGGTGCGTCACAGAGACCGGCTGCTCCTCGTGCAGAGTCGACAGGCCGCCATGGGGGAGATGATCGGCAACATCGCGCATCAATGGAGACAGCCCCTCAACGCGCTGGGGCTCGTGCTGGCCAATCTGGCGGACGCGCACGAGCTCGGGGAGCTGGACGAGCCGACCATGAAGAGGCTCTTCGCGGACGGACACCGCCTCATCCAGAAGATGTCGTCGACGATCGATGATTTTCGCGGCTTCTTCCGGCCCGACAAGGAGCACCGCGCGTTCTCGGCGCGGGAGCAGGTGACGGGCGCCATCGGCCTCGTGCGGCCGGCCTTCGACGCGCGGCGCGTGCGGTGCAATCTCCACGACGGGGACGCGACGCTCTGGGGCATCCCGAACGAGCTCTCTCAAGTGCTCCTCAACGTGCTCGCCAACGCGAAGGACGCGATCATCGCCTCGGGCGCGACCGAAGGCACCATCGACATCGAGATTCAGGAGGACGGGAAACAGGCCATGATCCGGGTGCGTGACACGGGCGGCGGCATCGCACAAGAGGCGCTGGACCACCTGTTCGAGCCTTATTTCTCCACGAAGCCGGGGGGCACCGGCATCGGCCTCTACATGAGCAAAGCGATCATCGAGAAGAACATGGGCGGGAAGATCGAGGCGCAGAACAACGGCCCCGGCGCAGAGATCAAGATCACCCTGCCTTTGAGGAGGACCTCGTGATCAAAGAGGCCGACCCCGACAAACGCTTCCTGAAGACGCTCGTGGTGCTCTACGCCGAGGACGACGACGAGGTGCGTCGGCAGTTCGTGGAGCTGCTCCAGCGCCGCGTGCGGGAGGTCCTCCCGGCGCGCGACGGGGCCGAGGCGCTCGCGCTCTTCCGCGAAAAACGGCCGGATCTGGTGATCACCGATATCCGGATGCCGGCGATGGACGGGCTGTCGCTCGCGAAGGCGATCCGCGAGGAGGCCCCGGCGACTCCGGTGATCGTGACGACGGCGTTCGACCAGACGGAGTATCTGGTGCGCGCCATCGACATCGGCGTCGAGCAATACCTGATGAAGCCGGTCGAGCGGAGCCTGCTCGACGCGCGGCTCCTCGCGTGCGTGCGGCGGCTGCGGGTGGAGGCGGAGGCCGCGAAGGCGCGCGATCTCGAGGTCGAGATGGGGCGGGCGCGGGCGCTCCGGCTGCTCGCGGGGGGCCTCGCGCACGATTACAATAACCTCCTTCAGGCCATCCTCGGAAACGTGGCGCTCGCCCGCGAGGTGCTGCCGGCCGACAACGCCGCCGAGGAGATGTTGCGCGACGCCGAGAGCGCCGCTCTGGAGGCGAAGGGCCTCAGTCAACAGCTCCTCGCGCTCGCGGAGAAGACGACCGTCGGAAAGGGCCCCACCGACGTGGAGAGCGCGGTGCGGACGGCGCTCGGAGAGGTGCTGTCGGACAGCCGGATCACCGTCGCGATCCAGGCGGCGCGCGACTGTCCACGAGCGCAGATCGGCGCGGACGTGGTGCAAGCGGTGGTTCGGCAGCTCGGCACGAACGCGCGCGAGGCGATGCCGAACGGCGGCGCGCTGAGGGTGACGATCGAGGTGACAGAGGGCCTCTCCCCCGCGGATCCGCCGCGCGTGCACATGGCGTTTCAGGACACCGGCCGCGGCGTCGCCGAGGAGGACCTGGCGCGCATCTTCGACCCTTATTTCACGACGAAGCCGCGCGGGAGCCAGCGCGGGACGGGACTCGGCCTCTCCGTGGTGCAGGCGCTGCTCCAGCGGTACGGCGGCGCCATCTCCGTCACCTCGAAGGAGGGAGAGGGCGCCACGTTCGACGTGTGGTTGCCTGTCGCGGCTACTTCTTCTTGACCGGGGCTGCCTTCTTCGGCGCCGCCTTCTTCGGAGCGGGCTTCTTCGGAGCCTTCTTGATATCGGCCTTGTGCTGTTCGCCCTTGTAGCTCTTGGAGGCGGCGTCCCACTTCCAGACAGCCTCGAATCCCTTGTTCGCGCGGACGCCCTTCCACCCGAAGCTCTCCAGATCCGGGCTCACGAAGTTCAAGTTTTCCTCCCAATAAACGGCCGGGCCATCGTTGGGTTTTCCATCGAAAGGGTCGTATCCGGGGACGGGGGACACGGGGACGTCGCGCTTCTCCCCGGAGGGGCCGAATCCGAGGACGGACCACACGCCGGGCGTGGGCTCCCAGACGTGGGTGTCGTACGCGAGGATGTGGATCTCGTCGCCGCGCAACATCTTGCCTTCGAATCCGCCGTTCAGCTTGAGGATGTCCTTCACCTCTCCCTTCTTCAGGGTGGCGATCCAGGGCTCCATCTCCGTTCGGCACGAGATCCCGCGCGGGGCCGCGGCGCGGACGATCTCCACGTCACCGAACGACGCGAGCCTCTCGTAGAGCGGGATTTCCCGGATCTCCATCGCTTCGCAGCCCTGCGAGTCGACGATCTCCATGTGCATCGGATCCCCCGGCTGGAAGGAGAGGGCGCGCGACTCCTTGTAGACGGTCGTCCCGGGCGAGTTGCCCTCTCCGATGTCGTTCGCGCGCGCGAAGGCGTGCTTTCGGAGGGCGGCGAAGGGCTCGAACCCCACGGGCGCCGGGAGCTTGAGCCACAGCCACGCTTGCGGGGTGAGCAGGGGTGGCGCCACGTCCGTGCGAGCTAGAATACGGATAGTTTCAAGCGGGGACTCGGCCATCCGGGGCAGCGCGAGCAGCGGTAACGACACCTCGACGGTCGCTCCGTGGGGGCCGGCCTTCCACGCGGACTTGGCCCCTTCCACGGCGGTGAGCGCGCCGTTCGGGCCGGCCACGCGGACGCCCGTGGGGTCGATGCGATAGAGCTTCTCGAAGCGGGCCTCGTGCTTGTGGGCGGCTTCGCGGATGCGGGTCTTGATCGCGGTGCACGCTGCGGCTTCCTCCGGCGTGCGCTTCTCCATCCAGTAGCCTTGATCGCCGTCTTCGCCTTCGACCATCGGCTTTTGTTCGCAGTTGAGGGGCTGGAAGCCCATGCGGCCGAAGTATTGGCCGACGAGGGGCAGCTCCGCCGGACGGGCGCCGAGCGCGATCCAGACTCCCTCTTTCGCGGCCTCCCCGAGATCCGCCGCGAGGTAGGCCGCGTCGCTCGTGAAGGCGAACGCCACCCGCGAGCCGACCTTCTTCGGGTCCGGGTTTCCGGGCGGCTCGGTGTTCACCTCCTGAGGGACGTTGTCCATCTCGTTCATGTATTCATCGTAGGTGTACGCGCGCGGCTCCGAGGGCGGCGCGGGCGGGAAGGCGCCCCACTCCGCGAGATCGCCGTCGATCGTGACCGCCTTGGGCGCGTCCATCGGCAGGAGGCTCACGAGCGCGGCGCCCGGCTGTTCCGCGGGCGTGGGCGGCGGCGGAGGCGCGATGTTCACCGACTTCGGCGGCGCCTCGGCGGGAGGACACGCCGTGAGCGCGAGCGCGGACAGGGACAGCGCGAGGAGCTCTCTCTTCATCGTCGCGGTTAGAGACCGCGCGCCGGGCGACGTCAAGCGCCGAAGAACCGCCCGCCCGGTCACGAAACGAAGTCGATTTGGCGGAGCGTGAGGTTTTTCGATGCGCCGCGGGGAAATGGTGGTAGTGCGCGCGCGCCGTGATCACCCTCGACAAGCTCACCAAGCGATTTGGCCCCAAGATCCTGTTCGAAAACGTCTCCATGCGGTTCGACCCCGGGAAGCGCTACGCGCTCGTCGGCGCGAACGGCGCGGGGAAATCCACGCTCCTCAAGGTCATCTCCGGAGAGCAGGAGTCCGATCAGGGCTCCGTCGACATCCCCAAGCGCCTGCGCGTCGGCGTCCTCCGGCAGGACCATTTCGCCTACGAAAAGAGCCGCATCCTCGACACCGTGCTCATGGGCAACAAGGTGCTTTGGGAGGCGATGCAGGAGCGCGACAGGCTCCATCACGTCGAGATCACCGACGAGATCGGGATGCGCCTCGCCGAGCTGGAGGGCACGATCGGCGAAGAGGACGGCTACACCGCGGAGTCGCGCGCGGCGGAGATGCTGGAGGGCCTCGGCATCCCGGCGGAGCAGCACCTCGAACCGATGAGCATCCTCGCGGGCGGCTACAAACTGCGCGTCCTCATCGCGCAGACGCTGTTCGCGGGCGCAGACGTGCTGCTCCTCGACGAGCCGACGAACCACCTCGATCTCGACTCCATCCGGTGGCTGGAGGCGTACCTGATCCAGGACTTCAAAGGCACGCTCCTGGTGGTCAGTCACGACAGGCACTTCATGAACTCGATCGCCACGCACGTGGCCGACGTGGATTACCTGACGGTCACGCTGTACACGGGCGGATACGACGATTTCGTCGAGCAGAAGACGACCGGCCAGCGGCAGGCCAGCGCCGACGCCGCGCAGAAGAAGAAGAAGATCGGCGAGCTGAAGGACTTCGTGGCTCGCTTCGGGGCGAGCGCCAATCGGTCGAGCCAGGCGCAGTCGCGCGTGAAGGAGATCGAGAAGCTGGAGGCGAGCATCCAGACGAAGCGCTCCAGCGTGGTGCGGCCGTACATCAAATTCGAGGTGTCCAAGCCCTCCGGCCGGGACGTGCTGCGCGTGGACGGGCTCAGCAAGGCGTTCGGCGAAAAGAGGCTGTTCAATAACTTCAGCTTCAACCTGGATCGCGGCGATAAATTGGTGGTCATCGGGCCGAGCGGCATCGGTAAATCGACGCTGCTGAAGCTGATCGTGCAGGAGTACGAGCCGGACGCCGGCAAGGTCAACTGGGGCCACGACACCAACGTGGGTTATTTCGCGCAGGACCACCACGAGGCTCTGGAGGCCGGGTGGACCGCGTACGAGTGGCTGTATCAATTCGACCCCAACGCGGAGAAGGAGCAGGTCCGCTCCGTCCTCGGAAAGCTCCTGTTCAGCGGGGAAGCGGGCCTCAAGAAGACGGAGACGCTCTCCGGCGGAGAGGCCGCGCGCCTCGTGCTGGCGAAGCTGATCCTGCTGAAGAACAACGTGGTCGTCCTGGACGAGCCGACGAACCACCTCGACGTCGAGTCCATCGACGCGCTGCGAGAGGCGCTGATCGCGTTCAAGGGCACCGTGATCGTCACGAGCCATGATCGTCACTTCGTGTCGAAGATCGGGACTCGCGTGCTGGAGCTGTCCGCCAAGGGACCGCGCCTGTTCAATGGAGATTACGAGGAGTTTCTGTCGCGCTACGGCACGGATTATCTCCATCACTGAGGCGCACGAGGGGGGCGTGACGTTCGGTGAGGAGTGCTACCCTCGCGGGCCGTGACGCTCCCCGAGACAGGCTCGCGCCTTCTGGACCCGACGTTCGTGCGGGAGCTGGAGGCGCTCCGGCGGCGGCTCGAGATCCGCGCGCGCTCCGGGCAGGGCGGGGAGCATCTGGCGCGGCGAAAAGGCTCCTCCGCGGAGTTCCAGGAGCACCGAGCGTACGCGCCCGGCGACGACATGCGGCGCATCGACTGGGCCGCCTACGCGCGCACCGGGGACCCCGTGCTGAAGCTGTTCCGCGCCGAAGAGGACGTGATCGCGCGGCTCGTGTGCGATGCGTCGGCGTCGCTCGGCTTCGGGGAGCCTTCGAAGATCGACACCGCGCGCAAGATGGCCGCGGCCGTGGGGTACATGACGCTCGCGCGATCGGAGCGGGCGCAGCTCTTCGTGGGCGGTGAAGGGATCGCCGCGGAGGGATCGCCGTGCCGCGGGCGCGGCGGGCTTCCGCAGCTCCTGCGATCGCTGGACGCGCTCTCGGCGAAGGGCGGGACGAACCTCGCGCGCGCGATCGACGGCGTCGTGCAGCGGAGCCACCGTCCGGGCATGCTCGCGGTGATGAGCGACTTCCTCGATCCCGGTCCGGTGACGAGCGCGCTCGGTCGCGCGGTCTCCGCCGGGCACGACGTCGCGCTCGTGCACGTGGTCGCGCCGGAGGAGATTCAGCCGGATTTCGAAGGCGATTTCGAGCTGGAGGACGCGGAGACGGGCGCGCTCGTGGAGGTGACGATGGATGCGTCCGCGATCGAGGCGTACACGCTTCGCTTCGCCGGCCTCTGCGAAGAGCTGCGCGGATGGGCCCGCAAATTCGGGGCGACGTACGTGCGCGTGCGCACCGACGAGCCGCTCGACGAGGCCGTGCGACGGTTCGTCGGCAGGAGCGTGGATTGAGATTCGAAGGCGCGCTGTTCGCGGCGGGATCGCTCCCGATCGAGCTGCTTTCGTTGCCGGGGCTGGCAGCGCTGGGGCTCCTGGCTCCGCTCGTCGTGCTGTACGTGCTGCGCATCAAGCGGCAGCGGAAGAAGGTGCCGACCACGTGGCTCTGGGCCGCGGCGCAGCGGGATCTTCTCGCGCGGCACCCGTTCAAGAAGCTCATCGCGCAGATCCCGCTTCTGATCCAGGCGATCGTGCTCGTGCTCCTGGCGCTCGCGCTGGCCCGACCGGCGACGCGGGGGCGCGCGATCACCGGGGACCACATCGCGATCGTGATCGACACGAGCGCGTCCATGGGCGCGGCCGCGACGGATCACACCCTCGAAGGGAAGCTCACGACGCGGCTCGATCTCGCGAAGCAGGTCGCGAAGGATCTGGTGTCGTCGCTCGCGCCCGGGAGCGACGCGCTCGTGCTGGAGGCGGGGCTCGACGCGCGGCTCGCGTCGCCGCTGGATCGCGATCTGGTGCGCGTGAAGGCCTCGATCGACGCGCTCGCGGCGCGCGACGTGGAGGGCGATCTCGGCGCGGCGGTGGCGCTCGCGGTCGATCGCATGCGGCAGCTCGGCGGGACGCGGCGCATCGTCGTCGTGACGGACGGCGCGATCGCTCGGCCCGCGCCGCTCGCGAGCACGGCGATCCCGCTCGACGTGATCACGGTCGGCGGCCCCGCGGACAACGCGGCCATCGTGCGCGTCGACGTGCGATCCGGCGTGGATCCGGCCACGAAGAAGGAGCAGGTGCAGGCGTTCCTCGTGGTCGCGAACTTCGGGACGAAGCCGCGCGAGCTCTACGTGACGATGCGCGAGGACGGCGCGTCCGATGTGCTCGCGTCGCGGAAGATCCTCGCGCAGCCGGGCGATCGGCTCCCGGTGGTGCTCACGTTCTACCCGGTGCGCGCGGATTATCGGCGCGGGCTCGCGTTCGAGATCTCGCCGCACGACGCGATGCCCGTGGACGACGTGGCCTTCGGTCGCGTGCCCGCGGGCGACAAATTGCCTGTTTTCCTCGCGGCGCCGGGCGATCCGTCGCCGTGGCTCGCGCGGGTGCTGGAGTCGGATCCGGCCGTCGATCTCACGCAGGGGACGGTCGCGTCGCTCGGGTCGACCGCGAAGATCGATCTCGACACGTTCGTGGCGGTGGACGGCGCGTGCCCCGACAATCCGCCCGGCGGCGATCTCTTGATCGTGCACCCGCCCGCGGGCACCTGCATGGGCGCGCTCGTCGGCAAGACGCTGGACAGCCCGTCGATCACGTCGTGGGAGAGCCGCGATCCGCGCCTCCGTTTTCTCACGCTCGACGGCGTCTTCTTCTCGCGCGCGAACCTGCTCCGGCCCGAGGGCGCGACGCAGGAGCTGATCCGCACGGCGGATGGGCCGATCGCGGTCGACGCGTCCACCAGCGCACGCACCGCGACGATGCTCGGTTTCGATGTCGGCGAGAGCGACTGGCCGCTGAAGGCGTCGTTCGTGCTGTTCATGCGCAACCTGCTGGAGCAGGCGCGAGCGCACCGCGCGCACGGCGCGATCGGGCCGGCGCACGCGGGCGAGCCGCTGCGCGCGACGGTGCCGGCGTCCGCGAAGGAGCTCACCGCGACGGGCCCGAGCGGCGAGAAGGTGGAGGCGTCGTTGCGCGGAGGCCTCGCGGTGGTGCCGGACGCGTCGAAGGTCGGCTTTTACACGCTGCAGTGGCAAGGACCGCAGGCGGGCACGCTCGTCGTCCCCGTGAACCTCACGAGCGCCGCGGAGAGCGATCTCGCGGTGAAGCCGCTGGAGAAGGCGGAGAGCTCGGTCACGGTGACGGCCGCGGGCGCCGAGCCGGAGGCGCACAACGAGTGGACCTGGGTGCTCGCGCTCCTGGCGCTGGGCTTCGTGGTGCTCGACGTCTGGTACTTCACGCGGGCCCCGCGGGTGCGCGCTCCATCGGCGCCGCTCGCCCCCAAACTGCCGGAGCGCTCTCGTGGTTGACGCGATCGCCCCACGGCCTCCGCCCGGTCTGCTGCGCGCGTATCGGATCGCGCTCGCGACGCACATCTTGATCATCGTCGCGATCGATGCGGGCGCGTACACGGGCCTCTTGCCGCACGAGATCCAGGGGCTGCCCGGCTTCGACAAGCTGATGCACTTCCTGCTCGTGGGGACGTTCGGCGCGCTGCTCGACGCATCGCTCGGGCATCGGCCGATCGTGCGCGTGCCGTGGGTGCCGCGGGTAGGTCCGGGGATCGCGCTCGCGCTCGCGGGGACCGAAGAGTTCATGCAGCGGTTCTCGCCGCGGCGCTCCAGCTCGTGGGGCGATCTGATCGCGAACTACACAGGCATCCTGGTCCTGTCGTGGGTGGTGAAGCGCATCACGATGGCGCGCCTCGCGAAGCTGGAAGCCGCGGGAAATCCCGCAGATCTCTCGGAGAATTTGGTCGAAGGAGCCGCGGTCGCGAAGGTGACGGACGCGACGAGAGCGAAGGCCGCCGGCCCCGTGAAGGCCTCGAAGGCGAGCGGAGGAGCCGCGTGATTCCGCCTTCGGTGCTTCGGTATTTGCCGTACGTCGCGCTCGCGGTGACGGTGCTCGGGCTGGTCGCGATCTTCCGGTACGCGATCAAGAACGCCGGCGTTTGGCGGCGAAAGGTGCTGTTCGCGGCGATGGTCGTCGCGGCGCTCGGGCCGCTCTACGTGGCGCTCACGTGGGCCGCGGTTTTTCCGGACAGCTACCTGCGGCTCGCGCGGCCGTGGGCGCTCGTCCTCGGGTTCGCGGCCGTCGCGTTCGTCGCGGTGCGGCTCGCCCGGCTCACGGCGCGGCAGACGAAGGCGCGCGCGACGCTGTCGGACGCGTTCGCGACGCTCGCGGCGCTGACGGCGGCGCTCGCGGCGTCGGGGCCGGAGATCGGGCGGCCGCTGGATCGGCTGACGGTGCTGATCGCCCTGGATCGAAGCCGTTCCATCGATCTCGTGCCGGGCGCCGATCAGCGGCTCACGAAGGAGCTGTCGGTCGCGGAGCTCGGCATGAAGGAGGACGATCGCATCGGCACCGTC
Organism: Polyangiaceae bacterium; assembly: GCA_046351455.1. Lineage (GTDB taxonomy): Bacteria > Myxococcota_A > Polyangia > Polyangiales > Polyangiaceae > JADJRH01. Next base: position 116,567 of record JAXLYM010000011.1, read on the forward strand.
GCGTTCGCGGCGGAGGCGGCGACCGAAGATCCGCCGCGACCCAAGTCGCAGCTCCCGTCGCCGCAGCGCGTGCAGATCGGTCGCGACGGGACGGATCTCGCGGCGGCGATCCGGCGCGCGCTCGCGGAGGTGCCGTCGGACTCGGCGGCGCGCGTGGTGCTCGTGACGGACGGCGTGGCGACGCGCGGAGACACGATGTCCGCGGCGGCCGCGGCGGTGGCCGCGCAGATCCCGATCGACGTGCTGCCGCTGGAGCAGCGCATGGTGCCGGACGTCCGCGTGGTGAGCGTGCGCGCGCCGACGCGGGCCGACAAAGGCGAGGCCTTCGATCTCCGGCTCGTGACGGCGTCGCCCGCGGCCGCCGACATCGAGGTCCGCATCAAGCGCGACGGCCAGCTCATCGCGAAGGCGCCCGCGCACGTGTCGGCCGGAGAGGACGTGCTCCGCATCCGCGAGATCGCGGGCGATCCGGGGCTGCACCGCTACGACGTCGAGATCACCGCCTCGGATCCGAAGCTCGATGAAGCGGTCGAGGACAACAGCGGCGCGGCCTTCATGCGCGTGCGCGGCCCGTCGTCGGCGCTCGTGCTCGACGGCGACAAGGGCAAGGGCGCGTTCCTCGCGAAGGCCCTGCAGAGCGCGCAGTTCACGGTGGATCAAGGCGACACGACCGCGGTCCCGCTCGATATCGGCGGCCTCGCGGCGTACGACCTCGTGGTCCTCTCGGACATCCGCGCGAGCGACATCTCGCCCACGCAGATCGAGGCGCTCGCGAGCTACGTGCGCGACCTCGGCGGCGGCCTCCTGTTGATGGGCGGCGACCGCAGCCTCGGCCCCGGCGGCTACGCGCGCACCGCGATCGAAGAGGTGTCGCCGGTGTCCTTCGATCTGAAGCAGGAGCGCCGCCGCGCGAGCCTCGCGGAGGTGATCGGCATCGACATCTCCGGCTCGATGTCCGCGGACGCCGGCGGCCACACGAAGCTGGAGCTCGCGAACGAAGCCGCCGCGCGCTCGGCGGCGCTGCTCGGCCCCGGCGACATGCTCGGCGTCGAGCACGTCGACACGACGCCGCACTGGAGCGTGCCGCTCGGCTTCGTGACCGACAAAGTGGCCATCGACAAGGCGATCCGCGCGGTCGGCCCCGGCGGCGGCGGCATCGTCGTCCCCGTCACGCTGGAGGCCGGTTACAAGGCGCTGCAAGCGGAGCAGGTGAACCTGAAGCACATGCTCATGCTCGCGGACGGCTCCGACGCGGAGGACATGGGCCCGCCCGTTCGCGCGATGGTCGCGGGCGCGCTGCGAAACGGCATCACGACGAGCGTCGTCGCGATCGGCAACGGCGGCGACGTGCCCGAGCTGGAGGTGCTGTCGCGCCTCGGCGGCGGCCGCTTTTATTTGATCGAGGACGCGCAGCGCCTCCCCGCGGTGTTCACGCAGGAGACGATCCTCGCGTCGCGCTCGTCGATCGTGGAGAAGCCGTTCACGCCGACGCGCGCGGCGCCCTCGCCGGTGCTCGCGAACGTGGGCCTCGACGGCGCGCCGCCGCTGAAGGGCTACGTCGTGACGATCCCGAAGGGGCGCGCGACGGTGCTGATGCGCGGCCCCGACGACGATCCGATCCTCGCGACGTGGTCCGCGGGCGTGGGTCGATCGGCCGCGTTCACAAGCGATCTGAAGGATCGATGGGGCGTCTCGTGGACGGCGTGGCCGGACGCCGCGCGCATGGTGGTGCAGCTCGCGCGCGACATCGCTCGGAAGGAAGAGGACACGCGGGTCCGGCTCGAAGCGGACGCGGCGGGCGGCGAGCTTCACATCGGCGCGACGGTGGTCGGCGACGACGGCCGCGCGCAGTCGTTCCGTCGCCTCCTCGTGCACGTCGCGGGGCCGGACGGGTACGCGCGTGAGCTCGCGCTCGATGCGGTGGGCGCGGGCGCGTACGCCGCGGCGGTGCCGCTCTCGCGCCCCGGCACGTACATCGCGGTGGCGCGCGACGAGCTGACTGGCGAAGCGGTCGGAACGACGGGCGCGGTGCTCACGGCGGGCGAGGAGCTGCGGCCCACGGGCTCGGACACGGCGCTTTTGGCCCGCATCGCGGAGCTGTCCGGCGGCAAGAAGCGCGACACGCTCGCGGGCATCTTCGGCGACCGCGCGGCGAAGCGCTTCTCGTACAAGGACGCGACGCCGACGTTCGTGCTCCTCGCGGCCTTCGCGCTCCTCTTCGCGGTGGCCGCCCGCAAGCTCGCGTTGCCGGAAGGCCTCACGGATCGCCTGCTGCGCCCGCTGCGCGCGCGCCCGAAGAAGGCGCCTGTCACGACGGACACGCGCGCCCCGGAGGCGACGTTGGGCGCCTTGCTCGGAGCGAAGGAGCGCGCCGCACAAACGCGTGACGCTCCTGTCGCGGGCGCCCCGGGAGCGACGAACGCACCGCACGGAACGCCTTCAAATCAAGTCTTTGGTGCGCAGCAGGGCTACGGTGCGCAGCCGCCCTACGGCGCGCAGCAGCCGTACGGCGCGCCGCGTCCGCCGCCGATCGCAGCGCCCGGAGTTGCGATGCCTCCGCGATCCCCTGCGGCGTCACCGCCCGCCGCGCAGGATGCGCCGCCACCGAGCACGGGCCCGCGCTCGCAGGGCCGCCCGCTCACAGCGGCGGAGATCCTCCTCGCGCGCCGCAAAGGCCGCGGCGGCAGCTGAAATCCCGCGAAATGTGAACGTGGTGTCCCCCTCCCTTCGCGAACGGAGAGAGCGATTTGGGAGGGGCGGACGCGCGAAGCGCGGCCGGGGGTGGGCAACGCCTCATGCTTCTTGGAGGCTGATCAGCGGTGATCGTGGCCCGGCATCGGGCGGCCGATCGTGTTGCGCTTCGGGAGGACGCCGGGGCGGCGGAGCGGCTGCAGATCGCCCTGCGAGGAGACCGTCACCTCGTCCGCCATCTCCAGGTTCACGTCGCGCACGCGGTTCTCCGTCGCGGCGTCGAGCACCTTCTTCAACGCGGCCTCCGCTCGCTGACGCGCGATCGTCTGGCGGATGCCCGCGGCCTCCGTGTCGAGCGAGCGGTCCACCGCGGGCATCGTCTGACGACGCCACACGATCGACCACTTTTCGCCCTCTTTCACAGGCTCTCCGGCCATCTCGCCGTCCTTGAGGTTCTTCACCGCGTCCACCGCCGCCTTGTCGACGACGATCGCGACGTCCGCGGTCTTGCCCTCCGGATCGACGTAGCCGAGGTTGCCGCCGCGCATGTTCGTCGCCTTGTCGAGCGAACGCTCGCGCGCGAGGTCGGTCCAGTGCTTCACCGAGCCGTCCTTCTTCATCTCTGCGAGCACCGCCATCGCGTCCTCTCGCGTCGCGACCACGATGTGCCACAGCGCGACGCGCGCCGGCGCGTGGAACTTGTCGGCGTTGTCCTTGTAGTACTGCGCGACCTCCGCGTCCGTGATCGGCGACGCGAGCACCTCCATGCGGACCTGCTGCACCATCGCCGAGCGCAACGTCGCGCGCACGCGGTCGTCCACCGTCTCGGTCTGGTCCAGCTTCTGATCGAGCGCGCCCTGCGAAAGAAGCAGATCGCGCACCATCACGCGCTCGAGGAAGTTGCGTTTGATCTCGTCCTCGGTCTTGCCGAAGCTGCGGAGCTGGAACGGCGGCACCGCCGTGATGCGGCGCTGGAGCTCGCCGGCCGTGATCGTCTCGCTCCCGACGCGCGCCACGATCCGATCCTCGGGCGCGTCCGCTCGCGAAGAGCCGCTCCCCGCGCTCGCCGCTGCGAACGCCATCAGAGCCGCGAAGAGACCACCGTAGGCATATCCGTACCGCACGGCGCGGAGGATTGTCGGTGTCGTCCGTGAGGTCAAGCGGCGCCGCGGCGGAGCGGCATCGGCGGGTGCGACGGCGCCTTCACCGGGCCGCGCTTCGGCACGTCGATCCCGGCCCGCGCGAGCGTCGCGTCACCGATGCCCACGAACCGATACACCTCGCGCCGCAGCCCGTACGCCGCGTGCAGCGCGCGCACCCGCTCGGTGAGCTCGTCCGTCTCCTCGAGCGGCTCCGGCACAGGACGGGCCTCTTCGAGCGTCGCGAGCGTCTCCCCCAGATCGAGCAGCTCCTCGGCGTGGAGCAGCACGTCGATCGGCTTGAGCGGCTGCCCCGCGGCCGTGCGGCCCTCCGCGAGCTCCTGCAACAGCCGCTTGCGCTTGCGCTCGGTGCGACCGTCCGGTCCGCGCGTCCCGAGGCCCAGCACCACCTCGTTGAAGGCGCGCGCGGCCCTTCGCTTGGCGACGGCCTCCGGGCTGGCTCGGCGGTTCTCGGGCTTCGGGGCTCTCTCGGCGCGCGACACGGTGCTCGGGCGATCCTTCCACGAGGCCTCGCGGGCTCCAAAAAAACCGCGGAAATGGGCGCTTTGCGCGCTGCAATCGGTGCACGGCGCCGCAGCGATTGCGATCGGCGCGGGGAGACGCGACCGAAGGCACGTCACGGATCCGCTTCGAAACAAGGCGTTTCGCGCCGGCACCACGGTCGGGCCCCGCCGCGCACCCCTGGCATGCGCATTGATCGGGGCGCACGCCCATGGCCCCTCGCACCGTCATCGAGCCCTTCCGCATCCACTCCGTCGAGCCGATCCGCCTCACCACGCGCGCCGAGCGCCTCCGCGCGATCGAGGAGGCCGGGTGGAACGTGTTCGGCCTGCACGCGGACGACGTGCTCATCGATCTGCTCACCGACTCGGGCACCGGCGCGATGTCGCGCGATCAGTGGGCCGCGGTGCAGCACGGCGACGAGAGCTACGCCGGATCGCCCTCGTATTTCCGGTTCCGCGACGCCGTGCAGAAGCTGTTTCCGTTCAAGCACGTGATCCCGACGCACCAGGGGCGCGCCGCCGAGAAGATCCTGTTCGGCGCGATCGGCGGGAAGGGAAAGACGATCATCAACAACACCCATTTCGACACGACGCGCGCGAACGTGGAGTTCACCGGCGCGAACGCCGTCGACTGCGTGTGCGCCGAAGGGAAGATTCCCTCTCTGGAGCTGCCGTTCAAAGGCAACATGGATATCGCCCTCCTGGAGAAGACCATCGTCGAAACCGGGCCAGAGAACGTGCCTGCGGTGTTCGTGACGGTCACCAACAACTCCGGCGGTGGACAGCCGGTCGCGCTCGCGAACATCCGCGCGGTGAGCGTCGTCTGCAAGAAGTACGGGATTCCTCTGTTCCTGGACGCGTGCCGCTTCGCCGAGAACGCCTGGTTCATCCGCGAGCGCGAAGAGGGGTATTCGGACAAAGCGGTCGTCGACATCGTCCGCGAGATGGCCTCTCTCGCGGACGGAATGACCATGAGCGCCAAGAAAGACGGGCTCGCCAACATCGGCGGATGGCTCGCGATGAACGACGACGGGCTCGCGGAGCGGTGCCGCACCATGCTGATCCTGACGGAGGGATTCCCGACGTACGGAGGCCTCGCGGGCCGCGATCTGGAGGCGATCGCGCAGGGGCTCGCGGAGGTCGTGGACCACGATTATCTGCGGTATCGCATCCGGTCGACAGCCTATCTCGCGGACGCGCTCACTCGCTCGGGGGTGCCCGTCGTGCGGCCGGCCGGCGGGCACGCGGTGTACATCGACGCTCGCGGGATGCTGCCGCACATTCCGCCGCTCCAGTATCCGGGGCAGGCGCTCGCGGTGGCGCTTTATGTGGAAGGTGGCATTCGAGGGTGCGAGATCGGAACCGTGATGTTCGGACGGCACCCCGACGGCACCGAGACGCCCGCGGCGATGGACCTCGTGCGCCTCGCCATTCCGCGGCGGACCTACACCCAGAGCCATATCGACTACGTCATCGAGGTGGTCCAGGACGTGGCCGCGGGCGCATCGTCGCTGAAGGGATACCGCATCACCGCGGAGCCCCCTGCCCTGCGGCATTTCACGGCCAAGTTCGCGCCGCTCTCGTAGCCGGCAACAACTTGCCTGGTCGGGCAGCAATCGATTGCCCATTCCTTCCGGCAACTTCTTGCGCGACGACGGGCCCCTTCCGGGACGGCCCGGCAAAACACCCCAATCGAGAACTGGCACGTTCGCTGCTCAACGGACCTCCGACCCTTGGAGGATCCATGCGACGAACAGCCTTCTTTCTCTTGACCGCGCTCGCGCTCGGCTGCAATCGCGAGAGCCCCCCGGAAGAAAAGACCGGGAAGGCCGAGCAAGCCGCCGAATCGCTCACGACGCCCTCGCGACCGAACGCGATCCGCCTGCTGGAACAGGCCACCTTCGGCCCCAACCTGACCGACATCGAGCATGTGGCGCCCGCCGTCGGGGTGGGAGTCGGCATCTCCGGCTTCATCACCGAGCAGCTCGCGAAGCCCGCCGGCACGTACACCGGCTGGAACGCCGACAACAACGCGGTGCCGCCGGTCGTGGCGCGCGACGTGGCGCAGGACGTGTTCGAGCACGCGCTCACCGGCGACGATCAGCTCCGCCAGCGCGTCACGCTGGCCCTCAGCCAGATCTTCGTGACGTCGCTCATCGTGGTCAACGATCAGGCCGTGATGGCGGATTACCTGTCGATGCTGCGGCGCGACGCCTTCGGGAATTTCCGCACGCTCCTCAATGACGTCACGCTCCACCCGATGATGGGGCGCTACCTGAACATGGCGAACAACGTGGCCTACGACACGGCCACTCCGCCCAACCTCATCGCGCCGGACGAGAACTACGCCCGCGAGGTGATGCAGCTCTTCACGATGGGCCTCGACGAGCTCTACGACGACGGCACCGTGCAGCTCGATTGCACGGGCGACGGCCTCGCGGATCCGCCGGCCACGTGCACCGCGGCGACGGGCGGCAAGCGAATCCCCACGTACTCGCAGGCCAACGTGGAGAACCTCGCGCACGCGCTCACGGGGTGGACGTATTACCGGCTCGTGAACGGCGTCGTGAAGTGCCCGGCGACCGGCGCGCGCAACAACACCAACTACACGCAGCCGATGATCGCGTGCGACAACAACCACGATCCGGCCGCGAAGGAGATCTTGAAGGGCAAATCGACGACGCAGGGGGGCACCGCGCAGGCGCACCTCACGCAGTCGCTCGACTTCCTGTTCAACGACAACTCCACGCCTCCGTACATCTGCAAGCAGCTCATTCAGCACCTCGTGACGGCCAATCCGACTCCGGGGTACGTGTCGCGCGTCGTGGCCAAGTTCAAGAACAACGGCTCCGGCGTGCGCGGCGACCTCTCCGCCGTGATCCGCGCGATCCTGCAGGACGACGAGGCCCGCGGGCCCGTGCCGGTGTTCGCGCAACAGGCCACCTACGGACACCTGCGCTCGCCGATCCTCCTCATCACGAACGCGATCCGGTGGCTCGACGGCTCGTCGACGAAGGGCGCCACGCTCAACTCGTACAGCAACAAGATGGGCCAGAACATCGGGCGCGCGCCGTCGGTGTTCAGCTTCTATCCGCCGGGATTCCAGCTTCCGGACGGCTCGGGGTTGCTCGGGCCGGAGTTCGCGATCGTGTCGAGCGCGACGTCGCTGGAGCGCGTCAATTTCCTGAACTCCCTCTTCTTCGGCACGGTGAGCGGCACCACGCTCGACTGGACGGTGGTCCCCGACGATCCGGCCGCGATGTTGCAATGGGTCGATGACAACATCTTCCACGACACGATGTCGCCGCAGATGAAGTCGATCATCCTCGACGCCATCACCAACGCGAGCGTCCCTGCGACGAAGCGCAAGGCGCTGGCGCTCTACCTCGCGATGACTTCCTCGGATTACCAGACGGAGAAATGAGCATGGCTATCACGCGAAGAGGGTTTCTGTTCGGTTCGGGCGCGGCGCTGGGATTCGCTGCGGCGACCGGGAAGCTCGGCCAGCTCGGCGAGCTCCTCGAAGGGACGGCGCATGCGGCGCTCTCGTATCCAGGGTACCGCGCGCTCGTCTGCATCTTCCTGAACGGCGGGTGCGACGGCAACAACGTCGTCATCCCGACGACGGCGACCGGGTACGCGAAGTACTCGGCGGTGCGGCCGGTCGCGGCCTCGAACATCGGTATCGCGATCGCCGACATGCAGAACGCCGGGACCATCCTCAACCCCGTCGGCGGCGTGGCCGGCTCGTATGGATTGCACCCGTCCTTGGTGAACATCGCGCGCCTCTTCAATGGAGTCGACGCGGCGGGCAACGCGCTGCCGGGCGGTCCGCAGGCCGCGGTGATCGCCAATGTGGGCCCGCTCGTCGCGCCGCTCACGAAGGTGACGTACGGGGACGGGACTGGCACCTTGCCGGACAGCCTGTTCTCGCACGCGAACCAGGTCGCCGCGTGGGAGTCGTCGATCGCGAACCCGCTCAGCGTCTCGGGCCTCGTGACGGGCTGGGGCGGCCGCATCGCCGACAAGCTCTCTGTCAACAACCCGGCGGCCGGTTATCCGGACGTCACGTCCCTCACCGGCGTGCGCACGTTCGGCGTGGGCCAGAGTCGCAAGCCCTTCGTCGTCACGACGACAGGCATCCTCGGCCGCAACTCGTCGGGCAACACGACGGTGGACGGCATTCGCAACGCGGCTGCGACATCGATCCTCGGCCTCGGCACGGGGAACGCGCCGGCGGACGACTACAGCGATGTCTTCGAGAACGCGCTCGTCGACGCGCAGATGCGCACGGACGCGGTGACGGGCAATCCGCTGCCGGCGGACGTGGCGGCGCTGTTCCCGACGACGGACATCGGCAAGCAGATGAAGCAGATTTGCCAGGAGATGCTCGCGGGCGCGGCGACGGGCGGCAGCGGCCTCGGCATGAAGCGGGAGTCGTTCATCGCGTCGATCGGCAGCTTCGACACCCACCATGATCAGCTCGCGACGCAGGCGAATCTGCTCGGCGACGTGGACGACGCGGTGGGCGCGTTCTACCAGGCGATCGCCCTGCTCAATGACAAGCAGGTCAATGGATTGCTGCCGAACCTGACAGGCCCGCTGCAAGCGACCATGTTCACGATGAGCGACTTCTGCCGCACGTTCAAGCCGAATTCCAACCTCGGCACCGACCACGCGTGGGGCAATCACATGCTCGTCATCGGCGATCAGGTGGTGGGCGGAAAGATCTACGGCACCTTCCCGGACCTCACGCTGGGCGGCAACAACGACGAAGGCGACGAAGGCCGCTGGATCCCGACCACGCCTGTCGAGAAATACGCCTGGACCCTCGCGCGCTGGATGGGCGTCACGAATGCCCAGCAGCCGTACGTCTTCCCGAACGCGGTGAACTTCCTCACGGGAACGCAGACCGTGCTGCCGTCGATGGGATTCATGAAGGCTTGATTTTGATGCCCACCCCCGGTCGCGCTACGCGCGCCCGCCCCTCCCAAATCGGCCGTTTCACGGCCTCAGGGAGGGGATCACGCGACGTCAACTCTGGCTGTACGCCAGGATGATCGCGGCGATCACGACAGCCACCCACAGAGGCCATGTCGTGCGCAGAAACCCGGTCACGCTCGACAACGCTGCTCGCCTCCCGCGACGGGCCATTTCCCGGCTCCCCACGCGGCGCGCCTCTTCCCGGTCGATCTCCGCGTGCTCCTCGTCGTCGAGCGGATCCTCCCCCGAGAGATGGTGGAGGTGGTGCGTCAGCTCGTGGTCAATCGTCTCGACGATCTCTCCCTCCACATCGAAGTCCGGGTCCGCCTGCGCCTCGCTCTTGAAGGTGCGGTAATAGAGCCGGATCTCCGGCGGCCGCGGAACCCCGGTGTCCTCGTCCACACCGCCGGGCAGGTACGAGCCAAGCAGCGGCTCCCCGCCTTCGTCGACGTGCGGCACGTCCGCATCCACGAACAGGTCCACGTTGCGCACGCCCTTCTCGGCATAGATGCGGTCCGCGTGCGCCCGCACGGTGGCCTCGAACGCGTCCAGGCTCGGGAACGGCTTCCGCGCGGCCGAGCGGGCCCGCGTGAACGACGCGCTCTCCCGGAGCAGCTCCCGCGCGAGCGGCACGTCCAGGTCATTGCGCGCGCCGCACTTCGCGCACCGATGCACCGCGAACAGCCGCCGCGGATAGGCCGCGTCGTGCCAGTGATCGAGCACCTTCGCCCACGCCGCGTTCGAGGCATCCATCAGCGCCTCCGCGATCGCCGAAGCCCGCCGCTCCGTTCCGAGCGCCGCCACCCCCATCCCGATCACGACCGCGGGCGTCACCCGGAGGGATCGCGATCGGCCGGAAATCAAGCCATCCGCGATCTCGAACAGCGCGCGCGCCTCCTCGCCGGTGCGCGGAGCGAAGGTGATCGTCTCGGCGGATCGCGCCCCCGAAGATCGCGCCGGCCGCCCTCCGTCGGTGATCGCTTCCGGTGCGCCGCGTCCTTTGATCCGAGGCGATCTCCGCATCCCGGCGCGCAGCCTCCCCGTGGAGCCGGGCAATACGATCCGCGGGATCGGCAGCGCTTCCCCGAACGGAAACGCCGCATCCAGCTCCGGATCCGAAAGCTCCCCATCCACGAACGGCCCGATCTCCATCGCCGCGGAAGGCGCGATCTCGAAGGGCGCCTCGCAGTTCTCGCACGTGAACTCCTCGGCCTCTTCCTCGACGAGACCGGCCCACGTCACGAGCGCCCGCAGCACGTGAACATCGCGCACCGGGAGCGACAGCACATCGAGCGCCCCACCCTCCGTCGCGATCACGCCCTCCCCGGAGAGCACCGCGAGCGCCTCCGCGAACGGACCGGATCCCCCTTGTTTCGAAGCCGATTTCAATCCATCCCGCGCGCGCACGGCCGCCGCATCCGAGAGGCGCACGCGCCGCCCCGAAGGCAGATGAACGGACGCAGGCAAAAGGCGGACGCGCTTCGAGGCCATGTCGAAGGGAGCGGATCGAAGCTGTTCGGAAGGAGAAAACGGGGGCGAGCGAGACGTCAGGCGGAGACGGACGCGGACGCGGCGGCGCGCTCGGCCTCGGCGCGGGCGGCGGCGGCCTTGCGCTTCTTCGCGCGCTGACCGTAGCCCCAGCCCACGAGCAGCGACGCCGACAGCGGCGAGAACGCGAAGAAGCTCGTCACGCCGGGGTGCGCGAGCAGCCACTCGTACATGCCGCGCAGGTACCGATCCATCCCGTCCGCGTAGAAGAGCCCGATGAAGATCGCGATCGCGATCACGCCCGAGATCCCGTTCAGCACGAAGAACCAGCCCCAGCGCATCACGCCCTTCGGCTGCGTGCCGGCCGCGTTCATCTCGTGCGTGATCGGGGCTGCGCCGAGCACGTCCTTCGCCGTGGAAGCGGAAACTGCGGACTCCGAAGCTTGGACCGGGGACGCCTGCGCCATGGTCCGCGGACTATAGTGAACGACCCGTCGCCGCTCAACCGCGCGCTGAGATCCTCGACCGAAACGATTGCCGGGGATGCTCGCCGCGCGCTCAGGATCCGCTGGACTTCCCGCCGGTCCCGGTGTCGCGCTGCGCCGAATCGCACGAGGCCGCCGCGCCCGAAGAGGTCCCCTCCGGAGAGCGCGGCCCGGTCTCGATCACGTCCGACACAGGCTCGATGTCGTGATCCTCCGGCGGGGCGGGGTGCTCTCCGGAGCTCGCCGCGACCGGCACGCTCACCACTTCGAGCACGTCGGACGACACCATCTCTTCTTCCGGATCGCCCGCGACGATCGGCAGCCCTTCCAGCGTGCCTTCCGCGCGGCGCTCGTCCCAGTCCTTGCGGCGCTGGCGCCTTCGCAGCGTGCGCGGCATCACGGCGGCGCGCTCCCCGTCGCCCACCGGATCCGGCGCGGCGGCGCCGATGCGATGGATCGCGGACGCGAGGTTGAGGCGCCCCAGCGCGATGGGCGGCCCCAGATCTTCGCAGCCGAGCGGCAGCGTCTTCTGCCCCAGATCCATCTGTCGCGTGAGCAGCAGCGTGTACACGACGCGCCGCACGACGATGCTGTCCGGGATCTCCGACGCGAGCAGCTCCACGAACGTCGGCTGCGCGCGCAGGATCGCCATCACGACGGCCGTCTCGTCCTCGTCGAAGCCGAAGCGCTCCAGCCGCGCGTCCGGGTGCATCTTGAGCGGCAAGTCCCCGAGCCGCTCCATCAGCTTGCCGAGCGGCAGCCCGAGCCGCGGGTGCGCGCGCAGCCCCACGTTGAGCAGCCGCAGCACCTCCGCGCGGCATCCGGGCGCCGTGTCCGCGAGCGCCTTGTGCCCATCGAAATAGCGGTACGTCGTCTCCGCCGGGAGCCCGAAGAGCCGCACCATCCGCCGCACGAGCTGCTCCGACGCGACGCTCTCCAGTTCGTCCGCTTCGGCGTGGCCGGTGAGGATCAGCACGTCGCCGAGGAGCCCTTTCGTGGCGAGGGCGTTGCTCACGACCTCTTCGTTGACGATGCCGGCCTCCACGAGCATCTCCCCGAACATCGCGAACCCGTCCCCCGGTGCGACGCGGACGGGCGCTCCCCATTCGAAGCGCACCACGTGCTCGGTGCCCTCGGGCTCTCGCAAAAAGAGCACGCCCGTCAGGCGCCGATCTGCCATGTACACGAGGAGGTGAGGCAGCGGCGTCTTACGGAAGTCCCCCTCGGCTGTCGCAGCGGGGTCGTCCGGGGCCATCCGGGACACGCTACCACAAACTGCCGCCCTTCGTTCCATCCCCGAACGCGTCCTTCTTCCGTCCTCCCGCCGGGTTCCAGTCCCGATTCAGTTTGAGACGTAGGACGTATTCTCCGACGACCCGGCGTACCGCGGAACAGAAGGCAAAATGGGACACCGCACGATCCCCCGGCACGTCCCCATCGCCCCCTCGCAAACATGGAGAGCGCATTTTTCCAGAATCGCAGAAACACCGCCTCTCCCCCGGGTGAGCGCCCGGATGCGCCGAGAGATCGGCTCCCCCGAGATTCTGTCCGCGTGAAGCCCCCGCCTATCGGGGCTCGCTCCTGTCACGCGTCTCGATAACTCTCGTTCAAAGACTGGAAGGTGCCAGTCGGGAGAGGCCTAGAATCCCCAGATGTACTCGGCGCGCAGAAAGCCGGAGATGCGCTGCCCGGTGCCGGCCGGGTCCAGCAGGAGCAGCTTGTATTCGCCGGAAGCGCCGACCGCGAACCGCCGCGACACCTGGTAATCGAGCCCGAACGGCACCCCCACCGCGAGCCGCATCGCCCCGTCGCTCGGCCCGGCCACATAATAAGCGCCGGCGGTCGCCCCCACCCACGGAACGACCTGCAGAATATCGATCACGTAACTGAACCCGAGGTTCCCCCCCGCGAGCACGGCCCCGTCGACGTGGAGCCCGTGGACCTTCGCCGCGGGGTGCGCGGTCACGTCCGCCGAGGCGATGAGGTTCACCGTATCGCTGAGCCCGTAGGTGAGGTGAAGCCCGCCGCCGAACCCGTGCAGTGTGGCCCCCGCGGGCGTGAGGAAGGCGGAATACCCCGCATCGGCCCCGAGGTGCCATTGATGCTCGAACGCCGCGGCTTCCCGGGGGAGGGCGAGCGCGAGCGACAGACCGGCGCCGGCGGCGAGGAGACGGCGCATCGAACGAGGAGCGATCACCCCGCCCGTGTAGCACACCTGTCCTTTGGTGCGTCACTCGTCGGCGCGCCGAGCCGGCGGATGCGTCGGTCGCCGCATGCTGGGCGGCCCCTGCACCTCCAGCGTGAGCTGCTCCTGCGAGCGCCGAAGCGCCGCCAGATCGAGCCGCAGCCCATGGAGCTTGTCGGTGACCGCGTCGAGCTGCATGCCGAGATCGTGCGCGTCCCGAGACCGAGCGTCGCGCATCTCATCCGCCAGACTCCCCATCTTCAGGTGCAGCCCCACGAACCCGACGACCACCAAGATCCCGAGCCCTGCAAGCACCACCGCAATGAACACCATCCGAGCTCCCTCCGTTGCCAAGGGCCGATCGCCTTTGAAATAAGCCGATCGGACGAACATGCCAGTCGCCCTGACTCGCCCCCTCGCGACGAGAAGGCGCGACGTTGCCCCCGAGAGGGGTTGGGTCGCGGGCGGGCCTCCCGAGGGACGCCGCGCCTTCTCGTCACCGCCGGGAGAGGAACGGGCAGGACTCTCCCCGGCTCCAGCGAAAGGACGTGTGGCTGCCGCCCAAGGTCGCAGCTCGGCGACCGCACATCCCCTCGCTCCAGCCGGCGAAAGGCTCACTCACTCCAGCCGACGAAAGGCTCACTCACTCCAGCCGACGAAAGGCTCACTCACTCCAGCCGACGAAAGGCTCACTCCAGCCGACGAAAGGCTCACTCCAGCCGACGAAAGGCGCCGACCGTCACAACTCTTCTGCGACGCCCAGCGCCCACTTGGGCAGGGTGACTCCCTCTCTCCGGAAAGCGAGCACCGCGCGTTTCACGAGCATCTCTCGCCGCCGCGTCGCCGCTTTCCCCGGATGCGGCTCCCTCCCAGACGGCGCCGCCGCTCTCCCCGGATGCGGATCGCGCTCGCGCGGCGTCGCCGGCGCCGTTCGCGGTTGGGATCGGCTGCGGAGAACCTCCGGCGGGACAGCCATGCTCGCCGGCACAGGCACCCTCGCGGGCGGCGGATCCATCGCTGTCGCCACTGCCACGTTCGCGTGGGGCGGCGCCGCAGCCGCCGGAGCCGCCGCCACCTCTCCACCTTTGAGAGGCCCGAGCACCCCCACGATCGCCAGCACCACCGTCGCTGCGACCGCCAGCGGCCGCGCCGCCGCGAGCGCGAGCGGTCGTGCCGCCGTGACCGCGAGCGCCCCCGCGGACGAGAGCTTGCTCAAGAACGAGAGCCTCCCCCGCGCCCCCGGAGCCGCGGCCAGCAGCGCCACCGCGCGGGAGCGATCCGCCCGCGACTCGGCCTCTTCCTTCGCGCCGGGAGAGAGGCTGTGCGCGTCCTCCCCGAGCGCGCGCGCTTCCTCCCCGAGCGCGTGCGCGTCCTCTCCGAGCGTGTGCGCGTCCTCCCCGAGTACGCGCGCCGCCGCCACGAGAGCGTGCCGCGCCTCGCGAAGGCGCCACTCCACACGGGAGCGTGAGAGGGAGAGCCGCGCCGCGATCTCGGCCGCCGTGCACCCCAGCGCAGCGAGCCGCACGATCTCCCGAGACGCCGGAGGCACCGCGGCCAGGAGCCGCGCCAGCGACTCCCGCGCACGAAACGTCTCCTCCGGCGTGAGGTCCGGAGACGGCAGCTCCTGCACCGACACCCTCGGATCGAAGCGGATCTGCTCCACCCGCTCGGCGCGGAGCATATCGAGCACCGCGTACCGCGCGATCCCCGCCGCCCACATCCGCAACGTGCCTTTCGAGGGATCGTGCTCGTGCATCCGCTCGACGAGGCTCATCCCCACGCGCTGCACCAGCTCCTTCTGCGCCGCCTCGTCGAAGCCGGCGCGCCGACCCATCGAGAGGAGCATCGGATACATCTCCCGATAGGCCGTCTCGGCCGCACGCAGCGCCTCCGCGGAAGGTCGCCTGTCCAGTCCTCCTTCGGTCGATCCGGGCGAGTCGCCCTCCCCGGGCGCCGACGCATTGAGAGACACTCCCATACTATGCAAAACCGGCCCATTTTCAGGGCAAACAGGAGCAATACCGTTCTTCTCGCGACTGTCCATGACTCGCGGCCTTCCCGTGCAAGAGCGGTGTCACGAAGGACGTGAGTGTGCGCCGCACCGCGCCCGGACCACCGTTCTCTGCACCGAGGCAGACACCGGAAGTCGCGGACAAAACGATGCCACAACGGCCTTTTTCAGCCGTTCCGACGTCACCTCACGACGGCGCGTGCGACGCTGTGGCTTCCACAGGAGGGGACGCGATGACTCCCTGCGCCCAATGGACACCCCCGAACTCTGTTCGCGGAAGCCCGAGCAAAGGTGGTCCTTCGCAATCCGGTTTGGACAGAACTTTAACTAGGATGCGACGCTTGCGGCCTTGATTGAAACCCGAACGGCGGCGCCCCGCGCCGCGACCCGACCTCCTCTCCCCGTACGACGCGGGTTCCCTACTATGCGGCACGAACCCGTTTTCAGGGCCGTTTTCAAAAAAAGATCATTTTGCCGTAAATTCCAGCACGATCCAGCTTCCGACCCGTCCCCGAGGTTACACCCGTCCGCCCCGCCCCGTCCACACCTGCCGCTCCCCCCGCGTCCCTTTTCGCCCTTGGGATCGTGGTCGCGGCGCGGTGCGGTGTCGTTGTATAACCGGGGTGCCGCGGAGCGCCCGCTTCGTGGTGCGGGCGCCGGCGGAGGCGGCCCGGGTCGGAAGGAGCCGTGTCGTGTCGGAGAGGCTGGAGCTGGGGCGGTGGCGTTCGGTGGGTGCGGTCGCGCTGCTTTCGGCGGGGCTCGGCTGTACGCGGATTCAACCTGCGCTCACGCCTCCGGAGGCGGGCGGCGCTCCGTGGCGAGAGCTGACGTCGACGCACGTGATCCTGCGCACCGACCGGGAGGAGGCGGACGCGCGCGAGGCCCTCGTCGACATGGAGCAGACGTTCATGGCGCTCCACGACATGGGCTTTCCGCAGCTCGACGTGCGGAATCGGCGCATCGTGGTGGTGCACTTCGCCCGCCAGCGCGACTACGAGAAGTTCGAGCCTGCGAACACGGCGGGCGTCTTCCACGCGCGCCTCCCGAACGACGTCTATCCGCAGCCGACGATGGTCGTGTGGGGCCGACTCGACGCCTCGACGCGCACCACGCTCCAGCACGAGCTGACGCACATGTTCGCGCGCGCGTCGCTCGGCGTGATGCCGGTGTGGTTCAGCGAGGGCCTCGCGCAATATTACGAGACGCTCGCGGTGGAGGACGGCTTTGCCTATGTCGGCCGGCCGATCCTGAAGCTCCGCGCGTGGGCCGGCTCCGGGTGGAAAGAGGTGCGGAACGGCGCCTTCCTGACGACGTACGTGCCCATCAGCTACGTGCCCGAGGTGGAGCGGCTCACCGCGATGGATCCGCCTGCGTTTTACGTGTGGACGGACCGCGGCCGCCAGCCGGTCGACGACGAGGTGAAGCAGGGGATCGGCCATTACCTCGGCGCCTTCGGCCTCGTGCACCTGGTGCTGCAGGACGCGAAGTATCAGCCCAGGTTCGACAAGGTGATGGAGCTCATCGGCCAGAGCAAGCCTTTCAGCGAGGCGTGGAGCGCGGCCTTCTCCGACGTGAGCGCCTCTCAGCTCGAGCTGGATTATCGGCAACACCTCTTGAATCGGTTCGAGACGATGGTGCTGCGGACTCCCTACAAGCTCGCGGACGTGCAGATGGAGTCGGAGCGCGAGATCGCGCCGGCCGACGTGCATGTTTTGTGGGCGCGGCTCCGCCCCTGGAGAGGCTCGGATCTGGCGTCTTCGAAGGCGGATCTGGAGTCGGCGAAGGCGCTCGCCCCCGAGTCGGCGGACGTCGTCGCGCTGGACGCGGAGATGGCGCTCGACGCGGGCGATCTGGAGGAGGCCGGCAAGCGGATGGAGAAGGCCCTCGCCGCGCGCCCGGAGGACGAGCACTTTCTGTTGATGGACTTGATGATCTCACTCAGCCTCGCGCGGCGGAAGGCGCCGACGGCCGAGCTCGACGCGGCCGGCCAGTCACGGATCGGCGCGCTCATCCGCACCGCGAAGTCGGGCGTCGCGTTCGATTTCCTGGCCCGGTATCACGGCTCCATCGGCAAGACGGACGTCGCGCTGGTGTTCGCGAAGCGCGCGGTGAAGGCGGATCCGACGTGCGCGCAGTGCTTCGCCACGCTGGGCCGGCTCCTCTTCACGAGCGGCGACAAGGCGGCGGGTCTACGCGCGACGGAGAGCGCGCTGAGCCTGCTCCCCGACGGCGTCCGCGACGACCACCTCGAAGCCCAGCGAATCGCCCAGAAGGCGGCAGTCCAGCAAGCGAAACCGGAGGACGCGAAGCCCCAGGACGCGAAACCTCAGGAAACGAAGCCTCCGGAATCGAAGCCCGAGGACGCGAAACCGTAGAGACTGGCAGTCTTCGACGACTGTCCGTCATGTGTGAGGCCCCCTCCCTTCGCGAACGAAGAGAGCGATTTGGGAGGGGCGGACGCGCGACAGCGCGGCCGGGGGTGGGCATCGATTCAGATATGGAATCGGTCCGCTTCACCGCGGGTGAACATCACCTGATCGGTGCTGTTGCCTTTCGGGATGAAGAAGTGGCGGCACGCGATGCGCGCGTAGATCGAGGACGCGAACGCGCCCACGCCGCCGATGCCGATGCCGATGCCGACGAGCCCGACGCTCAGATCGCTCCCGATCGAGACGAGGCCGTAGCCGCCCGCGATGAGCGCCATGAAGCCGAAGCCGAGCACCTCGCGGATCGTGTTCAGGATGTTGAGCTGGTAGATCGTGATCTGCGACCGATAGCACCGCTGGGACAGCTTCCCTTCGCGGTAGATGCCGATCGCGGGCCCCCAGAACACGAGCGTCGCGCGCCCGATGCGCCGCCAGATCTCCCACGCTCCGAACAGCACGCCGCCGAAGAAGCACGCCGCGGGCATGATGAGCTGGTCCATCGCGCGGAACCCGTGCTGCGACAGCCCGATGGCGGACCCGATGAACGCGAGCAGCCCGCCGATCCCGAGCGCGCCGGGGGTGAACGCGAACGTCTCGACGAGCCGCCCTTCGGCCGGGATCGCGTCGATGGTGGGGGGAAACTGCGGCTCTTGCGCTGGTTGCATGTCGCTCTCCGGGCTCCGGCGGCCACTTCTATCAAACGGCACCGCGCGGGCACAGGGGCATTGTGACGTCGGAAGGCGGCGGCGCGATGGTCGTCGCGGCTCGACGGACCGCGCGTGGATGAGGCACAATCGGGGGGATGGCACTGCTGCGTGAGATCCGCTTCGTGCGCCAGGTCGAGGGTGAGCGCCGCCGCCGGTGGTTCACGTCCGAGACGATGGACCTCATCGTATGGATCGACGACACGTGGTCGCCGGTGTCGTTCCAGCTTTGTTACGACAAGGGCAAGAACGAGCGCGCGCTCACGTTCTCCGCGGACGGCAAGGTCTCGCACGAGCGTGTGGACGACGGCGAATCCGAGAGGCAGCCCTTGAAGGCGACTCCGGTCCTCGTGTCGGGCGGTTACTTCGACCCGATCCGCGTCCGCCGCCTCTTCGAAGAATCCAGCCAGAACTTGCCGAAGCCGATCCTGTCCTTCGTGAATGCAGCGCTGGATTCATTGCAACTGCCGCCGGTGAAGTAGCGGTCTTTTTCTTGGGGCCGGTGAAGCGCAGCGTCGAAGGGACGCCTCCCCGGCGACGGCCTCGAGATCGTGGCAGGGAGAGGCGTTGTCACGAAGCGGCAGGCAGAAGAACGAGGGGGCGCCCCGCGAGAGGCCTTGTTACGAAGTGGCAGCTTGCTTGTCGATGGAAGCGAGCTTCCGTTCGAGGAGCGGCACGCGCAGGAGGAGCCCGAAGCGCTCCAAACGAGCCTTTGCTGCGGCGTATCGACTTCTGGCTTCCGCGGGGCGGCCGCGCGCGAGAAGGGCATCTCCGGCTACTTCCATGGCGCGGGCTTCCTGGGCGGGCATGGGCATCTCGAAGAAGAGGAGCTGTGCTTCTTCGGAGAGGACGAGAACGTCTGGACATGTCGTGGCGGGAGGGAGCTCCGAAGCGAGATCGAGAATCACTTCAGCCGTCCTTCGGGGCGCGTCCATGGAATCAACGGCGGTCCGCAGAGCCTGCATTCTCTCTTCGATTTCGCTGTCCGGCCGTCCCAACGCGACGAGCGCCTGAACCTGCACCGCGCGAAGGTTCGAGAGCTCGCGCAGCATCCCTTTGGAGGACGCCTCCGACTCGACATCTCCTAACGACGAGAGCGCTTCTTCCGGCTGCTTCAGTGCGATGAAATGTGCCGCGAGCGAGCGCACACAAGTGGGTACGAGGTCGGGATAGTAGGCGCGGGCATGTTCGAGCGCTGCACGAAAGAGAACGGTCGCTTCAGAGCGGGACGGAGAGCTGAGCGTGCGCAGCCGCGCGCGGAGCGTAAGGAACTCGACCTCGTACCAAGGTGGCGCGTCGCTCCCGGTTATTCGGCGAGAAGCGATCTGCGACGCGTCGATGAGTGCTGTCGCAGAGGCCCAGTCGTCGGTGGACACGCATTCGGCCGCATGAGCCGATTCGGCGAGGGCGACAAGATCGCCACACATGTCCAAGTGGTCGCCATCCCGGCCGAGCCGTTCAACCTCGGAAATTGTGTCTCGAAGGAGCAAGAGCCCTTCAGCTACCTTTCCGGCTTCCAGCAAGAAGGCCCAGCGCATTCGCTGCAAGACTCTCGCCCCCATCTCCGTCCATTCGCACCGCTGGAGGGCACGCTCCGCAGCGAGCATTTCGCCACGAAGCATCAGCAATTCGAGAGAGATGAGGTCGATATGATTTATGTCGGTTGCTGTGGAGATGACCTCATCGGCCACTTGGCGAAGTGACTGCTCAATCTCCCCAAAATGACCGCTAACCAGATAACAGTCCAGTCGACCGATGCGACCGATCACCGAACTTTCGGGTGGCACCAATCGACGAAGACGATCTACTTCATCAAGCGCGCTCCGCAAACCTGGAATGTCACCAAAGCGGCGCAGTAGAGTTGCCTTGCTCTTCAGCGCCTGGACCAGCGAGTTCGGCTCTACGCCCAGTCTGTTGCCCAGCAGGATCGCTTCAGTCGTGGCATCTCGGTCGCGCCCGAATGGGCCGGGCAAGCAAGCAAGCAAGTACACTCGCCACTCTGTGCCCTTCGACAAAGGCAGTGTATCTGCCTCCTCAAGAGCTTGGAGAATGATGCGACGCACTTCGGCGAGCATCCCGATCTCCTCCAGCGTGGACGCAAGCGATGCGAGCAGCTTGACCCTCGTGATCCGCTCCTCTTCGTCCACGTGAGAGATCAATGCCAAACACGCGCGCGCGACTCGCTCCGCCTCAGCCAGCGCCCCTATCCATCGCAAGCTCTCGGCCAGTCCATGTCCGGCACGAGCCTTATCAAGCGGCGACTTTGCGCGTTTGTACCTCTTGCGCCACTGAATGAGCTCCTCCGGCTCCTCCTTCTTTCGCCGAGGCAAAATTAACCCCACGTCCCCGCGAACGACGATCACCGCTGTCCGAAACGCCCACGCATCCGGCGCCACCTGCCGCAGCGACTCCAGCCGTTCGCTGCTGTCGAGCCACAGCACGAGTCGTCCCCCGCGGAGCACCTTCTCCCGATGGATATTCAATGCCACGAACGCATCGCGTGAGCCATCCGGCACGGACACCGAAAAGATCGGGTCCGACTCCGAAGCCGCCGATACCGCGAGCAACACATCGAGCATCGCCTCCCCGGAATTGACAGCCACCGTCTCTTTCAGCGGCCCCGCCTCCGCCGAAAGGCACGCCCGCGTCTGCTCCGTCAAATCGCGCGGACAGACGAGCACCACGAACGCCGACCCCCGCCGGAGCGCGCGCGCGGCTCGCTCGATCGCCTCCTTGTCGGAGACGAGCAGCCGCGGCTCAGTCTTGAGTTCCATCGACGGCACGGCCCTTCAAGAAAGGCCACAAGAGCGGCCCCGCCTCGAACCACACAGAGCCGTTGTAACACTCCAGCACGCGCGCCTGATCCAGGTACTTCCGGTCCGCCGGAGTCCGCAGCTCGTTCGTCCGGTGCACGTGCGCGAGCAGCTCGTAGTCCGCGCTGTAGAGCCCCATCGTCTCCACCCGCTGCGCGTTCTTCACCGCGTACTTCAGGAACGTCGCGTCGAGCGTGCTCGCCTGGTTGTACTCCGCGATGTCGATCGCGTCGCGCAGCAGCCGGAAGAACTCCCGCAACACCCCTCCTGCATAGATCGAAGCCAGCCGAATCGCCTCCGGATCGATGACCCCGTCCTCCACGCGGTGCTGGATCAACGTCTTGAAAAAACCGGCGCGCTCCTCTTCATAAGCGTCCTCCGGGTCGAAATCCCGCGGCGCCTTCCCGAGCACGCGCACCGGATAAAGGTGCTTCGTATTGGCGCGCACGTCCGCGCGACTCTCACCGAAGGCCACGCCGGTGGGCAGCGTGTACACGATCCGGAGCGGCGGCGCGAGCAGCGCGTTGAGGTTCTCCTCGAACAGCTCTCTCTGCTCCTCGAGCCCGCGCACCTTGTCGAGATCGTCCACCAGCACGAGCAATGAGTCGACCTCGCTCGTCTCCGCGAGGTGATTCTCGATGTCGTCGACCAGCGCCTTGATGAAGTCCTGAAGGATGCTCTGGCTCGTCTCCCCGAACGCCCGGAACTGCTTGCGGACCTTGTCGCTGAGCCGCAGCTCCGTCCGCAGCTTCACCACGAGCAGATTGAATTCGAGGCTCCCGGAGCCCTCCTCCGCGCGAATCCCAACCTTCTCGAACAGCCGATCGTTCAGGGCCTTGAGGACCTTTTGCCAGCGCGCCTGTTTGGCGAGGGTGTCCTTGTGCCGCTCGAACAGCTCGCCGGCGAGCCGGAACAGGAGCTGCGTCGAGTCGATCGTCGCCCACTCGTGCTCCTCGATCCGGAACGCCACCACGTTGAACCGGCCCTGTATACGCTTGTCCGCCGCGAGCCGGCTCAGCTCGGTGCTCTTGCCGCTGCCGACATGGCCCGAGAGGAACATCTTCGTTTCGGGGCTGCCGGAGAGCAGCTTCTGGCGGATGATCTCGATGGGGCCGGGCAGGCGATGACCGCCGTCCGCCGTCTCCGGCGGAGGGGTGTAAAAGGCCGGATCTTTCGCGGCGTCCCGCCCCGTCGGGCGCGGATTCAAGAAGTCCAGCGGCCGAGGATCGAGCAGCTTGTAGGCTTCCTGGAGGTTCGTCGCGCGGGGCACGGCGCCACCGTACCGCCGTCGGGGCGGCCGGGCAATCGTTCGGCGGCGGCCCGCGCGAAACGAACGATGGCCCGTTCGCGGCAGAGCGACGCACCGGCCGCTCCGCCCACGAAACGTCCCCTCTTCACGCTACTTCTTCGGATTGGCCTTCAGCCACTCCATGGTCCGCGCGATGCCCTCTTTCGTCGGCACGAGCGGCTTCCAGCCGAGCGACTTCATCTTCGCGTTCTCGAAGCGGTTGCCCTTCCACGTGGCCGCCGTGCGATACGGAGTCAAGATGGCCGGGAGCTGGCCCTTCGACTTCTTGGAATACCAGGAGACAGCCTTCGTGAGGAGCTGCGCCGCCGCGTACGGCACCGGCAAGGCCGGGACGTCGCGGACGTACTTCTTGTATTCCTTGAGGTACTCCGAGCAAGTGGGGAGATCGTCGTCGACGACGTTGTACACCTCCCCATCTTTGCCATTCTCGCCCGCCGCCAGGATCGCGTCCGCGCAGTTCTCCACGTACGTCAAAGGCAGCTTGTTCTGAAGGCCCATGTTCAGGAACACACCGAACACGTCGAGGCCGACGCGGCTCGACATCGCGTTGCCGCCGGGGCCGTAAATCACGCCGGGGCGCGTGATCACGAGCGGCAGGCCGAGCTTCGGCTCGTAGTCGCGGAACAGCCGCTCTTGGCGCAGCTTCGTCTGCGAATAGACGTCGCGCAGCTCCAGGTGCGACTCCAGCGGCGTGTCCTCGTTCACCAGCGAGCCGCGCGGCTGCTCCGCCACGCCGTACACACCGAAGGACGAGACGAGCACGACCCGCGGGACCGCGTGGCCCTCCGCCTTGCGCTGCGCGATCGCCTCCAGGAGGTTCTTCGACGCGACGACCGTGCCCATGTACATGTCGGCCGGTGAGCCCGCCATCGCCGCGGCGAGGTGGTAAATCAGCGTCACTCCCTCCAGCGCAGGCTTGATGTCCGCCGCGGAGGCGAGGCCCGTATTGCGCACCTCGACCGACGCGCCGGGGTACGATTTCGCCAGGTTTTCGAGCTTGGATTTGCTCGCGCCGGGGCGCACGAGACAAGCCACCTTCTTCACCCCGCGGGCCAGAAGGTGCCTGACGAGCGTGCTGCCCAGAAAGCCGTTCGCGCCGGTGACGAGGATCACTTGGCACCTCCCTGCGGGAGCTTTTGGAAGATCTCGTCGAGCCAGGCCGAAACACGCAGGATGTCACGGTACGGGATCGGCGGTGGGGTGCTGTTCAAGATGCTCTCGTAATAGGCGCGGATGAGGTGATTGAGGCCGCTGAAGAAGTGGAAATCGCTCTTCGCGAACTTCGCCACGTTGCGCGCGCCCTGCTGGAGGAACCGCGCCCCGTGCTGGAACGCCGGCACCACGCGGCCGATCGCGCTCGGCAGCGTCGCGTCCGGCTCGATCGTCACCGTGCGAGACACGAAGTCGGCGTGCGCCGTCGCCTTCGTTCCGTACACGCGCACGAAGTGGCCGACCGGCTTCACGTGCGAAGTGAAGGTGCCATAAAACGTGACGCGCTCCCCCGCGAGCACCACGCGCAGCTCGTCGAGAAAGTCGTCGCGCGCGTCCCCGAAGCGCTCCGGACGGAGCTTGTTGCCGACCGCGAGGATGCGCGGCGCCTCGTCCGGGACGAACTCCAGCGCCTTGTTGAGCAGGTGATCGATGTTGTTGTGGAGCAGCTTGCCCGGCAGCCCATGCACCCAGTGGCGCCCGTCCCCCATGAGCACCTTGCCGAACGGCCCGCCGAGCCCGTACCCGAAGAAGGCCTCCACGTGCACGATGTCCCCGAGCGCGCCGCTCGCGCGGAGATCCCGAAGCTCCAGGGCCGGCGGATCGAAGTAGTACGTGTACCCGATCGTCAGCTTGCGATCCTTCGACTGCGCGTACTCCACGAGCTGCTTCGAGTCCGCGTAATTCATGGTGAGCGGCTTCTCGACGTAGACGTGGGCGCCCGCGTCGATGGCGGCGCGCGCGATCGCGAGGTGCGAGCCGGGCGGCGTCGTGATGTGGACGACGTCGGGCCGCTCGACCTGGAGCAGGCGCGCGAAATCGTCGTAGTACGCAGGGATCCCGTACCGCACGCTCATCTGCTCGGCCATCAGCCCTTCGCGATCGCACACGGCGATCACGCGGCCGAGCTCGGGCATCTTGGCGATCTCTTCGAACTGGCCGTCGGCGATCTTGCCGCAGCCGACGATGGCAACCTTCAGCGACATGATCCCTCGCTCTTACGAAACCCACTCCCCGGTGTCATCCGTCCTTTTTTCGGGTTCGGACATTCTCGCGGGTACCGAGAAGACGCGAAACCTTTTTCGGGGACGGCGGCTCTGCCGGTCGTGATAACCTCCGCGGTCCGCCCGAGCCGGCCAGGAACGCGTGAAGGTACTCTGGGTAAAAAGCGAGCTTCTTCACCCCGTCGACAAGGGCGGGAAAATCCGCACGCTCGAAATGCTGCGTCACCTGATGCGCGATCATCACGTGACGTACGTGTGTCTGGCGAGCCCGAACGACACGCAGGACGCGTACGAGAGCGCGCGCGAGTACTGCCACCGCCTCGTCACGTTCCCGTGGAGCGAGCCGCCGCGCTTCTCGCGAGGCTTCTATGCGGAGCTCGCGAAGAACGTGGCCGCGCCGCTGCCGTACGTGATCGAGAAGTACCGCCAGCCGCAGATGCTGGAGTGGATCGCGCGGGAAGACGCGCGCCACAGCTACGACGTGGTCGTGTGCGACTTCCTCTCGCCGAGCGCGAACGTGCCGGACCGGCTCTCCGCCGCGACGGTCCTCTTCGAGCACAACGTCGAGACGATCCTCTGGGAGCGCACCTTCAAGAACGAGAAGAACCCGGCGAAGCGGGCCTATTTCTACGCGCAGTACCTCAAGATGCGCGCGTACGAGCGCCGCCTCTGCCACCGCTACCAGGCCGTCGCCGCCGTCTCGACGAACGACGCGGACGCCATCCGCGACATGTTCCGCGTGAGCGACGTGTACCCGGTCCCCACCGGAGTCGACGTCGATTTCTTCTCGCCCCTCACGGATCCGGCGCGCCCCAATCGCCCTGAAAAACCAGCGCGCGAGAAGGCCGATCTGGTGTTCACCGGATCGATGGACTGGATGCCGAACGAGGACGCGATCCTCTATTTCGCGGAGAGCATCCTGCCGCGCATCGCCGCCGCCGTGCCCGAGGTGAAGGTCACGGTCGTCGGCCGCAACCCCACGCCGAAGCTGAAGGAGCTCGCCGCGCGGGAGCCTCGGATCGTGCTCACGGGCCGCGTGGAGGACGTGCGGCCGTACATCGATCGATCGTCGGTCTACATCGTGCCGATCCGCGTCGGTGGCGGCACGCGCATCAAGATCTACGAGGCGATGGGGATGGCGCGCGCGGTCGTGTCGACGACGATCGGCGCCGAGGGCCTCCCCGTGAAGGACGGCGAGGAGATCCTCCTCGCGGACGAGCCGGATCGCTTCGCGGACGAGGTCGTGCGCCTGCTCCGCGACGAGCCGGCCCGCGTGAAGATCGAAGAGGCCGCGCGCAAGGCCGTCGTGGAGCGCTTCGGCTGGGACAGGGCAACGGACGCGCTCGTCCAGATCATGGAGCGGGCTCTCTCGAAGCACGGCCGCAGGGCCGGATCGTGATCGGTTTGGTGAAGGAGGCAGAATGAAGCTGTCGGTACTGGGGCTCGGCTACGTGGGTTGCGTCTCGGCAGCGTGCTTCGCGAAGCGCGGGCACGAGGTCGTGGGCGCCGACGTGAGCCACGTGAAGGTGGACATCATCAACGGCGGCAAGAGCCCCATCGTCGAGCCTGGCATCGAGGATTTGATCTCCGAGGCCGTCTCGACCGGGAAGCTCCGCGCCACCACGGACGCGGCCGAAGCGGTGATGGCGACGGACGTGTCGCTCGTCTGCGTCGGCACGCCCGGCCAGCACAACGGCAGCCTCGATCTCACGTACATCAAGCGCGTCTGTCAGCAGATCGGCGCCGCGATCGAGAAGAAGACCACGCGCCACGTCGTCGCGATGCGCTCCACGATGCTCCCCGGCACGATCCAGGACGTCGTCATCCCGACGCTCCAGGTCTACTCGGGCAAGACCGCGGGCAAGGACTTCGGCGTCGTCATCAACCCCGAATTTTTGCGCGAGGGCACCTCGATCTACGACTTCGATCACCCGCCGTTCACGCTCATCGGCGCGGACGACGAGGAGACGGCGGAGACGGTGAAGCGCCTCTACGCGCACATCGACGCGCCCCTCTACGTCACGCGCGTGAAGGAGGCGGAGATGGTCAAATACGCCTGCAACGCCTTCCACGCCGCGAAGATCGTGTTCGCGAACGAGATCGGAAACCTCTGCAAGAAGCTCGGCGTCGACAGCCACCCCGTGATGGAGGTGTTCTGCAAGGACACGAAGCTCAACCTGTCGCCCTACTACCTGAAGCCCGGCTTCGCGTACGGCGGATCGTGCTTGCCCAAGGATCTGCGGGCGATCACGTACAAGGCGCGCACGCTCGACGTGGAGATGCCGCTGCTCAACTCGCTCAACGTGTCGAACCAGCACCAGGTGAACAGCGCGGCGCAGATGATCCTGCGCACCGGCAAGAAGAATGTCGGCATGCTCGGCATGAGCTTCAAGAGCGGCACCGACGACCTCCGCGAGAGCCCGATCGTCACGCTGATCGAGACGCTGCTCGGCAAGGGCATCCGCCTCTCGATCTACGATCGCGACGTCGAGCTCGCGCGCCTCTTCGGCGCCAACAAGGACTACATCGAGCGCGAGATCCCGCACATCTCGTCGCTGATGAAGCCGTCGCTCGCGGAGGTGATCGCCTCGTCGGAGGTGATCGTCGTCGGCAAGAAGGAAGAGGAGTATCGCCAGGCGCTCGCGAACGTCGGCCCCGACGTGAAGGTGGTCGATCTGGTTCGCCTCGGCGGCTCGGTCGAGGGCCTCAAGGGCTACGACGGCATCTGCTGGTGATCCACCGGCCGGCGGCGTCTCCGTCTGCGAGCGCCGCCCTCCCCTCCGCGCGGAGCACAGTTCTCCGCGCGCATCCCTGAAAAAAATCACTCGGCTCGAACGAAGGCCGAACTACGATGCCGGGCTGCGTCGAGCCGTGGCTTGTCGTGCTCGGAGCGAAGGAGAAGCGATGGCCTACGGTGGTGGAAACTTCGGCGGTGGATACGGCGGCCCTCCCGGCCCCGGCGGTTACGGCCCGCCTCCAGGCGGTTACGGCGCCCCTCCCGGCAGTAGCTGGGGCAACGCGCCGATGCCTGGAATGGGCCCGTACGCTCCTCCCGGCGGCGCGTACGGCGCGGCTCCCGGCGGCGGCCCGATGATGGGCCCGATCATGGGAGGCCAGCAGTTCGCGTCGAGCCGCGATCAGGGCACCGCGTTCTTGATGTCCTTCTTTTTGGCGGGCTTCGGCGCGGATCGCTTCTACCTGGGCCAGCCGGGCCTCGGCATCCTGAAGATGCTCACGTGCGGCGGCGGCGGCATCTGGATGTTCTTCGACCGCTACATGATCGCGTCCGGCAAGATGCAGGACGAAAACGGCCTCTTCCTCGCGCGCGAGCCGCAGGTCGGCACCCCGCAGAAGAGCCAGGGCACGGCGTTCTTGCTGTCCCACTTCCTCGGGATGTTCGGCGTCGACCGCTTCTACCTCGGCTACACGGGCCTCGGCCTGTTGAAGCTGTTCACGCTCGGCGGATTCACCATCTGGTGGATCATCGACATGGTCCTCATCGGCATGGGGAAGATGAAGGACTCCGAGGGCAACTCGCTTCTTTACGATTGAGGCCGCCACTGGGAGGACGGAGTCCGGTCCGCGGAGGCGGAGCTCCGTTGCGGAGCGGAGTCCGGAGCGGAACGGACGCAGTCCTCGACGTTGCTCGCCCTGCCCCGCGTTCGCCTTCTTATCGTGCTCTGCGCTGACCGCGGTCCGTCGCGTGCGGGCCGCGCGAGCTGCGCGTGCGGCGCTCCGGCGCGGTCGGCGTCTCGTCGATCGCAGGCGTCGCGCCCGCGAGCACAGGTGCCTTCTCACTCGCCTGCACCGTCGCAGCCTCGACGTTCATCGCGGGCTCCGGACCCCACAGATCCTTCGGCGCGTCGTACGTGATGGCCGCGGGCCGCGCGGCCGCGTGCATGCTCATCGGGCGGACCGGCTCGTCCGAGGCGCGCCCCGGCGCAGGCCCCGTCGTCGCGAACAACAGCGCGCCGATCGCCACCACCGCGCCGAACGCCACGCTCATCGCGTTGCGGCGATCCACCCGCGGAAACACGCGCCGCGGCCCCGAGGCCACGTGCTCCGACGCGCGCGGCTCCACCACCACCGGCGCGGGCGTCACGAAATCGCTCGGCGGCGCGAGGCTCATCACGTCCGCCACCGAGGGCGGCGCCGGCAAGCTCGCCTCCGAGCCCACGTCCGTCGCCTCGACCTCCGAACGCACCGCCCGCACGGCAGAAGCAGGAGCAGCGGTGTCCGTCTTGCGATTCGAAGCATCCATACGCCGCGGTCCATCTCCAGGGGCCCACACGGTCGCGTCCGGCATCGCCAGCGCGAACTCGGGCACGTTCTCGATCTCGGTCCAGTACGGCATCCCCTCGCGCCACACCTTCGTCTGCGCCCCGATCTCGTCCTTCGCGAGCGCGAGCCACAGATCCGCGGTCCGCATCGCCACCAACGTCTCGCCGAGATCGACGCACCACCCGGGACGATCCGACAGCCACAGACGCGAAGGCGGCGCGGAATCCGCGGGCAGCGTCGATGTGAGCGAGCGTCGATTCGAGACCCGCCCCTCTTTCCGCGCGAGCCGCGCACTGGCCATGGAGACCTCCGAAAGCGTGGCGACCGCGCCACCTCCCGCGCCGTTACCTTGCCTGGATCCAATGGGCCAAATTTGAGACGCCGGATTTGCACGAACGCGCACGAAGGCGCGCATCCCGCTCCCCGCAACGGCCAGTCACCGTGTCACCGTCGGATTCCAGCCTGACCGACTGCGGCATTCTTCTACGCGGGAAAGAACCCGGATACGCTGCGGGCAGGTGCTTGTCATGCTGCTTCGCCGAATCGACCTCTCCACGTTGCGCCTGTGGCTGGTGCTGACCGCCCTCGTCGCGCTGTTCGCCGCCGGTTGCGGCCGATCCACCCTCGTCCCGAACCCAGGCGGCTCCGGAGGCGCCGGTGGGAGCACCGGCGGAGGCGGCACCGGCGGAGGCGAATGCGGCCCCGCCACGTGCCCGACCGGCTGCTGTACCCCCGACGGCCAGTGCGTCGACGGCACGGCCCAGAACGCCTGCGGAAACAACGGCGAGGCTTGCAGTCAATGCGCCGTCCAGGGCCTCTCGTGCTCGCCCGCGTCGAAGACGTGCGTGGCCTCGTGCACGTGCGGCAACCTCTTCTGCGAGCCCGAGTGCGGAGAGTCCCCCGCGACCTGCCCCGACGACTGCGGCGCCTGCGTCTGCGGAAATGGCATCTGCCAGCTCGATTGCAAAGAAGACACGTTCTCTTGCCCGACGGACTGCGGCTCTTCGTGCGAGTGTGGCAACGGCGTCTGTCAGCCGGCCTGCGGCGAGAGCTCCGGCACCTGCCCTCAAGACTGCGGCGCCTGCCCCCCGAACGTCTTCTGCGGCGACGGCAAGTGCCAGCAAGAGTGCGGCGAGACCAGCGTGAGCTGCCCTCAGGACTGCGCGGGCGTCTGCATCTGCGGCGACGCCGTGTGCCAGCCGGCCTGCGGTGAGAACCAGGCCACGTGCGCGATCGACTGCGCCGATTGCATCTGCGGAAACGGCCTCTGTCAGCCGCAATGCGTCGAGACTGCCAACAACTGCCCCATCGATTGCGGCGGCTCCTGCGTCTGCGGCGATTTCAAATGCGACCCGGCCTGCGGCGAGACCACGATGACGTGCCCGGCCGATTGCAGCGTCATCTCGTGCGCGTGCGGCGACGGCAAGTGCGACCCGATCAACTGCTTCGAGAACCAGAACAACTGCCCGCAAGACTGCGGCTCGTGCGTGTGCGGCAACGGCGTCTGTCAGCCGGCCTGCGGTGAGAACCAGAACACCTGCGGTCCGGACTGCGCGGCAGTGTGCCAGTGCGGCAACGCGGCCTGTCAGCCCGAGTGCGGTGAGTCGAGCGCGAGCTGCCCGCAAGACTGCGGCATGGGCTGCGCGTGCGGCAACGGCGTCTGCCAGGCGGCCTGCGGCGAGTCCGCGAACACCTGCCCTCAGGACTGCGCGCCGGTCTGCGTGTGCGGCAATGCGACGTGCCAGCCTCAATGTGGGGAGTCGGCCGTGACGTGCCCGCAGGACTGCGGCCAGGCCTGCGTGTGCGGCAACATGAAGTGCGAGGCCGGCTGCGAGACGATGCAGTCGTGCCCGCAAGACTGCGGCGCCGCGTGCCTGTGCGGCGACGGCAAGTGCGACCCGGCCTGCAACGAGACCGCGCAGACCTGCTCGATCGACTGCGTCCCCAACTGCGTCTGCGGAAACGGCACCTGCCAGCCGCAATGCGGGGAGTCCTCGCAAAACTGCGCGCAGGACTGCGGCATGGGCTGCGTCTGCGGCAACGGCACCTGCCAGCCTCAGTGCGGCGAGACGACGGCCACCTGCATCCAGGACTGCTTCCAGGGCTGCACCTGCGGCGACATGAAGTGCGACCCGTTCTGCGGCGAGGACTCGTTCTCGTGCCCGCAGGACTGCGGCGCGGCTTGTTTCTGCGGCAACGGCACGTGCGAGGCGCAGTGCGGCGAGTCGTCGCAGACGTGCCCGCAGGACTGCGGCCAGCCGTGCATCTGCGGCAACCAGCTCTGCCAGGTCGGCTGCGGCGAATCGCAGGCGAACTGCCCCGGCGACTGCGGCGTGTGCGCGTGCGGCGACGGCGTCTGCCAGCCGCAGTGCATGGAGAACGCGAACACCTGCGCGGCGGACTGCGGCGCCTCCTGCGCGTGCGGCAACGGCACCTGCCAGCCGCAGTGCGGTGAGAACCTCAACACCTGCCCCGCGGACTGCGGCGCGACGTGCGTGTGCGGCAATGCCCAGTGCCAGCCGGCCTGCGGGGAGACGATCCTCTCGTGCCCGTCGGACTGCGCGGTCGCCTGCTCGTGCGGCAACGGCATCTGCGAGGCGGCCTGCGGGGAGACGTCGGCCTCGTGCGCGACGGACTGCCCGACGTGCACGTGCGGCGACGGGAAATGCCTCGCGGGCTGCGGCGAGAACTCGCAGACGTGCGCTCAGGACTGCGGCATGGGCTGCGTGTGCGGCAACGGCACGTGCCAGGCGAACTGCGGGGAGACGCTGCTCAACTGCCCGGCGGACTGCTCGTCGACGTGCACGTGCGGAAACGGCCAGTGCCAGGCGAATTGTGGTGAGGACACGCAGACGTGCCCGCAGGACTGCTTCAGCTTCTGCAACTGCGGCGACTTCTTCTGCGACCCGAACTGCGGCGAGAATTCGCAGACGTGCCAGTCGGACTGCTTCTGTCAGTGCTTCGACGGCGTGTGCGATCCGACGTGCGGGGAGAGCGCGCAGACCTGCCCGTTCGACTGCGGCGGCTGCACGTGCGGCGACGGCGTGTGCGACACGGCCAACTGCTTCGAGGATCCGTTCTCGTGCCCGCAGGACTGCGGCCAGCAGTGCGTGTGCGGCGACGGCTTCTGCAACTCCAACTGCGAGAGCCCGATCAACTGCCAGCAGGACTGCGCGCAGCTCTGCGTGTGCGGCAACCTGTTCTGCGAGCCGAACTGCGGAGAGAGCCAGGCCTCGTGCCCGAGCGACTGCGGCGCGGCCTGCGCGAACTGCGGCGACGGCTTCTGCGACACGAAGTGCGGAGAGAACGCCGCGAACTGCCAGCCGGACTGCCTCGGCTTCTGCAAGTGCGGCAACTTCTTCTGCGAAGCGCAGTGCGGCGAGAACCAGGTGAGCTGCCCGTTCGACTGCCAGTAAACCGACGCCCGGGGGGGCCTCTCCAATCACCCACAATTCGATCTTACAAGGGGGCTCCGCCCCCTCGTATCACTCCCCCGCCTGGCGCCGCGGTGCTGGATCTAACGGTTGAACGTGATGCGGATCGGCGGCGTCGACTTCGTCGTCGCGTTGCCGTCGGTGTCTTTTCCGGCGCCGTACTTGCGGGCGAGGGCGCACATGCGGGCCTGCCGTCCGAAGCCCTTGCCGGGCGGCACTTCGGCCGTCACCTGCGCGGATTGCGGCGAGCCGTCGGGGCGCACCGTCACGATGATCGTGACCTGCGCGTAGTCGATCTGATCGGTGTCGGCCTCGTCCGGGAACGGGCAGTTGGACCACGACGATCCGCCGATCACCGTCGCGGGCGCGGACATGTCCGGCTTGTTCGAAGGCGGCGGCGGCGGAGGCGCGGTGCCTGTCCCGGTGCCGCCCGATTTCCCGTTCACGTCGGCGTTCGCGGCGTGCGTGATCGCCGTCGCGGTGCCGGCCGCGGAGCTCTGTCCGCCGAGCGGTCCGTTCGTGTTGTCGCCGGAGACGATGCCCTCGCCGGTGAGATCCTCGACCTTGCCTGGATCCGTCGGCGCCGTGAGCACCTTCGCCGCTTGCACGGGCGCGGGCTTCTCGTCGTACGGGTCCTGCGGCTTGTCGACGGCCTTCGGAGCCTGCTGCACGATCGGCTCTGGATCCGGCGTGGGCGGCGGCTCCTCTTTTGGCTTCTCCGGCTCCGCCTTCTGCTCCGGCGGCTTCAGATCGATGTCGTACTCCGTCCACAGGAACTCGTGGATCGCGTACCGCATCTGCTCGACGCCCACGCGCAGCTCGTTGAGCGACATGAGCGCGCGCCCGGCCGCCACGCTGTGCGACCCGAGGCCGATCACGAGGCCGATCAGCGCGCCGTATTTGACCGCGCGGTCGCCGAGCGTCAGCACCGCGCCGAGCGGATCGTCCCGATCCGCGTGCTGCACGGCGGGCCCCACGAGCATCGCCGCCGGGGCCGAGGACGCGGCGAGGCTCGCGCGATCGCGATCGGAGGAACGTCGGGCGGCAGGGCTCACGGCTTCACGTCCACCGGCGTGGGCGGCGGCTGCACGGCGCCCGGCTCGGGCGGGGTGCTGCTGACGCCGAACGCGATCTTCGAGATGCCGGCCTGCTTCATCAGATCGAGCACGCGGATCACGCGGCCGTGCTGCACCGCCGTGTCGGCGCGGATGACGGCGCGCAGATCGTTGTTCTTCTGGAACGCCTCCTTCGCCATCGGGAAGACGGCGTCGTCGTTCGCGATGCGCTTGCCGTCCACCATCGTGGAGCCGTCCTGGTGCAGCTCCACGCCGAACACGAGCTGGATCTGCTGCCCCTGCGCGGCCTTCGGCAGATCCATCGGCAGCGACTGCGACACGATGATCTTCGCCGTGACCATCATGATGATGAGGAGCACGAGCGTGATGTCGACGAGCGGGGTGACGTTGATCCCCGAGACCATCCCGTCGTCGTCGTTGTTGGACGAGCCGCCGCCCATTACTCGGCCTCCTCAGCGTCCGCCTTCTTCTCCGCCTTCTTCGCGTTGCCCTTGCCCTTCGCGGCCGGCGCGGGCTCCTCTTCCTTGAACACGGGCGCGCGGTACGCGGGCTGCGCCTTCAGGTGCGCGAGGAGGGTGTGCGTGAGCGCGTCGGTGTTCGCGACCGTGGCGCGGATCACGCGCTGGAAGAAGTTGTTCCCCGCGACCGCTGGGATCGCGACGATGAGGCCGACGGCGGTGGCGACGAGCGCCTCACCGATGCTCGCCATGACGGTGGCCTGCGGCGCGATCTGCGACGTGGCCGCGCCGCCGACCGGCGCCTTCGCGAGCTCCGCGAACGCCTGCACGACGCCGATGACGGTGCCGAAGAGGCCGATGAACGGGGCGTTGTTGCCGAGCGTGCCGAGGTAGGCGAGCCGCTTCTCCAGCTTCATCCGTTGCAGCGCGAGCGCGCCGGTCATCGCCTCTTCCGCGGCGGCGGGGCCGTTTTCGGCCTCGGCGAGGCCCGCGAGCACCACGGCGGCCTCGGCGGAGGGCGAGGCCTCCATGCGCTTCTGCGCCTTCTCGATCGACTCGCGGAGGGCGTTGCGGAGATCGCGCTGGAGCGTCACGAGGTCGTCGCGGATCGACCAGAAGAACCACCCGCGTTCCAGCATGATGGCCACGCTGATGACGCTCAGCCCGAGCATGAGCCACATGACCCATGCCGCGCCGAACCCGACCATGATGTGCTTGAGCCACTCGACGAGGTTCATCTCGGTACTGGTGCCTTTCGGTGGAGAGCCGGTCGCGCCGCGCCTTCGCTGAGCGCGTCACGTCCGGTATTCGATTCGGTTGCCTTGTGGGCTTGGGGACGGGATCCGCAATCGCGCAGCACGTTCGCGGGGATGAAGAGGCGCCCCTATTTGCCGTAGGAGCCGTGTCACGGCTAGCCGATTTCGGCTTCGCCGTCCGGCTGAACGGAGCCGTCCGCGCCGGATCGTTCGAGCCCTTCGGTTTGTTCCCGATGCGATCGCGCAACGCTTGCGTCGACGAGCTTTACGGTGCGACCGAGGACGGTCGTCGCATAGCCGCCTTTCGGTAGAACGAAGCTGACCACGATCATTTCGCGGCCCGCCTCGCTGTCCGGCATCTTTTCGACCGCGCCCTCCGTGACCTCCATGCGCAGCGGCCGGCGCGTGCCCTCACCGAGATGAGCCCACGCGTCGAGCTTGCTCGGATCCTCGATGGCACGGGCGAGCACCTCGCGCTCCAGCTCGCCGGGCTTGCCCTCGGGCCATCGCATCTTCTTTCCGAACATCGGCCCGGTCGGAGATAGCTCACCAGCCGAGCCGCGCGCGATCGCATCCTCCATTTCGAGGCCCGCGAGCGGCACGAGGAACATGCCCCCGGTGTCGTGCTTCTTCGCGAGATCGCCGGGCAGCACGCGCGCCCACGTGCCGTCGGCCTCGCGCCGCGCGAGCACCTCGTTGAACCACAGCGACTGCAGCGCCGAGAACAGCATCCGCTGCTCGCGCTTGTCGCGGGGCCCGCGCGTCTTGCCCGCGAGCCACTCGATCGCGCGCGCCGGGTTACTGCCGTCCCGCCCGAAGCGCTGCGGCCCGAAGGCGTTCGGCACGCCCGAAGCGAACGAGCGCCGGATCCCTTCGATCACGCCGTCCGCCGCGGACGCCTCGATCCCGCGCAGCGCGATGCGGAAGCGGTTCCCTTCGAGGTGGCCGGGCTTCAGCTTGTTACCGTGCCGCGACACCGAGAGGATCTCGATCCCGTCGAGCGTCGCCGCGGCGAGCAGCGCGGCCGGATCCTTCGCGATCGGGAGCTGGAACGACGCCGTCTGGGTGGTGACGGCGTGCCGGTCCTTCATGCCGGCGAACCCGGCGTCCCGCGCGTCGGCGCCGAGCGCTCGGGCGATGCGCTTCACCGCCTCGGGGGTGGTGAGGTCCGTCTTGCGGAAGGTGATGTAGGCGTGCTCCCCGGCCCCGCTCGGCGCGTAGGCGGCGATCTCGTCGACCACGAAATCTTGGGGGGTGAGGCGGAGCGTCGCGGCCGGCAGCTCTGTGATTTTCGACATATTCGAAGAAGACCGCGACGAATTTGGCACGATCGACGTCGGACTGCTAAGGCCTTCTGCGCCCGGTCCGTTTGTAGCATCATCGGTCCGTCCGTACGCCTTAGGAGCTCTTCGCGAACGACCCATGAGGACGCTGGACAACTTCGTACAGAAGCTCGTTCGATCTCCCGCGCTCGTCGCCGGACTCGGCGTGGCGCTCTTGATCGTGGCCCTGCCGGATCCGAAAGGCGCGGAGGCCAAAGGCAAGACGTGCCCTGACGGCATGGCCTCGATCGCCGGCAAGTACTGCATCGATCAGTACGAGGCCAGCGTGGTCGAGATCACCGGCAAGGAGACGAAGGCGCACTCGCCGTACAAAGGCGTCGAGAGCGTCAAGGTGAAGGCCGTCTCGAAGAAGGGCGTCATCCCGCAGGCGCACATCTCGAAGGAGCAGGCGGACGCGGCGTGCAAGGCGGCCGGCAAGCGCCTCTGCACCGACGAAGAGTGGATCGGCGCCTGCAAAGGGAAGAAGCCAACGACGTACCCGTACGGTGACGATCGCAAGGCGGGGCGGTGCAACGACAGCGGCGTCTCTTCCTTCAACCACTACTACGGGGAGAACGGCAACGCGGCCCCGCAGAGCGCGTTCACGTGGGCGAACATGAACGACGAGCGCCTGAACCAGCTGAAGGGCACCGTCGCGAAGACCGGCTCGTTCTCGAAGTGCAAGAACAGCTATCAGGTCTACGACATGGTCGGGAACCTGCACGAGTGGACGGCGGCGACGAACGGCACGTTCCGCGGCGGTTACTACCTCGACACGAAGATCAACGGCGAGGGCTGCAACTACCGCACGACCGCGCACGGCGCGAAGTACCACGACTACTCGACCGGCTTCCGCTGCTGTAAGTGAGCGCTCAGGCGACGGGCGTGGGGTGCGGGCGCGACGCCTCTAGCAGCGGCATGTCGACGTAGAACGTGGTGCCGCGGCCGCGCACGGAGTCGAAGCCGACGTGGCCTCCGTGCTGCTCCACCAGGAGCTTCACGATCGAGAGGCCGAGGCCCGTGCCGGAGAGGCGCATGTTGCCCGTCGAGGCCTGCGCGAACTTCTCGAACACGCGCGCGCGGAACTCCTCCGGGATGCCGGGGCCGCGGTCCGTCACCGTCACGCGCACGAGGCGGCCGCGGCGCGTGATGTCGATGTCCACGGTGTCGCCCGCGGGCGAGTACTTCACCGCGTTCGACAGGAGGTTCACGAGCACCTGCACCCAGCGCTCGAAGTCGACCTGCACCATCGCGGTCTGCGCCGTCTCCGCCACGCGGAACGAGACGCCGTACTCCGAGGCGACGGGGCTCGTCAGCTCCACCGCGCGGTTCACGACGGCGAGCAGATCCGTCGCCTCGGGCCGCAGCTCCAGGGCGCCGGACTCCAGGCGGTGGATGTCGAGGATGTCGTTCACGATGCGCAGCAGGCGCTCGGTGTTGGAGTGCGCGATGTGCACGAGCTCCCCGAGGCCTTCGGGCACGCGCCCGGCGACGCCGCCCGTCGCGAGGCCGAGCGCGCCGCGGATCGCGGTGAGCGGCGTGCGCAGCTCGTGGCTCACCATCGACACGAAGTCGTCCTTCATCCGATCGATGGCGCGCTGCTCGGTGATGTCGCGCGCGATGAAGGCGTACCCCGAGAGCTGCCCGTCCTCTTGCACGACGCGCGCGGCCACGAGGAGCCCCGGGAACGAGCCGCCCGACGAGCGCCGCATGCTCCACGTGTGCTCCACCGGCGCGTCGCCGACGCACTCCGCGACGAGCACGTTGAACCCCTGGATCGGCCGGCCCAAGCTCGCGGTGAGCTGCGCCCCGAGGAGCTTCACCTCGCGCGCGTCGAGGAACGCGAGCGGCGTGAGGCCGCCCGCCTCCTGCGCGGAGATGCCGAACACGCGCTCGGCGCCCTCGTTGAAGAGGGTGATGCGGCCGTTCGTGTCGGTGCCGATGATCGCGAACGTGGTGGCGGCCTTGAGGAGGCCCTTCAGCATCGAAAGCGCGCCGATCTGCGCCGCGTGCATGCCGCGCAGATCCTCGATGCGGGTGTTGAGCTCGACCTGGTTCTTCACCTGGTTCGCGAGCGCGACGAACGTCTTCTTCTCGGCGTCGGTGAGGGCGCGTGGGCGGCGATCGATGAGGACGAGGGCCCCGCGCGCGACGCCGTCGGTCGTGACGATCGGCACGCCGGCGAACATGCGCACGCCGTCCTTCGCGGCGACCAGCGGCACGTGCGCGAGCATGTCGACCTTGCGCGCGTCCTCCGCGAACGATGGGCCCGCCTGGAGCATCGCGTACGCGCACAGGGCCGCGTGCTCGCGCGCCTCCGCGGGCGTGACGCCGACCACGGTGCGCAGCCAGCCGTCGCTCGGGTGCACGAAGCCCGCGAAGCACCGCTCCGCGCCGAGGAGCTGCGCCGTGAGCGTCACCAGATCCTCGATGCTCCGCTCCGCGATCCCCTCCAGGCGCTCGTAGCGCAGGATGGTGCTCGGGCTGAGGCGAGGGGGCGCGGCCATGGATAAGCGGTCTGAGACTAGCAGAGGCTTTTTGCCGACGGGCGCACCATCGCGCGACGTGCGGCGGAGCACGTGGAGCGACGCTCCCCGCGCGCTGGATCAGGCTTCCCGCGCGCTGGATCAGGCTCTCTGCGTGGGGTGACTCTCCCCGCGCGTTGACTCAGGTTCCGCGCGCTGGGCGGCGGCGCTCGTGGAACCATACGCGCGCCTTGTTCATCTTCGCGCGCTGGTCACCGCCCGCGTGGCGCCGACATGTCGAGGCCTCGTCGCTGCCTTTGGGGGCGCCCCACCGAGCTTCGGGGCAGTCGTTCGGGTTGTACGCCATCTCCAGGTCGGCCGCGCGCGACGCCACGTCGGCCAGCGAGAGCGAGAACGTGGAGCCGTCGCTCCGGGTGTACGTCACCTTGCGTTTGTCGAGCTCGGCCGAGAGCAGCGCCGCGAGGGCCGCGCGCACCTCT
This sequence comes from Polyangiaceae bacterium, assembly GCA_046351455.1. Taxonomy (GTDB): domain Bacteria; phylum Myxococcota_A; class Polyangia; order Polyangiales; family Polyangiaceae; genus JADJRH01. The sequence goes on from JAXLYM010000011.1 coordinate 155,829, forward strand.
TCGGGCTTCTTTCCGGCCGGCATCGCGAACCGGCTCGCGCGCCGCTCCACGCGCTCGGGGAAGCCGCGCACGATGTCGATCGCGATGAGGAGCCGCAGATCGCGCGAGGGCGTGGAGAAATCCTCCCACGGCCCGGTCGTCTCGAAGATCTCGGCGCCGTCCGGCATGTCGATGCGGGCGTTGCCTTTCTGGAAGTACTCGACGCCGTTCTGCACGCTCTTCACGCGCCCGCGCACCTGCTCTTCGAGCGCGTCGATCGTCTCCAGCAGCGCGCGCTCCGGATCCATCGGCTCGGGGGAGAGCGCGTCCTCGACCTTGTCGTAGAAGTCGTCGACGGTGCCCGCGTACTGGTCCAGCCCGAAGTCGCCGTAGTCGGGGTGCTTCGCGATCTCGTCGTTCTTGAGCGGGTGTTGCCGGCCCTCCAGCGAGATCGGCCGGAACCGCTTGAAGCCCGCGCCGCCGAGCATCGGATCGAGCGCGAAGAGGAAGTTGCCGCGCCAGAATCGGCGCCGCGCCACGGTGCCGTCCGGCTGTCCGTCGACGGCGAGGAGGATGCCGCCGCGCTCCTTCGTCTGCGCGATGCGCTTCACGACGATGAGCACGTGCCCGTACGGATCGGCGAAGATCGTCCCCGGCCGCAGCGACGACGCGGTGAGCGGCACCGGGTAGTAGTCGCCGTCGTCGGAGGAGCCGGGCACGCGCCCGTTGCCGGAGTGGACGGCGTCGGCGAGCGTGGTGCGGAGGAAATTCCCGAACGCGCGCGGCGGATCGTTCGGCGGCTCGGCGTGGACGTCGCGGACGGTGCGCCACTTCACGCAGCGCGGCGGTCCCTCGGGGCCGCCCCGCGTGCAGCCCGAGTACGCGAACGGCAGCTTCAGCTTGAAGGCGAAGTACGCGCGCAGGAAATAGGGCAGATCCGCGCAGTCGGGGTCGATCGCGACGCCCTTCTTGCCGCCGTCGTCTTCGCCGAGGCCGAGGTGGTCGTGGAGGAAGTTGCGCGCCGGATCGCGCAGCACGTCGTGGAGCACGGGCCACGAGAGCTGCTCGTCGAGCGGCGCGTCGAACAGCTTCTCGATCCAGGCCGAGAACAGGTCTTCGGTGGCGCGCGTCCACTCGGCCTCGGCCTTCCAGACGCGCTGGTTGTACGTCGGTTTGTACGGCTCGACCTCGGCGACGACCTTCGCGTCCTTGCAGCCGAGCAGCGCGCCGCCGTCCTCGATCGTCGCGCGCACGGGGCCTTCGGGCGCGGCGGCGATCTCGGCGAACCAGAAGAACGGCGGCCCGCCGCGACGTTCGCCGGTCGCGAGCGTCTTGCCGGATCTGTCGCGCACGACGAGCGCGCCCTTCGCTTCGATCTCGCTCACCGCGACGACGCGCAGCGGTTTGCCGGCGACCGGCGTCTCCGGGGACGTGAGCACGAGCAACCCGTGCCCGGAGTCGCACCCCGCGCTCGGCGGCGGCGCTTCCGGGGCGCTCGCGGTGGTCGCGGCAGAGGCGGCGATCGTGGCGGTGGCAGCGGCGGTGGTGGCCGAGGTCTCGGCACCGGACGAGGAGCCGTTGCTCGCGCACGTCGGGATCGCGAGCGCGGAGAGGAGAAAGAGCACCGCGGCGCGCACGGCCTTCGAATACCGCGGACGGCCGGCGGGGCAAAGGAAGCGGCGGCCCGGCGGCGCCCGCTTGACGCAGAGCGGTCCGTTTGTCATGGGCTCGCGCGTGAAGAACCTCTCGATCCTCTGCGCCTCTCTCCTCCTCGGTTCGCTCGCGCTCGGCTGCGGCAAGTCCAACGATGCGAACGCGAAGCCGGCGGCGTCGGGGAGCACGGCCGCGGCTCCGGCGGAGGCGCCCGCGGGGCGCGTCGTCGAGGTGAAGGTGACGAACAAAGGGTTCGAGCCGAAGGTGATCGAGGCCAAGAAGGGCGAGACGATCAGCCTCAAGCTCACGCGCGAGACCGAGAGCGAGTGCCTCAAGGCGATGGCGATCCCGTCGCTGAAGATCGAGAAGGACCTGCCGCTCAACCAGCCCGTCATCGTCAACGTGAAGGCCGACAACGAAGGGACGATCGGCTTTCAGTGCTGGATGGCGATGTTCAAGGGCGAGATCGACGTGAAGAACTGAAGTTACCGTTCGCCTCACCCCTGGTGCACGCGCCGGGAACCCCTGGTGCACACGCCGGAGCTCCTGGTGCACACGCCGGAGCTCCTGGTGCCATCGTCGGCGGCCGTTGGTGCCATCGTCGGCGGCCGTTGGTGCAATCGTCGGCGGCCGTTGGTGCAATCGTCGGCGGCCGTTGGTGCAACCGTCGGCGGCCGTTGGTGCGCGCGCATGACGGGGGTCAGCGGCCGAATTCGATCGGGAACGAGACGACCGCGGCGCTGCCCTTCGAGGGGAACTGCATCGTGCGGACCTTGCCGAGCACGCAGGAGTCGACCTGGTTGCTGTGGGTCGTGCTGGAGGTCACCTCGGCCGCGGCCACCGTGCCCGTGGGGCCGATCGCGACGCGCAGGCTGACCGCGCCGCTGAAGTTGGCGCCGCCGAGGTCGTAGCAGTCGCGCAGCGCCGACGATTTGCCCAGGATCGTCGCGCGCACCTCCGCCTCCGTGAGGCCGCTCGCGGAGTCGACGACCGCGCCGCGCACGCCGTTCGGCAGCTCCGGCGGCGGCGTCGTCATCGGCGAAGGCTTCTTCTCGGGCGGCACCGTCCCACCGTCCGACTTGTAGCCCTTCTCGTTCTTGCTGGCCGTCTTCGTCGGGCCACCCGCGGGCGGCGTGCTCGTCGTCGTCGGCTCCGTCGTGGGGGGCGGCGGCGCCGCTGCGATCTCCGCGCGCGTGACGTCCCCGATCCGCATGAAGCTGGCCTCCGCCTCCGCGCTGGGCGCCGCGCTGGCCGCGGGCGAGATGGTCTGCATCAGGCCGCCCGTCGCCTCGCCGCCTCCGTTCGGCGGCTCCTTTTGATCGAAGGGAGTCGCCGCGCCTCCGCACGCCGCGAGGCCGCCCGCGACGAGGGCCAGAGCTGCGATCGCGAACGGGGCGACGACGAGAGCGGTGCGCGGCATCGGGCGAGAGAACGAAGGCATCAGCGCAACGCTAACACCTCCACGGATTTTCGGCCGTCCTGCGGCTTCGGGAAGGCCCCGCGACGACGCGACCAGAACGACGCGACGAACACCTCGCGGCCCGGTCGCTTCCGGATCGGGACGTGATCGGAGTAGAGAAACCCCTTCTTCCAGCGCTCCGGCGCGATCGGGAGCGGCAGGCCGACCTCGCGCTCCTGCGGGTCGATCATCGTGGTCGAGAGCAGCGGCGGTGACGTCACCTTCGACTTCACCGTGAGCTGCACGTCCTTCGCCGCCGGGCCGCCCGCGCGGAGCAGGAGCAGCAGCTCGGGCTGCGCGCCGTCGCGGAAGCGCGCGCCGACGAGCTCCGTGCCGTCGTCGAACATCACGTGGAGCGGGCGCAGCTCGGACTCGAGATCCTTCGCGAGATCCGCGGCGCGCGCGGCGTCGCCCCTCGCGAGCGCCATGTTGTAGAGGATGCGGCGGTCGTCGAACGTCACGGGCTCGGTCTCGATCGGCTGCGTCGGCTGATCGAAGTGCGCGCGCAGCTCCCACGTGAGCAGCGGGTCCGGCACGATCGCGCGCTCCGGCTCCGTGCCCGAGACGAGGTACCAGCGGAAGAACGACGGCTCGCTCTCGCGGAACGAGAACGCCTCGATCGGCGCGCTCGCGGTGCGGTCCACCTGCCAGAACGATCCGACCGCCGTCACGCGGTATTTCGCGGCCAGATCGGCCTGCGCTTCATCGAGGAGAAAGCGCGTGTCCACCAGGTACGGCGCCGGCACCGGCTCCGGCCCCTGGCTCTTCGGCAGCGGCGTGTTGAGGCCCACGGTGCGGCCGCCGAGCGCCCACACCTGCGCCCAGGTCGGCTTCATGCCCTCGTGCAGATCGACCTTCTGATCCGATGGAATTCGATCGTCGAGCCAGTGGAGGAACGCGATCGACGGGCCGTCGGAGTCGATGAGGCGGCCGTGCTCGTCGAAGCGTCCGCCCGTGCGCCGCGCGTACACGAGCGCAGGCAATCCGTCGCGCAGCACGAACGCGAGCGGGATCGCGAGGGCCCCGAGCACGACGATCGGCGCCAGGTCGCGCGCGCGCACGCCGGAGAAGAGCCGCGCGACGCTCGGGGCCAAGGTCGCGAGGAGCGCGCCCATCCCGAGCGCGAAATACGCGGCGAACGTGTGCGGCCAGAAGACGTGGATGTCGGCGCCCTGCTTGAACACGACGTACTGAAACACCGCCATGCCAAGGTAGAAGATCGGGATCGCCTCCTCCTCGCGCAGCACGAAATAGAATCGAACGGCGGCGACGATCGCGGCCACCTTTCCGAGCACGACCGCGATCGGCGTGAAACAGAGCTCGATCCAGTAGCGGCGCGAGGCGAGCACCGCGGAGAGCGGGACCTTGTTGCCGTTCGCGCGCTGGCCGTACGAGCCGACGAGATCGTTCAGCTTGCCGATCTTCGCGAAGATCAGGAGGTACGCCATGCCGCTCACGAACGACGTCAGCGCGAGCGCCAGCCACAGCCCCATGTAGCGGCGCGCCGGCACGCGCGCGAAGCCGAAGCGCGGCAGCACCAGCCACCGCGCGACGCCGAACACGAGCATCTGGAACACGAGCACGTACGACGGCCAGTCCGCGTGCACCGCGAACAGGAACCCTACCCACGCGATCGCGGCGTATTTGCGGCGCCACGTGGCGAGGTACCGCGCCCAGCCGTAGAGGCCGAGCAGCGTCCACGTCATCACCGGCACCTCCAGCGCGTTGAAAGCCGCGAACGACAGCGCGATCGGCAGCACCACGAACGCGAGCGCCGCGATCGCTCCGGACGCGGGGCGCCACACGCTGCGGCCGATCGCGTAGAGGAGCGGCGGCGTCGCCGAGCTGAGCAGCACCGGCGCGAGGCGACACACGAAATCGTGGCGCCCGAACACCTTGAAGAAGAGCGCCGTCGTCCAGAAGATGCCCCACGGGTGGTGGCAGTAATACGAGGACGGCGGCGGCGCGGTCGCGGTGTACTCCCAGACGGGGCCGAGGATGTGCCACCGCCACATGTTCTCCGCGATGATGCCCATGCTCGCGGACGACGCGTAGTGCCCCGCGAGCGGCGGCGATCCGATCTCCCACGCTGCGACGAGCGCGAAGAACAACGTCGCGACGGCGGCGATCGCCTTCGAAACACGCTCCTCCAGCTTCGTCGTGATCGGGAGGCCGTCGTGGTCCCGCGGGGTATCGAGGGGCCGCATCGCGCGCGACACTACCACCCTGCGCGGCGCCCCGCGCCACCGTGGTGTTTGTCAAACGTCGGCCCTCTTGTACGTTCCGCCGCGTTGATCCGCGGTGCATCAGCCTGGTTCGCTCGCTCGCCCCTGCGCGGCCTTCTGGCCTTCGCGAGCGCGCTCGTGGCGTTCGCGGTGATCGCGGCGCCCATCGCGGCGACTCGGTTCCCGCCGATGACGGACCTGCCGTTCCACGCGGCGCACTCGTCGATCCTGCGGCACTACTTCGACCCGGACTGGCACTTCCACGAGCAGTTCGAGATCCACCCGATCGCGGTGCCGTACCTGCTCCAGTACGCGATCGCCGCGCTCTTCATGCTGGTGATGAAGCCGCTCGCCGCGGTGAAGACGGCGACGGTGGCGATGCTGCTGCTCGTGCCCGGCGGCATGGCGGTGCTCCTCCACGGCATGAAGCGCAGCCCGCACACCGCGCTGCTCACGCTGCCGATCGCGTACTCGACGCTCACGCACTGGGGCTTCATCAACTTCATCGGCGCGCTCGGGCTCTTCGCGGCGTGCGTCGGGTTCGCGATGATGGTCGTGGATCGGCCCACGCGCGGCCGACGGATCGCGCTCGGGGCGGCGCTGGTGCTCCTGTTCTTCACGCACATCTTCCGCTTCCCGATGGGGCTCGCGGCGGTGCTCGGGACGGCGGTGTTCCTGTATCCGGCGACGCGGCGGCTCGGGCCGATCGTGCTGCCGGCGCTGCCTTCGGTGATCCTGTTCGCGATCTGGCTCGTGGTGCGGCCGAAGGCGCTCGACGCCGGCGGGATGACGTTCCACTTCGATCCGGCCCGCGCGAAGGAGATCTGGCCCCTCTTGTGGAGCGGCTTCACCAGCCCGCGCGAGATGGAGCTCGCGGGTATGCTCGCGCGCGCGGCGGCCATCGTCGGCGCGGCGGCGCTCTTCGTGAAGGCCTTCGAGCACAGCCTCTTCTTCGATGGAACAAGGCGGAGCACGCGGTTCGCGATCGGGGCGTGGCTCGTGGTGGCGTGCTGTACCGCGGTGTTCCTGGGGCTGTTCTTCACGCTGCCGATGTCGATCGGCGTGTGGTGGTACGTGTACCCGCGCGAGGCGACGGCCGCGGCGTACCTGGCAGTGGCGCTCCTGCCCGGACTGCCACGCTCGCTGCCGTGGCGCGCGGGCCTCACGGCGGTGATGATGGCGGTCGCGATCGCTTATGGCAGCTTCGTGACTGCCAGTTACCGTGACTTCAACGCGCAGACCGAGGATTTCGCGAAGATCGCGGCCCAGATCCCGCGGGCGCCGCGGCTCATGTACCTCATCTTCGATCACGGCGGCAGCGCGCGTCAGACGACGCCGTTCATTCATCTGCCCGCGTACATTCAGGCGGAGCGCGGCGGATACCTGAGCTTCAACTTCGCGTGGTGGGGCGCGGCGCCGGTCGTGTTCCGCGACCCGCACGACCCCGAGGCGGTGCTCCCCCCGCCGACGCCGACACGATGGGAGTGGCAACCGAACCTCTTCAAGGTGAAAGAGCACGGCCCCTTCTTCGATTGGTTCCTGGTGCGCGCCGGACGCTCGCCGGACTCCATCTTCAAGGACGATCCCGAGATCCGCCGCGTGGACCACGTGGGGATGTGGTGGCTTTACCGGAGGACCTCTGCGGCGAAGTGACGAAACGCGCGGGAATCGCGCGCGCTGGGGGGGAGGGAAAGGGTTAAATTGCCCCCGTGGCGTCTTCGCGGGCTGCGCTGGAGGTGGCTGTCTTCGCGGGATACGAAGTGAAAACGTATCCGGTGCCGCTCGTGGGGCGCGTCACGATCGGGCGGACGGAAGACAACGACATTCGCATCAGCGTGCCGGCCGAAGAGACGCCTCCGGACTCGCCGAGAGAGCCTGTCGCGAGAGGGGACGACACGATGGAACGCCTCGCCCAAGAATCGATAGGCGGGCGAAACGCTCGAACGGTCTTGCTGCATCGAGCGCGACGTTGTACTCCAAGTCATGGCTACCACCGCCGTGGGCGTTCGCGATCTCAAGTTGCACGCTCCGAAGCTCGTGGGCCGCGCCGCGCAAGGGGAGCGCATCGTCATTTCACGGTACGGGCGGCCCCAAGCCGTGCTCGGACCCGTCGATGTAGACTCCGCCTCCCTCCACGATCCTTCTCCCCTCCCCCAAAGCCCCCGCATGACGGAGTGGTTGGAGCAAAAGCGTTGCTTCGAGCAGCTCCTGCCGCGCCTCACTGGCAGGTACGAAGGGCGCTTCGTCGCAGTGCGCGGCGGCCGCGTGATCGGCTCCGACGTCGACCAAGACAAGCTCTTCGAGCGCCTCTGGGAGAAGCTCGGCGGAAAGACGTTCTTCATTGGCCGGGTCGGCGGAAAGACTCCCATCGTCGAGATGCCGGGCTTCGAGGTCGAAGAGTGAAGCGCGCGCTGAGCCGGGCGTTCGACCCGCCCGCGCCGATGGTGCCAGTCCGCGTGCGCGCCCCCAACGGCGCTCCCTCGGTCGATCTCGAAGCGAAGCTCGACACGGGCGCCGACCTCTGCGCCGTGCCGGAGCACCACGTGGCGACATTGGCCCTCCCACCCGTGCGAGTCGTACGCGCGGCAGGGTTCTTGGGCGCTCACCAGGAAGTCGTCGTGTACAGGGTCGACTTCACGATCGACGGGATTGATTTCCTCCACGTGGAGGCGCTCGCCACTCGTCGATCGTATGCGATTGTGGGGCGGAACATCCTCCGTCGACTCGTGATGCGCATCGACGGGCCCAAGGAACGCCTGGAGCTGGGACCGCCCAAGGCGACGCGTCAGCGCGCGAAGCGCGTTTCGAGCGATCAATGATGTCTTGTGGACGGGGGGACGCCGGAGCGGCGGACTGGCGCCGCTCCGGTTCATTGAAACGCGCTCAGAACGCGTAGCAGACGACGAGCTTCGGGCGCATCGTGCTCTTCGAGGCTTCGCTGCCGGAGAAGTTGTGGAGGCCTGTCGGGCCCGCCAGATCCTCTTCCAGGATGATGCCGTTGTTCGCGAGCGTGCCCTTCACCCACGCGTCGGCCAGCGCCTTCATGTCGAAGGTCTTGTAGCCCACGCCGCCGCCGTTGAAGGCCGAGATCGTGTCGAGCGCGAAGTTCGTGATCGAGCCGAAGTTCGTCCACGACACCGTCGACTCGGACCACGGGTTCACCACGCGGTGCGCGCGGATCTGCGTGTAGCTCTCGTTCCAGGATTCATAGATGTACGCCACGGCGCTCGTCACGTGCGCGCCCGCGGGGACCGCCGCCATGTCGAACTTCATGATGGTGCGGTGGACGCCCGAGGAGATGCCGGTCCACGTCGACGGATAGGCGCCGGCCGCCCAGGAGCCGTTTCCGACGCCGAGGTCCGCCTCCCACACGTTTCCGCTGCCGCCGCGCTGAATCGTGACGCAGCCGGGGAGCTCGCCGCACGTCGCCGACGAGGCCTGCGCGATCGTCGCGTCGCGCTGCGCCGGGGTGAAGACGCCGGCCGTAGACAGCGTGTTTGCGCTGGAGGTGACGCAGGAGACGTACTGCGCGTGGTTGGTCCACGCGACGTTCTGGCCCGCGGGGCCGGAGCACGGGCAGAGCTCCGCGATCGAGCAGCCGCTCGCGGGGTCCACCGCGGTGTTCTTCGGGGTCGCGGAGCAGGCGTCCGTCGCGTTGAAGACGCCGTCACCGTCCACGTCGGGGTCGCACGCGTCGCCCTCACCGTCGCTGTCCAGATCGGCCTGGCCGGGGTTCACGGTGATGGGGCAGTTGTCGGAGGCGTCCACCAGACCGTCGTTGTCGTCGTCCGCGTCGCACGCGTCGCCCTGCATATCACCGTCGGTGTCGAGCTGGCCTGCGTTCGTGACGAGCGGGCAGTTGTCGCCCGGATCCGCCGCGCCGTCGTTGTCGTCGTCCGGATCGCAGACGTCGCCCGCGCCGTCGTTGTCCAGGTCCGCTTGATTGGCGTTCGCCGCGACAGGGCAGTTGTCGTTCGCGTCGAGCACGGCGTCGCCGTCGTCGTCGGTGTCGCACGCGTCGCCCACGCCGTCGCCGTCCAGGTCCGCCTGATTCGCGTTCGCGACGTGCGGGCAGTTGTCGGTCACGTTGAACAGCGTGTCTCCGTCGGAGTCGGAGTCGCACGCGTCGCCCGTGCCGTCGCCATCCATGTCGGCCTGGTTGGCGTTGGGATCGAACACGCAGTTGTCGATCACGTCGTCGACGCCGTCGCCGTCGTCGTCCCCGTCGCACGCGTCACCGACCGTGTCCCCGTCCCAGTCCGCCTGGTTGGAGTTTTGGGTGAACTGACAGTTATCGGCCGCGTCCGCCACGCCGTCGCCGTCGTCGTCCGGATCGCAGACGTCGCCCTTGCCGTCACCGTCCGTGTCCGTCACGTTCGAAGAGACGACGCCGGGGCAGTTGTCGGACGCGTCGAGAACACCGTCGTTGTCGTCGTCGTCGTCGCACGCGTCGCCGAGCGCGTCGCCGTCCGCGTTCGCCTGACTGGCATTCAGGACGAGCGGGCAGTTGTCGGTCGCGTCGAGGACTCCATCGTTGTCATCGTCGGAGTCGCAGGCGTCGCCGTGGGCGTCACCATCGGTGTTCGTCTGCGCCGGATTGGCCGTCGTCGCGCAGTTGTCGGTCGCGTCCGGAACCCCGTCGCCGTCGTCGTCGGGATCGCAGGAGTCGCCCTGGCCGTCGCCGTCGAGGTCGGCCTGGAGCTGGTTCGGCACGGACTGGCAGTTGTCGGTCGCGTCCGGCACGCCGTCGCCGTCGTCATCCATGTCGCACGCGTCGCCCTGGCCGTCGGCGTCCATGTCCTGCTGGCCCTGGTTCATCAGCCAGACGCAGTTGTCCGTCGCGTCCGGCACGCCGTCGCCGTCGTCGTCCGCGTCGCACACGTCGCCGAGGCCGTCGCCGTCGAAGTCCGCCTGATTGGCGTTCACGATCGTGGGGCAGTCGTCGGAGGCGTCGACGACTCCATCGTTGTCGTCGTCCGGATCGCAGGCGTTTCCGAGCGCGTCGCCGTCGAGGTTCTCTTGAAGGGGGTTGTCGATGACAGGGCAGTTGTCGGTCGCGTCCGGCACGCCGTCCGCGTCGTCGTCGCCGTCGCACATGTCGCCCTGCGCGTCGTTGTCGTGATTGGCCTGGTCGCTGTTCGGCGTCGTCGCGCAGTTGTCCACGCCGTCCAGGACTCCGTCGTTGTCGTCGTCCGGATCGCAGGCGTTTCCGAGCGCGTCGCCGTCCGTATTCAGCTGCTCGTAGTTCGCGACCGTGGGGCAGTTGTCGCTCGGGTTCGCGACGGTGTCACCGTCGATGTCGGGGTCGCACACGTCGCCGACGCCGTCCGCGTCCTGGTCGTTCTGGTTCGCGGGGCCGGTGAGCGGGCAGTTGTCGGACGCGTCGACGACTCCATCGTTGTCGTCGTCCGGATCGCAGGCGTTCCCGAGCGCGTCGCCGTCGGTGTTGAGCTGGTCCGCGTTGGCGATGAAGGAGCAGTTGTCGGTGACGTCGAGGACACCGTCGTTGTCGTCGTCCGGATCGCAGGCGTCGCCCGCGCCGTCGCCGTCGTGGTTGGCCTGGTCGACGTTCTTCACCGTGGGACAGTTGTCGTTGTCGTCGATGAGGCCGTCTCCGTCCGTGTCTGTCAGGACGACGACCACGGACTTGCCCGAGGGCGGATTGCAGGCCGGCGTGAGGCGGTATTCGTTGCCGAGGGTGAGGTTCAGATCATCGGTGAAGGCCGCCGTCTCGCCGTTCGACGCGTACCACTTGGTGACGTTGCCGAAGTTGACCGAGTCGACGATGATGGTCCAGTTGCCGGACAGGCCGCTCACCATGATGCCGTCGGTGTTGTCCGAGTACGAGAACGTGCCTTTGAAAGCATTGGAGTTGGCCGGCGTCTCCACGGCCTCGCCCGGGTCGTCCGACTGGGACACGGTCGGGTCCGTCGAGCTGTTCACGATGCGGAAATTGAGGCTCGCCGTGTTGGCGACGCCGCCCGCGTCCTTCGAGAAGATGAAGCCGAAGGAGGTGCCGCTGCCGGACGTGCTCTGGTGGACCCAGAGGTTGGAGAAGTACGAAGAGAGGTTGACGCCGGAGGGGTGTCCCGAGGACGAAGTATAGCTGTAGTGCTGGGCGCCGGTCTGCGCCGTCTGAATGGCCTTCACGGTCCCGACGAGGACGTAGTTGGCGGAGTTGGTCGAGTTCCAGACATCCACGTAGGGCAGGCCGCACGGCGTCGTCGCCTGGGCCTGCGACGTCCCGAAAAATGCGGCGAGCGCGGCCGCGACCCCGACCCCCGCGGCGAACGGGCGATAGCGCCGGATCCGCGAGAGGAGAGACACCTTGGCGGGGCGCGCATTTCCAGCGCGAATCGACGAGAGCCAGCGGGACTTGGACCGGGGGGGGACGGACATACGGCTTGTTCCTCTTTGGGTGTGATGGAGCCGAAACGAGGACGGACACGCGGACGACAGGGCGAGCCGGCGCGCGAAAGGCACACGTCGGCTGCGCACCTCGAAAACGCAGCTCTGACAGGCGCTGTGGACTTCGCTCTTCACCCGGCGGTTGGCCTGGGTAGAGCGCTGTTCACAGGACGGTCAGCGGACGAATCGGGCGCAAGACGGACTCTTGATAATCTCATGAAGAGAACACACCGCGATACCGGCTGTCAACAAGAACAGAGCAGATGGCGGGGTCCTCTCGGCAGATGGCGGGACGCTCTTGGCAGATGGCGGGACCCTCTTGGCAGATGGCGGGACCCTCTTGGCAGATGGCGGGACCCTCTTGGCAGATGGCGGGACCCTCTTGGCAGATGGCGGGACCCTCTTGGCAGATGGCGGGGTCCTCTCGGCAGATGGCGCAGGACCTCTGTCAACGGACCAAAGGGCGAGGAGCACAGAGGGGTTCGCTCGAAAAATAGGACGCCTTGTCGGAGGGGGGATGACAGGGCGATGACGGCGGCGGGGGGCGCGACGGGGGCGGGCGTGTCATACGTCGGGTATGGCCCGCCGCGAGGACAGCCTGCCTGAGAACGTGCCCGGCGAGTGGTTCGTCGATACGTCGTGCATCGACTGCGATACGTGCCGGTTCGTCGCTCCATCGGTGTTCGCGCGGCACCCGGGACGTGGGCAGTCCATCGTCCACGCGCAGCCCCGCACCCCCGAGGAGCGACTGCGCGCCGCGATGGCCCTCGTCGCGTGCCCCACCGCGTCAATCGGCACCTCCTCGAAAGGGGATGTCGCCGCCGGCACCGCCGCCTTCCCCGAGCACCTCGACGGGGGCGTTCATTACTGCGGGTTCGCCTCGGAGTCGTCGTTCGGCGCGTCGAGCTACCTCGTCCTCCGCGAGGGCGGGAACGTGCTCATCGACTCCCCGCGCGCATCGAAGCCCTTGATCAAGCGAATTCGGGAGCTCGGCGGCGCCAAGTGGATGTTCCTGTCGCACCGGGACGACGTCGCGGACCACGCGATCTGGGCGCGCGAGCTCGGGTGCCGCCGCATCCTGCACGAGGCCGACGTGAGCCACGGCACCGCCGACGTCGAGGAGCGCCTCCACGGCGTCGACCCCGTCGAGATCGAGCCGGATTTGAAGGCGATCCCGGTGCCCGGCCACACGCGGGGGAGCGCCGCGCTCCTGGTCGGCGGCACCTACCTCTTCACGGGTGACCACCTGGCCGCCGACGAGGACGCGGACGGCGAGCTGCACGCGTGGCGGAGCGTGTGCTGGTATTCGTGGCCGGAGCAGATCCGCTCGCTCGAACGGCTCCTGGATCACCGCTTCTCGTGGGTGCTCCCCGGTCACGGGCGCGTGCTTCATGCGGCGTCGGCGGACGTGATGCACCAGAAGCTGGCGCGGCTCGTGGAGCGCGTGCGCCGGCCCTGAAGACGACGGGGCGTTCCCCCGCCCTTCGCGACCGGAGGGAGCGATTTGGGCGGGGCGGGCCGCGCGCAGCGAAGCGAGCACGGACCGGGGGCGGGCACCCAAATCTCCGTGGGCGGAGATGGCTCACTGGTGTTCCGAGGCTCCGGGGCCGGCAAGAAACGCCGAAAAAGGCTTGCCTGCGGCGCGCCGCCGTGATGACTGCGCGGGTTGAAGGAGCGCCACAGATGCAGATCAAGAACGCCGGATTCTTCACGCGCGGCACGTGCACCCTGCCCCCGAGCCCGCACATCACGCCCGACACGCTGCTCGCCGACCTGCAGCAGATGTGGGGCCCCCGCGGATACGAGGCCTACAAGTCGGCGCTCATCGGGATCGACCTCTGCCTCAAGAAGAGCGGCTGGACCGGCATCGGCATCAAGGTCATCCACAGCCCGCAGGCGACGGTGATTCGGTTCAACCCGTTCGCCCCGTCGGCGCTGGTGCGCGTCTTCGCGATGGGCATGATCCCGCTCCTCATCGCCTACTTCAACGCGTGGAAGCCGATGCTCCTGGAGTTCTGCAGCTACCTGGAGCAGAGCCCGCTCCTCCGCGGCCAGATGGGCTACGGCCAGCAGCCGATGGGCCAGATGGGCCCCGGCCAGGGGTACGCCCCGCAAGGCCAGCCGATGCACCCGGCCTACGCGCCGCCGCAGCAGCAGGGGTATCCGCAGCAGCAGCAGGGCTATCCGCAGCAGGGTTATGGCCAGCAGCCGCAGCAGGGTTATGGCCAGCAGCCGCAGCAGGGTTATGGCCAGCAGCCGCAGCAGGGCTACGGCGCGCCCCCCGGCCAGGGCGGCTGGGGTCCCCAGGGCGGCCAGCAGTGATTGACTGAGCTCCGGACAGCCCCCTTCGCGAACCGCGGAGTCGAGGCGCGCTGTCCGGACGAAACTGCCACTCTCCTCTCCATCGAAATGCCCACCCCCGGCCGGGCTCGCTCGCGAGCCGTTCCGTGATTCGGAACGACGCCAGGCGTGCTCGTCGCGACGTGAACCAGCTCTCTAGCGGATTCGACTCGTACCCAGCGCACACGCCGCGAGCGGGGGAGTGATACGAGGGGGCTTTGACCCCTTGTAAAATCACAAAAAGCGTCATCCTGCCGGTGCTCGTGGCGACGTGAACCAGCTCTAGAGCGCCGCTCCGTTTCACGGAACGGCGCTCTAGTCTTTCCCAGGTAAGGGGACGCCTCGCGTCCCCTCTCGCCCAGGCGAAGCCCGGTCGATTCACCCCTGGAGGCGGGCTCGCTCACGAGCCCTTGCGCGCCGCCCCGTTCCACAGAACGTGGCGACGCTCTAGGTCGGGCGGGCGCCGCCGAGGAGCTTCGTCGCGCGCGGGAGCAAGAAGAGGCCGAGCAATCCCTCGATCGCGAGGAGCACGAACGCCCAGCTCAACGTGCAGGCCGCGATCGAGGCGCGGCGCGCTTCGTCCGTGGCGCCGAGGCCGTATTGCAGAAACAGCATCGCCGCCGCCGCGTCGCGCGTGCCGAAGCCCTGCGGCGTGAGCGGGAGCGTGACGATCACCATGAGGATCGGGATGAACGAAAAGGCCGCTCCCGCCGGGATGATGACGCCGAAGAGGCGGAACGACAGCCACACTCCGAGGAACTGAACCGCCGCGTGCGGGACGCGCGCCGCCGCCGCGACGAGGTGGCCTTTCACGCCGGACTCGAACAAGGGGCGTAAGAGCTCGATGCTGGCGAGTCGCTTCGGGCGAATGGCCAGGACCAGCAGGTAGAGCGCGCCCGCGCCGAACGGGACTGCCAGCCACGCCGCCGGAGAGCCGGTCGCGATCACCGCGCCTCCGCCGAGGAGCAACAGGCACGCTGCCCACGACGCATAGGCCACGATGGTGCCGCCCGCCATGCGCGCCAATGGCACGTTGTGCGAGCGCGACAGGAACACCGTCACGAACGCCTGGCCGACATGATGGTTGAGGATGGAGGGGAGATACGAGGCGCCGCGCACCACCCAGAGGTCGCGGAAGCGGATCCGGCCGAGGACGGGGCGATACACGATCACCGTGGCGAAGGCGTCCGCGGAGAGCAGACTGGCCACGAAGAGGACCGCGAAGCCGAAGAAGACTGGCAGGTTGACGTGCGTGAGCCGGAGCTTCACCGCGCCGAGATCCGTGCGGGCGAGCAGGAACCCGAGGAGGCCAATCGCGAGGGCGAACGGCAACGCCGCCTTCCACCGGGGGGCCGGGCGGGCCTGCACGTGCACGGAGACGCTCGCCGGCGGGGAAACACCTTCCCCCGCGCCCGCAGAGCCTTCTCGCGCAAGGTCCGCGGACGCGGGGGGAAGTCCTGATTCGCCGGATTGGCCGCTCACCGCGGCGTCCTTAGCACCTTCGGACACCGGAAGTCATCGCGTCTTGGGGGAAAAAACGGGGAGACGCCGGGGAATTCTGCCCGGATTCAGGGAGTGTGCGACAGGCACGCTCGGCCCGGACGGTGCCCACCCCCGGCCTCCCTGCGGTCGGCCGCCCCTCCCAAATCGCTCACTGTCGTTCGCGAAGGGAGGGGAGCGTTTCGGCGGAAGATGGCGCTCCACGCGCACGGCGCCATCGAATTGGAGGGTGACAGTGGAAGTGGGGGAGTGGGACTGGACGGGAGAGCTTCAGTCGCCGACGCCGGCCCGCGTGCGCGCGGCGGCAAAGGCGTCGCTCACCGTGAAGACCATGAGCTCGCGCGCCTCGGCGTTGCGGCCGATCCACGTGAGGCGGTCCTTGCCGGAGGCCGGCGGCGCGTTCGTGTTGCCGGACGACCACGCGATGCCCGCGAGCGCCGCGTTGGCGTCCCCGACGGCGAGGAAGCCGGTGCGGTTGCCCCAGCCGTTCACCGCGGTGCCGAGCGTCGACGCGCGGTTGCCGATGGTGCCGATGACGTCCGCGGCCAGCGCGCCGAGCTGCGGATCCGGCTTGCCGCCGAGCGCGCGCGTCACGCGACCGTAGAAGTCGTTGAGCTTGCCCGCGTCGACGCCCTGCGGCTGGAACGTCGGGCTGTAGGCGCGAAGGAACGCGGCGAGCAGCGGCCACAGATCGATCGGCGCCGTCCGCGCGAAGGCGCCGGCGTTGATCTGGAGCACCTTGAGCGCGCGGTGCACGAGGAACGTGCGCACCTCCGTCCGAGGCGACGACACGAGCGCTTGACCGAAGACGATCGTCGGCGGGTGCGACGTCGCGGGGACGCACACCGCGCCGAGCGCCGACGACACGAGCACGCGCACGTCGGTGAGGCCGTAGTAGCCCGCGAGCGAGGTGACCTCGTCCGCGATGTCCGACTGCTGCGGCGGGAGCGGCGTCGCCCGGATCGCTCCGAGATCGAAGGGCACCGCGGTGTCGAGCACGGGGCCGCTGCGCAGGAGCAGCTCGCGGAACGCCGGCGTGATCACCTCGGGCGCGAGCAGCTCGTCGAGCGCAGGATCGCCCGCGGTGCCGCCGACGGCCTCGAGGCGCGCGTCGTTGCCTTCGAGCGCGGCCACGGCCACGGTCGCGGTGCGCGCGGCGTCCGCCTTGCCGCGGATGTCGGCGACGGTCGCGAGCGTGGAGAAGAGGTACGGCTCGAAGCGGCCGGCCCCGAGCGCGCGGCGCGCGTCGGTGACGGCGCGATCGAGCAGCACGTTCGCCGCCTGCGCCTGGTTGGTGCGCTGGTAGAAGCCCGCCAGCGCCACGAGCGCGACGTCGTCCTTCGGGTACGTCTTGCGCGCGCCGAGGAGCGTGGCCTCCGCCTTCTTCGCGTCGCCCATCGCCTCGTAGATGCTCGCGAGCTCGGTCGTGCGCTTGCACTTCGCCTCGGGGGCCTCCGCGTTGTTGATGAGCACGGTCTGCTGCTCGAGCGCCTTCGCGGTGTCGCCGGTGCGCTTGTAGAGCGCGACCAGCTTCTCGCGCGCGCCCTCGTTCGCGGGCTCGCGCTTCAGGATCTCCTGGTACGACAGCTCCGCGCGCTCCGGGTTGGGGAGGCGCTCGTCGTACAGCTCGCCCAGCTTGTTGTAGATCGCGATCTGCTGCGCCGGCTCGGACGCGAGGCGCGCGAGGCGGATCCACGCCTCCTCGGCGCCGACCCAGTCCTCCTCGGTCGCGCACACGTCCGCGAACGCGCTGAGCGCCTCCACGTGATCGGGGTTCGCGTCGAGGGCCGCGGCGAGCGCGCGCTTCGCGGCGGCCGGATCGCCGACGTCCGCGAGCGCGCGACCGCGCAGCACCTCGAGCTCCACGCGCTCCGCCGGATCCTCGACGGCGGCGAGGCGCGCCTCCAAGAGCGACGCGAGCTCCTGCCGCGCGCCCTCGGCGATGTAGATCGCCTGCAGGCGCTGGAAGACGTCCGCGTACGCAGGATCCAAGGCCGCGACCGCCTCCAGCGAGGCGCGCGCGCGGCTCAGGTTCTGCGAGCGCTGCTCGGCGTCGGCCTCCGCGTCCTCGGTCGCGGGGGCGTTCGCGCGGTCCTGCCAGAGCGTCGCCGCGCGGTAGAGGTTCGCGGCCTTCTCTTCGTTCGTCGCGGACGCGTTCGCGGCCGCCTCGAGCGCTGCGGCGGCGCCGGCGAGATCGCCCGTCGACTCGGCCACGCGCGCGAGGGTGAGGTGCGCGAACAGGTGCTCCGGCATCAGCTCGACCGCGCTGAGGAGGAGCTGCTTCGCGAGATCCTGATCGCCCGCGGCGGCCGCGGACTCGGCGGCGCGCAGCGAGATCGTCGCGGCCTCCGAGGGGCGATCCGTGCGCTCGATGAGCTGGCGGTCCGCCTCGATCGCGAGCGCGTGCTCGCCCTTCGCGCGGGCGTGCGCCGCCATCTGGCGGAGGACCCAGGGGCCGCGCGGCTCCTGCTTGTAGGCGATCTCGACGGGATCGCGGGTGCTCTCCCACGTGCCGGCGCCGAGGCGGAGGCGCGCGGAGAGCATCGCGTGCGCGACGGCCTCGCCGCCTTGCAGGGCGCGCGCGGTCTCGAACGCGATGGGCTCCAGCTCTTCCTGGCGGCCCGTCGTGATGAGATCGCTCGCCACGCGGCGCAGCGTGGGCAGGTGCGACGGCGTCTCCTCCAGGATCGTGCGGCGCCAGAGGAGGCCGCTCGCAGCGTCGGAGCGGCCGCGCTCGTCGAGCTCGGCGAGGCGCTCGTAGATCTCGAGGCGCTCCGTCGGATCCGTCGAGGCGCGCGCCTGCGGGAGGAGCGCGTCGACGAGCTCGCCCGCGCCGTGCCCTTCGAGCGCCGCGCGGTACGCGACGATCGCCGCGAGCAGCTCGTCGCCGTGCGGCGCCGCGCCCTCCTGCGTGACCATCGCGGCGCGAGCGGCGGCCGCTGCGCGCTCGGGATCGCGGGCGCGCTCGTAGTCCATCGCGGCTTCGAGCGCCATGCGCGCGGTCTCGGCGCCGGTCGTCTCCGCGGCGCGCGCGAGGCGCCACGCGGCGCGATCGGGCGGCGGCTCGGGCGAGAGGCGCTCGAGCATGTCGCGGAGGCCCGCGTCCTTCGGGCGGGCGCGGAGGGCTTGCTCCAGGAGAGCG
Source organism: Polyangiaceae bacterium (assembly GCA_046351455.1). Classification (GTDB taxonomy): domain Bacteria; phylum Myxococcota_A; class Polyangia; order Polyangiales; family Polyangiaceae; genus JADJRH01. Next base: position 174,535 of record JAXLYM010000011.1, read on the forward strand.
GCCGCGGTCGCCGGCTCGCTCGAGCCGACGAGGACCGCCTCGCGGATGAAGTCGTGCGCCTGCTCCACGGGATCGGTCGAGGCTTCGCGGCGGGTGCGGAGCAGCTCCGACACCTCGTCGACGGAGTCGGCCGCGCGGGCGGCGCGCTCGGCGAGGTAGAGGGGGATCGGCAGCTTCGGATCGAGCGGGATCGCCTTCTTCAAGAGGCGATCGATCTCCGACGGATCCGCGCCGCTCGCCGCGAGCCGAGTCGCCGCCTCGGTGAGGAGGACGGCGGCGTGCGGGCCCTGCGCGTTGTCCGCGTGCGTCGCGAGGATGCGCGCGAAGTCGTCGGCGTCGCTGTGCGCCGCGCGGGCGCGGACGGCGCCCTCGTGGATCGGATCGGCCTCGCGGGCACGATCGAGATCGAGCACGGCGCGGTCCGGCTCTCCGGAGATCTCCGCGAGCACGGAGGCGGCGAGCGCGCGGTCGCGCTCCCCGTTCGCGTCCTCGGCGTGCCACTCGGACAGGGCGCGCGCGACGCGTCCGCCGAAGCCGGCGTCGATGTCGACCTCGATCGCGAGCGCCGTCGCCACGCCGCTCCCGGACGCGGCGTCCGAGTAAGCGCCGAGCGCGTCGGAGAAGCCGTGCGAGCGCAGCGTGCCGTCGTGCCCGAGCACGGCCGTGAGCGCCCGTCCGAGCGAGGCGCCTGCGCGGGCGCGACCGTCGCCGATCGTCTCGACTTGGCGGTTCGCGTCCTCCAGCGCCGTGAGCGACGCGCTCGCGGCGGCGGCGATCGGAGCGAGCTCCGGATCCTGGAGCACCGAGGTCATCCACGGCGCCACGTCGGTCGCGCCGTCCGACTTCGGAGAGAGGGCCGCGAGCACGAGCCGATCCGCCGCGCTGAACGCGCCGGAGCCGTCGTCGTCGAGCGCCCACGCCATGCCGGCCGCGTCGCCGGCTTCGATCGCGTGCGCCGCGATCGCGCGACGCGCGAGATCGCCGTGCGACCCCGACGCGACGCCGCGGAGAGCGCCGATCGCCTCCGCCCGCGTCTCTTTGCGCGAGGCCGCGAGCGACGCCGCGAGCCACCCGGCGCCGCCGGAGAGAGGCGCGCTCTCGCCGAGCTTGCCGAGGCCCGCGAGGGTCCCTTCGAGATCGTCCGCCGCGAGCGCGCCGCGCGCGCGGAGGAGCGTCTCGTACACGGTGCCGGCCTCGGTCTTCGCGGCGCCGCGCGGCGCGGGGCCGGTGCGGCGGTGCGCCGCGACCTGCGCGGCCGCGTGCACGAGGCTCGCGAGCTGCGGCACGTCCGGGATGTGCACCTTCGCGATCGCCGCGGGCGCGCCCGGCTCCGGATCCGGAGCGCCGAGCGCCTCGCAGAAGCGCTGCACGTGGCCGCGCGGATCCTGAGCCTGCGCTCGGATCGACAGCTCGACGCGCTTCGCTGCGGCGTCGGCGTCGCCGATGCGGAGCCGCGCCACCTCCGCGCCGACCGCGGTCGTGTGCGTGCGCACGGCGGGGATGTGGACGGCGCGCGCCTGCGCGTCGAGCGTGTCGAGGACGCCGCGGAAATCCGCCTCGCGCACGACGAGCGCGCGCACCTGCTGATGCGCGAGCGCCATCGTCGGGGCGAGCTCGCGCGTCTCTTCGGCGATCTGCTTCGCGGTGGCCTCTTCGCCGGCCATCGCGAACAGCTCGGACACGGCGAGCAGTGACCGCGAGCGGCGGTGCTTGTCGTCGAGCGCCTCGGCCTCGGCGCGCAGCCACTCGGCGCGGGCGACCCACGCGTCGCGCTGCTGCGTGCGGAGCAGGTGCGCCGCGGCGTCCTGCTCGTCCGCGAAATCGCCTGCGGGCGGCGCGATCGACGGCAGCGCGGGCAGCGCCCTCGGCGGCGGCGTCTCTTCGTGAGGCCGCTCGGACGCGGCGGCGAGCGGCACGACCGGCACGTCGGCCTCGGCCTCCGCGGCGTAGTCGATCGGCTCCTCGGGGATCGGCGTCGGCTCGGGGATCGCGGCCGCTTCACGCGTGGGCGCGTCGGCCGTGGGGAGCTCGATCTCTTCCTCGACGGGGGCCGGCGTGGGGCTGCCCACCTTCTGGCCGGTGACGTCGAGCACCACGCGCTCCTGCTCCTCGATGGTCAGCGCCGAGAGCATGCGGGTGGGCTCGTCCACGCTCTCGTCGTCCGGATCGATCGGCGCGAACAGCCCGGTCTCGGGCATCGTCGGCTCGGAGGTCACGGGGAACGAAGGCGTCGCGCGCGCGGGCGGCGCGCCGGACGGCTCGGGCGTCAGGCCCGGGTCGGCGAGGAGCTGATCGAGCAGCGCGTCGCCCTCTTCTTCCGTCGGCAGCGCGCCGCGGATCGGCGCCGCGTTGTTGGAGAAGATCGAGCCGCCGCCGACCGGCGTCTCGCGGTCAGCAGTGGAGCCTTGATCGAGGAGGTCGTCGGGGACGGCCTCGCGCATGATCGTGGCCTCGTCCTCGCCTCCTTCGGGATCGATCGGAGGAAACTGCGCGGGGTCGAACGGAGGTTTGCCGGAAGGTCCCATATCTCGCGGATCGTTGCTCACCGGACCCCCATGCCGAGCTTCTTGCGAAGGTCGAGGTAGCTGGGTGAAAGGACGAAGCCCAGGAGCCGCCGGGCGCGGTCGCTCGAGGTGACGCGGGAGCCGAGCTTGTCGCGCGGCGCGCCGAGCACGTCGGAGAGGACGAGCGACACGTCACCGGCGGCGATGACGGCCATGCGATCGATGCTGCGGCGAGCGGCCTGCGCCCACGCAGCGGCCTGGCCGCTCGAGACGCGCTGAGCGACCTCGGGCAGCACCTTCTTCACCTTGCGCGGGAGCGCGTCGTTGAACGGACGCTGCACCTCACCGAAGATGGCGTACGGCGGCTTCGGCACGTTCATGCCGGCGGCCTGCTGGGCCGCGACGACGAGCGAGGCGATCGCGTTGTCGTCGCGGTGGCGCAGCGACGTGATGCCGCGGCGGAGGGCGAACACCTCACGGGCGATCGCGCTGCGGGCCGCCGGCGTGAGCGGCGTCTTGATGTTCGCGCCGACCACGATCGTCGGCACCTCGCCGGCCACACCGCTCACGCCGTTCGGATCCGTGCCGCCGACGTAGAGCTCCCACTCGTCCATGCCGAGCGCGCCGGTCCACTCCGCGATCGCGACGCGGAGCGGAGGCGCCCCGCGCGGATCGACGCGGTCCTTCTTGGTCACGCCGAGCGACGCGAGCGACGGGCCGAGCGCGACGCTGATCGTCTCGGCGAGGAGGACGAACAGCTCCGCGATCGGGCCGGCGTCCTCCGGATCCGCGATCTCGCTCAGCGCGTGCGCGTCGAGCGCGACCTGCGGCCGCGAGGCCACCTGCGCGTCGATGCGCCCGAGCTCGTCCGAGAGCCCCGCGTCGTCGCGGCCGAGCGACGCGAGCGCGCCCAGCGTCGCTTGCCGGAGCGTGAGGTCCTGACCGGCGTTGGCGATCTTCGCGAGGAGCGCGACGCGGTCGGCGTCGCACGGGTTCTGCGCGAGCGCGCCGATGATCGTCTGCTTCGCGCGGCCGAGCGCCTTCGATCGGAAGTGCGACTCGAAGCCGGTGGTCAGCACGAGATCGACCGCCTCACCGTCGTCGGGCGACTCCTCGAGGAGCTTCGCGACGGCGGCCTCCGCGCGCAGCGGCTTGCGGAGCTTGTCGGTGTAGATCGCCATCGCGAGGCGCGCGGCCTCGATGCGGCCCTCGCGCTTGTCGCGCTCCTTCATGAGCTGCTCGAGGATGCCGGTCGCCTGCTCCCAGGCGCCGACCTTCGCCGCGACCTTCGCGAGGCGCTCGCGGATCGGCAGCGTCGAGAGGCCGGAGCGGTGCATCATCGCGAGCACCTCCAGCGCCTTGTCGGCCTTCTGCAGCTTGCCCTCGTAGAGGTCGGCCGCGGCGACGCCGGACATGAGGCGCTGCTGCTTCGGCGCGCTCTCCACCTCGGCGAGCCGCGCGAGCAGCGGGGCCGCCTTGTCGAACGCCTGCTTCGCGATCTGGATCTCGCCCGCGAGCGCGAGCGCGCCGACGTGGTCCGGCTCCAGCATCGTGACGTCCTCGAGCGCGGCGAGCGCGCCGTCGACGTCGCCCTTCTTGCGGAGCACGCGCGCGCGCTCCCAGAAGAGCTTCAGCGTCTCCTGCTCGTCCTCCACCACGTCGAGGCGGCGGTTGATGATCGCGAGCAGCCGGTCGTCCTCGTTGCGAGCGCGGACGCGGCGGAACAGCTTGTCGAACGCCACCGCGCGGCGCGGATCCCGCTCGAACGCGCGGTCGAACGCGATCTCCGCGTCGTCGTGCGCGTCCGTCTTGTCGAGGAGGATGACGCCCGCCTGCTCCCAGAATTCGGCGCTGCGCTGATCGTTTCCGCACAGGTTGCCGAGCTGCGCGCACGCGAGCGCGGTCTGCACGTGATCGCCGAGCGCCTCCGCCGCGGAGCGGACGCCCTCCCACGCGACGATGTCGTCCTGCCTGTTCTCGACGACGGTCTTGAAGGACTCGAGCGCCTTCTCGAGCTCGCCCGCGCACAGCTCCGACCAGCCCGCGAGGCCGATCGCGTCGAGCTGCGCGTCCTCGCCGAGCACGTCGCCGAGCGCGTGCAGCGCCGCCGAGCGCCGCCGCGGATCGCAGCCCGCGCCGGCGATCTCGAGGTTCATCAGGTGCGCGGCCGGGGCCGGGCTCTGGATGAACCGCTGCGGCACGTGGGGCTGATCCAGCATCGCGACGGTGGTGGCCGAGGCCTCCATCGCCGCGGCCGCCTCGCCGTCGAGCAGGCCGGCGATCGCGCGCCGCGCCGAGATCTCCGCCTCGCGATCCTCCGCGGCCATCGCCGCGCCGAGCCACTCCAGCGTGGAGTAGAGCGACGGATCCGCCTCGGCCCAAGAGGCCGCGGTCGCGACCGCCTGCGCGCGGTCCTGATCGATCGTCCGCGCCAGCCGGAACCGCTCCGCGCGCGCGATCTTCACCGCGTCGCCGCCGCGCTCCTCCAGCCGATCGAGCGCGCGATCCACCTGACCTCGCGCATCCAGCGCGGGGCCCCACAGGAGCCGTCCGAGCGCGGCCGCCACCTCGAAATCGGCGGCGCCTTCGTTCTCGACCGTCTCCAGCGCGGTCATCGCGTCGCCGGCCTCGCCCTCGCGCGCGGCGGCCTCGAGGCCGAAGCGGCTCAGCGCGACGGACACCGGGTCCGCGCCCGCGTCGCTCGCGGCGTCGAGCGCGCGACGCCTGCCTTCGAGCGTGTCGTTGTCGACGCCGCGGAGCGCCCAGCCGAGGAAGCCGCTCGCCGCCTTCGGGGCGTGCGCCTTCGCCGACTCCATCTCCTGGATCGCCAGCAGGCGATCGCCCGCGCGCCAGCGGAGCACCGCGGCCTCGAGCAGCAGCGCCGCGGCCAGCGGGCTGTCGTCGCTCGCGGCGGCGCACGCGGAGAGCGCGTTCGCGGAGGCGGAGGCGTCGCCCGCGCGGCGCGACAGCTCCGCGAGGAACACCGCGACGACCTCGTCGTTCGCCGCGTTGTCGTGCAGATCTTGGAGCACCGCGCGCGCCCCCGCGAGATCGCCGGAGCGCGCCCTGCGGAACGCCGCGACGAGCCACAAGCCGCGCGCGATCTGCGCGTCGGGCTCCACCTTCGCGAGCGCCTCGATCCCCTCGGAGGAGGGGCGCACCGGCTTCGGCGTGCCTTCCTCGTCGGTGGGGCGCGTCGCGATCTCGATCGCGTAGCTGCCGAGCACGCGACCGAGCCACGCGGACGGCCCCGCCGCGTCTTCGGACGCGCCGACCGTCGCGAGCTTCTCGAACGCCTCGCGCGCGCCGGCCTCGTCGCCGCGGAGCAGCTTGCTGCGCCCGAGCTCGAACCACAGCGACGCGTGCTCTCCCGGATCCGCGCCGGACGCGAGCAGCCGCTTCGTCGCCTCTTCGTACCAGGCCGAGTCCGCGCGCATCGCCGCGATCGCGCGGCTCAAGCGGGCGACCGTGCCCGCGTCGACGCCGCACACGCTCGCCTGCGCGAGCGCCGCCTTCGCCGCCGCGGCGTCGTTCGCCTGGCAGCCCCACACGTACGCCGCGAGCACGAACGCGCGGCCCTTCGCCTCGTCCGTCGCGAACCCTTCCGCCGCGACCTCGAGGGCCTGCGCGAGCGCCGTCGCGTCCTCGCCGGCCGAGAGCAGATCCAGCTCCAGCGCGCGCGCCGGGAGCGACTCCGCGTCCGCCGCGAGCGCCTTCCGGAGAGCGTCCAGCGCGCCCGCGCGATCACCGGAAGCGCGAGCCGCCTCCGCCACGCGGAGCCACAGCCCCGCAGCGCCGGCCGGGATCGCGGGGGGCGGGGCGCCCTCCTCGACCTCGCTGAAGGCGCCGAGCCGAGCGAGCTCCGCCTTCGCGAGCTCCGAAGCGGCCTCGTGCTCGCCGATCGCGTCCAGCGCGGCGATCCGAGCGCGCGCCACCGCCGCCGAATCCGGGAACAGCTCCGCGGCCCGCTGCAAGCACGAGGACCAGCCGCCCGAGTCGCCGAGCCGCCGCTTCACCTCGCCGAGGCGCAGCCACGCGTCCGCCGCGAACTCCGCCTTGCGCATGTACCGCGGCACGCCCGTCTCGTCGCCGCGCTCGCTGTCCTCGATGGCCTCGATCAAGAGATCGGCTTGCCCTTCGAGAGCGCGCGACAGAGCGTCGAGGTTGTCGTCCCGCAGCGCGATCGCCTCCAGCGCGACCTGCGTGCGGAAGCGCGCCTTGCCTTCGAGCGCGGCCGCGGTGCCGAGCATCTCGTACGCGCGATCCGCGTTGCCCGCGTGCGCGTGCATGCCGGCGAGATCGATCAGCAGGAGCGCCTTCCACGTCGCGTCGGCCGAGAGCTCCGCGCGGGCCTCGACGGCGCGCATGCGGCCCTCGACGTCGCTCTCGCGCGCGGACAGAAGCTCGAGCTCCAGCCACGAGGTCGCGTCCTCGGGGTTCGCCGCGATCGCCTCTTCCAGCGACTCCTTCGCGGCGGCGAAGTTCTTGTCGAAGTCCTGGTGATAAGCGGCCTTCTCCCAGAACGCGCGCACCCGCTCTTCCGGCGAGACCGCGGCCCGCGTGAGCGCGTCGAGCAGCTTGCCCAGGCTCTTCAGCGACTTTCGCCGCGTGAGGATCCGGACGAGCGCTTCGAGCGGCTCGCGGAACTGCGGATCGGCGTTGAAAGCGGCGAGGTATTCGCGGGCAGCGACCGGCTCTTCGCCGCGCGCCTCTTCGAGCACTCCGCACTCATGGAGAAGGAGGGCCTGGATTCCACGGTCGCCCTGCGCCGCATGCTCGGCGCGGAGCCGCGTCACCAGGGCCGCCGCGTGGTCTACCTGCCCCGTCGGTGTCTCTTCGGTCATGGGATCGTCGAGCCTCCCGATGGAGCGGCGGAGAACGGGAGCCGCCCTCGAAGCGGCATCACCTGGATCACGGCCACACGAAAGTCGCAGGACCGCGGGTGATCGCGCTCCATCGGATGGGGCGGGAGAGTAACGAACGGGAGCGCGCCGCGTCCAGCCGTTCCGAGCCTGCGCAAGCGCATTTCGACGAACCGGCGGGAGGGTCGCAATTCGTTCGCGCGCGGGCGCAAGACGTCCCCGAACGCTCGTGACGCCGCACGCGACGACGCCCGCGGAGCGACCTCTAGAGAGGGGCCGCGGCGCGGGCGCGTTCGTGATCGGAAAACGATTGACCGTGACGTGGCGGCTCGATCAGACGAGCACCTTGTTGAGCTGATCGTTGACCTTGCCCTCGATCGTCCCCTTCACCGCGCGGAGCAGGAACGGCAGATCGATCTCCACGCGCACGTCGCTGTCGGACACGCTCACCTGGCCGGTGGTGCCCTTCGCGGCGCCGCTGGGCGCGTCGAACTTGATCTTGTCGCCCTCCCAGCGCCACTGGATGCCCATCTTCTCCTGCATCCCCTTCGCGAGCTCCTCCGCGCGCGTCCGGGCCGTCTCTTTGCCGAGCGAGTGGGACTTCTTGATGTCGATCGTGGCCATGTGAGATCTCCTCTTTCCTTCCTCGGGTGCGGGTGACTCTTACTCGATCCGCTGCATGATCCAGAAGCCCCGCGGCGTCTCCACGGGATCGCTCACCGCGCCCTTCGCGAGGTTGAAGAGCACGCCCTCCGGCGCGGGCTCCAGCATGCCGCGCGGCATCCGTCCGGCGTTCTCCATCGAGCCCTTGTCGCCGTCCGCGACCGCGGCCTTGAAGTCCGTCTTCGCCTTCTCCGCGAGCTGCTTCGCGATCGTGAGGGCCTCGTCGCGCGAGCGCGCGTTCGGGGGCGCCCCTTGCGCGCCCTTGTACGTCACCAGGATCACGCCGAACGTCACCGTCTTCGGCGCGTCACCGGCGAGCGAGGGCGGCGCCTCTCCGTCGAGCAGCGTCGCGCCGGCGTCGCTCGCGCCCGGATCCTCCGCGCCGGCGTCGGGATCGGGGGCCCCCGCGTCCGAGTCCGCGTTCGCGGTGCTGGTCGCGCCGGTGCTCGCGGCGCTCGACGTCGCTCCGTCGGGGGTCGCGTCGGCGGCGCCCGCGTCGGCGACGGCGGCGGTCTTCGGGGGTCCGGCCTTCACGGCCACGAGCACGACGGCGGCCGCGAGAAGGAGCCCCATCACGATTGCGCTCCACGTACGCATGCGGCGGGCGCGTTAGCATCCTTTTGCGTGCGGGGCGAGAAGCCGGTTACCGCGCGCCGAAGTTTCGTACATCGCGAGCGAGCTTCGTCGCCTGTCAGCCCGACGTCCTCCGCGCGAGCCGCCGCGCCGTCATCCCCCGAGATCGACCGCGTACGCGTCGCCGCCGCCTTCGGAGACGAACCCTTGCACGACGGCGCCGTGGATCGATCCGCCGGCCTGCGGCGTGCGCGTGATGAGGACGCGCCTGCCCTTCTGACTGCGCGCCAGCATGAACCCCGACTGCGGGATCGCGTACGAGACGCCTTCGAGCTCGAACGAGAAGTACTCGAACACCTCGTCCTTGCCGCTCTTCGCCTCGCGCCCCTTCGTCTCGTTCGCGGGCCGCCGCGGGTTCGTCGCGATCGGCACGCCCGCGAAGTCGAACGACGCGCCGTCCTGATCGAGCGCCACGATCGAGATGCGCGCGCCTTGCTCGTCGTGCGCGAGGCACCCCGAGCTGGCGACGTGGAGCAGGTGCTTTCGGATCCGGTACGTCCCCGGCGCGATCGGCCTCCCGTTCGCGTCGGACACGACGAAGCGGTACAGCACGCCCCAGAAGTCGCCGGCCACCTGCAGCGCTGCGGGCAGCGCTTCGCCGCGCAGAACGCGATCCGTCGACATGGTGACGGACGCGGGCAGCGCTGGTTTGGCCTTCGCGGCGGCGTTCTTCTTCGAGCTCTTCGGCGCCTTCGAAGGCGCGGGGACGGCGTTCGTCGAGGGAGCGCGAGCCTTCGCGACCATGCTCGGATTGGAGGGCCTCTTGGGCCCCGGATCAGGCGGCCGTTCGGTCTCGCGGCCCCGCCTCCCGTTCCACGGCATGCGCACCTCGCGTTCGTCCGAAGGACCTCCCCATGAGGCCGATCGTCCGAAACAAAAACTCCAGCGCCGCGGGTACCACGCTCGTTTGATCGATCGCGAGTTTTCGGCAGATCAAATCCCCAAGGATCCAAGCCGAACGAGAGCTTCTGATTTTTGAAGGGAGCCCCCCCGGGCGCGATCAGGCGCCTTCGGACGGGGCGGCGTCCGGGGCGGGCGTCGCCTCCGGAGCGGGCGTCGCAGCGGCCGGCGGGGCGCCGCGCATCGGGATGTTGATGCGGCCGCCGCCCATGCGAGCGAGCGCGCCGAGCGCCTTCTCGAAGAAGGCCACGAGGAACGGGATCTCGCGCGGCGGCGACGTGATGAGGCCGGCCTCCTTCACGGCGCGCGCGGTGGCGAGCACGTCGAGCGCGCGATCGTCGCCCTTGCGCGAGCGCACCGACACGGCGCTGTCACGCATGCGGCTCGCGATCTGCTCGCGGACCTCCGGCGTGAAGTAGCGGTCCGTCGACGCGACGGTCTCCTCGCGGATCGCGTTGTTCACGACCTCGGGATCCTGCGTGCCGGTCGCGCCGAGGCGCTCGCCGACCTTGCCCATCATCTCGTCGAGCGAGTGACGCTCCGGCAGCCAGCCGGCGAACTCGGGCTCCAGGTGCAGCGAGTGGGAGCCGACGGTGCGCTCCGTGACGAGCTCCGACGTGACCTTCTCTTCGAGGTCCGCGATCGGGTGCGCGGCGCCCGCGTCGACGCTCGCCTCGAACAGCTCGCGGCACGCCTCGTAGCCGAGCGGCACGACCTGACCGCTCTTCGCGTTGAGCGTGAGCGCCTTCGCCACGCGGGCGCGGGCCCACGCGATCGGGATCACGACCGGCGCCATGCCCACGTTGGACTGAGCGCGCGCGCGGCCCTCCTTGAGCTGCGAGCCGGAGAGCCAGCCGCCGGCCGCCTGGATGACGCCCGCGGGCTCGCGCGCGATCACCTCGGCGATGCGGTAACGGCCGCTCGGATCGCGCGACGTGATCGCGACGGACCACGTGCCGAACGAGTCGCACGGGATCATCGTCGCCTCGATCGAGTCCGCGCGCTCCTCGCTCTTCGCGGCCTTCGGCTTCTCGGGCACGGCGACGCCGCGCGACTTCAGCACGGCGACGGCGCGACGAGCGGCCTTGCGCGCCGCCGAAGCGACGTCGTTCGACTCCGCGGCCGCGGCGATCGCGATCGCGTTCCCGCCCGCGAGCCACGCGTCGACGAGCGCCGCCGCGGCGTCGCCCGCCTGATCGAGGAACGCCTTCACGGTGTCCCAGCCGGCCGCGAGCGCGTCCGCCGAGAACTCCGCCTTCGCCGCGGGCTCGGCCTTCGGGGCCGGCTTGGCTTCGGGGGCCTTCGAGTGGTGCTTCGTCTTCGCCGCGAGCGCCTCTTTCGGCGTGAGCGCGACCGTCTTCTTCTCGGCGCTCTGACCGGCGCGCGCGAGCGGCACGAACACCGCCGCGGGCTTGTTCGCCTTCGGAGCGGACGCGAGCGGCGCGGGCGGCGCGGCCTTCGGAGCCGGCTTCGCCTCGGGCTTCGCGGGCGCAGCGGGCTTCGCCGGAGCGGCCGGCTTCGCGGGCGCAGCGGGCTTCGCGGCGGCCTTCGGAGCCTCTGCGTTCGCGGCGTCCGCGGGCTTCGCGCCCGGAGCGCCTTCGGGGCGCGGGCCACGATCCGGACGCGGACCACGATCCGGACGCGGACCACGATCCGGACGCGGGCCGCGATCCGGACGCGGACCGCGCGGGCGATCCGGATCGAAGCCGCGCTCGTCGGGCAGCGCACCCGGGCGCGGCGGACGCTGCGGCATCCCTTCGGGGCGCGGGCGCGACGGCAGCGCACCCGGGCGCGGCGGACGCTGCGGCATCCCTTCGGTGGAGCCCGGACGCGGGCCGCGGTGCGGAGGACGCGCCGGAGCGGGGCGAGCGGGCGCGCGCATGTCGTGGCGCGGAGGACGAGCGGCGCCCTCCTTCGCCTCGCCGCCTTCGGCCGGTGCGGCCGCGGCGGGGGCCTGACCTTCGGGCTTCGCGGCCTCCCCTTCGCCGGCGACCGCGGTGCTGCGCGATCGCACGATCCGCCGGGGGCGCGGCGCCTTGTCGTCTTTGCCTTCGGCGTCGTTCGCCTCGGTGCCCTGGGCCTCTGCCGCTTCGCCGGTGTCTGCCTTGCCTGTCATCGTTGTTTGCTCCCGAGCAAAAGACAAAGGGCCGCCCGTCTCATCGCGCGCGGCCCGGAAACCTTCACCTGTCGCGGACGATCGCGACCGCGTCGATCTCCACGACCGCGCCGCGCGGCAGCGCCGACACTTGCACGGTCGCGCGAGCGGGCGGCACCTGGCCCGCCACCTCGCCGTAGATCTGGTTCACGAGCGCGAAATCGCCGAGGTTGGTCAGGTAGATCGTCGTCCGCACGACGTCGTCCCAGGTGGCGCCGCCGGCGGCCAGCACGGCCGTCAGGTTGGCGAGCACCTGGCGCGTCTCCGCCTCGACGCCGCCGGGCACGATCGCCATCGTGGCCGGATCGAGCGCGACTTGACCGCTGAGGAAAAGGAGATCGCCCGCTCGCACCGCTTGCGAGTACGGCCCGATCGCCTTCGGTGCACCATCGGTCGAGACCGCGGACTTGGACATCGCTGACCTCACGGCCGCCGCATCTACCACGGCTCGCGCGCCGCGGAACCGGGAAAGCCGCCGGATTGATTCACCACCGGGCCACCGGGCGAGGTAGAAAGGCGACGAGAGCGGCAGAGCCGCCTTTGCCCCCGGAGCTTTGACAGATGAGCGCTTCCACCACCCGCACCGCCCGTCGTTCGGTCACCCTTGCCGCAGCCGCCTGCATCACCGTGGGCCTCGCCGCCGCCTTCGCGGGGTGCGGTCAGCCGACCCCGATCATCCCCGAGGGCGCGTGGGCGGTGAGCTTCATCCAGCCCAACGCCATCGACTGTCAGATCGCGAACCACAACACCGCGATCGGCGAGGTCAGCGCGGATCAGCGCGCGAACCTGGTCGAAGACGGCGAGTCGCAGGGCGGCTTCGCGGTGAGCGTCGTGTGCTCGGTCGTGGACGAGGGCGCCACGTTCAAGTTCTCCGCGAACGAGACCTCGGAGAACGGCTCCTACCTCACGCTCTCGATCCCCGAGCTGGATCCGAAGGCGACCGTGGACAAGCCGTCGCTCGGCGTCGTCTCGTACCAGTCGCAGAACACGGCGAAGACGTTCTCGCAGTCGGACTGCAAGTTCTACTTCCTCAAGGGCCAGAGCGTCTCTGCGGGCGAGATCTTCATCACGTTCGAGTGCGACAAGATCGCGGCCGGCGGCGACAACATCTGCCAGATCAAGCCGGGATACGCCGCGTTCAGCAAGTGCGAGACGACGAACCAGTGATCGCGCGGTGACGGCGGCCCCCCGCGGGCCGCCACGGGGAGGCCGGAGTCCGCTCAGCGGAGGCTCCGCGGAGCTCGGCTCCCCGCAGCCCGTAGCTGAGCGGACGCAGGCCTCGACGTTTCGTGCCCACCCCCGGCCGCGCTCACGCGCGTCCGCCCCTCCCCAATCGCTCTCTTCGTTCGCGAAGGGAGGGGGTCGTTCCAGCGCTCGTCACGTTGCTCGGAGGGCGTACACGACGCTCGCAACGATGTACGGATTTGGCTTATTTCGAAGGCGATCCGCTCAGTCGTCGTCGACTGTTTCGGTCGTCTCTTCCGTCGGGCGGGGCTGCGTTTCGGGCGGCGGCGGGGAGACGGCGGCGGCGCTCAAGGTGCCCGCCGGGCGCGTCTCGGGGCCTGCGTTGCCGGCGTTCGCTTCGTCTTCCGTCGGCTCGTCGAACAGGATCACGAGCGCGGTGATGTTGTCCTCTCCGCCCTGATCGTTCGCCTCTTCGATCAAGCGACGACAGATCTCCGTCGCGTCGCGCGTCGAGGACATGATGTCGTAAATGTCTTGATCCGCGAGCATCCCCGAGAGGCCGTCGGAGCAGAGGAGGTACGCGTCGCCGGGCTGCGGATCGTCGGCCACGAGATCCACGCTCACCGTGTCCTGCATGCCGAGCGCGCGCGTGATCACGTTGCGCGGCACCTCCGCCTGCTGCTCCTCCGTGAGGTCCGGCATCGCCGCGAGGTAGTCGTTGAGCAGCGAGTGATCGCGCGTGAGCTGCACGATGCCGTCCCGCCGGACGCGGTACGCGCGGCTGTCGCCGACGTGGCCCACGTAGAGGCGCTTCTTCCGCTTCGAGTAGAGCGCGCCGACCACCGTCGTCCCCATGCCGGAGTGGTCGCGCGAGCGGATGCCCTTGTCGAAGATCTGCCGGTTGGCCAAGCGGATCCCGGCGACGAGGCGGTTCTCTTCTTCGCTCAGGTTCGTGTCGAAGTGGAACGGCCAGGTCGCGTCCTCGTGGCTCGTCGAGCGGAAGAACTCCGTGATCGACTCGGTCGCCATCTTGCTCGCGACGTCCCCTGCACGGTGCCCTCCCATACCGTCGGCGACGATGTAGAGGTGGAACTCCGGGGCGATCGCGAAGCTATCCTCGTTGTGATCGCGCTGAAGCCCGACGTCGGTCAGTCCTGCGGCAAGGGCTCGCATAGCTTCGTGGACAGGGGCGGTTCGTGGCGTGTCAGAGCCTTCATTTGTCCGAACATCTCGCGATGTCGGACGATAAGCAGGCGACCGGATAAGGCGAATGCGAGGAGGCTTTCATGGTGCCTCCGTTCTGTCAAGCGGCCGCGCTCGTACGGATCGCGTCGGCAAGCCGTGCCGCCCGTCGCGCCCGCGCTCACCCCGCCACGCCGGCAGCGCGCGCCGGATCAAGGAGCATCCGCGCAGCAACGGAAGCCGGTCGAGTAATCCCAGTGCGAAGTGTTGTGCGCGGTCGTCGCGTAGAGGCAACCGGGGCCGTTGATCTTCGTGTCGACGTAGTAGCCGCCGCGGAACGTGCCTGCCGGGTCCGCGGTCCACTCGTGCAGATTACCCATCATGTCGTAGGCGCCCTCGAAGGTGACACAGCCCGGATTCTGGCCAGTCCGATCGAGGGAGTCGTGGAGCTGATCGATGCAGGCGTTGCCGAGCTCCGACCAGATCCAGTCCGCGTTGGTGCCGAAATACTCGATGGCCGGGTGCTCCGCGCGGTGATCGTTGCAGACGCCGAGCTCCAGAGCGTCACCGTAAGGGTAAGTGTACAGGTCCGGACCGCGACAGGCCCTCAGCCACTCGTCGTCGTAACAGAGGCGCTTTCCGGCCTTCGCGCACGCGTCGCCCGCCTGGATGCCGTCGATGTACGCCTGCGGCACGGCGCCCTCGATCGAGACCGCGCGGACGGGCGTGTCCCCCGGATTGAAGTACGGCGACCATGGCTGTCCGTCGATCGTGACGAGCGACGCCTCGAAGCGATCGATGCAGAACGTATCCACAAGCAGCATTCCATCCGGGCAGCCGTCGGTGCCGGGCGCCTCCTGGAGGCCGTCGTTCGGCTCCACGTGCGCGCTCGGATCGCAGGTGGAGGAAGAAGAGGCCGCCACGCAACACTGGATGTTGGCGGGGCCGGGGCAATACCCGGGGACGGGCGTGCTGCCGTCGGGGCAGTCGGCGACATCCACGCAGACTCCGGGGTTATTATCCACAGAGCATGGTGGTGGGGACCCTCCCCCTCCGCCCGTGGACGTCGTCGCACCGCCTCCTCCGCCCGTCGTCGTGGCGCCGCCCGGTCCGGAGCCGCCCGTGGTCGTCTCTTCCGTGGAGCCGCCCGCGGCGCTGCCGCCTTCCTCCGAGCCGCCGATCTCGCCCTCGCAGCCGGAGAAGAGAAGGAGACAGCCCATCAGACTGACCAGCGCGACACGAGGCATCGGCCGGCAACGTATCATACGGCCGACGCGCGCGCCTCCGAGCGATGAGGGACGCACGCTCGAAGCGCGCCTGTTTCGAGCGCGCCTGTTCGGGGCACACGCGCCTTGTTCCCGTGCGAGCGGAGAAGTCGCGCGCGCCTGGATCGTCGGTTGTCGGAGAGAGGGCCTCTGTCGCGAAGAGGGGATGCTGTCGCGAAGAGAAGCGCTGTCGCGAAGAGAGCGCGGTCGTGAAGAGGGGCGGTGTCGGGGAGCGGGCGGACCCTCAGACTTCGAGGATGTCCTTCTCTTTGGCGGCGATCACGGCGTCGACGTGCTTGGTGCCCTCGGCGACGATCTCCTCCACCCTCTTCTTCGCGCGGTCGGCCTCGTCGGCGGAGACCTCACCGTCCTGATCGAGCGAGGCGATCATCTCGTTCGCGTCGCGGCGGTGGTTGCGGACGGCGACCTTGCACTCCTCGCCGTGCTTGCGCGTGATCTTCACCATCTCCTTGCGGCGCTCCTCCGTGAGGGCCGGGATGGGGACGCGCACGAGCTCACCGTCGACCTGCGGGTTGAGGCCGAGGTTCGCCTCGCGGATCGCCTTCTCGATGTGCTTCGCCTGGCCTTTTTCCCAGGCCTTCGCGGTGATGAGGCGCGCGTCGGGGACGCTGACCGTCGCCATCTGGTGCAGGGGCGTCGGGACGCCGTAGTAGTCGACGCGGACGCTCTCGAGCATGCCGGCGTGAGCGCGACCGGTGCGCACCTTCGAGAGCTCGCGGCGGAGGGCCTCGATCGCTTTCTCGATCCCGGACTTCAGCTCTTGGAGGACGTCCTCTAGCATACCGATCTCCTTCGTGGGCGCGGAGCTTAGTACACGTTTGCCCCCCGGTTGCCGAGAGATTTGCGCTACCATCCGCCCGCGAAGCTCCCCCGCACGCCGATGCGCGATCTCGATTTCCGCAAGTTCGACGTCCTGGTGGTCGACGACGAGGAGGACAACCTCGACGCGTTCCGCTTCAGCTTCCGTCGCTCGTTCACGCTCCACTACGCGGTGGGCGGACAGGCCGCGCTGGAGCGCCTGCGCACGCTCGACGCCGCCGTGATCGTCAGCGACCAGCGCATGCCCGGCATGAACGGCATCGAGCTGCTCGAGCGCGCGAAGCAGATCCGGCCGGACGCGGTGGGCATCCTCCTCACGGCGTACGCGGACCTCGACGTGCTGATCCACGCGGTGAACTCCGGCGTCGTCGATCGCTACGTGCAGAAGCCGTGGGACTCGAAGGAGCTCGGCGCGGTGCTGCGGCAGGCGATCACGTCGTTCGCGACCGTGCGCGAGAACAAGCGCCTCCGCGAGCAGCTCTTCCTCTACACCGGCTACCTGGAGCGCGAGCAGCGCGATCCGATCGACTTCGGCGAGATCTCCGGCCAGAGCGCGGAGATGAAGGAGGTCGCGGCGCGCATCGCGGAGGTGTCGCAGACGGCGTCGCCGGTGCTGATCGAGGGCGAGACCGGCTCGGAGAAAGAGGTCGTGGCGCGCGCGATCCACGTCGGCTCTCCGCGCGAAGAGATGCCGTTCGTGAAGGTGACGTGCGCGGCGTTCCGCGGGGAGGCGCTGGAGCGGGAGCTGTTCGGTTACATGCGCGGCACGTTCGAGGGCGCCTTCGGCGATCGAGCGGGCCGGTTCGAGCTCGCGCACCGCGGGACGATCTTCCTCGACGAGCCGACGAACCTCCCGCCGAGCGCGCAGGCCCGCTTGCTGCGGCTGCTCACGGACGGCGAGGTGGAGCGCGTCGGCGGCACGGAGCCGATCCAGGTCGACGTGCGCGTGGTGGTGGCGCTGACGCCGGGCATGGACGCGACGTGGGGAGTCGAGGGCGTGCTGCCGGAGCTGATGTCGAAGCTGTCGGTGTTCCCGATCGTGATCGCGCCGCTGCGAAAGCGAAAAGAGGACGTGCGCCCGCTGGCCGACCACTTCCTCCGCAAGTACGCGAGGCGGAACGCGCGCGCCGCGACGAGCCTCTCCCCCGAGGCGATGAACAAGCTCGTCGCCTACGATTTCCCCGGAAACGCGCGCGAGCTGGAGAACGTGATCGAGCGCGCGGCCATCCTCTCGCGGGGCGACGTGATCCTGGCGGAGCACCTCGCGTTCGCCCCGAGGAACACGCCCCGTCCGTCGCGCACCAGCTACCCGGAGATCGCGGAGCCATCCTCCGCGCCGGAGCCGGTCGGGCCGGTGGATCTGGACGAGAAGCTGGAGGACATCGAGCGACGGGAGCTCTTGCTCGCGCTGGCGCGGGCCGGAGGTAACAAAGCCGAGATGGCGCGACAGCTCGGGATCCAGCGGACGACTCTGTATTACCGGCTGAAGAAGCTCGGTATCGAGACGTGATACCAAGAGGGGGAGTCGAACATCAACAGCGCGCGTCCAGGGGACGCCGACCCGCCGTTTGTTTTTTGCCCGCGCCAATTGAGCGCTTGCAACGGAGCAGAAACACCATTGTTGCGGGTTGCCGACAGACGAGCTCGCAATCATTGCGGCCCCGTTTCCACAAACGCAAAAAAAGACAACTTTTCTCATAATATCAATCAATTACGCTCAATATCCCACCTTGACACAGGCAATAGACCTTCATAGCGTAAAAGATGCCAGCGTCTGAAGACGGGTGTCCTCCCCGGGCATCGGCAGATCGGAGTGGCCATGCGCGTCCAGTTTGGTAATCGCGACTCGGGATTCGGTCGTACGATGCGCGCGGAGGTTCGTCTGGTCCCCGAGAGCGCGTCCTTGATTCCGCTCTCGGGGTGGAGGCGGACGGCCGGAGGGATCCATGTTCGGCGGGCGCTGTCCCGGCGCGATTTCGCGAAGATCGTCGCTGCGACCATGGCGTCCACGACGCTCTTCGCCCCCGGCTGCGAAGACGCCGCGAGCTGGGCCTGGGTGCTCGACGTGCTCGTCGATGTCATCAAGCTCGCGGACGCCGCCATCGGCAAGTACGAGGCGAGAAACACTGGCAATGACGAGACGGACGTGGAGGTCACGACGTCCGCGCTGACGGAGGCGGACAGCACGGAGGTCGACAAGGTGACGCAGGTGGCGAGCGTCCCCTCCGACGGCAAGACGTACGAGATCCTCACTCCGGACGCCTCAAAGGGCGGATTGATGGCTCCGGAGCCGGGGAAATACAAGCTCCAAGGCGTGATCCCGGTGGCGAACGCGCAGGTGTACAGCAGCGTCTTCACGGTCACGGCCTGAGCGCGCAGAGCTCGTATCGTCGTGGTTGGGGGTGAGGAGCCGACCTCCCGGAGCAAAAGGAGCCGTACCATGTCGAGCAGGGCCCGCGGCCTCGTGGCCATCGTGTCTTTCACCTTCTTCGCGTGGGCTTGTGAGCGGGGCGCCGCAGATTTCGACAGCTGCCCTTCCGGGCTGCTCCGCACCATCCTCGACGGATCGTCGCCGGTCTGCGCCTGCGAGGCCGACACGAACGGCGATAAAGTGATCACCGACGAGGAGCAGGCCAATCGAGCGATGGCGGTCGCCGGAGACCTCGTATTCGTGTCGTGCAACTCCGATGATTGGGTCCCGGAGGGCTATTTCTTCGCGCCGGGGGACGGGCGCATCATTCAAGTGCCAGAGATCTGCAAGGTGTCCGGGCAGCCGAACGTCTACGTCACTCACGAGAGCATCGAGTGCACGGCGTGTGATTGCGGGCAGAGCTGCGTCCCGGAGGCGTGCCTGGAGCGGTGCAACGTGGCCGACACGGGCTGCGACGACGGCTCGTACTGCGCGGCCTCCGGAGAGTGCCTCGCGTGCGCGGCCGCGGGGACGGGGACGGGTGCGCGCGAGTGCGGCGGCGAGTGCGGCGGCTGCCCGGACGACTCCATGTGCGTGGACGGCGTGTGCACCGGGCTCGTTCGATGCCTGGTCAAGCCCGACGGAGTGTGCAGCGAGAAGGCCCCGACGTGGTGCCCGTATTCGCTCCTCGCGCTGGGCGCGACCGGCGCGTGGGTGTCCGGTTATTCGTGCAGCTGCACGCTCCAATTCACGTGCAACGAAGGCTGCAACGGCACGTACCAGACCACCTATCCAGGCACCATCGAATGAGCGGCCGCCGTATCTCGATGTCGGTGGGGGCGCGGAGCTCCTTGCGGGTCCCCGCCGCGCGCGGGCTTCGACGGAGTCGGCATCTCTCGGGTGTAAGCGGGGATACGCGCACGTCTCCTCCATTCGGCCGTTGGTGTCGTCTTCGGTTACATTCGGCGGCGTGAAGATCGCGACCGCGACGCCCCTCCCCCTCGATCCGAAATCCCTCCAGCGACTGCCCCTCTCGTTCTACGCGCGCGACTGCCTCGACGTGGCGCCGGAGTGTATCGGGAAGCTGATCGTGCACGACTCCGCAGAAGGGATCGCGGCCGGGCGTATCGTGGAGTGCGAGGCGTACCGCGGGCCGGAAGATCAAGCCGCGCACTCGCACAAGGGACGACGGACCGCGCGGACCGAGGTGATGTTCGGGCCTCCCGGACACGCGTACATGTTTCTTCTTTATGGGGTGAGCTGGGCGCTCAACCTGGTCACCGGAAAAGAAGGGGAGCCTCAGGTCGTGCTCATTCGCGCGATCGAGCCTGTGATCGGGCTGGATCTCATGGCGAAGCGACGCGGGATCGCCCCCACGCGCAAGGAGATCGGCAACGGGCCGGGGAAGCTGTGTCAGGCGCTCGGGCTCGATCGGCGGCTCTACGGGGCCGACCTCGTGAGCGGGGCGCTCTTCCTCGCCGACGGAGCTCGCGGGGACATCGCAACATCTTCGCGTATCAACATCGACTACGCCGGCGACTGGATCGACAAGCCCTGGCGCTACTACGAACGCAACAACCGTCACGTGTCCGTGCCTCCGAGGATTTGACCCGGGACCCTCCGGCGCGGGATGATCCGCCGAAGCGTCGCGAGGCGCATCGCAGGCGGAAGCAGGATCATGGGACTTTGGCCTTTCGGGAGGACGAGAGCGAACGTCGAGTCGACGTCCAGGGTGGTCGTCCTCCGCGCGCGCGACGCGGTCGCCCTCCGCGCCAAGGTCACGGTGAAGTTCGAAGAGCCGCAGACGCAGGCCGTCGCCGATCAGGTGCTGGAGCTGTGTCAGGACGTGCTCCGCGCCGTCGTGCGAGAGGCGCCGACCGCCGCCGCGGTGCTGGGGTTCGAGAGCGCGCTCGTGCAAGAGGTCAAGGGGCGCCTCCCCGCGGAGCCGGCCGCCGTGCGCACGATCGAGATCGCCGGGCTGCACATCGTGGGGGATCCGGGGCACCTCGCGCAGCGCGCGTCCGGGGGCGATCCGGATCCGGCCTGGCTCCACGCCGCGCCGCCGTCGTCGAGCTCGTCGAGCGAGCGGCCGCCGAGGATGGATCGGCTCACGCCGGTGCAGCCGCTGCCCGCCGCGAAGCCGCTCGCGCCGGAGCGCACCGGGGATCGCGCGACGCCGGTGCAGCCGGTCGCGCCGGCGAAGGGGATCCCGGATCGTCCGACGCCGCAGCGCGACCCGCCCGCGCGGGGCATCGGCGTCGAGCGTCCGGCTGCGGCCGCCGCGCCGACGAACGCGCAGGCCGCGACCGCGGCGCTCTCGCCGGCGGAGATCGCAGCGGCCCGCGCGGCGCGTGAGCGGGATCCGTTCGCCGCCACGGTGCAGTCCCCGCAGATGGGGACGCGGCCCGCGTCGATCGCGCCGGTGCCCGTCGTCGTCACGAACCCGGCCGCCGCAGGAGCGAACGTCTCGAACACTGCGGGCGTGGGGACTTCGAACGTGCCGCCTGCGGGCGCTTCCAACCCGCCGGCCGCGGGGACTTCGAACGTGCCGCCTGCAGGCGCTTCCAACCCGCCGGGCGCGGGGACTTCGAACGTGCCGCCTGCGGGCGCTTCCAATCCGCCGGCCGCGGGGACTTCGAACGCGCCGGCCGCGGGGACTTCGAACGCGCCGGCCGCAGGGCATTCGAACGCGCCGGCCGCAGGGCATTCGAACGCGCCGGCCGCAGGGCATTCGAACGCGCCGGCCGCAGGGCATTCGAACGCGCCGGCCGCAGGGCATTCGAACGCGCCGGCTGCGGGCGCTTCCAATCCGCCGGCCGCGGGGAGCGCGAATCCGCTGACTTCCAATGTCACGAACGCGACGAACGCGACGGCGGCGAACGCGGGCCCAGCGATCGCGGGGGCTCCGGCGGTCCACGAGGTCGGCGCGCCGATCGCGAATCGCGCGGAGCTTTCGAGCGCACATGCCGCTTCTTCGCTTGCGCAAGGGGCCGATGGCGACGCTGCTTCCGCGGGCGCGGCGAACGCTCCCGCTGCCCAGATCGCGAGCGCGGTCACCTCGGACGCGACGGCGAGCAACGCGGGCGATGCGGCGACGTCTCCCGCGGACGCCGCGCACGCGAAGACCGCGGACGCTGCGCACGCGAAGACCGCGGACGCTGCGCACGCGAAGACCGCGGACGGCGCGCGCGGGGCGGGGCTCGACACGACGCCGCTCGCCGGTGCTGTTCATGTCGCGGCTGCGAAGACCGCCACGGGCATCGGCGCGCAGACCGACGGCGCGGGCCGCGCGCAGGCCGAGCCGCACGCAGGCGAAGCGAAGCGCCCGCTGCTCGGATTGCCGCCGGGACAGCGTCCGGGACGAGCGCCGATCGCGCAGCCGACCGCCGGCCACAAGGACCACGCCGCGCATCCTCGGCCCCAAGAAAAAATCGAAAAGGTCGAAAACGCTGACAAACGCGACAAACCGGAGCAACCGCGACCGCTGCGGCAGAACCCGAACCGGCCCGGCGCTTACTCGGGCGTGCTGCCGGACTCGACGCCCGCGATGGCCGCGGTGAGGCCGACGAATTTCGCGACGAGCGTGGGACGCGCCGATGGCGCCACGCTGCACGGACGCGCTTCGTTCGGGCGCGCGCCGTCCGCGCCGCCTCCGCCCGGGCTGCGGCCCGCGGAGGAGCCGTCGTCGTCGCGCAACTACCGCTCCGTGCCGCCTTCGTCGAACACGATGGGCACTCGCACGGGCGACGAGCCGTCCTCCGCGTCGCGCAACTACCTCGCGCGCAACGTCGAGGACGCGGGCCGCTCCGGGCCGCCTTCGTCGAACACGATCGGGAAGCGAACAGGCGACGAGCCGTCCTCCACGTCGCGCAACTACCTGGCACGCAGCGGCGATGAGCCGTCTTCGTCGCGCAGCTACGGGGCGTTCGGGCCGGCTTCGGTCGGGCCTCGGTCGACGCGCGGGTCCAATCGGCCTCCGCCCGCGGCGGTCGCGGCGCGGCGTCGCGTGGTGGCGTCGCGGCTCCCGCTGCCGACGGGCGCGGGCCCGTACGAGGTGGCGCGCGGGCTGACGCCGCTGTTCCGCGACACCGCGGGGCGCATCCTCGTGGCGTTCCTGCGGACGTACGATCTCACCGTCGTGCGGCGCGTGCCGTTCGAGGGCGTCGAGAGCGACATCTTGTCGAGCCTCACCGCGCCGGTGGACGGACCGCCCGGCACGTACACCGCGAGCCACGCGACCGAGATCCAGAGGTGGCGCGACGCGTTCGGCGCATCGAAGCTCGAGCAGCTCCAGCGCGAGGCGAACCTCGCCGCGGCCGCGCTCGCACACGAGATGTTCACCGCGGAGGCCGTGCCCACGAGCATGACCGCCGCCGTCGTCGAAGGGCTCGCGGGCTCCGCGTTCGGCGACCCGGAGATGATCCTGGACCTCGGTCGGTACATGTTCCCCGCGCGCGAATCGACGAGCGCCGAGGTGCTCGCGAGCATGATCGAGATGGCCGGAGAGGACATGCCGCCCGGCCTCGAAGGGGCGCTGGATCCGCTGTTTTCGTCGCTGCGTGAGGAGATCGCCGCCGCCGCCGAGATCGCCCGCGAGGTGATGCTCACGCCGGGGTAGCCACCGCCCTTCACTCCACGCCTTCGTTCCACCCCGCGTGCGGCTCCTCCTCCGCGCGCTTCTTCGTGATGTCGCCCTGCGTGGGGGACATGCCCTGCGGGCGATCGCTGACGCGGCTGCGGGCCTCCGCGAGGCGGCGATCGGTCTCGCGCAGGCGGCGGTTGAGCACGCGGATGACGGCCTCCGCGATCTCGACGGTCTCGCGCACGGCCTCGTGGAAATCCTCGGCGGACACGCGCAAGAGCTCCGTGGGATGCACGACGGTCGCGGTCGTGGCGCGCGGCTCCTGATCGAAGATCGACTGCTCGCCGAAGACGTCGTTCGGCATGAGCTCCGCCACCTCGCGGCCGCGCACCGTGAGGCGGATCGCGCCGGAGATCACGAGGTACATCGCGCCGCCGGGCTCGCCCTCGCGGAAGATCACGTCGCCCTCGTGCAGCGTCATCACGACGGCGCTCCGAGCGAGCGTCACGAGATCCTCCCCGGGGACGCTCGCGAACACCGGGACGCGCTGCAAAAACAGGACTTTCTCGACCGTCGTGTACATCGGATCCTCGGGGCCGAGGCCGGTGCGGCCCGTCTCTGCCCAGGTGATAGCGTACGTGCGCACCACCGGATCCGGATCGTCCGCGAGGGCGCGCAGCGCGTTGAAGAAGCCGGCGGGGCGCGTGACGGCGACGGTGATCGCGGCCGCCTCCCGCACGAAGGGATCCTCGTCCTTGAGCGCCGCGAGCGCCAAAGGGCCGACGCCGCGGAGGTTCGCGCGCGCCGCCGCGTCGAACGAGAGCGCCGCGCTGCACGCCTCGCCGGACGCGAGCTCCTCTTCGATCCACGCCGTCACGAGCGCGTCCTCGGGGCGCGGGCGATCCGGGAAATGGCCGCCGCGCAGCGCGAGGTAGCGGCCCACCAGATCCGCGAGGCGCGCCGACAGCTCGCGATCCACGAGCGCGTCGAGCACCTCGAACGCGTTCGCGCGGAGCACCGGATCCTTGCCGAAGAGGTGCACGCGCACCGAGGCGACGGCCTCGCGCGGGTACGACAGCTCGCACAGGCGCAGGATGCGCACGATGTCCTTCCGGAGGCGCTGGCACGTGTGCTCGTCGAGCAGCGAGGACGCGATCGCCGGGCGCACCGCGAGGTACCGATCGCGCAGCGTCGCATGCACGCGCACCTCCTCGTCGATGCGGGCGCGGATGAGCGCGTGCGGCAGCGGATCCGCCCGCAGCACGGCCCGCAGGCGCGACGCCGACGCGAGCACCTTCTGCCGAAGCCGCACGTTCGGCTCCGCGACGCGCGCGGTCAGCACCGTGAGCGCGCGCGGCCCGCCGATCACGAAGAGCACGCGCGGGATCGCGAGGCGCACCGTCATCGGCTCCTTCGGATCGCGGAGGCGCGCGGCGAGCGCCGGGACCGCCGCGTCCCCGAGCGGCGCGATCGCCTTCGTCGCGGCCGCGCGGATGCCCCGCTCGCCGAGCGCCCGGCACAGGAGCGGCAGCAGCCGGACGTCCGCGACCGAGCGCGCCGCCGAGAGCGCCGAGCGCCGCACGTCCGGATCCGGATCGTCGAGGAGCCGCGCGAGCGCGCGCTGGAGCTGCGCCTGCCCGACCATGCCGAGCACGCGCGCGGCGGACGCCCGATCCGAGGGCGCCGGGCTCGCGAGGAGCGCCGACAAACGAGGCGCGCCGTCGAGCATCCCGTCGAGTCCGCAGAACCGCAGGAGCGCCGCGATCGCCGCCGTCCGCACCGAGTCGTCGCCGCGCGCCGCGAGGCCGAGCAGCTCGTCGTGCGCGTCCTCCCGGAGCACCTGCGCGAGCGCCGTGACGGCCGTGACGCGCACCTCGGGATCCTCGTCGTCGAGCTTGGCGCGCGCGATCTTCTCCGCGTCCGGATGATCGAGCTCGACCAGGTACTCCAGCGCGCGCTTGCGGACCGGGGCCTCCACGTGGTCGCCGAGCTCGGGCAGCGCGGAGGCCACCGCCTCGGCGTCGAGCTCCTTCAGCTCCCCCATCGCGAAGAGCACCTGCGGCCCGTCCGCGCCGCGGATCGCCTCGATCAGCAGCGCCCGCAGATTCGAGTCGGCGCGCGTCGTGCCCTGCTCGGCCTCGCGGCGCGTGAGCGTGCGGCGCATCGCCTCGATGTACCCGTCGCGCACGCGTGGCAAGAGCAGCAACGTCACGATCGCGAGGGGCAGCGACGCCCACGACAGCTTCGCCGCCGCGGAGATCAGCCCGGGGCCGGGGTCGACGCGCGGCGCCAGCAGCACCAGCACCACCGCCGCGAGCGCGTAGCCGGCGGGCTTCACGACGGCGCCCACGAAGAGGCGCACCCGCTCGCGCCGCAGCGCCGAGAACGGGAAGAACAGGAGCTGGTGCGTCGCCTCGTAGATCGAGAACTGGAGCCCGTTGTCGCTCGCCTTGAGCGCCGCCGCGAACACGACGCCGGGCGCGAGCGCGAGCGCGATCGTGGACGCGACCACCGCGACCGGCATCACCGCGAGCCCGCCGAGCACGCCGAAGCGCCGGAGCACGTTGGGCGTCAGGACGATCTGCACGAAGAGCCCGAGCAGCCCCACCGCGCCGTAGAACAGGCCCATGAACTGCGCCAGATCGTCGACGTGCGGGTACGCGGAGCGCGTGATCGCCTTGAACTGGTAGTCCGCGATCGTGAGGACCGCGAACGTGAGCAGCGTCGCGATCGACAGCGTGACCACGTACCGCGATCGCCGCAGCGGGGCGCGCTCCACGGTGTCCTCGATCTCGCGCTCGACGCTGCCTCCCTCGCGCGTCGGCAGCGGGTGGCGCCGCGACAAGAACCGCGCGACGCCGCCGAACAGAGCGAGCGCCGCGGCGAGGAGCACGATCAGGTTCGCGGTGCCGATCCACCGCACGAGCGCGCCCGTCGCGAACCCCGACACGACGATGCCGACGACGCGGCCCGCGCCGATGATCCCGAAGAGCCGCTTGGCGCTGCGCGCGTCGTGGTAGTCCTGCGCGATCGTCCACGCGAGCACCGCGACGAGGTTCGCGATGACCTCCGACCAGATGTAGAAGAACGCGTACGCCGCCGAGAAATCGCGCGCGATGAGCGCGCGGACCACCGCGTACGAGGCCGCCGCCGCGACGCCGAAGATCACCGCGAACCGCGACCGCGACCACCGCGCGAGCGCCCGCGTGAACGCGACCGAGATGACCGACGAGGTGATCGCGTACGCCATCCACATCGGCGCGACCCACGTCACCGGGAAGTGCATCAGGAACAGCGCGTCGCGCGCCGCGCGCCCCACCACGAGCACCATCGCCGCGAGCGCGAGCAGCAGGAACAGGAGGCCGCTCCGCTCCCGCTCGCCGCGCGTCATCCACACGCCGAGCAGCCGCACCCGCGACGGATCCGCGGGGAGCTCGGAGAAGCGACGCGACATTCTGCGAGACGGAACGGGGTTCACGGCGTGCGATCGATGCGCCTCCTCGCGCGAGCCGATCGTGGATTTGCCAGATTGGCACAATCGCCCCGCGAGCGGGCCAAATCGGCGACGGACGCGGCGCCCTTCGAAAACCGCCGGAGCGCAGCGGACGGAGCGCGTCGGTTTTGCGGCCTGTTCGAGATCACCTCCGAATTGCTCCGCGGCACGGGATCTGCTTGAAGGAGGCCGTGCACCATCGCAGCTCTTTGGGTCCCTTTGCGCCCGCGAGGGGTGGTCTGCGTCGAGCGACGCGCGCGGCGTTCGCGGCCGGTCTGGGGGCGGCGGCGATCGCCTTCGCGTCGCAGGCGCGCGCGGACGACCTCACCTTCAACGAGACGAAGATGCTCCCTGCCCGCGCCGACACGCGGACGGACGCGACGCTGAACTACATCATCAGCAAGAAGGACTGCACCGACAACATCGACTTCCCGTTCTCGGTGACGATGACGAAGGCCGACACGAATCAGTCGATGGAGATCTGGTTCTCCGAGGGCACGCAGGACTGCACGGCCTACACGGCGCGCCACGGCACGACGGCGTACTGCACGCTCCTCCACGCGGACGACGTCCCCACGAATTCGAACAACGTCTACTCGTACACCGCGAAGGCGGCGGAGATCGCGGCGCTGCACTCCAAGGTCAGCAAGTGCGACGTGGACGACGCGACGCCCCTCGCCATCACGCTCACGTTCCTGCAGATCAACAAGAGCGATCCGACGGGCGACCCGGTCGCGTCGAAGGCGTGGGGCAAGACGTCGCTTCGGCTGCGCGCGCCGGATCCGCCTGCGATCAGCGGCTCCACCACGGGCGAGGGCACGATCACCGTCAACTTCGCGGCGCTCGACACGACGAAGCAGAGCTACTCGGCGGAGCTCTTGTTGTTCTGCGATCCGCCTCCCGCCGCGGCGGCGACGTCCGGCTGCGGCTGCATCAGCAGCGGCCTCACGTCGACGACGACGACGACCACCACCACCACCACCACCACGACCGACACGGCCACGCCGCCGCCTCCGCAGACGAGCTCGACCAGCAGTTGGGAAGAGCCTCCTCCCGCGGGCGGAGCGGGCGGTCTCGGCGGCTCGACCGGCGGCTCGACCGGCGGCTCCACGGGCGGCTCGACCGGCGGCTCCACGGGCGGCACGACCGGCGGCTCCACGGGCGGCACGACCGGCGGATCGACCGGCGGCACGACCGGCGGCACGACGAGCAGCGCCTCGGGCGGCGGAGGATCCGGCGCGACCGGCGGCGGAGGATCCGGCGCGACCGGCGGCGGAGGATCCGGCGGCGCGTGCACGATCACGGAGCACACCGCGGACGCGTGCGATAGCTGCTACCTCAGCCAAGGTCAGCTCGGCCTCTCGAAGACGAGCAACTACTTCTGCGGCTCCACCACCGCGGTGAACGGCCTGCAGATCACCTCCAACACGCTCGACAACGGCCACAGCTACGCGGTCGCGGTGGCGATCCTCGACAAGGTCGGCAACGTCGGCCCGCTGTCGACGCTGGAGTGCGGCACGCCGAGCGAGGTGACCGATTTCTACGAGTCGTACCGCGGGCGCGGCGGCACGGCGGGCGGCGGCGCATGCGCGATGCGGCCCGGCATGCGCGATCCGAACTACCTCGCGCCGGCGGGCGTCGGGTTCGCGCTCATGCTCCTCGGTGGACGCCGCGTCGCGCGCAAGAGGCGCGAGCGCCGGGACGACACGAAGACGCGCCGCACGGCGAAGGACGAGGCCGCAGAATGAGCTTGTTTTCTCGAACGATCGTCGCGGGCGCGGGGGCGCTTTTGGCGATCGCCATCAGCACGTCGGCCTCCGCTCAGGACTGGCGCGGCAGCGGCGACGGCGGCAGCTCGAGCTGGCGCTCGCACGGCCACTCGAAGCCGCAGTCCGACCTCTGGAACTTCACGTTGGAGCTGCGGTTCGGCGCGTACTACCCGCAGATCGACGAGGTGTTCGCGGCCGATCCGAAGTACCCCTGCGGCGGCCCATACCAGTGTTACTTCGGCAAGGGCGCGCAGTTCTATTTCGGCCTCGAGCTCGACTGGCTCCCGGTGCGCATCCCGTACGTCGGCAAGATCGGCCCCGCGTTCGGCTGGGGCTTCGTGTCGGCCAGCGCGAAGTCGCACAGCGTCAACTCGGCGGACTGGAGCGGCGGCTCGTCGGGCTGGCAGACGAACACGGACGCCGTCACGAGCGAGGGCACGGGCCTCACGATCTTCCCGATGCACGCGTCCGCGGTGCTGCGCGTCGACGAGATCTCGCGGCGCACGGTGCTCCCGATCGTCCCCTACGGAAAGCTCGGCTTCGGCTTCGGCACGTGGAGCAGCGGCACGAGCCACGGCACGAGCAAGATCGGCAAGGACGACGCGACGTCGGCGGAGGGCCTGAGCTTCGGCCCGCACGTCGCGGTCGGCGGCATGCTCGGCCTCAACTGGCTCGACCGCCGCAGCAGCTCGATGGCGCGCCAGACGACGGGCATCGACCAGGCGTACCTCTTCGGCGAGTGGATGTTCGACAAGCTCGACTCCGGCTTCGGCAAGCCCGCGCTGCACATCGGCACGTCGAGCTGGGTCCTCGGCCTCGCGCTCGATCTGTGAACGACGCTCCCCTCGGGTGAGCGTTTCACCCTTCGTTTTCCGCTTTTTTTGGGCCGCGGGTCGCGCTCACGTCGCGTCCGCGGCGCGCTGTCACGCGCCTCGAGGGCTCGTCACTCGTCCGCGGGCGGCGGCGGCGGCGGCTCGTCCGATTCGATCACCTTCGTGGACCAGCGCGACGGCGACGTCTTCGGCGGCGGCGTCGCCTCCAGCTCTTTCTCCAGCGAGGCGCCGGCCGTCGTCGCGCCGTCGATCGGGAGCACCACGTCCCGCGATTTGCCGTCGCGCTCGATCGACACGCGCAGCTCCACCGCGGACTGCAATTGCATCCACGCGGACCAGAGATCGTCGGGCCGCTCCAGGCCGAGGCCGTTCACCTTCGTGACGATGTCGCCGTTCTTGAGGTCGATCTTCCAGTCGTCCGGCATCGAGAGCACGCGCCAGCCGAAGAACTTCCCCTCGCGGATCACCTCCTCCGGCACGACGCGACGGAGGAGCCACGGCGGTCCCTGGCGCAGCACGCGCTCCACGTCGGCGCGCGCGAGGTGACCCGGCGCGGCCGCGTTGATCGCCGCGGCCCCGGAGGACGGACCGGCCGCCGGGCGCGCCATCTTCGCGTCGGCCGCGGTGGAGGCCTGCACGCCCTCGGGCTCGGCGCAGCCCGCGGAGAGGGCCACCGTCAGGGCGAAGGGCAAGGCCAAGGACAGCGCGCGTCGCATGCGCTCACCATGCCGCGCGCCGGTCGTGGCTGCCAACATCTCGGCAAATCGCCGCGCCCCGAAGAGAGCGCGGGCCGTCACAGCGCGTCGTGCGAGACGACGTCACCGTCCATGTCATGGAGGGCCTCGGCGAAGGCCGCGAGCTCGGGCGGGAGCGACGCGCGCAATCGGTGCAGATCCGACGCGAGCTCCGATCGCCCCTTCCCGTCGAGCCATCCGCACGTCGCGCCCTGCCGCACCAGGAACCACGGCAGCCGAGAAGGCGACAGCAGCTTGTCGATGCGCGCCGCGATCTCGGTGTCCTCGCGGAGGATGTCGTACTGGCGGAGGCGGCCGTCGAGCGACGGCTCCGCGCTCGTCCACGCGTGCTCGAGCGCGCGCTTCCGGGCCACGCGGCGCAGCGACGAGAAGAACGGCGCGGCCTCGGGGTTCGTGTCGGGCCTTAAAAACCAGTCGATCGCGCGCGGACCTTCCGCGAGCCGGCCCGCGAGCGCCGACGACAGCTCCATCACCTTCGCGAGGCCGTCGCGATCGTCCGCGAGGAGGAGCGCGCGCAGCTCCTTCGAGAACGCCTGCAATTCAGGGCGATTCAGCGTGTAGAGAGAGAGGTTCGGACGGTTGCTCACGGGCCACCCACCTTCTGCGCCTCGTCGAGGACGGCCGCCACGAGCGACGCGCCGAAGCGCCGGATCGAGTCGCGCCCGTGCACGAACGACGCGTACCGCGGCCCCGCGTCGGGATCGGCTTCGGCGCCCGGGATCGCGAGATCGCGCGCCGCCACCGTCCGCGCGAGCGCGTGATCCGCGAACACCATCTCCACGAGGCCTTCGCGCGTCGCCGCAGCGTCGCCGGAGGTCGCCTTCGCCCACCCGAGGAGCCACGCCGGCGCCTTCTCCGCGGCCGCGCGCTCCAGGTAAGGCCGCGCCGCGGCCGCGTCGTCGAGGGCCGCCGCCACCTGCGCGAGCCGGTTGTACCGAGGCTCTTCGTGCGCGAGCTTCGGGAGCAGCTCGTCGAGCTCGCGCCGGTCGCCGGCCTCGAGCGCCGCGGCCGCGCGGAGCACCGTGCGCAGCCCAGTGCCGCGATCGATGTCGCGGAGGATCTTCTGCGCGCCGTCCTTGTCGCCGGCCTCCCGCGCGGCGAGCGCGTCGTCCACCGAGGGCCCTTGCGGAGCGGCCTCGACGAGCGGCGGCCGACGATCGCGCCGCCGCGGATCGAGCTTCCCTGCGCGCTCCGCCGCGAGCACGCGCGGATCGCTCTTCTCGGTGATCGATCGCGCCGCGGCCCGAGCCTGCGCCGCGGCGTACCGATCCTCTTCGGACGAGCCGCCCGCTTCGCCTACGTTTTCCCCGGGATCGTCGCCGTCCGCGCCGATGCCGAAGAGCTTTTTTGCTTTGTCGAAGAAGCCCACGAGGCGCCGAGCCTAGCGCAACGCCGAGGATGGCGTCCCCCCAGTGACGGCCCTCACTTCGCGATCGTCTTGCAGCCGAGGATGATGTCGACCTGCGCGCCGTCCGTCGATTTGAACTTGTCGCAGGAAGGCCCGTAGAGCTCCACCTTCGTGTGCGAGTCGTCGGTGTAGTCCCAGCCGTCCATGTGCGACGTGTCCTTGTAGAGCTGCGTCGTCATGCCGGCCGCGTCGAGGGAGACGTTCACGTAATCCGGGTCCGCGTTCTCGCCGTCCGGGATCTCGAACACGCAATCCGACACCTTGCCGGAGATCTCCGCGAGCGCCGCCTGCAGGTCCTGAGCGAAGTTCGCCGCGCCGATCTGATAGTGGCAGTCGCCCGCCGCCGAGGAGCAGTTCGGCGACTTCTGCGTGCCGCCGTTGATCGCGAGCTGCGAGAGGAAATCCGCGGCGCCCTCGCTGCCGGGCGAGCCGATCACGAACGTCTTCACCGCGACCGCCGCGTTCGCCGCGTTGAGCGCCTCCGCCTCGATGTCGGTCAGCTCTCCACACTTCACGTTCGACTCCGGGATCACGATGCCGAAGCCGAGGTCCTGCGCGGGCTCGTGCGTCGTCGGCTCACCGTCCGTGAGCAAGAGCACGAAGCGCTGACCGGGCACGTCGATGGACTGCATGTATCCATATGCGCGCTTCAGCGCCGTCAGCGTGGGCGTGTTGCCGCCGGGGCCGCTGCCGTCCATCCACGACGCGATCGGCACCTTCGTCTGCGAGAGCGGGCCCATCAGCACGACTGGCGTCATCGCGACGTCCTCGCAGCCGCCGTCCGCGTAGAGCGCCTGACAAGCCGGCGTGCTCGGGTTGACGCAGCCGGCGAGGCCGCTGTCGTCGAATTTGCCTTCCGGGAACGGCAAGAGCCCCATCCCGAGGTCCGGTGAGGACGCGTCCATCATCGTCTTGATCGCGGCGACGGTGGGAGTCCATTTCTCCGGCACGCCGCTGCCGCCCGACATGGAGCCGGACTTGTCGAGGACCACGAGGATCGACGCCGAGGCCTTGTTCGCGATCTTGGAGGAGCCGCACGTCGTGTCGATCGTGCCGGTCTGTCCGCCGCTGCCGATGGTGCCATTGTCCCCTCCTGTGGAGCCCCCGGCGTTGAATGCGCCGGACCCCCCGTCTCCGGCGTTTCCACCCGGTTTTGGGCCCGCGGAGCACGCCATTTGCGCGGCGCACGTGGCGAGAGCCAGGACAACGACTGCAGCGGATGGGCGGAGGGCGGTACGGACAAGCATGGTGAGGCGCACCTTCGATCATTTCGCACACGAAAGAAAGAGCGGAGATCCCTTTTTTATGAGCGGAATGGTCCAAGGAGAGTGTACGGTTCCGGCGTGGCTCTCCGGCGCGGCGACGTCCTCCTTCTCGACGGTCCGATGGGCTCGCTCCTGGCCGCGCGCGGGGTGCCGACGCCGCCTCCGTTATGGAGCGCTGCGGCATT
This sequence comes from Polyangiaceae bacterium, assembly GCA_046351455.1. Lineage (GTDB taxonomy): Bacteria > Myxococcota_A > Polyangia > Polyangiales > Polyangiaceae > JADJRH01. The sequence goes on from JAXLYM010000011.1 coordinate 207,424, forward strand.
GACCACGGCCGAAGCCGAGGTCGTACGGGTGCACGCAGACTACGCCGCTTCCGGGGCCACGGTGCACACGGCCGCGACGTTTCGAACCAAGGAGAGGCAGGCAGGCCCGGAGTGGGAGTCCCTCACGCGAAAGGCCGTGAAGCTCGCGCGCGACTCGGTCCCTCCGGAGCACCGCGTGGCTGGCAGTCTGTCGCCGCTGGAGGATTGTTATCGGCCGGATTTATCGCCGCGCGATCCGCGGCCGGAGCACCGAGAGATGGCCTGCGCCCTCGCCGACGCCGGAGTGGATCTGGTGCTGTGCGAGACGTTCCCTCATATCGGAGAGGCCTTGATCGCCGTCGAGGAAGCGGCGCGCACCGGACTGCCCACGTGGGTGTCGTTCACGGCCGGCCCGCACGGAGAGCTGCTCACGCCGAAGGAGATCGCCGCGGGCGCGCGGGAGGCAGTGAGTCGCGGGGCGTCGGCGGTGATGGTCAATTGCACCGCGGCCTCGGAGACGTGGCGGTACGTGGAGGCCCTCGCGGAGGTGGCCAGTCTCGCGAAGGTGCCATTCGGGGCCTACGCGAACGCGGGGGATCCGGAGGAGGCCTTCAATCGCGGCGCGGAGGATCCGGCGGCGGCGCAGGCGTATCTCGCGGAGGCGCTCCGCTGGGTGGACGCGGGCGCGACGATCGTGGGGTCCTGTTGCGGGACTGGCCCGCTCCACATCGCGGCGCTCGCGAAGGCGCTCGTCCCCAGCACGCGCGGCGCAAGCGGGGGAGTGATACGAGGGGGCTTTGCCCCCTTGTAAAAGTCCAACCCGGTCGCGACGCGCTTCGTGCTGCCAGAATTCGCGGCGTTTTTGACAGGTGTCCGCGTCCCTCGTGACGTCTTGGACACGTTTGGACCAGGCTCGGACCAGCCCGGGCGACTGCTCATGACGTCCGGCAACCGACTTGTTTGAGTGCCTGTGTTGGCCTCAGTGCCTCTTCTGCTCGCAACAAGAGACGAGGGCCGCAGGGTCGGGACGTGGGCACTCACGGCCGCTTCCTTGCGGTCGTTCACGATCCCAGTTGACATGGGTTTTGAACTGGGCATCGGGGACGCGTTCTCGCGCCGCTCCTTCGTCGTCTTGCTCTCCGTGGAAGTTGCCGCGGTTGCGCTCGTCTTGTCGGTGCGTGTCGCGTTGTTCGTCTTCTTGGTGGGCGCGTCCTTCACGTCCGGGGTCTTGCTGGGCAGCGTGCGCTTCGTCTCGTTCGTCGCCTTCGGGGGCGCGTCGGCTCGTGGTTCACCTGCGCGTTGGCTCGGCTTGGCGTTCCGCGGTGCGGGCTCGGCCGCAGCTTGCGCCGCGCGCTCTTCCGAAGAGCGCTTCGCGGCCAGGTACTCCTCGATCTCGGGGATGGCCTCGTCCATCGGGCGGAGCGTTCCCAGGCTCAGCTCAGCGAACGTGCGCGCGGCTCGGCGGTAGTGGTTCACCATCGAGCTGGAGCGGTGACCCGTGCGGTCCATGATCCACGTCTCGGTCCGGCCGTTCGCGAGGCCGATCGTGACGAACGTGGCGCGGAGGTCGTGCGCGCGGAGCTGCTGGCGTGTGTCGCTGTTCTCGAACAAAGCAGCACGAGTCACCCCTGCTTCTTGGAGGTGCCTTCGAAGGCGCGCCGCGAGATCCTTCCGCGACTGAAACAGGTGGGTAGGACGGCGCGGTGATCGTATGCTGTCGAGCGGATGGTAGAAGTAGCGATCGTCGCCTGTCGCCTTGAGCTTCTCCCAGACCTGAAGAGCGCGCGCGACATCGGGCGACAAGGCCCATGCGCGCGGGTCGTTCGTCTTGTTGGTGTCGAGTGCGATGGCACCGCGCTCCAAGTCGACATCGGTTGATTCCGTCCGAAAGGCCTCGTCCGTCCGCATGCCCTCGCGAGCGAGGAAGGCATAGAGCACCCGATCACACAGTGGGATGGAGCGACAGGCGAGGAGCTTCGCGTCCTCGTCCGGGTAGAGGTGCGCCATCGCCTTGCGCGGAGGGATCGCGGGGACGAATCCCTTGGGAAGCGGGTTGTGCGGCAGAAGGCGGAGAGGGAAAACGGAGAGGCCCACAATCCGGTGAATCAGGAGAGCGACGATGCGACGCGTCCCTGTGGAGTAGCTGTCGGGCAAGTGGCGCATGGCTTCCTGCGCGTGCTCCAGCTTGAAGCCGCTCATCGGGATATGGCCGATGACCTTGAACACGTATGCGCGCAGTTGAATCAGGTGATCCGCCGCATTTTTGCGCGGCTTCACGTTGTCTTTGAACTGGCGGGAAAGCTCGCCGGTAAGCCACTTGTTGGCGACATCCTCGAACGTCGTCTCGCCGGTGGGGAGCTTGCTCGACTCTCCCTTACAGATGTGTTCGATCGAATACTTGATCTGGGTGAGGATCTTCCCCTCTGCCTTTGCTGCTTTCTCGATGAGTGGCAGTCCGATCTCGATCCGTCCCGCGGCGATCAACCGATCGGCAAGCTCACTCACGAATACACGGCGCGTCTCGGCTTGTGCCGCAGTCTTGCAGGTGGGGAGCGCGAATGTCTTCCGGCCGAGTGTCTCTCCGAGGGAGAGGCGGAGATCGGCTTTCTCGCCGCGCCAACGCAAAGTCCCGCGCTTCGAAGGGTTGCTCGCGGTGTCCTTCGTGGTCGTGGCATTCGTGGTGCTCGTGAAGCTCACGGCCTTCGTGAGGATGGTGTCAGTCGTCGTGTCCATGGTGTCTATGGTCCTCCCAGTTTGACCGGCTGTACGAAAATCCCAACAACGCGAGAGCAGAAGCGGTATTCCAAGACTCGATACCAGCGGACCCAATTGGCCCTAGCAGGGGCGAGCGGAAAAGGGAATAGAAAGGCACGAACACGCCGCCGGATACCCCATGATCGGCCGAGCCGTGTACGGGTTGCGAGCGTTTCGAAAGAGTCGGTGAGAGGGGCGGTCAACGCGCCTTTTTGGCGGTCGTCGTGGACGCTCCCGTGAGGTGCTGACCACACGTGGCCAGTAGCTCGCGGACGGCGTTTTCGTCGTAGTCCGTGTCCGGGACTTCCGGTGACGGAAGCGGCTCCGCGGCTTTCCCGTGCTCGGCGATGTACGCTTCCAGGACGGTGCGCTTCACGAGCCAGCGGCGTCCGAGCTTGCGCGCGGGGAGATCTCCGCGGCGCGCCAAGGAGCAATGAAGACGTCGGCCGAGTGGCGAGCATCGTTGATCCACCCAGCCGTCCTCGGGGTCGTTTTGCGCGACCCTCGCGAGCGCGGGCACCAGGAACGGCGCGAGGAGGTGCGCGACCATCGACAGCACCGCACCGAAAGGCACGTTGATAGGGAGCTGAGGCGACGCGATCGGGGCCTCACGCGGGGCTTGTGGACGCGTCGCGAGGGTGGCGTCTTGTGCGGGGGTAGCTGGAGCCGCGGACGCGGAGGAGGGACGGCGACGAGCGCGCGGGGACATGCTGTGAGACTGAATCGCGACTCACGAGCAGAAAAGGGCCCGAGCCGTGAGATAGGTTGCGGCAGCCCCGTAGGTGGGCCGAAGTACCGCAACCTCGATTTTCGGGCACCCCTTGACTTGGGTGCTCCGCGGAACGTGCCGGTCAAAAGGCTAGCTCGCTCTCTTGGACCTCACCCAATCCGGACGAAGCGCGGCCCCGCTCGACTGGCCCAGAACGTCTCCAGGGCTTCAACCGCCGCGGAGGATGCTGCGCCGCTTGCAGCTCGGTCGGGAAACGTCGTGTCTCAGTGCTGCGCGGTCGCCGCCTTCGCCTGTGCTTGCTTGGCGCTCGCTTGCGCCGCAGCTCGGGCCCGCAGAATGGGCGCGAACCCGACCTCGCTTTCGCGCGACAACACCGGGCGCGCCGCGCGAGGACGCGTGAACGCCCGAATCAGAGCGCGACCGACGACCGGGCCGAGCGTGGACAAGGCCTCTCCGTTCGGCTCGTTCGGCTCGCGCGGGGCCAAAATCGCCTCTCGCGCGACGCGGCTCGACTCGGGGGCCACCGCCGAAGGCGAAGCACACGGCTCCGGGGCGGCCTGCTTCTGGGCCGTTTCCGCGACGCGCTTCGCGGGTTTCGTCGGTTCGCGCTCCGGCTCCTTCTCGTCGTCCTGGTCCTCCTCTTGCGCGGCCTCGTACCTCTTTCCCTTGATGCGCTGGACGACTCGCATCAGCGCATCCCCGGCCTTCTGCGATGTCTCGCGCACAACCGTCGCCCCGCGGGTCAGCTTCGAGGCGAAGAACGCCACCAACTCCTTCAGCAAGGGCCGCACAAGTTGGCGGACATTGCCGAGGACGCGGCGAATCGTCGCCCAGACCTTGGCGATACGCGCGACGGCGCCTCCGCCGTACTCGGCGAGGACGGAAAACACGGTGTCACGGAGGCTGGTTGTCGCGGTCATGCGAGGAAGCTTGAGCGCGGGTCCGGAATCGGAAAGGGGGCGCTTGCGATTTTGGGATGCAAGGCGAAAAACACGAGGGATGCGGGCGCATGCCACCCCGCGCGCGCACTTGCACGTCACAACCGCAATAGCCATGCCGATCCTCTGCACTGACGGCGAGATCCCCGACCGGGAGATCGCTTCTTGGAATGTCACTCTCCCTCGGACCGCCGTGGCGCTCACGTGCGAGGAGGTGCGAGGGGTGTTCGTGGGGCGTCCGCTCGCGCGGGGCATCGCCCTACAGCGCCTCACCCCGGCGCAGATCGAGCGCCTCTTTCCGGGACGCTCTCAGCGGAAGGGGGCGCACCACCTTCTTCGGTTCGCGAGGCGCATCAAGGGGGAGGAGGCGCGCGCGAAGCTCGCGAACGCGTCGTGGCATCAACTCCGGGCCGCTGCGGTGCACGACACCGACGACGCGCAAATCCACGCCGCGGTGTTGTGGATCATGGGGATTCGCCAGTCTTCCTCACCGGGGCTCCCTCAAACACGGGACTCCGAAGCGGCGGCCGATATGCGGGGGAAACGAGGCGCAACTCGCGGCTCATGAGACGTCCGCGGCCCCGATGGCGGAGTCTCCTCGGTATCTCGCGAGGAGACTCCGCTTCGGTCCGTGCGCGTTGATGAGTGTTGAACGTTGAGGGGATCGAGAAGCTCAGCGCCAGTGAACCGAGAAGAGAGCATCAAAGAGAGTCGCTTCTCCGAAGAAGTGACCGCCTACCACGATGTCCGGAACAATCGTGTTTCCGACGCTCGTTGACATGGCCTCATACCCGGGGAAAGCTGCCCGGATCGCTTCGTCGATCTTCCGCCCGAACGGTAGCTCGTCCTCGGAGAGCATCGGGGAGTCGTAGGCACGGAGGGCACCGGGAGCCAGACGCATCGTGGTAAAGTACACGTCTGTATACTTCAGCGATGTGCTGTGAATGCTGAAGTAAGGGACCACAAAGCTCACGCGGAACAGGATGTAGTGGGCGTGTTCGTCGGTGCCTCGCGTGGGGAGCCACAAGTTGGCCGCGAAGCAACGATCGTCGGCGTCTCCGTGCTCGGCCAGCAATCCCATGGAGAGATTCTGCACCGAAACGCCCGGGAACTGTTTCTCCGGGTAGGTCTCTTCGAGCGCACGCAGCACCGAGCGCCATGCCGCGTGGCTCGCGCGCGCCTTTGCAGTGGCCCGCCGCTGATTCTTCACCTCCGGGGTATCTGCATATCCCGGCTCGTCTCCCTGCATGCCTTTGGGGAAAAGCTCATAGGCTGCGGTCATCAACTGTTCGATCGTGTGGTTCATCGCTTGGCCGTCGCTTGAGCCCCAAGTCCGGGATAGGAGTTCTTGAAGACCTCGTTCATCATGTCTTGGAATTTGCCACAAAAGAGCGTCGGCTGCCACGACGGGCGGCTGTGCATCACCGCGGACGACGAAAAGGTCGTCACGTCCGAAGCGATTTCTGCGGCCTTTGTGGCCGAAATCGTACCAAGCTTCTCCGTTCGAAGAGGCATCTTCATCCACACGTTACAGGTCCACGTCTCCGTCGGATCCTGCCTTCCGTCGATGAATACCAGCGTTGTGCTTGCCTCTTGATATCCTCCGGCTTTGCCCTCGCCGTCGTCCGCAACGGTCGTCGCGAATTTGAACAGAGATGCAGAGAAGCCGGTGATGTTGGACTGGCAGTCAGGAGGAACGCCTCCGGCCGTGTTCTGAGGTGTGGGCGCGATGTCATCTCCGAAGCCACCGACGGGCGGCCCCACGACGCCGCCTCCAACCCCCGAACCTCCGGAGTCCTCGCTTCTCAACCAGCATTGACCATCAGTGTGTGTGCATGCTCCCAGGATCGACGACAGAATGACCGGAATGATTGCATGGCGTTTCATCGACTCACCTTCTGCTCCCATCCGATCACCGGACCGACAACCACCGTGCCGGCGATTTGTCCCGCAAGCACGCTATTATCGCCGATGATCCAGTCGACATTGCCGGATGCCGCGATCCCGACGGGCCCGATCAGGTACGCTTCGACACGCGCATGAAGACCTGGCGCGGAGCCGAACGTGTGCGCGCAGTACGTCACGCCACAGGCGGGCAGATAGAAGAACGCGATGGACGGCCCGAAGCTGATAGTCCGCCGCTCCCACTTGAAGGATAGCGCCACGGAGAATGGATTGTAGAAGCCCCAGCCTTTGAACGAGCCGGGAAGGAAGCTCGCCATCTCCTGGGCACTGAAGAAGAATCCACTACCAATTGGCCATTCGACCGTCACATGGGGACTGACAGCGAAGTAAGGGGTGTGGCCGGCTGTCATCCCACCGAGCCCAAGTCCGATACTCAGATCGAACGCATGCGCACGGCGCGGGGATGCGACGAGTAGAAAGAGGCAGAGCACCATCGTTCCCTGACGTCCCCCGTCGCAGGAACGATGGATTGTTCTCTTGGGGCTCGACCTGGTAAATACGGGTGTTCCCTCCATTGGCCAATCTCCCGAGCGCCCCTTCCCGGCAGCGCGTTTCGAGCATAGTCTCGCGCGCGGACCGCCGCCAAGCGCGGGTTGTGCGACCTCGGACGTACTCCGTCAGGTCTCGTGTCGAAGTTCATTGAGCAGAACCCGCCTCATGAACGTCACGAGGGGTTCAAGGCACAAGCCGCTTCTGCTCGCTTAATCAGATCAAGGATCGCGGTTCGGTGTGGCCATTAAATAGAGCTGTCGTTAGGGGTCAAGAGACACGGTGTCGTTCCGAATTCCCGGCGCGCCCAATCCTTCGAGCGCGCTCGGGTCACCCGCAAGCCCGCCTTTTCCGGCGTTGCCCTTGCTTCCGCTGGGCGTCTTCGCCCATGGCGCCGTGGAAGGAATCGACGCTATCCACACCGAATGACCACCATGGCCCCCAGCACCGTGGCCGCCGTTCCCCCCGTAGCCGCCGCCCCCCCCGACGCATCCAGCGTTGATCGCGTCCGCGCCAGGCAGACCGGCGCCTCCGATGCCGGGGAGACCGCCTTGTCCTCCAGGCTGTGCAACACCACCATTGCCGCCATCGCCACCGTTGCCGGTTGAGAAACTGACCTCGGCCAGTTGAACGCCGGCGCTCAACGATGCAAGGCCGATGCTGGAGCCGCCGGCCTGTCCGCCCAAGCCAGGACGCCCGCCGCATCCTCCTGAGCCGCCGGAGCCACCGCCGGGCCCTCCGTGAAGGACGCCTCCGCAAGAGGCCTTTCCGCGGGAAGCTCCTCCTCCTCCGCCGCCTTGCCCGGGAAGACCGTGACCACCGTCATCACCATCCGCTCCAATGTAGCCAGCCAGAGTCAGCCGGCCGTTGCTTGTGGACGATTGCCCTTGTTTCCCGTTCGCGCCTTGCGCGCCCGCGAGCCCGCCGGTACAGGGGAGCGACGCTTCGCCATAACCGCCCAGTCCGAAGCCCTGTGGATTCGGATTCGGTGCCACGAATCCCGCGGCGCCGTCGTTGGCGAACTGCTCTCCGCCATTGCCGCCTTGGCCGCCCATCGAGGTGCCACCGTCCTCGCACTGTTGGAAGACCGCCGCCCCCCCAGGGCCGAAGTCGGCGGCGCACGCGTCACCACCGTCAACGCCGTTGATGCCAGTCTTCGCCGGTTCGCCGTTGTGCTTGCCGTCTTCACCGTCCTCGCCGCGCATCCCGTTGCCTGCGGCGATGATCGCGCGCTGGATGTCAGCAACGGATTCGGGTAGGGCGAAGACCGCAATGGACGAGCCGCCGGGGAGGATCGCATCCTGCGCGGTGATGGCGACATCGCGGATGAGCGATTCACCATCCCCCGGAGTAAGTCGGAGCGCAACTCCAGCGGTGCTGGGCGCGATCCTCGCCTTGTCGTCGCCTCCGACGTATGTCCATCCTGCCGCGCACTCGAAGCCACCGAATAAGGATGTTCCGGCGGGGAGAGTGACAGTCTCATCGTAGGCTTCGCTGCACGCGTACACGCGATGAATGCCAGTCTTTGCGAGAGCAACAGCAGCGCTGATCGTCTTCATCGGTGCGCCTTGGGTTCCCGGATTGGCATCGTTTCCGAGGCTCGCCGAGACCCATACCCCGCAATCTTCTGCCACGGGGCCGAGCTTGGGATCGGGACAACGGTCGACTGGTGCGCTCGTGCCGCCTCCTCCCCCGGATCCCGTCGCAGTGAGAGAGCAGGAGAGATCAGAGTAACAGGAGTAGTCACAGCCCACCATGCCCGCGACGCTGAGACCAGCCATCACGGCGACTGTTCGCCACCCTCGCGTTGTTCTCATCGCACGTTCGCTCCTTCGTATGCAGACCGGTTCACCCGTCACGGATTACAGGGCAAGCCATCGCCACTCAAGGTTTCCCCAGTCGTGTCGGGATCGCCGGGAATCTGGCCGTTTCCGCCCTTTCCGGCCATTCCCTTGAACATCTCTGTCAAGTCGTCGATGTCGAATGATGGCCCCGGCAGCCAGGCCAGACTGGCCGAGGGGCCGCCCTCTCCGCCGCCCCCCCAACCACCGGGGCCCCCCGGCCCCCCTTCACCCCCCGCGCATCCAGCGGCAATCGCGCCCTTTCCGGCGCCGCCCTGGCCAGGAAGTCCGGATTTTCCGCCGTACTGAGGCGCTCCTCCATTCCCTCCCTTTCCCCCGTTGCCAGCTCTGGTGACGACATCTTCCAAGCTGACACGCTTCTGGGAGAGTGACGCGATCACGATGCTTCCGCCGCCTGCTTGTCCACCTTTGCCAGGCTTGCCTCCGCACCCGCCAGAACCGCCGGACCCTCCTGCGGCTCCCCCGGGATTCGCGGCGCCGCAGACTGCCGCTTTGCCGTAGGTCGCTCCGCCACCTCCACCTCCTTGGCCGGGCGTCCCGGGGTAGCCATCCTCGCCATTTACACCGAGGTATCCATCCGCCGTGAGCCGACCGTACTGCCTGCCGCCTGCGCCGGCTTTTCCGGCCGTACCCGAGGCGCCGGGTTGGCCAGGGGTGCACGCAGGCGCGGATTGCTCCCCCGCGCCGCCCACGCCCGCGGGCGGATTCGCGGCGGGCAGTCCATCGGCGCCGTCCGCGGCGACCAACGGCCCAGCATCGCCACCTGCACCGCCTTTCGATACCGTGTCATCGCAAGCGGTTTCCGGGGCCGCTCCACCCTTGCTGATAGGCGCGCTGCACGCATCGCCGCCATCGTTCCCGTGGACACCGGAGGGGGCGAGCATATCGCCTCCCGATGCCCCATCCGCGCCGTCTTTCCCGTCGCCTGCGCGGAAATGATCGCGCTTGGCGATGAAGCGAAGACTCCCTCGGATGAAGAGCGCAATTGACGATCCGCCGGGGTCAACCGCCGGGCCGGACTCGATCGAGAAGTCGGTAAGCCATGTCTCGTCGGCGTCTCCGTCTTCCCAGTACACACCTACGGGATCCGTCGCCAAAATCGCCGAAAGGAGCTTCTTGCCGACGTACTTCCACCCATGGGAGCAGTCGAATCCGCCGTGAAGTGACACGTTTCCCGGCACCGTCAGCGTTCCGGACCACGTCTCTCCGCCGCACGCGTACACTTGACCCGTGTCCGTTGCCGCAAGCTCGATCGCCTTGGTCAACGTCGCAACCGGAGAGTCTTGCGTACCGCTGTTCTTGTCGTCGCCGAGACTGGCACTCACCCACACACCACAATCCGGTCGGATCTCTCCGTCGGCTGGATCCGCCGGACAAGTCAGCGTGGTTGTTCCTCCCGCGGCGCCCCCAGAGCCGCTCGGCGTCTGCCCGCAACCGACGGCGCCCACAAGCGCCAACCCGATCCACCACCGCGCAACAAGCTGAGCCATGGGCGTCACGCTACCACGCTCCCTGGATCACAAGCCCGCCCGCGTCTTTGCTCGCGGCAGGTGCGACGACAGGACCGCCGCGCCGGAACACCTGCGCGAGCACCACCGCCACGCCCGTGCCGACCGCGAGCGCGCCGAAGCCGATCGCGGCGCCTCCCGCGATGGTCCGCTGGTCGCGACGATCGTGCAGCGTCGTGCAGAAGGCTGTGGAGCCCGCATCGCCCGCGCACGTGCTCGGCGCGTGGCCCTTCGCCATGCTCGCGCGGTCGACCTCCAGGCCGATCATCAGGCCCGTGCTCCCGAGGGCTAGCGCGGCGCTGCTGTAGGCCACGATTGCGCCCGCGCCGCGCGCGTCGAACGAGGGCACGAGAGGCCGCCACCAGGGCGCACGCGGGGCACCTGCGCGCGCCGCTGTCGAGGTCGAGCTGGTTGGCGTGGTCGACCGTGCGGAGGAGACCACCTTCGGTTTCAGTGTGAGGTCGACCGCCGGAACATCGCCCGCCGCCCAGGTGCGCGCGGGTTCGATCGCGTCCTCGTAGCCAGCGGCCTTCGCGACGACGACATGCGTTCCCGGAGCGATGGGGAGCACGCGTCCGTCGGCGACTCCGATCGGCTTGCCGTCCAACCACACAGCGGCACCGCTCGGCGTGGTCGTCACATAGAGCAGGGCCACGTGATCGTGCAGGCGAGCAAGGGCGCGTTGGTAGCTCGCGGACGGCTCGCGCGCTGCCATCGCGGGCGTGACCTTCTCGATCGCGTGGTGCAGGTGCGTGAAGGCGTCGGTGAAGTGCCCGGCGTTCTCTTCGCACAGCCCGAGAGCGCCCGCGGTGTTCGGATCGTCCTTGATCGCCAGCGCTTCGGAGAATGCGTCGATGCACGCGGACCACTTCTTCGCGTTCGCGGCGTCATTGCCAGTGCGCAGGAGCTTCGAGAGGCGTGCTTGCGCCTCCGAAGGTAGATCGGCGGCGCTCGCGAACCGGGGAATCAGTGCCAGGCTCAACGCTGCCGCCCATCGCCACCCACGAGACTGCATGTCCGAGCGGTACGCGATCCCGACCTCAACATCAAGGCACCTCGGAGCCCCGCGCACGCCGCAACGCAATCGCCGAGCACCGCACCGGAAGCTCGCTCGCCCGACCTCGCGACGCATAGTCAAAAGTAGCAGATTCTAACGGGATTACAGACGATGACAGCGTTGTCCGAAGCACCGCGGAAAGAGCCGGCGGAGGGAATTTTCGTTCCCGATGACGATTTCGGGATATGCCGGGGCGGCTCGCGGAATCTAACTCGCGCGTATGGCCCTCCCCACTCCTCACCCCGTTGCTCCGCCTCCTTCCGGCTCCGAGCCTTCGAGCGGTGTTCACCGCCATTCAGGAGCCTTCGAAGACCTTCCCGCCTTCGCGGGGCGCGTGATTGCTCAGCGACGCGCGCTGGGCCGGCGATTGCGCGTTCCGGCCGCGGACGCGGAGGATCTGATTCAGGATGCCTTGACGCTCCTGGTGGAGAACGATCACGAGGTCGCGCCGCCCGCGCGCTGGAGCTGGTTCACGAGGACGCTCCACAACCAGCGAATGCACGTGCAACGGGATCGGGCTCTCGCGACAGAGCGTGAGCCGGTGTTGAAAGCGCACTTCCGGGCACTCGCGCCGCCGCTCGAATCTCCCGACGCGCCGATCCTCGACGAACAGAGGCGCAGCGCGGCTCGCTGGCTCGTCGCGCAGGTGCACGAGAGTCGTCGCGTCGTGGCGGAGCTGCACCTTTGGGAGGATCGGACGTTGGAGGAGATCGCCGCCGACATGAAGTTGTCGCTCGGGACGGTCCGATCGCGCTGGGACCGCGCGAAGGAGGACATGCGCGCGGCGATCGAGAGGGAGCAGAAGAAACAAGGCGGCTTCGCGTGGCTCGTCACGATCGTGGCGCTGCTCTCCGCCGCTTGGTTCTGGCTCTTTGGTCGCGAGAGCCATGGAGAGGCCGGCTCGCCTGCATCGGATGGCGCGCGTGCATCGCGTCGACGCCACGCGCGGCGGCTCCTGGCGGTTGCCGCGTTGCCGCTTTTGCTGAGTATGGAGGAGCTTCCGCAAGAGACTCTATCCGCCGCGGACGAGCCGATCGACGTACGCGTTGCACTCTCGTACACGTGTGTCCCGTATCTCTCGACGAATGCAGAGCGAGAGACAGACGCCGCGCAACCCCCGCACAAGGAGCGCGCCGAAGCTCCTGATCATCTATCCAATGCGGCTCCCGACACGAGGATGGATCGGGCAATGTTGGCTCAAGCAGCTGCTGCGACGGCCGCAGGAAAGAGCGAGTTGGCCAGTCGGATTCTCCGCGATCATGACTTGATGTTTCCGCACAGCCCGTACGTCGCTCTCCGAGCCAAACTGTCGATGGCTCGCCAGGAAGGGAAAGCACCGCCGGTTCAAACTCATGGCGTGGAGTACCCCGAAGCGCGCCTTCGCGCATCCGCACGCTCCTACGCGGATCAAGCCCTGCGGCAATAGCCAAACGGAACGTCGAAAAACAACCCACGTCTGAGCGGCTCACGATCTGGGGATATGCGCGGGGCCCTCGTGGAATCTTAGGGGGAGCGGTCGGCAAGGGGACCGCTACCCCCGAGTCCATGAGCCTTTTACCGAGGGCCGCCGAAGGTGCGCCCGCACCCACCGATCCGTCCGCATCTTCCGTGCACGCATGGACGCGTGTCCTTGGCACCGGCGCGATTCAACGAGACTTCGGCCACGAGATCACCGCCAACGCGCGCGGTGAGGTGCTTGTCGCTGCGCGGCTCGGTCGCCTCGACGACACCGCGCGAGACGACAACATCGCTGTGCCGCGCTCTCGCCGAGAGGACACCACGGTGGATCTGTCCGCGGCGGATCTGCTCCGCCTCGGGCCGTCCGGTGAGACGATTCGCACCGTGCGCTTGCGCGCAGCGCTAGCGCTCCAAGCGCCCGCGGTGGCCCTGGATGACGCGGGAGGCGCCTACATCGCGGGGCCGTACGTTCCGCAGGATGGCGCCCTCCGCGGAGCCCGCGACGTGGGCGTGACGAAGCTCGGCCCGGATGGGCGCGTCGAGTGGGCGCGCGCGCTCTTCGAGCTGCCGCAGGAGGCTGGGCGGCCTCGCGTGCAAGCGCTCCGCTCGGCGGCCGATCCTTCCGGAGGGGTGTGTCTGACGTGGATCGGCGAGCAGCGGCGATGGCGCGCGGTGCGAGCCGTGCGCCTCGCGAGCGACGGCGCCATCGCGTGGGACTACTCGTGGCCGATCACTGCGGGCCACGCCGACGATCCCCACGTGGGCGTCGATGAGAGCGGCGCGGCGCTCTTGTGGGGCACGTTCCGCGGCTCCCTCGCACTCCATGATGGGGTTCGGGCCGAGAGCGCCTCCGAGGCTCGTTATTTCGTCCGCATCGAGCCCGATGGACGGCTCTGCTGGGCGTATCCGCTGCCTGCCTACTCCCTTACTCCCCATGCGATCGGCGTCGCACGAGATGGCGAGATCGCGCACGTGTTCATGGTGCCCGCGGTGCACACGAAGGGGCCGAGGGCCGCTCCGTTGCTGGTTGTCCGGTGCATCGACACGGACGGGAAACCGCGTTCGCTCGTGAGAGGCCAGCTCGACCGACACGGGGCGATCTCGTCGCTCTGCGTCGCGCCGGGAGGGCGCGACGGGTTCACGCTCGCGGGCTACTTCTCCGGCGTTCTCCAACTTGGAGACACGACGCTTCAGAGCGTGACGCCTGCCAGCGAAGCCGTGTTCATCGCGCACGTGAATCCAAACGGAGCAGTCACCGGGCGAGCCTTTCAGGGACCGCAACTGCAAGCGGGGCTATCGGTCCACGCGAGCACCCCCGGATCGGTTGTTGTCGGAGGATGGCTGTGTGGCTCGATGGTGCTCGGCGATCACACCGTGACGAGCCCGGCCGCTCAAGCGGCGCTGTTTCTTGCGAGCTTGCCTGTCCCGTGATGGCTTCTTCGGGAGAGACTCAAACGCACCTCGAACAAGGCACACCAGTGCCGCTTACCAGGGGAACAAGGATGGAGGAGACGTCGAAAAGGCTCGCGGGTGATCGGCTGTCTTTGAGAGCCGTCGTTGCACTGGAGTCGGGCTTCATCCTGCGCGCGCTCCACACGCATGGAGTCTATTCGAGAGACCAGGACGACGCCGCGCAAGAGGTGCTGTGGGCCGTTCAACAAGGCCTCGCCACGTTCGACGCGAGCCGCGCGCGAGATCCGCGGAGGGCGCTTCATTCTTGGCTCCTCTCCATCTGCCAGCGAATCGCCGCCAACCATCGTCGTCGGAGCGCGCGACGTGCCGAGGATCTCGCCGACGAGGAGAACCTTCCGAACGAGCCGGGCAACATCCTCTCTCCAACGGAGCAGGCCTGGTTCGAAAACGAGAACGCGCGGCTTGTCCGAATTCTTCTCGACCGGATCCCCGAGGAGCGCGCCGCGGTCGTGCGGGCGTACGACCTCGAAGAGACTCCCATGGATGTTGTCGCGCGGATGCTCGGAATCCCGGTCAACACCGGGTGGAATCGGCGCCGTCTTGGTCTGCGGGACCTGCGCGCCGCACTCGAACGGAGGGCCGCGATCGAGCTTCGAGCCTCGCTTTTCGCTGCGCACAACGACGCAGCTTCTTTCACGTGAAGGCACCATGAGCGCAACAACGATTCCCCCCAAGTCGAGCCCGGCGCCCTCTTCGGACCCGAGCGCTACCCCGGAATTTGCGGCGCTCCGCGAGCTGAGACAACGCCTCTCACGCGGCGGGTTGCCCGCCGAACGAACCCCCACGGACGACGCGCGACTGACAGCGTTCATGACGATCAAGGAGCTATTGCGGATCGTGGACGTCTTTCGGCGCTGTCTCCAGCAGGGAGAAGCCCTTCGCCTCCGTCACATCGAGCACGAGAGTAGTAGTCAGCGCGTTCTCATCGAGATCGTGATCGAGAAGGCCTGAGCCTTCGGGAGTCATCGAGTATGTACGGGTTACTCGCTGTCGTGATCTTTCTTCTCGGTATCATCGCAGGCACAGTGGTGCTCTCGTACCTCAGTAACGAGCGCGCAAACGAGCTGTTGCTCCAAGCCCTCAGCCATCTCGCGGCCGAGCATCGGAAGCACGCCGACGCGACGGCGACTGTGCTCCTCAAGGAGCGCCGCATCGGGATCCAGGCGATTCTCAAGGAGCTTCGTGCGGCGGCCAACGAGCGTCGCGAGTTGATGAAGCTCGCCCGCGGGGACTGGGATGCCGACGAGCCGACGCGCGTGCCTTTCGTCGGCTTGAATAGCCTCTCGACCCTTCCGCCGCCCCCGCGACTGGCGCACGTGGATCCGGACGCGCTTACGCCGCCGAGCGGATACCCGCTTATCGACCTTTTCAAGGAAGAAGAGAACTGATGAAGCTCGCCACGTTCCGCCCGCCCGCGTCGCTGCTCCGGTCGGAAAAGAAGGGCGTTGTGCAGCTCTCCCCGCGATGGCTCAAGAGCAGATGTTGACGGCGGCACTGGCCCTGTATCTGCTCGGCCTCGGTCCTCTCGTGCTATTCGGGCTCTGGCGCGTCGAGCAACAAGGACGTCGAGCAACCACACAAAGACGCCTTCAGGCGAGGCGACTGGCCCGCGTGACACGCTTGCTCGTCGCCACCGCGAAGCGGGTACACGCGCACCGCGAGGAGCGTCGGCGAGCCCGAACAACGTTGCCCGATCGTTGAGCAGCGTTGTTAGAAGCGGCCTTCGTAGCTCACCCCGGCGCCATCGGCGGAGACGATCGGGGCCACGCGGGGCGCGCTGTCACGGCTCGAAAGACCGCCCAGCAGCACGGTGAGGGCCGCCGCCCCCGCGAGCGCGCCAAAGCCCACCGCGAGGCCTGTCGCCGCGTCGCGCTGGTCACGCCGCTCGTGCAGCTCCGTGCAGAAGGCGCTTGCGGCGTTCTCGCCCGTGCAGGTGTTCCCGGCGTGTCCGCGGGCCATGCCCGCGCGGTCGACCTCCAGCCCGATCGTGAGGGCCCCAAATCCGAGGGCCACCGCACCGCCGCCGACACCCACCACCAAAGCGACGCGGCGCATGTTGAACGGCTGCCCCGGCACGGACGGAGCGCCCGCAGCTTGGGGCGACGGTGCGAGCCCCGAAGCCCCTTCCAGGGTCGTGCTCGGCGATGAAACGGGGCCCGTCACCGGAAGCTTAATCAGGGTAAAATCGATGTTCCGCGGCTCCGTGTAGGTGCCTTTGTCGAGCGCGAGAGTCTCTGTCCGCGTGAGGTCGTGATAGCCCGTCTCACGAGCGAAGAACGTGTGTTTCCCCGGCCGGAGCGCGACGATTCGGCCGTCCGAGCGCCCCAAGGGTTTGCCGTCGACGAGCAAATAAGCCGTGTACGGATACAGCGTGACGACTACTGCGACCGTTTGCGCCTTCACGCGCTCAAAACTGGCTTGGAACGCAAGCCAACGCGCGGTGCGACGTGTCTCCGGCGGAACCACGGTCAAAGCGTGATTCAAGTCCGCATAGGCCTCTGTTAGTTGTCCCGCACCTTCCTCGCAGAGTCCGAGATCGCCGCGGATCTTTGCCGCTCCGTCGAGCCGAACAGCCTCTTTGAGCGCGTCCACGCACGACTGCCACTGACGCTCCTTCGTCGCTTGCTCTGCGGTGCCGAGCAAGGTCGCAAGTCGCTCCCCCGCGGGAGGCTCCGCCAGCGCTCCGCGGGTCGTGCACAGCATCGCCGCGCACACGGCTCCCAATAACCTTGCGCGCTCGCCCGTCCCTTGCCTCGTGGAATTCATCGCGGCTCGGTCTTGGTTGTAGCCGAAAAGCAGGGGATGCGTCAATCGCGTGTGCTGCAATCCGCAGACCAGCCGACCAGAATACGGGGCCGTCTCAGAAAATTACAAATCGTCTCCGGCGCGTTGTGGTTTGGACGCCCGTTTTACGCTTTCCCATTTGAGGGACGAAGAGCGTTCCGCAACACCGGGCCGAGAGGCCTGGACACCCGCAGGAGCTCACAGACGATGGACAAGGTTCTGCCGCAGGTTCGGAGGATTCACAACCCGCTACTTCCAGGAAACCCGCTCCTGCTGATGCCGGAGCGGGTTCTTGTTCGATGGCCAGTCCGCGTACCGTCACCCACCGTCGGCGACATGTTCGAGGGGGTCACCGTGGCTGTTCCCGGTGCCCTGGAACCGGCGGTCTGGACGCTTCTCTTCGGTACCTGTCCGCTCGCACGCTGTGACGCGGCGAAGCAGCTCGCCGAGGAGCCCACGAATCGGCGTCGCATCCTCCTCCGCATCTACAGTCGTCCTTACGTCCAACAACTCCTCGCAACGGCCAACCGGATCGAGCCGGAGCTTCGAGAAACGGTGGAAGCCGTGGGCGGAGTCGTGCCGATCCGCAGGCTCACGCGCGCGGCCTACGCGCCGAACATCGTGGAGCGGATTCGATACTCCCGCTCTTAGGTGCAGCGTTGCGCGCGATGCGTCCGGCTCGCCGTCTTGTCAACGTTTCGCGCGGCTCTGCCGGTCGATTGGGGTTGCGGTTGAAACCGCCTCCTACGCACCTACCGCAACCCAATTCCGCGCGGTCAGGCTCGCGATCCGTGGCTCCGTCCGCAAGCGAGCGTTACGAGTCTGAGGGTCCCCACAGAGGAGATTGGCACTCATGAGATCGACTGTTGCTGCCTCCGTCGACGCCTCCGCGCGTGATCGAAACTCCGTGCTGGTGGCCACTCCGGCGGGCGAGGGTCGCATCCGGGCCGCTGCACGAGCCGGCTTGCGCCGCATCAAGGACGCGGCTCGTTGGCTGGTCGACACCGTCGGCGGAGTCGGCTCGAAGCTCCTCGCGTTCGCGCGGAAGGTCAAAGGAGGCGTGTCGCGACGCAGCTCGCGGGCGATCGCGGCGCACCTGCGGCTTCCACGCGTGCCGCAGGACCACGCGCACGAGACGACCGCGCCGCACCCGCACGCGACCAGCATCGAGCCGCCTCACGCGCCGAGCGCGGTGACAGTGACCACCGTCGACGCGAACCCCACTCCGCCGCGCGTGGACCGTCGCGAGCACGAGGCGCCCGGGTGTGCTCCCGAGAACGCGCCCCGTGAAAAGGAGCCTGTGCACGAGCACGCCGCGAAGCCGGACGCCGCGAAGCTGGACGCGACGAGCGAGCCGCCGCGCCCGACGACGAAGCGCGTTCGCATCATCGGCCCGGCCGAGGGGTGGCCGTTCATCCTCCACGTCGCCGAGGATGTCATGGTGGGGCCCGCCCACGTGAAGTTCGAGCTTGGCGCCGATGCCTCGGAAACGTGGCCGTTCCGCATGCCGGGGTTCGGCGTCAACCTCGCCGGGGCGGTCGTCGAAGACGTGTTCTGAGCCGTCGACAACTTCACACACTGGCCTTGTTCCGCAGCGCTTCCCAGAGCTGCGAGTGGTTCAGCAGAATATCCTTGATCCCGCCGCGCACCGCCTCCGAGTTGAGCGCCTGCGTGCTCATCAGCGTGTGCGCATCGAGCGCGGCCATGATGGCGTTCATGATCTCGTTCTGGAGGTCCGGCGAATTCGCGAACTGCTCCTTGCTGTTGTTCGCGGCCTGCTGCACGAGCGTTGTCGACTCCAGCAGCTTCCCCATGAGCACGTCGTTCACATAGACCAGCTTGTCCTGCTCGGTCAGATCCCCCTCGAAGAGCGTGTTCACCCTCTCGATGATCTCTCGGAACCGCGCCTTTGTCTTCTCCTGCACGCTCCCGGCGCCGGCCTCGGTCAACGGGTCCAACTTCGGCGTCGCCCCCTCACTGAGCACCATCGCCGCCTTACCACGCGACTTCAGCGTGTGATGCGTGAGCTTCACCTTCGAGAGGTCGATATCCTCTCGTTCCCGCCCGAATTCGAGGAGCGGCAACAGTCGCCTGTAGAAGATCGCCCGCTTCTCGATAGCCGTGCTCCCATAGTCGAAAATCTGCGATAGGAACGTGTAGAGCCGCACGAACGCGCCCATGTCCGACTTGAACAGGATCAGCGCGTCGATCTCGGCCTTCGCGTCCTGCTTCCCCTTCGCGTTGTCCTTCGCGTCCGCCGCCTGGAACGCGTCCTGCGCCGCCTTGAACTGCTTGGTTAGCCGGTCGTAGACGGGCTCAACGGCGCGCGCCAAATCGCTCTGCTTGGCCTTCGGGTCCAGCTCGACCTCGACAACGCGGTCGACCTCGAAATCGTCGTAGTAGCCGGCGCTGTCCAGCTTCGCTCGCAGGTTGAAGACGAGGTTCGGATCCGTGGTCGCCGAAAGCTCCGCGGTCGTGTGGTACTTCTTGAACTCCGCCAGCACATCGGCCGGATCGTTCACGAAGTCGAGCACGTAAGTCTCTTTGCCCGGGTACGCGCGATTCAGCCGAGAAAGCGTCTGCACCGCTTGGATCCCTGCCAGTCTCCTGTCCACGTACATGCCGCAGAGGAGCGGTTGATCAAAGCCAGTCTGGAACTTGTTGGCCACGAGGAGCACGTGATATTCGGCCCCTTTGAACGCCTCGCGGAGGTCGCGCCCCTTCAAGGCAGGATTCAACGTCACGCTGTTCTCGGTGAACGGGTCCGGACCAGAGTCCTTGTCCACGACCTCACCCGAGAATGCCACCAGCGTCCCGATCTTGTAGCCCTTCTCCGAGATGTACTTGTTGATGGCGAGCTGCCACCGGACGGCCTCGATTCGGCTGCTGAGCACCACCATCGCCTTCGCCTTCCCGTCGAGCAACGGGGCGACGTGAGCACGGTAGTGCTCCACCACAATCTCGACCTTCTGGGAGATGTTGTACGGATGGAGCCGCACCCACCCCATGATCTTCTTCAGCGCGACGCTCTTCTCGACCTCGCGCTCGTCCAGCTCCTTGCCCTCGTGCGCGAGCTTGAAGGCCAGTGAGTAGGAGGTGTAGTTCCGCAGCACATCGAGGATGAACTTCTCCTCGATGGCCTGTCGCATGGAGTACACGTGGAACGGGACGGGGATGTTGTCGGGAGCGGGCTTGCGCGAGGGATCCGGCCGAGTGCCGAACAACTCCATCGTCTTGTTCTTCGGTGTGGCCGTGAACGCGACGAACGTGATCCCCATGTCGTCGGCGCGGGAGGCCATCTGCGCGCTGAGGATATCTTCGCTGCTGACTTCGCCGCCGTCCGCCAAGTCGGCCAGCTCTTCGGGCGAAAGGAGGGCCTTCAGCTTCTTCGCCGCCTCTCCGGCCTGCGAGCTGTGCGCCTCGTCGGCGATGACGGCGAACCGCTTGCCCTGCGTCGCTGCAAGCCGCCGCACCTCGGCGAGCGCGAAGGGAAAAGTCTGGATCGTAGAGACCACGATCTTCTTCGCGCCCGAGAGGGCCGCCGCAAGCTCTCCGCTCTTGCTGCTGCCATCGCCGGTGACGGCCGCAACAACGCCGGTCGTGCGCTCGAAGTCGAAGATGGCCTCTTGAAGCTGCGTATCGATCACGTTGCGGTCGGAAATGACCAGAACGGAGTCGAACACCTTCTTGTCCGCAGCATCGTGCAGATCGGCAAAGAAATGGGCAGTCCAGGCGATCGAGTTGGTCTTTCCCGATCCGGCGGAGTGCTGGATCAGGTACTTGGTACCCGGCGGATCGTGGAGCACCGCGGCTTGCAGCTTGCGCGTGACGTCGAGCTGATGAAAGCGGGGGAAGATGAGCTTGACGATCTGCTTCTTCTTGTCGCGCTGAGCGACGATGTAGCGGCCGAGGATCTCAAGCCAGCTCTCGCGGGCCCAGACTTCCTCCCAGAGGTACGCGGTGCGGTGTCCGCCCTTGGGGTTCACCGGGTTACCCGAGCCGCCGTTGTCCCCCCGGTTGAATGGCAAGAACACCGTCTCCGGCCCCTCCAGCCGCGTCACCATGTAGACTTCGTGGTTGCTGACGGCGAAGTGGACGAGCGCGCCGTTGGGGAAGCTCAGGAGCGGCTCAGGGGACTGTCCCTTGGGGTGTGGTCGACGGTCGAAGCGGTACTGGTCAATGGCGTCCGTCACGCTTTGCGTGAAGTCGGTCTTTAGCTCCACTGTCGCGACGGGAATGCCGTTGAGGAAGAGCACCAGATCGATGCAGTTCTCGTTGTAGAGCGAATAACGCACCTGACGGATCACACGGAGCCGATTCGCCTCGTACCGGGCCAGGATCTCGGCGGTCACCGCGAGGGCGGGCTTGAACTCCGCGAGCTTGACAGGGTCCTTGAGGCCCAGAAGCTCGACGCCGCGACGAAGGACTTCGAGGGTGCCGCGTTGGTCGATCTGGTCGCGCA
This sequence comes from Polyangiaceae bacterium, assembly GCA_046351455.1. Classification (GTDB taxonomy): domain Bacteria; phylum Myxococcota_A; class Polyangia; order Polyangiales; family Polyangiaceae; genus JADJRH01. The sequence goes on from JAXLYM010000011.1 coordinate 228,883, forward strand.
GGCGCTTGAGGAGCGTTTCGGACGCGAGATTGCCGTGGTTCTTGACCAGCGTGCTCCAGGCTTTGGGCTGTGTCGCTTGCACCCAAGCGAGAACATCGGCGGAGAAGAGCGCACGGTCCCGCTCGTAGGCGGCGGCATCTCCGGGGGCGAAGCGCCAGCCGTGAGACGCAAGGTGATCGCAAATCTCGGTCTCGAAGTTGACCTCTTTGTGGAGTGTCACGTTGATTTCTCCGGCGCGCTTCGTTTTCGGACGGGGCGAGAAGGCCTCTCGGGGTCGAGGATGTCGCGTCCGAAGTCGTCGCTTGCGGTAGACCGGACATCGATCTGGCCTGTGACTGCGGCGGAAATGAGCGCAGTGCGGCGTTCTTGAAGAAGCTCGATCGCGTGTTCGGCCGTAGCGACTAGAGTATCGAGCTGCCTGGTTTCGCGACCTACATGTGCGACGATCCCAAGTTGTTCATCGGGAGGGGGCACGGTAACGATGAGTTCTGAAGCCGCGCTGACGTTGAAATGTTGTTGGATCGCGCCCCCAGAACCGAGCGAGAACTGGTGAGAAGCGGCCTCGGAGGCAAGATACCAACAAAGGAACCACTCCGAGCCCACCGTGGGCCTTCTGATAATGATCAGGTCAATGCAGTTGCACCCATCCAATTCTCCCGGAATGACCGCAGTGGTGCCGGGGCGTCCCGACCGGACCACCACCAAGTCTCCAGCGTTAAGTCTGGACTTCGAATGTTGCTTATGACCTTGTTGAGAAATACAAACCATTTCCGCTGGCTCAATAACGCCTTGTTTTATGTTCAGCGATCTTAGAGCCGGGACACCATCATCAGCGTAAAGTTTAGAGGGTTCAATTACAATTCCAACCGTAAGTTGAGGGCTGAGATGCTTCAGCTTCTTGATCGCCCAATGTGCGGGTACTTTCCCTAACCAGTCGATGCCGGATTCCTTCATCAGCACGCCAGCGTTCAAGCCCTTGGTGACGGCGCGGGAGATGACCGCTTGGCGCTTCTCCCTTGACAGGGCAATGAGCCGCTTCTGCTCGGCTATCAACGACTCAATCTTCGCGATCTCTTGGTCAAGAAAGCGCGTGATGGCCAGTTGCTCGGAAAGAGGCGGCACAGCAAACGGAAAGTTCCCTATACTTTCTTGCGAGATGCCGAAGAACGTCGACCCCCTGCGCTCTCGCAGCATATAAGTTTCGAAGGCGGGACCACAAAGCTGGTAGTACAAGAACCGATTGGTGTGTCGACCGTGGACTGGCCGGAACAGAAGCAAGTGACTGTTTAGACACGCCGGCCCCGGCAAGTCATCGATGTACGCAAGTTTACCCATTGCCGCGCCGTCCTTCATGATCAGAAGGTCATGCGGTCGAAGTTGGATTTCTGGAGCGAGGGCAAAACGTTCTTCGGATACGTGATAACAACGGTCCCAGGCAACCTTGTCGTTCTCGAAGTGTTCACTCGTGACTAGGAATGGCCCCTCGTCCGTGTATTCATCAGCCCTCAGTCCTTGCCAGCCCAGTCGCCCCTTTAGCGAGGAAAGAAACTTTAGCGGGAGGACATCCCAGTGCGTCGGCAGGTCCCCGAGGCACTCAGTGCCGCTGTTTTTGTACTCAGGATACCGCGGAAAGCTCACTGGGACAGCCCCCCGATCATCGCGATGATCCGTTCGGTCACAATCTTCAGGTCAGCGTCGATCTGTGCGAGCGCCCGCGGCGGCTTGAAGACGTAGAAATGCCGGTTGAAGGGGATCTCGTAGCCGACTTTCGTCTTCTCGTCGTCAATCCACGCATCCGGTGCATGCGGGAGAACTTCGCGCTTGAAGTAGGCGCCCACGTCCTCGGTGAGCGGCACGTTCTCGGTATCGCGTAGATCCGCGTCCGGAATAGGCTTGCCTTTCCCTTTGCCCTTCTCGCCGAGAACCACCTTCCCCTTCGCATCACGCTGGGGCCGCTCTACGGTGATCGCCCGGTAGCCGAAATCTTCGTTCCGGAAGATGCGACTGATGAGCACCCCCTCGCGGGTGATATCTTCGCAGTCGCCGAAGATCCGCGTGATGTCCTCGATGTGCGCATCGCTCAGCTCCTTGCGCTTGCTCCCAAGACTCTTGCGCATCTTCTGGAAGAAACTACTTGCGTCGATGAGCTGCACCTTCCCCTTGCGATGCGCCGGTTTCCGGTTGCTCACGATCCACACGTAGGTGCTGATCCCGGTGTTGTAGAACATATCCGTGGGAAGCCCGATGATCGCCTCCACAAGATCGTTCTCCAGCACATACCGCCGAATCTCGCTTTCCCCCGATCCGGCTCCTCCGGTGAACAATGGCGACCCGTTGAGGACGATCCCGAACCGACTCCCCCCATCCTTCGCCGGCTGCATCTTGGAGATCAAGTGCAGCAGGAACAGCAGCGACCCATCGCTCACGCGCGGCAGCCCCGGCCCGAACCGCCCGTTGTACCCGAGCTGCTCCGCCTCCTTCCGGACCTCTTTCTCGATCTTCTTCCACTCCACCCCAAATGGCGGATTCGAAAGCATGTAGTCGAAGTGCTTCCCGTGCATGCCGTCGGCAGACAGCGTGTTTCCAAACACGATGTTTGCGATGTCCTGCCCCTTGATGAGCATGTCCGCCTTGCAGATGGCGTAGGACTCGGGGTTCAGCTCTTGCCCGTACATCACGAGGCGTGCCTTGGGGTTCAGCGACGCGAGGTGCTCTCCGGCGACGCTCAACATCCCGCCTGTACCGGCCGTCGGATCGTACAGAGAGCGCACGACACCGGGCTTCGTGAGGGCCTTGTCGTCCTCGATGAACAGCAGATTGACCATCAGCCGGATGACCTCACGCGGCGTGAAGTGCTCTCCGGCGGTCTCGTTCGAAAGCTCGGCGAACTTCCGGATCAGCTCCTCGAACACGAGCCCCATCTGCGCGTTGCTCACGACCTCGGGATGGAGGTCGACGTTCACGAACTTCTCGGTGACGAGGTACAGGAGCCCCGCCTTGGCGAGCTTGTCGATCTGCGTGTGAAGCTCGAAGCTCTCGAAGATGTCGCGCACGGGCGCCGAGAACCCCTGCACGTAGGCGCGAAGGTTCTCGCCGATATTGTCCTGATCCCCCTTGATCATCTTCATGTCGAGGGGCGACGTGTTGAAGAAGTGCTGCCCCGCCTTCTTGAGCAGGAACGGCTCGGGGTTCAGCCCGGCCTTCTCGCGGAGCGCCTTCTCAGCGAGCACGGCCGGCTTGGTCGCCTCCAGCACACAGTCCAGGCGCCGGAGCACGGTGAACGGAAGGATGACCTTCCCATACTCGGACTGCTTGTAATCGCCGCGCAACAAGTCAGCGACAGACCAGATCAGGGCGGAGAGGTTCGGTTCGTTCATGAATCGCGCACGTTCCCAGGGTCAAGAGCCCAACGGCGCGGACCATACCATCCTCCCGCGTCGATCCACGACCCTCCGCGAAACGGACCTTCGCGCAGGTCCGCCCCCTCACCAAGAGAATCGAGGCGCGCTCGCCGACTGTGGCGACACGCGTCGGTCGACGACGGTGCTCATCGGTCGGGCGCAGCACGCTGGAGCCCGCGAGCACCTCACGGTTGCCGTTTTGTGGCTGGGGAGGTCCGTGCGCCTGGTGCCGCCTCGTAGGAGCCCAAACAACAAGGACACAGGCCGCCACGCTGCTGGGCAGAAGACTTTTTTGTCGGATGGTCATTTTCCGAAATGATGCCGACTGCGCTGCCCCATTACAGATGAGAGGCTCCTCGTCGCGCACGATGGTCAGTCCCGTGCGACCGCTCCTCTCTCCAAGAGACGGCCCACGCCGTAGCCGCTCCGTCCGTTCTCGCAGAGGGACGCCACAAGGACACTCGCCCTTCGAAACAGGAAGACATGTCCCCCGATGAGCGGCCAAAAGCGGCGTGAGGATCCTCAACAGGCGATGTCGCGTCGGCAGGTCGACAGGCCTGTTGGCACCGAAGAGCAAGCGCCCGCGTCCGCTATGGCTACGAGGATGTCCACGACGGGCGCGGATCCGGATCCGGTTGGCGTGAGCTTGGTCGTCGTGGACGTCAACACGCTTCGCGGAATGCTTCGTGATCTGCTGAGGGAAGCGCTCCCTATTTCCGCCGCGCCTGACTTCTACTCGCAAACGTGTTTGCCGCCCGCGATGAGCCGTCGCGCGTTCCTCGAAGCGATCCGCAGAGGCGATCTTCCTGCTCGCGCCTACGGAAAGCAGCGGTTCGTGGCGCGGGCCGATTTTCTGGCGTTCGTGAAGAGTGCCTCTCCTGTACGCGCACGCGAAAAGCAACCCCCCTCCGCGAGCGCCGCGCGCGCGATTCTTCGGGCCTCGCAGGGCAAGAGGTAGTGGTGGCGCTTCGTCGCCGGGGCCGACCGCGCACAGGGCACGTGTACCGGCACGGTGATCACTTCGATATCCGGATCCGTTTGGCGGACGGACGCGGGAAACCCGTTCATCTTGCTCCGCACATCGGCGAGACCGAGGCGCGCAAGCTCGCCGCAGAAGCATCGGCGCTCGCCGTCGCCGAAGGTGCGACGCGTGAACCGAGGCCCAGCTCAGGTGAGACCGTGGACGCCTGGGCGAAGCGCTGGACAGCCGATCGTGTGACGCGCGGTATCGCCACCGCGCGCGAGGCGCTGGGAAGCTGGCGCAAGTGGATTACACCTCTCATCGGCGACCTCCCGATCGCGTGCATCGAACGGGAGGACGTCGAGCGCGTGGTCGATCGACTCGACGACGCCGTCCGGGACGGGGTCATTCGCGCCCCGACTGCGATCCGCGCTTGGGCTACTCTCAAGGCCGCGTTCCGCGATGCCCAACGAGCCAAGAATCGCGCGCTGAGGGTGCGTCTTGACAACCCGACCGAAGGTGTGCTGGGGCCCGACGCTGGACCGGAGCGCTCGAAGCCATGGCTCTACCCCTGTGAGCTTGGCGCGCTCACGGCTTGCACGCGCGTGCCGCTGCGCTGGCGGAGAACGTTCGTGCTCGCCACGTACCTCTACTTGCGCGCGGGCGAGCTTGCGGAACTCGCGGTCGAGGACGTCGACCTGGTGGGCGGTGTCGTTCTCGTGCACCAAGCCAGGAAGAGCCGTCATGCAGCTACCGCCCCGAAGACCGGGCCGACGAAGACGAAGCTCACGCGCCGCGTTCCCATCGAGCGAACGTTGCGCCCATTGCTCACCACCTTGATCGCGGAGGCAACCGCGGAGGGACGCCACCAGCTCATCCGCATGCCTCCGCTACAAGACTTGTCCAACCAACTTCGCCGCTACCTTGGGTGGGCGGGCGTAAATCGCGCCGCGCTGTTCGCGAAGGATGCGACCCGCGCTCCGATCACGTTCCACGGGCTCCGCGCGACGGGCCTCACCTGGCGTGCCATCCGTGGAGATGACGCACTCAAGATCCAGCGCGCGGCGGGACACACCTCTTTAGACACGACACAACGCTACATCCGAGAGGCGGAAGTCGTCGGACGCGAGATAGGCGTGCCCTTTCCGGATCTCCCTCACAGCAACCTCAGTGTGGACTAAGGAGTCTGGGCTTGCCCAAACTCCCCGCGTGGTCACCTTTGCAGGAGGCGCGCGATGGTCTCGTGGATATACCGCACTCCCTCCATGTCACCGGTTCTGGCCAGTAGGGCGAGATCGGCAGAGAGCCGCGCTATCACTTCCGCCCGCGGGTCGCTGGTCCAACGCTGGTCCAACCTCACCGGCTCACTCTCCGCGCCGTGCCCCGGTTCACTGCACGAATCGCCGCAATTGGAAGGCGATTTGACTCCCGCACCGATGTCGACGCCGGGCGGGGTCTGAGACTCCTTGTAAAAACGTCGAGGCCTGCGCCCCTTGTAAAAACAACGGAGAGCTCGGGCCGCGACGACGTATCCTTCCAATCACGCTGTCTCGAACGTGTGCGCGCATGGAGGCGCCTATCTCCCCAACCTTGCGAACGGGGGATTCGGGGCGCTTGACGCTGCGCGCGGGCGGCTCTCTCATGATAGGCCTGCCTGCTCCAACGGGAGGCTCTACCATGGCTCGATCTCGTCACGATGTTCGGCGCGTCCCCCTCTCGATCGCTGTCGGCGCGGCGTTCGCGCTCCTCGCGACCGGGTGCAACTCGATCACCGGCGCCGGGGATCTGCAGTTCTCCGGGGACACGTCCGGCGGCAGCGGCGGCTCGGGCGGCTCCGGGGCGACGGCGACCGAGACGCCGACTCCCACCGTGGAGTGCGTCTATCCGACGATGGGAATCTCCTCGGCCGTCGGCGGCGTGATCCCGGATCACACGTGGCAAGGCTACGTGGACGAAAGCATGGAGCCCGCCGACGTGTCGCTCGCGGACTTCTATGATTGCGCCGGCCAGAAAGGCATCAACGCGCTCCTCATCGACACGTCCGCGGTGTGGTGCGGCACGTGCCAGCAAGAGGCGTCGACGCTCACCGCGAAGATGGCGAACCAGTGGGGCCCGCTCGGCATCCGCGTCCTCACCTTGATGATCGACGACGCGGACCCGAGCGTGAAGGCGACGATCGAGACGGCGCTCAAGTGGAAGACGAAATACAAGCTCAACACCACGACGGTCGCCGCGGACCCGAACTTCTCGATGATGCCGCTCGCGGTCCCTGACGGCAGCGGCGCGATCGGCCTCCCGTTCCTCGTCGTGGTGGACACGCGCACGATGACGCAGGTGGAGTCGCAACAGGGCTATCCGTTCGACGAGACCAAGCTCGTGGAGACCGCCAAGAAGAACCAGATGCCGCAATAGGCGGGGACTGCCTATCTCGGAAGCGGATTCTCCTCCAGCACGCGGAGCGCGTTCCGGCGCAGGATCTTCGAGATCGTGTCCTCCGAAAAGCCCTCTTTCAGAAGAGCGTCCGTCAAGAGTGGCAGTCTCGCCGCGTCCTTCAGATCCGATGTCGGGATGATGAAGCCGTCCCAGTCGGAGCCGAGCGCGGGGGTGTCCTCTCCGCAGACGTCCACGATGTGCTTGAGGTGCGCCACCACCGGGCCGATCCCGTCGGCGCCGAGGTAACGCGGACAGAAGATCACGCCCGCGACGCCGCCCCGATCCGCGATCGCCCGGAGCTGATCATCGTCGATGTTGCGCCAGTGCTCGAAGGCCCCGAGCACGCCTGTGTGGCTCACGATGGGCGGGTATCTGGACAGCGCACAAGCGTCCAGAAAACCCTGCTTGTTGATGTGCGCCAGATCCACGATGATGCCGAGATCCGAAGCCCGCGCCACGACCTCGCGGCCGAATTTCGTGAGGCCGTCCGCGTCCCGCCGGCCGCTGCCGTACGCCGGATAACACAGCTCGTTCGCGCTGAAGTGACAGAGGCCGAGATATCGGACTCCCCTCCTCGCGAAGTGCTCCAGCCGGTCGAGCCGGCCCTCCAGCGCGTGTCCGCCCTCGATGCCGAGGAGGCCCGCGACGCTGCCGTTCGCGGCCGCGCGGCGCACGTCGTCCGCGGTGCGCGCCTTCACGATGCGGCCCGGCTGCTGCGCGACCGCCGCGTCCAGGCGATCGATCTGCTCGTCGATCACCGCCGACAAACCGCGCGCCGGGAAAGGCACGCTCACGAGCCCGAAGAACTGCGCCCCGACACCGCCCTCGATCATCCGCGGGATGTCCACGTGACCGCCGAGCGCCGCGAACGGCAGAGGCGCCTCGTGCCGAGCGTGGATGTCGTACCCGGTCCACCGCGACCACATCAGGCTGTCGGCGTGGAGGTCGATGGCAGGGTACCTGGCGTGGATCGCGCGCGCCTCTGTGGAGCCGAACACGTCGCGAACGTTAGCGGAACACGCGCGCTCTGCCCTCGCCTTTTCGGATTTTCATTTGACAGGACGGCCGCCTCTCCCGCTTCCATGTCTCGCCTGCGCGCGATCACGCGCAGAACACCCCTTCAGCGGAAAGAAGTAACCACGTGAACCGAACCTTCTCCTTCTTGGCTCTCGTTGCGGCTCCGGCTCTCTTCCTCGCGGCCTGCGGCGACGGCGGCTCCGGCTCCAGCGCCGGCGGCGGCGGCTCCACCTCGACGGGCGGCTCCACCGGCGGCTCCACGTCGACGGGCGGCTCCACCGGCGGCACCACCTCGATGGGCGGCACCACCTCGATGGGCGGCACCACCTCGATGGGCGGCTCCACCGGCGGCACCGTCACGCCCGGCACCGGATGCACCGATCAGCAGGACTTGGATGTGCTCGCGATGGCCGGCACGCAGGACGCGATCGGCAAGTGCGCGCAGGACAACTTCGGCGCGGAGCCGGCCACCAAGGACTGCATCTCGGCGCTCGGCTTCACCGACGAGTGCACGGGCTGCTTCGACGACATGCTCCAGTGCACGATCATGAACTGCATCGGCGACTGCGCCGCGGACCCGAATTCGATGGCGTGCTCGGACTGCCGCGCGATGTACTGCAACGCCGACTTCACGGCGTGCAGCGGCCTCGTGCCCTGATCCGCCCGCGCTTCGCCGTGTGACGCGGCGACGGCCCCGAATCGCCCTTCGCTTTCGCCGTGTGACGCGGCGCCCTCCCCGATCCATCCTCCCCTCCCCCGCGCGCCGCGGCGCCGTGCACACCTCATGACCCGTCCCCACGATCCCCACGATCTCCCGCGCGAAGAGCCGTTTCGTTTCTTCGCGACCGCCGCGAAGGGCACCGAGCCCGCGATCCGCGACGAGCTGCGCGAGCACCGCTTCCGCGGCGTGCGCGCGGATCGCGGCGGCGTCCATTTCGAAGGCCGCATGTCCGAGGGCTTCCGCGCGTGCGTGCTGCTCCGAACGGCCGTGCGCGTGCTGCTGCTCGTCGCCGAATTCGAGGCGCCGGACGGGGACGCGCTCTACGAAGGGATCGCCGACGTCGACTGGGGCGTGGTGCTCGACGATCGCCGCACGCTCGCGGTCCGCGCCTTCGCGAAGGACAGCGCGCTGTCACATACGCAGTTCATCGCGCAGCGCACCAAGGACGCGGTCGTGGATCAGCTCCGCGACCGCGGCGGAGAGAGGCCCGACGTCGATCGCGACGACCCGGACGTGCTGTTGTTCGTGCACCTCGCGCGCGATCGGGCGAGCGTGTACCTCGACATGTCCGGCGACGCGCTCCACAAACGCGGCTACCGCGAGAGCACCGTGGAGGCGCCGCTGAAGGAGTCGCTCGCGGCGTGCCTCCTGCGCATGTCGGGCTGGGATCGCGAGCGCCCGCTGGTCGATCCGATGTGCGGCTCCGGCACGTTCGCGATCGAGGCCGCGCTGTGGGCGCGACGTGTGGCTCCGGGCCTCACGCGCGAGCGCTTCGGCTTCGAGCGGTGGCGCTCCTTCGGCGACGACGAGGCGCGCGCGCTCCGGGAGATCCGCGAGGCCGCCCGCGAGCGCGTGATCGCGCGCGGGCCTTCGATCTGGGCGTTCGACGCGGATCGAGGCGCGGTGGACGCGGCGCGCGCGAACGCTCGCAAGGCCGGCGTGGACGTGCGCGTGGATCAGCAGTCGATCGAGGCGCTCCAGCCCCTGCCCTCCCCCGGCCACGTGATCGTGAACCCGCCGTACAACGAGCGCCTCCCCGCGGACGCGCCGCTCTACGCGTCGATGGCGGCGACGTTCTGTCGCATGTCGGGCCACCGCGTCGCGCTCCTCGCCGGATCGCCCGCGGCCGAGCACGCGCTCCCGCGCCGCGCCGACAAGTGGTGGATCGTGTACAACGGCCCGATCGAGTGCCGGCTGCTCGTCGCCGATATCCCCTGAAACCTAGGCTTTGCGGGCCGTCGGGCGCTGCGGGACCGGCGTCATGCGCTGGGCCGCGCTCTTCCGCATCGACGTCTCGAGCAGCGACTTCAGCATCGCGAGCGGCACGGGCTTCGTCAAAAGCAGCAGGCTGCGGACCTTGAGCGCGCGGAGGCGGGACTGCTCGGTGTGGTCGCCGGTCACCACGAACACGGGCGTGTCGCGGTTGAGCGCGTCCTCCTTCGCGAGCGCCTCCAGCACGGTGAAGCCGTCCACGCCTGGCATGTGCAGGTCCAGGACGACCGCCTCGTAGCGGGTCGCAGCGAGGAGCGTCATCGCCTGACGGCCGCCCTCGGCCTGGTCCACCGTGCCCAGGTCCGAGAGCGATCGGGCAAACATTGCCCTTATCGTGGGATCGTCGTCCACCACGAGGAACGTCGACATGATCGGCGCCATGCTCTCACAGGGCGCCGAGGGCGGCGAAGCAACTTGTGCGTAATTTTGGCCGAGCGCGCCGTGGAAAGGCGCCCCCCGGACGTGTAGAAACGAAGCTGATGGCCTGGCTTCGTCGAGCACTTGGTGGAGCCGCGCTCGCGGCGTTTTGCGCGGGTTGCCCGGCGGGCCGGAGCGTCTCGGCGGGCGGCGCGCCCGCGGGCGGATCCGGCGGATCCGGCGGGACCACGGCGAGCACGACCACGACGCCGAGCACCACGAGCACGAGCGACACGGGCGGCACCACGTCGAGCAGCTCCGGCGGCACGGGCGGCGTCACCACGTCGAGCACCACGACGAGCGACACGACCACGAGCACCACCGACACGACCACGAGCACCACGTCCGGCAGCGGAGGCACCGGCGGCATGCCCCCCACCGAGACGGCGCTCGTCTTCGCGAACAGCGCGGTCGCGGTGCTCGGCGCCGATCACCACCCCGGCACCTCGTGGGACGTCGCGCTCCCCGGCGCGGGCTCCACGCACACGCCGGCGACGGCGCTGATCGCGGCGGATCAAGGCGTCGGCCTCTACCGGGCGGCCGCGGACGGGATGCTCACGTTCATCACGTGGAGCGGCGCGAGCTTCTCTCCCCCGCTCGTGATCGGCGGCCTCCACAAGTCGATGGACGCGCCGTCGATGGTCGCGTGGAACGGCGGCGTCGCGGCCGTCTACCACAAGGACGACTTCAAGCATTACTTCGCGCGGTACCAGCCCGGATCCGGCTGGTCGCCGGTGGCCGAGCCGATCCTCGCGAACAACATCCACAGCTTCGGCCCGACGCCGCCGACGATCGCGATCGTGCAGGGAAAGCCGGTCATCGCGTACGCGGGCGACAACAACAACCTCTACGATCAGACGCGCGACAACGGCGCGTGGCAGCTCTCCGTCGATCACGGCGTCACGGGCACCGTGCAGCTCACGCCGACGATCGTCGCGCTGCAATCCGGCGCGAGCGACGCGATGATCGCGTACGTCCGCAAGAGCGACGCGCAGGTGATGTTCACGGTGCGCAGCGCGGCGAGCGGCGCGTGGTCCGCGCCCGCGGCGGTGCCGAACGCGTTCACGAACGATCCGGTCGCGCTCACGAGCATGGGCGCCGACGGAGCGATGCTCGCGTTCCGAGGCACCAACACGAACCTTTACACGTGCTCGTACAACCCCGCGGCGAACCCTCCGTGGAGCACGCCCGCGGCCTTCGGATCCGGCGTCGCGAGCGCGCCCTCGCTGGCGCGCGGCATCGGCGGAAACGACGCCGAGATGGCGTGGGTCTTCGGGATGCAGGTGGAGCACGCGAGCTACAAGTCCGGCGCGTGGACGCCCGCGGAGATCGTGGGCGGCGCGGAGATCACCGGCGCCTCGATCGCGACCTTCTCGCCGTAACGACATGGGTCGCACCCCCGGACATATTCCGTGTTCGACACCGCCGTGGGGCAAAGCTGAACGTTGCGTGAGGCGCGGCCTCGCGACTATCCTCCTGCCTTTCGAATGAGCGACGCTTCCGCGCAACGGGGTACGGCATCTCCGAAGGACCCCAAGGCCGGCCTCGTCTCGGTCGACTGGTTCCCGAAACCACCTCCGCACAAGCCGGAAGGCCCCGCGGGCACGCTGGTGCGGATGGCGATCGGCGCGGCGGCCGGCGCGGTGCTCTTCAAGCTCGGGCACCTCGCCGTCGCGTACGCCGCGTGGGGCATCACCGCGGTCGTCGGCGGCGTGTCGCTCGTCTCGCCGAAGGCCCGGGACGCGATCGCGCGGGGCCTCGCGTGGTTCGGACGCACCGTCGGCAACGCGGTCGGCAGCGTGCTGCTCACGCTCGCGTACCTCCTCGTGCTGACGCCCGCGCGCTTCGTGAAGCGCCTGTCCGGCGCGGACGATCTGCGCCTCAAGGACGAGAAGATCCCTTCGTATTACGAGCCGTGCGATCCGGAAGAGCACAAGCGCAAGTACGCCGGCGCGATGTTCGCGACCGAGGTCGTGCGACCGAGCCGCGGCGGCGCCGTCGTGTGGCTCGTCACGCTGCTCGTGCTGCTCGGCATCGCGGAGGGCATCCTCCGCTGGCAGGGCTTCGGTCCGGAGGCCGTGCTCTACGTGTCGGACGCGCGCGCCGGCTACTACCCCGCGCCGGATCAAAAGCACGATCGGTACGGCGGCCGCGTGCTCGTGAACCACTTCGGCATGCGCGCGCCGGACGTCGCGGCGGACAAACCCGCGGGCACGTTCCGCATCCTGATGCTCGGCGACTCCACGCTGTGGGGCGGCTCGTACGTCGACCAGGATCAGCTCTACGCGCGCATCCTCGAAAAGAAGCTGAATGAGGTGTCCGGCGGCCGCAAGGTCGAGGTCCTCAACATGGGCGTGAACGGCTGGGGCCCCTTCCACGAGCGCGGCTACGTGGAGGCGTTCGGCACGTTCGGCGCGGACCTCGTGCTCGTGTGCCTCCCGCACGACGACGTCGACCGCGACAAGTACACGCTCATGAGCCTGCCGTACTTCAGCGCCGGCAACCCTCCGCGCCTCGCGCTCGAAGAGGTGATGATGCACACGATGTGGCGCTACCGCCGCGACCGCATCGCGCTCGATCGCACGTGGCGGGAGGCGCAGCGGGAGCTCGGCATCCGCGAGTACGACCGGCTCGCCACGTTCCTCCGCGACGGGGACTCCGCCGTGAAACCGGAAGATCGCATCGGCCCGCCGCCCCTCACCAAGATCGGCCCCGCGGAGGTCTTCTTCGAGATCCTCCCGAGCAAGGCGATGGGCATGAGCACCCCGCCGATCGATCCCGAGGCCGCGGCCGTGGAGGCCGACGTCGTCGCGAAGCTGAAGAAGGCGCTCGACGCGCGCGGCGTCGCCACGCACTACCCCGCCGGCCTCTTCGCAAACAAAGGCAAGGCGCAGGACCTCTACCACGACGAGGTCCACCTCCACTGGCTCGGCCACCAGATCTACGCCGACTTCCTCGTGGAGCGCGTCACCAAGGACAGCACGAGCTACCGGAGCTTTCGCGCCCAGGGAGCAGGAAACGCCCAATGAACATCCTCGGAGTCTCCGCGCTCTACCACGACAGCGCCGCGTGCCTCGTGCGCGACGGTGAGATCGTCGCCGCGGCCCAAGAAGAGCGCTTCTCTCGCAAGAAGCACGACGCGGGCGTCCCCAAATACGCGATGGCCTACTGCCTCAAGGAGGGGAAGGTCGGCCCCGGCGACATCGACATGGTGGTCTTCTACGACAAGCCGATCACCAAGCTCACGCGCCTGCTCACCACGTACATGGCCGTCGCGCCGAAGGGCCTCAAGTCCTTCCTGATGGCCGTCCCCGTGTGGCTGAAGGACAAAGCGTGGGTCGCCGCGCAGATCGAGGACGCGCTCAAGAACGCCGGCTACAAGCGCCCCAAAGAGTTCCTCTTCGCGGAGCACCACTACTCGCACGCCGCGAGCGCCTTCTTCCCGTCGCCCTTCAAAGAGGCCGCGGTCGTCACGGTGGACGGCGTCGGCGAGTGGACCACGACGAGCGTCGGCGTCGGCGAGGGCAACAAGATCGAGCTGCTGCTGGAGCAGCGCTTCCCGCACTCGCTGGGCCTCCTCTACTCGGCGTTCACGTACTTCACCGGCTTCCGCGTCAACTCCGGCGAGTACAAGCTCATGGGCCTCGCGCCCTACGGGGAGCCGAAATACGTCGACGTCATCAAGGACAACCTCATCCACATCCGTGAGGACGGCTCCTACCGATTGAACCTCGACTACTTCGGGTACCTCGACGACCTGAAGATGACGAACGACAAGTTCGCCGACCTCTTCGGCGGCCCCGCGCGCAAGGGCGAGAGCGAGATCTCCCGCCGCGAGATGGACATGGCGCGCTCGATCCAGGCCGTGACGGAGGAGATCATGCTCAAGCTCTCGCGGTTCGCGCGGGCGTCGACGGGCAAGCGTCACCTCTGCATGGCCGGCGGCGTCGCGCTCAACTGCGTCGCGAACGGCAAGATCATCCAGGCGAAGATCTTCGACGACGTGTGGATCCAGCCGGCCGCGGGCGACGCGGGCGGCGCGGTGGGCGCGGCGCTCTACGCGTGGCACCGCGTGCTCGACAAGCCGCGCGAGGCGGACGACGTCCACGACAAGTGCCGCGGCAGCTTCCTCGGCCCCAAGTTCTCGCGCGAGATGACGAAGGAGTTCCTCGACAAAAATGGCTTCCCGTACGAGGAGCCGAGCGTCGAGGAGCGCGACAAGATCATCGCGAAGCTGTGCGCCGAGGAGAAGGTCATCGGCCTCTGCCAGGGCCGCATGGAGTTCGGCCCGCGCGCGCTCGGCGGCCGCTCGATCATCGCGGACGCGCGCAGCACCCGCATGCAGAGCTACCTCAACCTCGCGACCAAATTCCGCGAGAGCTTCCGCCCGTTCGCGCCCATCGTCCTGAAGGAGGACGCGCACGAGTACTTCGAGGTCGTGCGCGAGTCCCCGTACATGCTCGTCGTCGATCAGGTCCGTCAGGAGCGCTGCATCCAGCAGGACGTGGACCCGAACAAGAGCCTGAAAGACTGGGTCAACCAGCCGCGCAGCGACGTGCCGGCGATCACCCACGTCGACTACTCCGCGCGCATCCAGACGGTCGACCAGGAGCGCAACCCGCGTCTCTACTCGATCCTCACGGAGTTCAAGAAGCTCACCGGCTACGGGATCCTCGTCAACACGAGCTACAACGTCCGCAGCGAGCCGATCGTCTGCACGCCGGAGGACGCGTATCGCTGCTTCATGCGCACGGGCATCGACGTCCTCGTGCTCGACGACTTCCTCGTCTACAAAGACAAGCAGCCGAAGTGGGAAGAGACGTCCAACTGGCGCGAGGAATTCGGCCTCGACTGATGCGGTGAAGAGATGCCTCGCTGGATTGCCAAAATGCTGGTCGACGTGGTGCGCTTCGGCGTCGTGAACCGCTCGTTCGCGATGAGCTTCGCGATCCTCGCCTTCCTCACGATCGCGTTCGCCATCATCGCCGCGCAAGTGTCGGCGCCGTTTATTTACACTCTCTTCTGAATTACGCCCTGTTCCGAGGAGCAGAGATGGGTGGTCCCATTACCACCCTGGGGAGAGTCGTTGTCGATCCTTCTCCCGGCCTGAATTTGGAGCTATCTCGGATACTCATGAAGTACCCGAGGCTCCTTGTACCGCTGTCCATGATCGCGTCCTTCGCGCTCGCGGGCTGCACGGATCCCACCTCCACGGAGAGCGAAGACCTCGGGGAGGCGCAAGAGGCCTCGGTCGTGTGCGAGGCCGGGCAGACCGTCCCCGGCATCGACGTGTCCGTGTGGCAGGCGAACATCGACTGGGACGCGGTGAAGGGCAAAGGCATCGTCTTCGCCTTCGCGCGCGCCGCCTACAGCACCTCGAAGGACGACTACTTCGATCAGAACTGGGCCGGCATGAAGTCGGCCGGCATCATCCGCGGCGCGTACCAGTACTGGCGCCCCGACAAGGACCCGATCGCCCAGGCCGACGCGCTCCTCAACATCATGGGCCCGCTGGAGCCCGGCGATCTGCCGCCCGTCATCGACGTCGAGGAGACGGACGGAGTCGGCCCCACCACGCTGTCCGACCGCCTCGGCCAGTGGCTCCAACATGTGGAGTCCAAGATCGGCCGCAAACCGATCATCTATTCTGGCAAGTACTTCTGGCAAGACAACGTCCAGTCGAAGGCCTTCCTCGATTACCCGTACTGGATCCCCAACTACAGCCTGGACTGCCCCAATCTGCCGGACGGCTACTGGCCTGATTGGCAGTTCTTCCAGTACTCCTCGACAGGCAGCGTCCCCGGCATCTCCGGCAACGTGGACATGGACAAATTCAATGGCTCCTTGCTGGATCTGCAGAAATTCGCGGGCAGCGCGCCCAAGTACGCCGCCAAGTTCGTCGCGCAGAGCTTCCCGTACGCGGCCGATCCGCCCATGGAGATGGTGGGTGGCAATTCGTACAAACTCTCCATCACGCTGAAGAACACCGGCACCGAGACGTGGGACTCGAACACGAAGCTCGCCACGACGGAGCCCCGCGATCGCGAGAGCCCGTTCGCCGGGCCGGAGTGGCCGGGGCCGAATCGGTACGCGGCAGTTCAGGGCACCGTCGCCCCCGGAGAGGACTACACCTTCGAGTGGGAGATGCACGCTCCGAAGAAGGGCGGCACCTTCGACGAGCACATGGGCCTCGTGCAGGAGGGCGTCGCGTGGTTCAGCGACGAAGGCCAGGGCGGCCCGCCGGACGGCCAGCTCGAGGGCATGTTCCACGTGCAGACCAACTGGGGCCCTCGTCCGGGCGTCGTGGCCGGCGGCATGATCGGCATCGACTGGCACCCTCCCGCGACGAACGAAGGCGGCAGCGGCGCCACCCAGGACTCCGGCGGTTGCTCCACCACAGGCAGCAGACTCCCGGGTGATGGTGGCCTGTTCCTGACTGCAATGACATTGTTCGGGTTGGCGATGTCGCGCAGGCGAAATCGCGAGGCCGCAGATCGCCGCTGACTCCCCACCCCCAAAAACACAGAGCCCGCCGATCCCCTGGATCCGGCGGGCTCTCTGCTTTTTTATGGATCGATCGACCGAGAGGCCGAGTCCCCCCTCTCTACATCAGCCCTTCTGGATGAGCGTCGTGAGCGCCGCCTGATCGGCCGCGGTCAGCTCCTTGATGCGGTCCTTGTTCACGTCCGCGACGATGATCTTGCCGACCTCGGAGTTGATGGCCGAGAAGATGCCGCGCGCCTTCATGCGCTCCGTCTGACGCTGGTTGTCGTCGGTCGGAGTCACGTAGTGCATCGAGTCCACGTGGTACCGCGAGATCAGGAACAGCTGATTCAGCGTCATCAGCCGCTTCATCCGCAGCGCCGGATCGAACGTATTCTGGTCGCGCACAGACAGGATGTTGCGCCCGCGCCGATCCTGGATGACCGCGAACACCACGTTCGCCGCCTTCACGTTGCCGGCCGTGAAGATGCTCAATTCGAGCAGCTCGGAGCCGGCGGTGTGCGGGCGGAGCTGCACGCGGAGCTTGGTGTCCACGTTGTGCTGCTTGCGCCAGATCTCCAGCCAGCCTTCCAGCACCTTCGGCGGCACCTCGGTCTGAATGGCGTGCTGGAACTGCGTCGAGCCCTTGCCCATCGCCTTCGTCGTCGCGGTGCGGCCCGAGATCGACATGAGCCCCGCGTCGAGCCGCGGCCCGCCGACGAGCGTCTGCGGCGTGCGGTACGGTGACTCCAGGAGCCGGATCTTGCGCTGGAGCCGCGCGAGCGCGAGCATCCCGTCCTGCACGAGGGCCGTCGCGAACTCCTCCGACGCCACGCCGTCGACCTGGTGGCCGCCGTACGTGATGAAGTCGAACACGAAGCCCATCTTGCCGAGCTCCGCGGGGAACGCGCGCATCTGCTCGTCGTTCATGCCCGTCGTGTCCCAGTTGAAGGACGGAGACAGGTTGTACGCGAGCATCTTGTCCGGGAACACGGCGTGGATCGCGTCCGCGAACTTCTTCGCGTCGTGCAGATCGGCCGTCTTCGTCTCCATCCAGAGGATATCGGCGTACGGCGCGACCGCGAGCGACTTGGCAATGGCGTAATCGATGCCGCCGCGAACCTGGTAGTAGCCGTCCGGCGTCTTCGCGTGCTCGCAGTCCCACACGACGTGGACGCCGAGCTGCGCGGCCTTCTCGCGGATCTGGAAGAACGAAGCGCGCGCCGAGAACGCCGCCCACTCCTCCAGCGTCATCCCGAGCTCGATGCCTTCCGCGTGACGAGAGGCCATCACCGCGCCGACCGCCTCACCGTACGTCACGATGTTGGAGTCCGCCTGCCAGACATCCACGAACTTGTCGAACACGGTATCGAGGGCCTTGTCGATCGCGACCGAGCCGCCCTTCGCGTAATCCGCGCACGCCTGATCCAGGAGCTTCATCAGGCCGGCGCGCGCGAGCCACGCCTCGGCGCGGGCGAGCTCCTCGTCGGCGACCGCGTAGATCTGATACCCGCTCAGCTCCTCGATGCCCTTCTTGTGGAACTGCCGCAAGATGGCCAGGAAGCTCGCGCGGAACGTGGGAGTGTCGAGGTTCGTCGCGCCGAGGATGAAGGGCTGATCGCGCTCGTCGCCGCGGCCGTCCAGCAGAGTCGCGGACTCCGCGTCCGTGCGCGCCACGATGATGCCGGGCACACCCATGATATCGAGCTGGAACCGCGCGGCCGAGCAGCGCTTGATCTGCTCGTCTTCCGAAACAAGCACCTTGCCGCCCTGGTGACCGCACTTCTTCACGCCGGGCTTCTGATCTTCGATGTGGTAGCCGGGCACGCCGACCTCGACGAAGCGCCGGATCAGGTTGCGGACGTGCGCGTCGCCGCCGTGGCCGGTGTCGGCGTCGGCGATGATGAAGGGCCGGTAATCGACCTCCGGCGTCGTGCGGCGCTGCTCGTCCGTCATGCGGGCGCGGGCGAAGTATTGATTCTTGTCCGCGGTGAGGAGCGCGCGCACGATCGGCGCGGCCTCGTTCGGCACCTGGCTGAGCGGGTAGCTGGCCAGATCCGGCCCCGGATCCTCGTGCGCGGAGCCCTTCGCGCTCGTCGCCCAGCCGCCGAGGTAAATGCCCTCGATGCCCATTCGCTTCATCGCGACGGCCTGACCCGGAGAGTACGGGCCGAACGTGGTGATGCACTTCTTCTCGTTGAAGAGCTGCCGCAGCCGCTCGTAGAAGGCCGCGGACGTCTCCCGGGCGACCGCGTAGTCGGGCCGGATGGTCCCGCGCTGCTCGATCACCTCACGTGCGGAGTGGAGGCGCTTGATGCCCGAGAACCGCGGGCTCTCGAACCAGCGGCGAAGCTCCGCGACCTGTGCATCGAATTCTGTCATGGCCATGAGTATGCTCCTGTCGTCGTTTCGAGAATCGGGCGGATTGCCATGGTGGCGGCCGCCAATTTCACATCTTGATAGGCAGTCTCGACTGCCCGACACTCTGTTCCTACTGGCAGCTACGCGGAGGTCACGGGCTCGTCTTTGAGCAGCACCTCGTACGCGGGGACCGTGAGGAAATCCTCGAATTTCGAAGCGGTGGAGAGCTTCACGAACAGCTCCCGCGCGCCGTCGAACCGGCCTTTCGTATATCGCTCTTCGCCCACCTCGCGCCGGACGCGCTCCATCTCTTCCTCGACCACCTTCGCGAACAAGGCGGGCGTCACCGTCTGCCCGTCATCGAGCGTCGACCCGAAGTGGAGCCACTGCCACACCTGCGCGCGCGAGATCTCCGCCGTCGCGGCGTCCTCCATCAGATTGTAGATAGGCACGCACCCGGAGCCCCGGAGCCACGCCTCCACGTATTGAACGCCGACGCGCACGTTGTGGCGCAACCCCGCCTCCGTCCGCGTCCCCTCGTGAATGCGGAGGAGGTCTTCGCGGCCGATGTGGATGTCCTCGCGCTTCCGTTCAATCTGGTTCGCAGAGGGCATGTGCTCGTCGAAGATCTGGAGCGCGACAGGCACCAATCCGGGGTGCGCGACCCACGTGCCGTCGTGTCCCTCCGTCACCTCACGGAGCTTGTCCGCGCGCACCTTCGCGATGGCCGCCTCGTTGGCGATCGGATCGTCCTTGATGGGGATCTGCGCGGCCATCCCGCCCATCGCGTGCACGTTGCGCCGGTGGCACGTCTTGATGAGGAGCTGAGAATACGCCCGCAAAAAGGCGCGGTCCATCCCGACCTGTCCGCGATCCGGAAGCACCTTGTTCGGGTCGTTGCGGAGCTTCTTGATGAAGCTGAAGATGTAATCCCACCGTCCGCAGTTGAGTCCGGAAGAGTGCTCTCGCAGCTCGTAGAGGATCTCATCCATCTCGAAGGCGCCGGGCAGCGTCTCGATCAGCACGGTCGCCTTGATCGTCCCGCGCGCGACGCCGAGCGTCTCCTGCGCGAAGAGGAACACGTCATTCCAGAGGCGCGCCTCCAGATGGCTCTCCAGCTTGGGCAGGTAGAAATACGGCCCGGTCCCGCGCGCGAGCAGCTCCTTCGCGTTGTGGAAGAAGTAGAGCCCGAAATCCACGAGGCCGCCCGGAGGGGCCTTGTCGTCCACGAGCCAGTGGCGCTCTTCCAGGTGCCATCCGCGCGGCCGCACGAGCAACGTCGCCGTCTTGTCGTTGAGGCGGTACTGCTTGCCAGTCTCCGGCGCGGCGTACGTGATCGTCCGGCGGATCGCGTCACCCAGGTTGATCTGTCCCTGGATGTTGTTCTCCCACGTCGGAGAGTTGGAGTCTTCGAAGTCCGCCATGAACACCTTCGCTCCGGAGTTGAGAGCGTTGATGATCATCTTGCGGTCGACGGGGCCCGTGATCTCCACGCGTCGATCGAGCAGGTCTTTCGGCAGCGGGGCCACCGTCCAGTCCTTCGCGCGGACGTCGGCTGTCTCCGGCAGGAAATCGGGCTTCTCTCCGGCGTCCAGGCGGGCTTGTCGCTCGGCGCGGCGGGCGAGCAGCTCGGGCACGCGCGGGCCGAATCGACGGACGATCTCCGCGACGAACGCCACGGCCTCCGGCGTCAGGATCTTCTCGTACCCGGGGCGCATGGCGCCGGTGATGCGAACGTTCGGACCGAAGTCGGTGCTTTTAGCGGAAGACACGATCAGGGCCTCCTCTTCGCGTGGGCGGCCTCGTTACTCAATCACGTTGACCTGATGCGTCAACGGCTGTTCGCTGTGAGGTTGAGAGTCCTGTCGTGCGTTGTCACGAAAACTTTGTTACCGTGTAAACCCTGTAAAGATTCGAGGTCCGATGTCGAAGCCGAGAGAGCGTTCGAGCAGCGAAACAGCCGGATCCAGCGCGCGCGCACAAAAATCGCGACATGCCGGTCCCACCTCCGTGCCGCTCGGAGCGAAGGTGCGCGGGCTCCGGCGCCGCGAAAAGCTGACGCAACAACAGCTCGCGGAGCGGCTCGGCATCTCGGCGAGCTACCTGAACCTCATCGAGAACAACCGCCGGCCGCTGCCTTCGTCGGTGCTGATCCAGCTCGCGCAGCAGTTCAAGGTGGACCTCACCACGTTCGGCACCGACGAGCAGGGGCGCGCCACCGCCGCGTTGATGGAGGTGTTCTCGGATCCGCTGTTCGAGCCGCACGATCTGACGACGGCCGACGTCACCGAGGTCTCGTCGGCGAGCCCCGCGGCCGCGCGCGCGATCCTCACCTTGTACCGCGCGTACCAGAGCGCGCGCGACGCGACGGAGACGCTCGCATCCAGGCTCTTCGAAGGCGACGGCGTGATCCAGATGGACCGCTCGCGCCTGCCGCCCGAAGAGGTGAGCGAGCTCGTGCAGCGCAACACGAACTACTTCCCGACGCTCGAAGAGGGCGCGGAGGAGCTGTGGCGCGCGGCGAAATTGTCGACGGACGATCTCTACTCC
The DNA here is from genome assembly GCA_046351455.1 of Polyangiaceae bacterium. Lineage (GTDB taxonomy): Bacteria > Myxococcota_A > Polyangia > Polyangiales > Polyangiaceae > JADJRH01. Next base: position 250,499 of record JAXLYM010000011.1, read on the forward strand.
GACCTCGTGCGGCACCTCGCGCGGGCGCATCACGTGGAGGTGCGGATCGCGCACTGGCAGGATCAACCGGGCACGCTGCGCCGGTACGATCCGGATCGGCGCGTGCTCACGCTGTCGGAGCTCTTGCCCACGCGCAGCCGCAGCTTCCAGGTCGCGCAGCAGATCGCGGTCCTGTCACAGTCGCGCGAGCTGGATCGCATCGCGTCGGATCCGCACCTCACCACCGACGAGTCGCGGGCCCTCGCGCGCGTGGCCCTCGCGAGCTATTTCGCGGGCGCGGTGCTGATGCCGTACGGGCCGTTCCTCGCGGCGGCGCGGCGCGAGCGCAACGACGTCGACGTGATCGGGCGGCGGTTCCGCGTGGGGTTCGAGCAGGTGTGTCACCGCCTCACGACGCTGCGGCGCCCGGGCGCGGAGGGCGTGCCGTTCCACATGATCCGCACCGACGTGGCCGGCAACATCTCGAAGCGCTTCAGCGGCTCGGGCATCCGGATGGCGCGCTTCTCGGGCGCGTGCCCGCGGTGGAACATCTTCGCCGCGTTCGGGACGCCGGGGATGATCCGCATCCAGATCTCGCGCATGCCGGACGGCCTCGCGTATTTCTGCATCGCGCGCACGGTGCAGAAGGACGCGGGCGGGTACCACGATCAGAGCGGGATGTACGCGATCGGCCTCGGCTGTCAGCTCCACTTCGCGAAGGAGCTCGTCTACGCGGACGGCATCGATCTGGACGACGAGCACGCGATCGTCCCGGTCGGCGTGACGTGCCGCGTGTGCGACCGGACCGAGTGCGCGCAGCGAACGTTACCGGCGCTGCACCAGCCGCTCCACGTGGACCCGAACACGCGCCGGATGACGCTTTACACGGTGCCGCCCCGGTGACGAGAGAGGGGTTGTCTCTCGCGTCACAACAGGGTTTTCAATTGGCACTTTGGAAGGAGGGAGTCAGCCGACAGCGCTCTTCGAGACCTGCGTGAGCAGATCCTGGATCCGCTTCACGAGCGAGGCCGGATCCTCGACGACGCCCTCTGCCAACAAGGCCTGATCGTACAGCATCTCTGCCCAGGTCTTGATGCGGTCGGAGCCCCACTCCTTGGTCGCGAGCGCCGCCAGGTTCTGGATGATGGGGTGCGTCGGGTTCAGCTCCAGGATGCGTTTTCGCTCGGGGGCGTCCTGGTCCACCATGCGGAGGATGCGCTCCATGTTGGCGCCGGGATCGCCCTCGCCCGCGACGAGGCAACTGGCGCTGTCCGTGAGCCGCTTCGAGACGCGGACGTCCTTCACGCGGTCGCCGAGGGCCTCTTTCACGGCCTTCACCGCCGGCTCCACCTCGTCGCCCTTCGGCGCGTCCTCGCCGAGGTCGAGATCGCCGTGCGCGATGCTGCGGAGCGGCTTCTTCTCGAACTCCAGCACGGCCTTCACGAACCACTCGTCGATGGCGTCCGTGAGGAAGAGCACGTCGTACCCGCGCTTCCGGAACGCTTCGAGATGCGGGCTGTGCTCGACGGCCTTCCGCGACACGCCGGTCACGTAATAGAGGGCCTTCTGATCCTCGGGCATCGCCTCCGCATACTGCTTGAGCGAGATCATCTTCCCGGCCTCGGTCTTCATCGACTCGAAGCGGCACAGCTCCGCGATGGCGTCCTTGTGGCGGAACTCCATGGTCGTCCCCTCTTTGAGGACCTTGCCGAATTCGCGCCAGAACGTCGTGTATTTGTCGGGCTCGCTCTCCGCCGTCTCCTTCAGCGTCTTGAGCGTCTGCTTCACGATCTGCTGCTGGATGGTCATCAGCGTGCGGTTCTCTTGCAGCATCTCGCGCGAGACGTTGAGCGAGAGATCCTCGGAGTCGACGACGCCGCGCAGGAACCGGAGCCACGGCGGAGTCAGCTTGTCCGTGTCCTCGATGATGAGGACGCGCTTCGCGTAGAGCCGCAGCCCGCGCCGATCCTTCTGGAAGAGATCGAACGGCGCCTTCTCCGGGATGTAGAGGAGAGCGTGGTACTGCACCGGCGCGTCGACGGAGGTGTGAATGGTGATCAGCGGCTTTTCGCCGTCCATTCCCTCGGTGACGTGGTGGAAGAACTCCGCGTGTTCTTCCTCCGTCACTTGGCCCTTCGGCAGCGCCCAGAGAGCCTTCGATTTGTTGGCCTGCTCCCCGTTCACGAAGATCGGGAAGTGCACGAAGTCGGAGTATTTGCGGACGATGTCCTTGGCGCGGTACGCCTTGAGGTACTCCTTACAATCCTCCTTGAGGTGGAGGACGATCGTCGTGCCGGGGTGCTCGCGGTCGCCGGGGGCGATCGTGAAGGTGCCCTCGCCCGCGGAGCGCCACAGAACGGGCTCGGCGCCGGGGAGCATACTGCGCGTATGCACATCCACGCGGGCGGCGACCATGAAGGCGGCGTAGAAGCCGACGCCGAACTGGCCGATGAGCTTGGCGTTGTTCGCCGGGTCCTGCCGCATCTGCTCGGCGTGGGAGCGGAGGAACTCGATGGTGCCGCTCTTGGCGATGGTGCCGAGGTTCGTGATGACCTCGTCCTTCGTCATGCCGATGCCGTTGTCTTCGATGGTGAGGGTGCGCGCGTCGTCGTCGAGGCGGATATCGATCTTCGCCTCCCCGACCTGCTCCGCCACGTCCTTGCGCGTCAGCGAGAGATAACGAGCCTTGTCCAGCGCGTCGGACGCGTTGCTGATGAGCTCGCGGAGGAAGACCTCCTGGTTCGCGTAGAGGGAGTTGATGACCAGGGAGAGGACCTGCTGGACCTCGGCCTGGAAAGGCAGCGTCGTGGCTGCGGCATTTTCGGGGGTTTCGTTGGTCTCACTCACGGGGTGCCTCTTTTTGTGGGCACCTCATGCGTCCTGCCGGAGCGCTCCGCAAGACCCGTCAGCGACGATCACGCCGGCGGCGCGCGATGCCCGCGAGGCCGAGCAGCGCGCCGAGGCCCGCGAAGAAGCCGTTCGAGGAAGTCGAGGCCGGCTCCGTCGTGACCGTGCAGCCGGCGCCGAGGAGCTTGTACTCGTCGTCCTTTCCGTTGCCGGCGCCGGAGCTGCCGCCGGTGCCCGTCGACGTGCCGGTGCCCGTCGTCGCGCCGCCGCCGTCGCCGCCGGTCGCGTTGCCGCCGGTCGCGTTGCCGCCCGTGCCGTTGCCTCCGCCGCCGCCGGAGCCGCCGTTCGGGTTCGAGCCGTCGGGGATGCACTTGCCGCCGATGCACGTGCCGCCGGGGCACGGCGACAGATCCGCGAGGCTGTTCGCGATGCACGTGCCGTCGATGCACCAGTCGAGCGTGCACGGGTTACTGTCCGCGCTGCACGCCGTGTAGTTGTCCTTGTCGACGAACTGGCAGCCTTTGCCCTCGACGCACGCGCCGCTCTCCTGGCACTGGCCCGGCGTGCACGCGACCGTCGCGCCCATGCAAGCGCCGGCGACCGTGCAGACCTCGCCCGAGGTGCAGCTCTTGCCGTCGTCGCACGGATCGCCCGCGTTCTTCGGCGGCGTGGCGACGCTGCACTGGCCCGTCTTGCTGTCGCACGCGAGGCCGCCCGCGCAGCCGGTGTCCCCGGGGCACACGACCGGCTGGCCGCCGATGCACTTGCCGTTGTTGCAGACGTCGACCTTCGTGCACGCGTCGCCGTCGTTGCACTGCACGTTGCTGAGCGGCGAGCACACGCCGTCCTTCGGAGCGCCGAGCGCCGCCGAGCACACGTCGCACTGCCCGGCGCACGCGGTGTCGCAGCACACGCCGTCGGCCGCGAAGCCCGAGAGGCACTGCTCCGCCGCGAACGCCGTCGAGCCGTCCGGCTTCTTCGGCTGGCACGTCTTCACGACGCCGTCGCAGTACGCGAACGTCGAGCACTCGGTCGAGTCGACGCACGCCTTCGTGCAGACGCCGCCGACGCACGCGTACGGGCTGCAGTCTTCGGTGGTGCCGACAGGGTTGCACGTGCCCGCGCCGTCGCACGTGCCGCCGCCCTGCGAGACGTTGCCCTGACAGCCCGGCGTCTGGCAGATCGTGCCCTCGCTGAAGAGCTCGCACGCGCCGCCGCCGTCGCACGTGCCGATGGTGCCGCACGAGGTCGGATCGAGATCGGCGCAGTCGTTCGTCGGATCCTGTCCCTGGAAGACGGGGCCGCAGAAGCCGTCGCCGCCGCCCGATCCGACGAGCCCGTCGCCGCCGTCGCCGCTCTTGAGCTGCGGCACCTGCGGCTGGCCGCGCGCGATGTCGGTGCAGGCCTCGCACGGCTGATCGCACGCGGTGTTGCAGCACACGCCGTCGACGCAGAAGCCGCTGCCGCAATCCGCGGCGGACATGCACGGCTGGCCCGGGAGTCCCGCGGACGCGTACACCTCGCAGGCCGCGGACAAGGGCGGATCGCCCTGGAAATTGTCGCCGCCGGCCACGAGCACGTTGCCGCTGAGCAGCGCCGTCGACGTGTGCTCGGCGTGGTAGTCGTTCATGTCGGGCTGGTCCACGAACTGGCCCTGCGCCGGCACGAAGAGCGTCGACGTGATCTGCGCGTTGCCGTTCAGATCGCGGCCGCCCGAGATGAGCACCGTGCCGTCGATCATCTTCGACGCCGCGTGCATCGTGCGCGGGCCCGACATGTCCGGCACGCTCGTCCACGTGTCGGTCGCGGGGTCGTAGATCTCGGCGCTCGTGAGGGGCGCGCCGTTGAGGTCGGTGCCGCCGGTCACGAGCACGCGCCCGTCGTCGAGCAGCGTCGCGGTGTGCCGCTCGCGGTTCGTCAACATCGGCGCCGCGAGGTTCCACTGCAAGGTCTGCGGCGACCAGATCTCGACGCTGTTCAGCACGCCGAAATCGCCCTCGCCGCCCGCGATCAGCACGTCGCCGTTCGGGAGCAACGTCTCGGTGTGGTACGCGCGGCAGTCGTTCAGGTTGCTGGCGAAGTTCCACACGCCGGACGCGCCGCCGATCGCCTCCGCCACGGCGCTGCCGCCGTTCGGATCGTAGACCTCGCTCGAGCACAGGTAGCAGAAGCCGCTGCCGATCGAGCTGCCGGCGCCGCCGATCGCGGAGGCCGGCGCGCCCTTCTTCGCGAGCGCGGGGCACTGACCGTAGCCGCCGGCCACGAGCACCAGATCGTTCTGGAGCCGCGTCGCCGTGTGCGCCGCGCGCGCGTCGAACATGTTGGAGTCGAAGAACCACTGCCCCGAGGGCGGATCGAAGATCTCGGCGACCGACAGCACGTTGCCGAAGGAGTCGATCCCGCCCATCACGAGCGCGGTGCCGTCGGGCGGGTTCTGGCCCGGCTGCGTCACCATCGCGTGCTCCTCGCGCTCCCAGCCGAGGAAGCCCTGATCCGTCCATTGGTCGAAGTTTTCGTCGTAGCTCTCGCTCGAATTCGTGGGCGGCCCCATGCCGGTGACGAGGCCGGGCGGCTGGAAGAAATTCGACTCTCCGCCGGCGACGAGCACCGTGCCGTCCGTGAGCCGCACCGCGCGGTGCCCGAGGCGCGGGTGGTTCATCGGCGCGACGAACGACCAGCCCGGATCCACGAGCGCGGCCTGCCCCTTCGTATCGACGAACATCTCGATCTGCTGACCGCGCACGGCGAGCGTCACCTTCGCCTTCGTGCCGTCCGCGAGGTACGCCGCGGGGGCCGTGACGGTGACGATGCGGCGCCCGCTGTCGAGCGTGATCGCGACGGCGTCACCGTGCTTCACGGGCGTCGCGCCGGCGACCTCCCAGATCGCGGCGGGCCGATTCTTCGCGACGGCGCCGGCGTCGAAGAGGAACCACTCCTCCGCGCCGTTCGCTCCGGCCGACCAGTACGACGCGCCGCCCTCCACCGCGTACGTGACGGCGCGATCCTGCACGCGCCCCTCGCCGCGCAGCACCGACTCGCGCACACGGATCTCGCCGCCTTTTCGCGACGAGAACACGATCGGGTCCGAGCCCGTGGCCGGCAGGATCACGGAGCCCGCGGGCTTGCCGTGCCCGGTCGTGATCACCTCGAAGCCGCGGGCGGTGCGCCCGATCTCGGCCCCGCGCTGAAGCACGGACGACGCGTATTGGGGGAACGTGCGCGAGAGATCCGCGGGGGCGGACGCCTTCTCGGGCGTGCATGCGCCCGTCGCGGCGGCGAGGCACACGACGAACAGCGCAGGAGGTACGGGGGAGCGGCGACGCGAAGCGAACGACAAGGATGCAGCCATAACCCGGGCAAATTACCCCCAACCGGGGCCCCCGCAAATGAAGGAGTTTCCGTAGGCGGGACCGTTCGGGTTAATGTTCGCGCGGGTGTCCTTGAGCGACGATCGAAGCGAAGCTGTGTTCATCGCGCGGCTCGTGGCCCGCGACGAGAGCGCATTCAACGAGCTCGTCGTGACCTACGAGCGCCGGGTGTACGGCCTCGTCTTCCGCATGCTCGGGCGCCGGGACGAGGCGGAGGACCTCGCGCAGGAGGTGTTCGTCCAGGTCTTCAAGGCCATCGATCAGTTCCGCGGCGAGTCGAAGCTGTCGACCTGGATTTACCGCATCGCGGTGAACCTCTGTAAGAACCGCACCAAGTACAACCAGCGCCGCCACGCGTCCGAGCAGGACGACATCGACGCGATGGCCGAGCGCGTGCCGATGACCGCCGCGCGGGCCGCGACCGTCGGCGACGTGAGCCGCCCCGACGAGCTGGTCGAGGGCATGCAGCTCGAAGAGATCGTGAAGCGCGCCATCCAGAAGCTCGACCCCGAGTTTCGCGAGGCGCTCGTCCTGGCCGACGTCGAGGACATGCCTTACGAAGAGATCGCGCAGATCACCGGCGTGCCCGTCGGCACGGTGAAGAGCCGCATCCACCGCGCGAGGGCGCAGCTCAAGGCGCTGGTGGAGAAGGCCCTCGGTGAGAAGGTGGTGAAGGGCCGATGAGCGACGAGCACGATCGCAAAGAGGACGAAGAGGCCCCGTCCGAAGGTGCCGAAGCGCCGGAGGAGGGCGTCGAGATCGACGAGGTCGACGTGCGCGATCTCCTGCGCGCCGCGCTGGCCCCGCCGCCTCAGAAGCCGAAGGACGAGGCGCAGATGCTGAAGGGCGTCCAGCGTCGCATTCGCCTTCGATCCAAGGGCAAATTCTACTCCGACGGCTGGAGCACCTCCCGCTCGCCGCGCTCCACGTACCTGTTCACGAGCATCTTCATGCTCGTGCTGATCGCGTTCGTGTTCCTGGTGCTGATCCCGTGGTCGAACAGCGCGCTGCCGTGAATCAGCGCTGACGCGAGCAGCCACCGCCAATAACAAAAAAGCTTGTTTTTATGGGGCGCGGGACAGGTGGCGTCGTGTCTGCGGCGCCCCGTCCCGCGTCTAGGAAGCGCCTCAGGCGGCGTGCTTCGGGGCGTGCAGGTTCGCGCGGACGACGAGGACCGAGCAGTGCGCGACGCGGGCGATCGCCTCCGCGACCGAGCCGAGGGCCATGCGCGCGATGCCGGTGCGGCCGTGCGTGCTGAGGACGATGAGGCTCGCGGGGATCTCTTCGGCCTTGGCGACGATGCCGCGCTTCGGGGCGCCTTCGATCACGTGCACCGTCGCGCGCGCGCCGCCGAGATCGTGGAGCGTCTCCGTCGCGAGCTTCCGCATCTGCTCGATGCGCTCGACGGGCATCTGCGTCGCGAAGCCGCCGAACGGACCCGCCGCGGCCGGCCAGCCGAGCGCCGAGAAGTCCATCACGTGCAGCAGATCCAGCTTGCCGCTGCGCCACTCGACCTCGGCCTTCGCGCGCTCCACGGCCGCGAGCGCCGCGTCCGAGAGATCCGTCGCCGCGAGCACGTGCTCCGACGCCGGCGACGTGCGCGCGACGAGCACCGTGCAGTGCGCGTGACGGATCACCCGCTCCGCGGTGCTGCCGAGCAAGAGCCGCGACAGCCCCGTGCGCCCCGTCGCGCCGACGACGAGCAGATCGACGTGGTGCTCCTCCGCGTACCGGATCGCCGCCGCGTCGACGGCGCCGATGCGCACCGCGAGCGTGACGGCTTCGAGCGAGCGGCCGGTGATGTCCGTCGTCCGCTTGCCGAGCGCGTCGAGCGCGCGCCGCTCCAGATCCAGCGCCATGTCGATGTCGCGCGGGCTGCCCTCCGGCGCGATCGACGTCCCCTGCATGAGATCGGGGATCACGTGGAGCACCGAGAGGCGCGCGTTCGTCATGCGCGCGTAGTTGTGCGCCTGCCGGAGCGCCTCGTCGGAGCCCTCGCTGAAGTCGATCACCGCCAGCACGTGCTCGGGCTTCTTCATGGCCGCACTCCTCCCCCAGCCGCGCGCTTTCGTCAACAACGACGGCGATCGGGTGGAGGCCGGTGACAGGACTTCGGCGTCCCGTGGTACACATCAGGTTCGAAGAGATGCCCCGCTCGTCCGTTCAACTGGAGCTGCCCATCACGGGGATCCATCCGCCGTTCGAGCCCGTGCCCATCGCGCGGCACCAGCGCGTGTTCGTGAACCGGAACCTGAAGATGGCCGGCATCGACTGGGTCGGCTTCGACATGGATTACACGCTGGCCATCTACAACCAGGCCGAGATGGACCGCCTCTCGATCGAGGCGACGAAGAAGAAGCTCTGCGCCCGCGGCTACCCGGCGCACATCCTCGAGTCGATCGACTACCCGATCGATTTCCCGGTGCGCGGCCTCCTCGTCGACAAGCGCTACGGCAACATCCTCAAGATGGACCGCTACAAGGTGGTCCACAAGGGTTACCACGGCCTGCGGGAGCTCACGCGCGACGAGATCCGCGCGCTCTACCAGCAGAAGAAGATCCGCCCCGCGACGAGCCGCTACCACTGGGTCGACACGCTGTACGCGCTGAGCGAGGTCACGGTGTACGCGGCGATCATCAACCGTATGGACGCGCTCGGGGAGGCGGTGGACTACGACCGGCTCTACAACGACATCCGCGAGTCGATCGACGAGGCGCACCGCGACGGCACGATCCTCGACGAGGTGATGCGCGAGCCGGCGCGCTACGTGGACCGCGACCCGCACCTCGCGCAGACGCTCCACAAGCTGCGGAGCGCGGGGAAGAAGCTGTTCCTGCTCACCAACTCCCGCTGGCCCTACACGGAGAAGATGATGAACTTCCTCCTGGGCGGGGCGATGCCGGAGTACCCGAGCTTCCGTCACTACTTCGACGTGATCATCGTCGCCTCGGCGAAGCCCGCGTTCTTCCAGGAGCGCCGCCCGCTGTACGTGCGGGAGCTCGCGCTGCCGAAGCCCGCGCCGACGGTCGTCCACGCCGCGCCCTTCGCCGGCCCCACGAACGGCAACCCGCCGACGAACGGCACCCACGCGAACGGCGCCCACGCGACGCCGGGAGCGGGTCACGCGGCCGCGCCGGCGCACGCGTCGCCTCCGGTGGTGGCCGGCCCGCCCGCGCCGACAGGGGGCCTCCCGGCCGCAGGCCCGTTGACCGGCCCCGGAACGTTGCCGGCCGGGACTCCGCAGGCGCCCCCGGAATTGCGCCTCGCGACTCCCCCTCTGGAGCGTGGCTGTGTGTACGAGGGTGGCAATCTCGTCGACTTCGAGAAATACCTCAATACGACGGGCGATCGCATCCTCTACATCGGCGATCACATCTACGGCGACATCCTCCGTTCGAAGAAGGAGTCATCCTGGCGAACGGTGATGATCATCCAGGAGATGGAGGCCGAGGTGGTGGCCCACGAGTCGTGTCGAGAAGAGCACGCCTTGCTCGGCACGTACGAAGAGCGCCGCGAGCAGCTCGAGGACGAGCTGCGGTATTACCAGGCCTCGTACAAGGACATCGTGCGTCGCCTGGAGGAAGCGAAGGAGTCCAAGTCGTCGTCGGCCGCCCAGATCGAGGCGGAGCGCGGCCGGATCAAGCGCTCGGTGGAGCGGATCCGCGGCCAGATGCGCGTCGTCGACACGGAGCTGGTCCGCCTGGAGCGCGAGATATCGAGGCGCTTCCACCCGTACTGGGGCTCTCTCCTGAAAGAGGCCAACGAGACGTCGAGCTTCGGCGACCAGGTGGAGGAGTACGCCTGTCTCTACACGTCGCGCGTCTCCAACCTCAACCTGTATTCTCCCCTCCAGTTCTTCCGCAGCCCCCGCGATCTGATGCCGCACGAGCTGTGACCCCGACGGGGCGCGGCGGCGGAGACGAGCACGGCGCGTCGTGAGGGCGGGCGCGTCCGGACGCCGCGCACGTTCTCGCGGGTGGACCTCTGCACCGCGGTCGCGCTACGCATAGGGTCCGCATGCTGCACCTCTCGCGCTCGTTCCGTCGCCTGTTCGCGGCCACGCTCGCCGCCGCCACGCTCTCGATCACGGCCGTCGCGCCGGCCGCCGATCCCACGCCCCTCGACCGCGCCGTCTCCGCGTTCGCCCGCGGGGAGTACGAGGTCGCCGCGAAAGAGGCCGACTCCGTCAAGGGAGCCGATCGCGCGAAAGCCCTTCTCTTGAAGGCCAAGATCGAGCTGAAGACCGGCAAGTACCAGGACGCCGAGAAGACCGCGAAATCGGCCGCCGCCCTCGGCAAGGACGCCAAGATCGCCGCCGCCCCGATCCGCGCCGAAGCGCTTCAAGCGCAGGGGAAGAACGCCGACGCGATCGCCGCCGTGAAGGAGGTCGAGAACGAGGACACCGCCCACCGCGCGCGCCTCAAGCTCGGCGAGCTGCTCATCCGCTCGGGAAAACGCGGCGAAGCGGCCACCGTGCTGCGCAAGATCACCGACGCGTACAGCAACGACGACATCAAGGACACCGACGTCGACAACATGATCGTCGTCGCGCGCGCCGCTCAGCTCATGCGCGCGCCACGTCAATCGAACGACGTCTACAACAAGGCCGAGCGCGTCGGCGCCAAGAAGATGGTGGAGCCGCTCCTCTGGCGCACGGAGCTGTTCCTCGACAAGTACGACCCCGGAAACGCCGGCTCCACCGTGAAGGACGCGCTCAAGGTCGCGCCGAAAGATCCGGACGTGCACGTCGCCCTCGCGCGCGTGAAGCTCGAAAACGCGATGGACTTCGACGGCGCCGAGGCCGAGATCAACCAGGCGCTGGAGATCAACCCGAACCACACCGGCGCCTTCTTCGTGCGCGCCGGCCTCGCGCTCCGCGACCTCGACATCACCGCCGCCGACGCCGCCGCGGATCAGGGGCTGAAGACGAACCCGAACGATCTGGAGCTGCTCAGCATGAAGGCCGCGATCCGCTTCCTCGCGGACGATCCGGCCGGCTTCGAGGAGACGAAGAAGAAGGTCCTCGCGCTGAACCCCGAGTTCTCCACGATGTTCCAGATCGTCGGCGAATTCGCCGAGTGGGAGCACCGCTACGAGGACATCGTGAAGATGATGCGGGAGGCCGTCGCGATCGACAAACGCGACTCGAAGGCGTGGGCCACGCTCGGCCTCAACCTCATCCGCTCCGGCGACGACACGGGCGGCCTCGACGCGCTCCGCGAGGCCTGGAAGACCGACCATTTCAACGTGCGCGTGTACAACACGCTCAACCTCTTCGAGAAGGACATCGCCGCGAGCTACGTCACCGTGGACGGCACCACCTTCAAGATCCGGTACGCGAAGGAGGAGCAGGCGATCCTCGAACGGTACGTGCCGCGCATGCTCGACGAGGCGTGGAAGAGCATGGTGTCGCGGTACAACTTCACGCCGAAGACGCCCGTGCAGATCGAGCTCTACGCCGACACCGAGCACTTCAGCGTGCGCACGAGCGGCCTGCCGAACGTGGGCATCCAGGGCGTGTGCTTCGGGCAGACGCTGGCGGCGCTCTCCCCTGCGGCCGCGCCGTTCAACTGGGGCAACGTGCTGTGGCACGAGCTCGGGCACGTGTTCGCGATCCAGCTCTCGAAGAACCACGTGCCGCGCTGGTTCACGGAAGGCCTCTCGGAGTACGAGACGATCGTGCGCCGGCCGGAGTGGCAGCGCGAAGAGGATCCGGCGCTCTACGCGGCGCTGAAGGGCGGTCGCATCCCCGCGGTCGACGGGTTCAACCGCGCGTTCACGCACGTCGACTCCGCCGAGGACGTGACGATGGCGTACTTCGCCGCGAGCCAGATCATCGTCTTCATGGCCGAGAAATTCGGCTTCCCGAAGGTCGTCGCGATGATGCCGAAATGGGCCGCGGGCAAGCGCACGCCCGAGGTCGTGAAGGAGGCGCTCGGCATCACCAGCGACGAGCTCGACAAGCAGTACCGCGCGTGGCTGAAGCCGCGGCTCCAGCGGTACGAGAAGCAGTTCGTGCCGGACCACCACGTGCCCCCGCTCGACGACGCGCGCAAGGCCGTGAAGGCGGACCCGAAGAACGGCAAGAAGCTGTTCCAGCTCGCGCAAGCCCTCGGCGCCGACGGGCAAGATCAAGAGGCCGAGGCGATGTTCCAGGAGGCGTTGCGCGCCGACCCGAAGGAGCCGAACGCGAACTTCGAATTGGTCCGCCGCGCGATGCGCAAGAAGGACTTCAAGGGCGCCGAGAAGCAGCTCGAGAAGATGATCAAGGACGGCAACGACGGATACGCGATCCGCATGATGCTGGCCGATCTCGCGGAGGCCTCCGAGGACACCGCGAAGATGAAGAAGAACCTGGAGGAGGCCTATCAACTCGACACCTCGCAGGTGGAGCCGCTCCAGGCCCTGTACGATCTGGCCCACAAAGCGAAGGACGCGGACGCGGAGCTCGCGGCGCTGCGGCGGATCGCGGCGCTGGACCAGCACGATCGGCGGGTGTGGGGAAGGCTCCTGAAGACGCTCGTCGACCGCGGCCTCTGGGAGGAGGCGCGCCAGACCGGGGAGAGCGCCCTGTTCGTCGACGTCGCCAACCCCGAAGTGCATTACCTGTATGCGAGGGCCCTCGCGCGGACTGGCAAGCAGGTGTCCGCCATCTTCGAGCTGAACAGCGCCATCCTCTGCAAGCCCGAGAATGACGATCTGAAGAAGATCTACGAGGAGATGGCCATCGGCTACGACAAGCTGAAGGAGCCGGAATTCGCGAAGCAGGCGCGCGAGTACGAGAAGCAGCTCGGCGGCGGAGGCGGCAAGTCGAAGGACGACGACGACGCCGATGACGACGCGCACCCGCACGGAAAAGACCCGCACGGCAAGGGGAAGCCGAAGGACAAGAAGGCTCCTCCGCCGGACGACGATCAGGGCACCTGAGGCATGGAGTCGGGGGGCGCGTCGGCGCATCGCAGATCTGCAAGATCGAGGGGCGCAGACCTCACGCGGGGGGGTCGATCCGACGTCGGTCCAAGGCGAAGGCAGCGAGATGTCGTGGGGGGCCGCACGGCACGGGCGTTGCCAGGAATTCTGCGAGCAAACCGGCCATGAACCGCCCGCAGCATCGGCCCGGCGCCTCGCAGGAGAGCGGCCAAGAGACGATCTCGGACAGCGAATTCACGCAGTTGACTTCGCTGATTCGGGAGCGGACGGGTCTCTCCATCCCTTTGACGAAGAAGGCGCTGCTGACCGCGCGGCTGTCCGAACGGATACGTTCGCTCGGGATGGTGTCTTATTCCGAGTATCACCGTCGCGTTTTGAGCGTGGGCACAGGCGAGCTCACGCGCATGACCGAGGCCCTCTGCACGCACGAGACGCGATTCTTTCGCGACCCGGAGCAGCTCGCGTTCATCGAGCAGAAGGTGCTGCCGGGCTGGCTCCGGGAGGCGGCGGACAAGCCACGACGAATCCGCATCTGGAGCGCCGGCTGCTCGACGGGCGAAGAGGCCTTCTCGATCGCGATGCTGCTCCTCGCGAAGGCGCCCCCGGAGAGCGGCCTCACGGTGGACGTGCTGGCCACGGACATCTCGAACGCGGCGCTGGAGAAGGCCCGCCACGCGACCTTTACCGAGCAGCGGATGGCGGAGGTGCCGGAGAGCTACCGGCGCCGCTTCTTCGAGCACGACGCGAAGACGGGCGAACACCGGCCCACGAGCGACCTGCGATCGGTCATCCGGTTCCAGCGGCTCAACCTGTACGACTGGCACTATCCGGTGACGGGCCGGTTCGATCTCGTGCTGTGCCGCAACGTGCTCATCTACTTCGACACGGAGACGCGGGCGGCGGTGACGCGTCGGCTCGTGGAGCGGCTCGCGCCGGATGGCCTTCTGTTCTTGGGGATGGCGGAGAGCCTGCTCGCGGTGCGGGACGGCAGCCTGTCCGCGACCCCGGAGGCGGCGCCGCGCGACGTGCGCCCGCTCGTCGCGGTGGGCCCGGCGATCTACGCGCACGCCGACAAGCCCCGCGGCCGCCCGGCGAGACCGCACCACCGGGCGACCGGCAACACCTGATCTGCGTAACTGGCTACTTCGGGTCGGGGACCACCGTGACCTGGTTGATCTGCGCGACGCTCGCGCCCGCCGGGTAGGCGTACGAGACGTACTGCGTGAAGAAGCTCGACGCGGGGCTGCCCCAGCCCCACACCGTCACGCCGAACGGGACGTTGCTCTTGATCTCGTGGCGGCCGTTGGAGCAATTGCCCACGTTCTGGAAATCGCCGGTCACGAGGTCGACGCGGGTGTACTGATACTGGCCCACCTGCTGCCAGCCCTGGAGCGGGCCCGCGCAGTCGAGCACCACGTCCGCGAACTGGCCATTCTGGTCCGGGCGGCGCACCACCACGAGGTCCGTCTCGGAGTACGTCGGGTCCGTGAAGAGCACGTACGAGTCCAGGTATTGCGCCGTCGGGATGACGTTGACCCACTCCGGATCTCCCTCGCCGCCGAAGTCCTGTCCGCCCGTCATGTACGCGGCCAGATAGAAGGGATGATCCGAGTCCTGGCTCTTCACCACCCACGGACCATTGGAGTTGAACTCGAACACGTCGCCCAGGTTGAGGCCGCTCGGCGCGCCGGGGGGCGGCCCCGGATCCCACGTGAGCGCCGTGCCGTCCACCATGCCGACGAGGCGCCACGGCGGGGACTCGTCCACGCCGCCGTTGCGGCCGCGATATCGCACCGCCGCGTATTCATTGCCCATCGCCTTCACCGGCGGGATCATCTGCTGGGCCGTGTCACAGGCGTAGTTCGTGACTGGCACGTTGAGGCAGCTCGCCGCGCCCCACACGCCGATCGGCTTGTCGGACTGGATCGGGCTGCCGGACAGCTCCGCGCTCTGCGTGATCTGGAGGTACTCGCCGCGGTTCAGCGTGTAGACGGACTGGGTGTTTGCCGGGCCGTAATTGACGCCGTTGCCGGCCTGGATATCCACCTTCGGGAGGATGGTCACCGTCGTGCTGTCCTGGTACGCGAGCACGTTGAGCGACGGGTACGCGGGCGCGATCTGGCTCGCTTGATAGGCGTTGATCGCGACATAGTTCGTGTCCCACACGCTCGTCGGCAAGAGCAACGTCGCGGACGTGGCCGCGCTGGATCCGCCGCCGTACGGGAGGATCTGGTACGCGACGACCGGGCGATCCGTCGTGATGTGGAACGCGTGGCCCTTGCCGGTGCCGAGGATGCCGGAGTCGCCGCTGATCGCCGCCGGAGCTGGGCAGTCGGGGAGCTGGCCCGCGTTCTCCCGCGAGAGGAACAGAATGGCCACCTCGCCGGGCGGCAGGCCCTGCGCCGGGTCGTAGGGCGCATATTGAAGGCCCTGTCCCTGGCCCGAGGGGATGCGCGCGAACGTCGCCGGGTTCAGCGTCTGGCCGTTGTAATCGACGTTGATCTTGACCGGGGAAGTCCAGGTGTTCGCGACGAAGGCGGCGAAACAAGCGCCCTGCGCGTCGCTGATGATGTCCGTCTTCAGAGACCAGTAGTCGCAGCCGTACGAGCTCGACGACTGCTTCGCGGCCTCGCACGGGTCGTTGATGCAGACGCCGCCGGCGCAGCCTTGATCGGCCTCGCACATCGTGACGACGTTGTTGTTGCAGTCGATGACCTTCTTGAGGTCGGCCGTGCACGAGTGCGCGCAGCCGCCGCCGCTGCCGCCGATCGTGACGTCGCCGCCGTTGGCCCCGACCCCCGACCCGCTGTAGCCGCCGGATCCGCCGCCTTGTCCGCCGCCGCCGTTCGGGTTGGTCTTGACGTTCGCCGAGCACGCGAACAGCAGAATGGACAGGGCCGCGAAGGGCGCGAAGCGAAGAGCAGAGTGATGCACGGAGTACCTCCGGCGCCGAATCTATCAGCTCACGCGTCGTCTTCGGCCGCTTCCTTGTCCTGTCGCAGGCCGAGCGCGCGGCACTTCTTGTAGAGGTGGCTGCGCTCCAAGCCGAGCGCGCGCGCCGTCGCGGACATGCCGCCGCCGTTGTGCTGGATCGCCTGCTCCAGGATCGCGCGCTCCGCCTCCTCGACGAGCACGCGGAACGGCACGCCCGTGCGGAACAGGCCCGTGGGCGGGGGCACCGCGCCGGTCCCGAGGCACGTCTTCACGTCGTTCTCGTCGATGCGCTCGTCGGGCGTGAGGATCACGAGCCGCTCGATGATGTTGCGCAGCTCGCGCACGTTGCCGGGGAAGCTGTAGCCGGAGAGCGCGAGCATGCCGCCCTCGGTGATCGTCATCCCGGGCCGGTCGTTCGCCTTCGTCGCGATCAGCAGGAAATGCTTCGCCAGCACGGGGATGTCCTCGCGGCGCGCGCGCAGGGGCGGCAGCGCGAGCGGCAGCACGTTGAGGCGATCGTAGAGGTCCGCGCGGAAGCGCTCGTCCTTGCAGGCGGCCTCCAGATCTCGGTTCGTGGCGGCCACGACGCGCACGTCGACCTTCAGCGTCTCGTGGCCGCCGACACGCTCGATCTCTCGCTCCTGGAGCACGCGGAGCAGCTTCGCCTGCATCGACAGCGGCATGTCGCCGACCTCGTCGAGGAAGAGCGTGCCGCCGCTCGCGCGCTCGAATTTGCCGCGGCGCTGCTTCGTCGCGCCGGTGAAGGCGCCGGCCTCGTGGCCGAACATCTCGCTCTCGATGAGCTCGCTCGGCACCGCGGCGCAGTTCATCTTTTCCAAGGGGCCGCGCGCGCGCTTCGACGCGAGGTGGATCGCGCGGGCGACGAGCTCCTTGCCGGTGCCGCGCTCGCCGGTGACGAGGACCGTCGCGTTCGCCTTTCCTGCGCGGGCGATCTGCTCGCGGAGCTCCACCATCACGCGGCTGTCGCCGACGAGATCGGAGGCCTGTCCGGTCTGCGCTTTGAGGGCGGAGGCCTCGGCCTCGGCGCGGACGAGGCGCAGCGTGTTCTCGATGACGAGCAGCAGCCGATCGGTGGAGAGCGGCTTCTCCAGGAAATCCAGCGCTCCGAGGCGCGTGGCGCGGACCGCGGCGTCGACGGTGGCGTGCCCGCTCATCATGACGACCGGCATGTCGACGCCGCCCGCGCGGATGCGCTTCAGCAGATCGACGCCGTCGCCGTCGGGCAGCGCGACGTCGAAGAGGGCCAGATCGTACGTGCGCTTCGCGAGCTTCTCTTCGGCGAGCCGCACGCCGCCGCACACGTCGACGCCGTACCCTTCGAGCGTGAGCGCCTTTTGCAGCGTGGTCAGGATGGAGGGCTCGTCATCGAGGACCAGGATGTGACCGCGCGGCATGCGTGTGTGCGTACCATGATTGGCGCGCGCACGGATCGCGGCTCGTATCCCGGCCGAGGGCGACGCGATTTCCGCGACGCGCGCGGCGTCTCGGCGCTAAGAAGCGGGCGACATGCGAGCACGAACCGGCGCCGTCTCCGTCGATCTGGACGAGGTGCGCGAGTACACCCGTATTCACGATCTGCCCCCGTTCGGCGAGGGCGATCCGACCGGGCGCGCGGTGTACGAGAGGGCGCTCGACCGCATCGAGGCGTGGGCGGCGTCGCTGTCGATCCCGATCACCTTCTTCGCGGTGGGGCGCGATCTGGATCGCCCGGAGAACGGGGCGCGGCTGCGTCGTCTGGTCGGCCTCGGTCACGCGGTGGAGTGCCACTCTCTCTCCCACCGATACGACCTCTCGCGGATGCGCGGGGCCGAGCTCGAGCGCGAGGTGACGGGCGGGCTCGACGCGATCGAGCGCGCGACCTCGGTGCGTCCGACGGGCTTCCGCGCGCCGGGATACACGGTGAGCGAGCCGCTGTTCGACGCGCTCGCGGCGGCGGGCGTGGCGTTCGACTCCTCGGTGTTTCCTTCTCTGGTGTACCACACCGCGAAGGCGGCGGTGATGGCGGTGATGCGCGTGCGGGGCCGCGAATCGGCTTCGATCTTGGGGTCGCCGCGGGTGCTCGGGGCGCCGCGGGGTCCGTACCGGCCGGGCGCAGACTGGCACTCTCCGACGCGCGCGGGCGGCCCTTCGCGGCCCTTCGTGGAGCTGCCGGTGCAGGTGACTCCGATCGTGGGGTTCCCGGTGATCGGCACGTCGCTCGGGCGGGCCGGCGCGTTCGGGGTGAAGGCGCTGGCGCTCGCGTGCGCGAAGGATCCGTTCGTGAACCTGGAGCTGCACGGCATGGACTTCCTCGCCGCGGACGACATCGCCCCTCACCCGCTGACGAGGCTCCAGCCCGAGCTCGGCGCCCCTTTGCAGACTCGGCTGGACCGACTGACGCTCTTCGTGGAGACGCTGCGATCGCAGGGGATCTCGTTCGTCACGCTCGCGGAGGCGGCGCGGAGATTCGCGCGCTCAGGCTGAGGACTGGCTCTCTTCGAACACGCGGTGATAGACGCGGTCCACCGAGATCTGGCACTGGATGGAGGCGAGATGGAGCGTCTCCCCCGGGCCGAGGCGGCGGAAGATCCACGTGCCGTCGGACTGACGGTGGAAGTGCTCCACGCGGACGGCGTCCTGCGAGAGGAGCACGTAGTCTTCGAACGAGGCGATGGCGCTGTAGCTCTCGAACTTGTCGCCGCGGTCGTACCGCTCCGTCGACTCCGAGAGGACCTCGATGATCACCTTCGGGTTGAGGAGGACGTCGCGCGTCTCGTCCTCGAACAGCGGGCGACCGCAGACCACCGAGACGTCCGGATAGTGGTACTTCGTCGGGCTGCTGCGGACCTTCACGTCGGAGCCGACGGCGCGACACGGTTTGTCGAACAGCGCGACCCGCAGCTCCGCCCCGATGTTCATCGCGAGGAGGCCGTGCTCCATCGTGCCCCCGCTCATCGCGAAGATCTCGCCGTCCACGAATTCGTGCTTCTGTTCGAGCGAGGCTCGCTCGAAGGCCAGATACTCCGCCGACGTCATCGTGAGCTTCTGCGCTGCGTCAGCCATATCGAGTCACCATATAACACGTCGCCGTCCGAACCTCACGCAGGCCGGGGCGCCGCGTGCGAATCGACGTCACGAGCGGGCCATTCGCGGGCCGAGCGCCGACTCCATCTCTGCGGCCGCCTCTTCCTCCGCGGCGTGATCCGTCTCGGGATCGGCGGCGGACGTGTCGATTCTTAACCCCACGTCCACCATCGTCGAGCGCTCGAAGGCGTCGAGGAGATGAGGGGACGCGCGGCGAATCCAGCTCTTCACTTCGGGCATCGACGCGAGCTCGTCCTTGAGGCGCTGGATCTCTCCGGCGCCCGCGGCCTCGGGCTGGACGGCGGCGCGCACCAGGTCCACGAGCGACTCCTCGCGGACGCTGAGCGGCAAATCGGCCTCTCCTTGCTCGATCCACCGGAGCGCCCCGCGCAGGTCGCCGCGCCGCAGGATCGCGATGAGGCCCGCGCGAAACACCGCGCGCGTGTAGTGCGGATACGCCGGGCCCAAGCTGGCCAGCTCCGCGTTCGACTCCGCGTCACGGCCGGCCGCCGCCAGCATGAACGCGCGCAGGGACACGAGGTCGGGATACACGATGTCTGCGGCCACCCGATCCCGACCGTCGCGGAGCCGGGAGAGGCCTGTCGTCGCCGCCTGGAGCGCCGCTGGGAAATCCGCCGCCCGCTCGGCGTGGTCCGCGAGGAGGAGCCACGCCTGCGCCGCCACCACCGGCGACGGGCTCTGCGTGAGCGCGCGCAGCTCGTCGTCCGTCGGCGCTCCGGCGCGCGCCCTCTTCGGTGCGCGGGCGTCCTTCTCGGCGCGGACGCGGGCGACCCACTGAAGGCCGCGCGAGACCGCATAGACGACTGGCAACATGCCAATCGGCAAGAGCAAGAGCGGGAGGATGCCCTCCATCGCCGCGTTCGTCTGATCCGGAGTCGCGACGCCCTCGGTCGACGGCCACATCATCGCGATCGCCGTGAAGAGGCCGATCACCGCCGTGAGGCCGCCGACGCCGTAGAACACCCACTTGAAGCTGCCCTTCTCCGGCTGCTTGCGGGCCTCCGCGTTGGCCGCCACCGCCGCGGGAGACGGGGCCGCGAGCGCGTGCTCGGGCTGCACCTTCGCGACCTGCTCGGCGGGGCGCGCGGATCGCACGAACGTCGCCGCGGCGGGCGCCACCTTCGCGACCCAGTCGGCCAGCGTCGGCTCCTCGCTCTCGGCCTTCTCGCGGCGCGCCTCGGCCTTGCGGTACACGGAGGCCTTGTCGGCGCGCACCATCCGCTGGAACGCCCGCACGATCGCGCGCTCCCGAGGGTGCGTGTGCTCCAGGAGCAGCGTGCGCTTCTCGGAGAGCAGGAGCCGCAGCTCTTCCCGCTTGCCGGCCTGCTCCAACAGAAGCGCCTCCGCCAGCGCCACGCGGGCCAGCGCGTCCTCCGAGGCCGGCATGCGCAGCACGTGATCGATGTCCTCGCGCGCGGGGCCCTCCTTGCCGAGCGACGCCCGCACGAAGGCCCGGAGCGCGTGCGCGCCTTCGAGCTGGTACGCCGCGTTGTCCCGCGCGAACGACTGGAGCGGCTGCGCGATCGCGAGGTCGAGCGCCTTCTCCGCGTCGGCCATGTCGCCGCGACGGATGGCGATGATCGCGCGCTGGATCTCCACGATGCGCTGCGACCACGCCTCCCGCAGGTGCTCCTCGACGATCCCGAGCACCTCACTCGCGTCGCGCAGACGGCCCTGACCGATGGAGTTGAACGCGCCGTTGAGCACGCGCCCCGCGGCCTCCCGCAGGTTCTTTTTGCGGCGGCGGAAGGCGAAGAAGAGGATGCTGGAGAGCGTCGCGACGAAGACGCCGATCGCCGCCGGCACCGAGATCGGCACGATCGCGAGCGACATGTAGAGCGCGAAGAACGCCCCGAAGGCGGCCTGCGCGATCTTCACGCGGGACCGACCCATCTCGGCCCGGGCGATGTCCGCCGGTGAGGGAGGAGTGTAGGCTTTCGGGTCTTGG
Source organism: Polyangiaceae bacterium (assembly GCA_046351455.1). Taxonomy (GTDB): domain Bacteria; phylum Myxococcota_A; class Polyangia; order Polyangiales; family Polyangiaceae; genus JADJRH01. The sequence goes on from JAXLYM010000011.1 coordinate 271,610, forward strand.
AGGCGGGGAGTCGTCACCGCTGCTCCGCGCGAGAGTACACGGAGCAGCGACGCGCGCCACGCCGTGCGGTAGACATGGCGATCAGCGATCGATCTCGGGCGCGACGACGTCGAGGCTGGCGATCAGCGCGACGAGGTCGGCGAGGAACAGGCCGGGGCTCTTCGCCTCGATGATGCCCATCGCGGTGAAGCTGCCGGTGCGGAAGCGAGCGCGATAAGGCTCCTCTTTCCCGGCGCCGATGACGTAACAACCCATGTCGCCGCGCGCGCTCTCGACGCGGGCGTACGCCTCGCCTTCGGGCTTCAGCTTCTTGGGCATCTTGCCGAGGATGTCGTCCTCGGGGTGCTCGTCGATCTTCTTCAGCGCCTGACGCAGGATCTTCGACGATTCACGGCACTCCTTCACGCGGACGTCGAACCGATCCCAGCAGTCGCCGACGGTGCCGTACTTGCCGGTGCCGACCGGAATGTCGAAGTCGAGCTCGGGATACACCGAGTACGAGTCGCCCTTTCGGAGGTCCCACTTCACGCCGGAGGCGCGCAGGTTCGGGCCGACGAGGCCCCAGTCCACGGCCTCTTCCGCGGTGATCACGGCCACGTTCGCGAGGCGCTTCACGAAGATGTCGTTCAGCGTGATGAGGCGGTCGAACTCCTCCATCGCCGGGTCGAACAGATCGAGGAAGCGATAGGCCTTGTCGATCCAGCCCTTCGGCACGTCGAACGAGACGCCGCCGATGCGGTGGTAGTTGTACGTGAGGCGCGCGCCGCACAGCTCTTCGACGAGATCGTTCACGCGCTCGCGCTCGCGGAGGGCCCACGGGAACGGGGTGACGGCGCCGATATCCATCGCCATCGCGCCGAGCGCGACCATGTGCGACGAGATGCGGTTGAGCTCGCAGGAGATCACGCGGAGGTACTGCGCGCGCTTGGGCACGGTGATGCCCATCAGCTTCTCGCACGCGCTGGCCCAGCACTCGTTCGCGAACATCGCGGCGACGTAGTCGACGCGGTCCGTGTACGGCATGAAGCCCGCGTACGTGTTGCGCTCGCTGATCTTCTCGATCGAGCGGTGCAGGTAGCCGACGTCCGGGATCGCCTTGCGGATGATCTCGCCGTCGGAGGAGATGATGAAGCGGAGAACGCCGTGCGTGGACGGGTGGTGAGGACCCATGTTGAGGGTCATCTCCTCGTCCATCTCGTTGGTGAAGATGACCTCGCTCACGACGCCTTCGCCTCCTTGCCGGGAATCTGGATCTTGAAGAGCTCGACCGGGTTGGGCCGCACGGTCGGGATGCCGTGGTATTCGTCCTTCTCTTCGAAGTCCTTGCGGAGAGGGTGACCCTCCCAATCATCCGGCAAGAGCAGGCGGCGCAGATCCGGGTGGCCCTCGAAGAGCACGCCGAGGAGATCGAAGCACTCCCGCTCTTGCCAGTTGGCCGTCGACCACACGTTCACGACGCTCGGCATCGCGGGGTCCTCTCGATCGAGGAAGACCTTCAGCACGATGCGGTGCTTCTGCGCGTAGGAGTACACGTGATAGACGACGACGATCTTCTTCAGATCGGGGTAGTCGACGCCGGTGATGCACTCCAGGTAATCGAACGACAGGCCTGCGGTCGTCTTGAGGAACTCACAGACGCGCTCGATCTCGTAGGGCGCCACTTGCAGCCACGCGTCGCGGTCCTTCGCCGAGACGGGGTGGAAGTCGAACACCGCTTCTTCGCCGAGCTCGGTCTTCAGCTTTTCGAAAATCGCTTCGGGGGTCATGGGCATTGTTCCGGCGCTGTCGGACTGGCCGGTTCTAGTGGGGACTAGGAGCGAAAAGGCTACTTAACCGGCGGAGGTAGCTCCGTAGCGCATCTGCAAGAACTTCTCGTTCTTGATCTTCTCTTGGATCTTGAGGAGACCTTCGAGCAGCGCCTCGGGGCGGGGCGGGCAGCCGGGGACGTACACGTCGACGGGGATGATCTGATCGACGCCCTTGCACACGGAGTACGCGTACTGGAAGAGGCCGCCGCAGTTCGAGCAGGAGCCCATCGAGATGACGTAGCGCGGCTCGCTCATCTGGTCGTAGAGGCGCTTCACGCGGAGCGCCATCTTGTAGGTGAGCGTGCCGGCGATGATGAAGAGGTCGCTGGAGCGCGGGCTCGGGCGCGGGGCCGATCCGAAGCGATCCAGATCGCTGCGCGGGCCGCCGGTGTGCATCAGCTCGATGGCGCAGCACGCGAGGCCGAAGAGCATGTACCAGATGCTGTTCGAGCGGCCCCAGTTGAGCAGCGAGTTCAGGACGGCGTCGACGTTCGTCTGGATGACGCTGCCGCCGTCGTCTTTGTAGAGCGGGGAGCCCCACCCTTTCGGGGAGCCCATCAGGTTGAGCGGGGATGCGGATTCGTTCGCCATGATCACTCGGCTCCTTGCGCCAAGGGTTCGCGGGCGGCCGCCGCGACGGGCTCGACGGCGACGGGCTCGGCCGGGCGCGTTCGGCTGTGCGTGTTCTGCATGCCACGCGGGTCACCCTTGATCGAGCGGATCCACTCGAGGTCGCCCTTCGCCCAGACGTAGACGAGGCCGAGCATCAGGATCGCGACGAAGAGGAGGATCTCCACCAGCGCGAAGAGGCCGCTGCCCTGATCGACCCAGCGCTTGAACACCGCGGCCACCGGGTAGATGAACGCGATCTCGACGTCGAAGATGATGTAGATGAGCGCGACGATGTAAAAGCGCGGGTTGAAGTTGAACCACGCGGGACCGACGGGGGCCTCGCCGCACTCGTACGTCTCGAGCTTCTCGGCGTAGAGGTTGTTCGGGCGCAGGAGCTTGCCGAACACCATCGATCCGATGATGAATCCGATCGCGACCAGGAAGAACGCGGCCACGCTCGCGTAGGCCATCAGCATGACGAATCACCTCGGCGACGCCCCGCATCTGGGGTCGGTCGCGAGCGCGAACCGTAGGGGAAACGGCCTCCCGGAGCAACCCTCACGCCGCCTCGGACACTCGCCCGCGGGAGGGTGTAATGGAGGAGAGCGCATGCCTCTCGCGAACCTGGTCCTCCACAGCGCGGTGCAAGCCTTCGCAGAAGCGCTTGGAGTCTCGGGCGCGGCGCATGGGATGGCCCTCGGGTTGTGGCTGACCACGCCGGATCGCGCTGTTTTTGCGGGCTCCGTCGGGCTCGGATCGGGGGTGGCCGTGGTGCTCGCGATGCGCGGTCGTCTGTTCCCGGCGATCGCGGAGGGCGCGCGCGCGATCGGTCGGCCGTCGGCGTTCTTCGTGCCCGGTCGCGCGCGGGAGGCGCTGGTGATCGCGTGGATCGCGATCGTGAGCGCCGTCACCGGCGCGGCGCTGCGATCGGCCGGAGCGCGCCCGACGGAGGGTCCGCGCGCGATCGCGATCGGACTCGGGATCACGGGGATCGCGGTGCTCGCGGGCGCGCTCGTGTCGTCGTCGGCGACGGCGCGTCACGATCCGAAGGCGCACGCGGCGAGGTTCGTCGCGCCGCGATCCGAGCGCGCGGTGCACGAGTCGCCTTCGTGGATCGCGGCGTCGCTCGCGGGCGCGGCGCACGCGTTCGGGATCTTCCCCGGCGTCTCGCGCGTGGGCCTCGCGGCGGCGGTGCTGCTCTGCCTCGGCGTGAAGCCGGCGCGCGCGATCGAGGTCGTGCTGTGCGCGACGGTGCCTTTCTTCTGGGCGGAGGCGGCGCGGTCGCTCTCCTCTTCGGGCGACGCGGGCAAGGGGCAAGTGCTGGTCATCGCGCTGTTCGCGTTCTTCGGTGCATACGCGGCGACGTTCGCTCTTCGGAGGCTCACGGCGCGGCGAGCGCTCGCGGCGCTTTCGCTCTGGATGATCCCGCTGTCCTGCGCGATCTTCGCCTACGGTCGGGCCCTCCCCGGCGGCTGAACCTCAAGACGAAACGGAACCATGACGACCTCGACTGCGCTCCATGCACTCGTCCTCGCCGGCGGCGCCGGCACGCGCTTCTGGCCTGCGTCGCGCAACCTGCGACCGAAGCAGCTCTTGCCGCTCGTCGGCGACGCGCCTCTCTTGCGACAGACGGTGGAGCGCGTGCTGCCGCTGCTCGCGGAGGGCGGCGGTGACGGCTGGGATCGCGTGCTCATCGCGACGGGCGCGCACCTCGCTGCTGCGACGCGCGCGATCTTGCCGGAGCTCGCGGCGCATCGGTTCTTGCTGGAGCCGGCCGCGCGCAACACGGCGCCGTGCATCGCGTGGGCGGCGGCGACGGTCGCGCGCACGGATCCGGACGCGGTGCTCATGGTGCTGCCGAGCGATCACCACATCGTCGACGTGGAGCGCTTCCGCACGACGCTGCGCGCCGCGGTGGAGTCCGCGCGCCGAGGCGTCATCACGACGATCGGCATCACGCCGACGCGCCCCGAGACGGGCTTCGGCTACATCGAGGTGGAGGGTACGGCGGTCGCGGGCGTGGCGCAGCGGGGCCTCAAATTCGTGGAGAAGCCGGACGTCGCGCGCGCCGCCGCGTACGTCGCGGGCGGCCGTCATCTGTGGAACGCGGGCATGTTCTTCTTCCGCGCGAAGGACATGGTCGCGGCCGTGCAGAAGTACTTGCCGGCGATCGCGCGCGGTTTGGAGACGCTGGATCAAGCGGCGGGCCGCGGCGAAGAGGATCAGGCGCTCGCGACGGTGTTCCCTGCGATGCCGTCGATCAGCATCGATCACGGCGTGATGGATCACCTGCCGGAGCTCGCGGTGGTGCCGGGCGATTTCGGCTGGAGCGACGTCGGCAGCTTCCAGGCGGCGTGGGAGCTCGCGCACAAGGACGCGCACGAGAACGCGGCGCCGGAGGGCAGCGTCCTCATCGACGCGCGCGGCAACTACGTCCTGGATCTGCGCACGAACGCGCCGAACGATCGCACGATCGCGGTGGCCGGCGTGGACCACCTCGTCGTCGTCGAGACGGACGACGCGCTCCTCGTGACGACCCGCGAGCGCGCGCAGGAGGTGAAGCAGATCGTCGACGAACTCAAGAAACGCGGCCGCCCCGGCCTGGTCTGAAGCGTCGTTCGAAATCGAAAAAGGTGCCCACCCCCGGCCCGTGCTCGCTTCGCTGCGCGCGGTCCGCCCCTCCCAAAGCGTCTGCTTCGCAGCCGCAGGGAGGGGAGCGCTTCGTCATCAGATCGGCGCTCAAAAAATGCCCCCTCCCTTCGCGAACGGAGTGAAACGAAGAGAGCGATTTGGGAGTTCCCACGAGGCTGCGCCTCACCCCGATGGATGAAAACGTTGGGTGAGATGTGCACGTTGTGGGTGCCGGCAACGAAAGCCCGGACGCCCCACTGAGGCACGACCTCGCTTGGGAGTTTGGGCTCGGCTCGACGAATCCCAAGATGTGCAAGCACCCTCCGGTGCCCGGCACGCATAGCAGGTTGGTCCTTTTTTTCTCGAGTCGTCCGGCAGCGAGGCAGCGAGGACGATGGAGAGGATGTTCGAGCGATGTTGTGGGGTGGACGTGCACCGCGACACGTTGGTGGCGACGATTCGCATCGCGACCGACAAGCAAGTGAGCACCCAAAACCGGACGTTCGCGACCTACGCGGACGGCATCGAGGAGCTGTCGCGCTGGCTCGATAAGCACAGCGTGGAGGCGGTGATGATGGAGGCGACGGGGGTGTACTTTCAGCCGCTCGTGCACGCGCTGCGCCGGCTTTCGCCCCATCGGTTGGTGAGCGTGGCGAACCCGTCGGCGGTCAAGCAGATCCCCGGTCGCAAGACCGATGTGAGTGACAGCGCGTGGCTGGCGAAGCTACTGATGAACGGCGTCGTGTCCCCGAGCTTCATCCCATCCGAGCAGCTGGAGGAGCTTCGCAAGCTGTCGCGCTACCGCGCCAAGAAGGTGGGGGTGAAGAACGCGACGAAGAACCGGATCATCAAGCTGGTCGAGAGCGAGGGCATCAAGCTGGCGACGGTGCTCAGCGATGTGCTGGGCAAGAGCGGTCGAGCGATGCTCCAGGCGCTGGTGGACGGAGGTCAGAGCGCCGAGCAGATGGCGGAGCTGGCGCAGGGGTCGCTTCGCCACAAGAAGGCGGAGCTGGTGCGGGCGTTGAGCAATCCCGTCAACGAGACCACGCTGTGGATCCTTCGGCAGTTGCTGGATGACCTGACGCAGGAAGAGGCTCGAATCGCGCAGGTGGAGGCGGAGCTGAGCCGGCGTCTGCAAGCCAGCTACAGCCGTGAGATGGCGCTGCTGCAGACGATCCCCGGCATCGCGGAGGTCATCGCCGCCACGATCGTGGCCGAGACGGGAGCGGACATGTCGGTCTTCCCTTCCGCGGCTCATCTGGCCTCGTGGGCAGGGTTGGCTCCCGGCAATCACCAGAGCGCAGGCAAGAGCCGCAAGGCGCCTGTGCGACCGGGCAATCCCTGGCTTCGAACGGCGCTGGTGCAGGCGGCTCACGTGCTGGCTCGTAAGCGCGACTCGCCTCTGCGCGCCTTCTTTTTGCGAGTGCTGCACAACAGCGCCAACTACAACAAGGCCATCATCGCTGTGGCTCGCAAGCTAGCCGTGACGGTCTACTACGCGTTGCGCGACGGCGAAGTGCGCTGGCCGGAGCCCACGGAGATCTCTGGCTCCCAGCAAGCGCGACTGAAACAGCAGCTGGTCACGCGGTTGGAGACGCTCGGTTACTCGGTGAGCCTCGCCAAGAAGGACCCCGGTCCCACCGTGTCGTGACCGCCCCCTGAGCGGCGCGACAGCGACGCGATTTGGGGGCGGCGCCGCCCGCAGGCGCATGAGCGCCGAGGACGGCGGGTGGGGGCACCTTTGTCCTGAATCCCTTGGAAACGAGAGGATCCAAGCACCGCGCTGACTGGCCGCTGTCTCCCCTGACAGACGTTTTCATAGCAGGGGCGGGCGCGCGTAGCGCGACCGGGGGTGGGCACTTTCCAGTGCTATTTCTTAGGCGTTTTGGGTGGTCGCGCGCGCTTCGAGCTGACGGAGCGCGCGCTGCACGGCCGCTTGCACCGAGGGGGGGACGGCGCCTCCGGTCGATTCGTTCTTGCAGAGGGCCAGCACCTTGCGCAGCGAGTCGCACTCGTTCTTGCAGCGCGGACAGCTCGTCACGTGCTGGTCCATCTCCTTGCACTGCTGCGGGCCGATCTCGCCTTCGAGGTAGCGCGACAGGAGCGGCACCACGTCGGGGCAGGCTTCGCCGCGCGGCTCCTGCTTCGGGATCATCAGCGGGGCCAGGCGATCGCGGACGAAGACGCGCGCGCGGTGCAGGCGGCTCTTCACGGCGTCGTTGCCGATGCCGAGGATCTCCGCCACCTCCGGCGCGGTGAGGCCCTCCACGTCCCGCAGCACGAGCACCTCGCGGTACATCGGATCGAGCGCCGCGATCGCCTCCTGCAGCGCGTCGCCGATCTCTCGATCCGAGGCGATCTCGTCGGGCGGGCTCGCGGGGGACGCGACCTCCATCACGCCCTCTTCGTCGAGCGGCGTCGTGTCCGCGCGGCCGCGGCGGCGAGCCTTGATGCAGAAGCTCCGCGCGATCGCGAAGAGCCACGTCGTCAGCGACGATCCGCCGCGGAAATCCGCCGCGCCGCGGGCCGCGGCCAGCATCGTCTCCTGGACGATGTCGTTCGCGTCCTCGGGGTCGCGGCACATCTTGAGGCCGAAGCGGTGCACGGAGGGAGCGTGCCGATACAGCAGCGCGCCGAGCGCTTGCGGATCGCCGTTCTTGTGCGCTTCGAGCAGCGCGGCGTCGGAGCGGTCATCCGTCGTGGGCATATCGCCGCAGCGTAATCGAACGAGACAGCGCCGCTGCTTGAAGAGATTTCGCGCCGGAGATCAGAGCTTCTCGAGCACGCGGGACAGCTTGTCGCGCACCGCCGTCGCCATCTTCGCGAGCGCCGGCTGCGCGGCCGCGACCGTCTGCACCGGATCGATCGCGAGCACCGTCGCCTTGCCATCGTCGTTCTCGTACACGACCACGTTGCACGGCAACATCAGGCCCACCTCGAGCATCGTGGACAGCGCCTCGTGCGCGAGCGGCGGGTTGCACGCGCCGAGGATCTTGTAGCGGCGGAAGTCGACGTCGATCTTCGCCTTGAGCGTCTTGGCCACGTCGATCTCGGTGAGCACGCCGAAGCCCTCGCTCTTGAGCGCCTCCGGCACCTTCGCCAGCGCCTCGTCGTAGCCCACCGTCAGGTCCTTTTTCATCGCGAAGGTCATCGGATTCGTCCTCTCTCGTGTCGTGTTTTCGGTGAGAGCCGGTCGGCGCGAAAAGGGTTCAGGCGGCGTCACGCCGACGGAGCCGCATCCTCGGATTTCTGGTTCTTCTCGTATTCCTTGCGAGCCTCGGCCACCTTGGCGCGGACGTCGTCCATGTCGAGCGCGCGCACCTTGGTGATGAGCTCCTCCAGCGCCTTCGCGGGGAGCGCGCCGGCCTGCGAAAAGACGAGGATGCCATCGCGGAAGGCCATCAAGGTCGGGATCGAGCGGACGTGGAACGCGGCGCCCAGATCCGGCTGAGCGTCGGTGTCGATCTTCCCGAACAGGATGTCCTTGTGCTGCGAGGCCGCGCCCTCGAACACCGGGGCGAACATGCGGCACGGCCCGCACCACGACGCCCACCAGTCCAGGAGCACGATGCCCGGCTTCTCGATGGTCTGGACGAAGTTGTTGACGGTGACTTCCACGGTGTGGGCGCTCATTGAATGACCTCCACTCGGTCAGAGCCCCCCGGGCCGAAAAGGGTTCAGCCGATGATCGAAATCCGCGCGTCACCCGCGGACGGCCGCCGTCACATCCCGTGGCCCTTGCCCAGGATGAGCTTCATCTTCTCTTCTTGATTGAAGCCCTCGACGTGGGGCGGGTGATGGCAAGTCGAGGCGCAGAATCCGTCCGCGGGCTTGAGGATGATCAGACCCTTCTTGTTCGGGTCCTTGAGGTGCAGTGAGCCGGGGCCGTGGCACACCTCGCATTGCACGTCCTGGAGCTTCTCCGTGTGGGAGATCGTGCTGCCGCCGGGCTTGTCGTAGCCGGTGACATGGCAGCTCGTGCAGTCCAGATTGAACTCCTTGAAGTCCTTCTGGAGCGTCGCATACGCCTTCGCGTGGGGCGTCCCGTCCCACACCTTGCGCTCCTCATCGTGGCAGTCGGTGCAGGCGTCGACTCCGATGTACGAGGCCTGGCCCTTCTCCACGGCCTTCGGTTTGCGATCGGCGAAGGCGACCTTGTTGTGCTCGTTGACGCGCTTGTAATAGGACACCATCGCGTCCTTCACCTGCTTCTCGGAGCCGAGCGCCTCTCGCACCTCCACCAGCTTGTAATTGAAGCTGGAGCCCTCCACCTTCGACTCGGCCCCTTCGAGCTTGGCCTTGTCGGCGCGCGCCTTTTCGAGGTCGGCCTTGCGGGCGGCGAGGTCCGCGGGCTTCACGTTGGGGTCCCCGGACCAGGCGTTGATCTTCACCTCCAGATCGCGGATGCGCGCGGCGAGAGACATCAGCTCTTCGGCCTTCGCGACGCCGCCCGCGTCCTTCAGCACCACCGGCTGAGGGCCCTTGTCGGCGCCGGAGATGTGGAGATCGATGACGCCCACCGTCTGCAGGTGATTCGATGTCTCGACGACCAGCGTGGTGCCGAGCAAGACCGGCGGCTTCGGCTGATCGTTGGTGTCGCCCGCCTCGCTCGGCTTGCCGAGGATGAGGACGGAGATCTCGGGCAGGGTGTCCGCGATTCGAAGCGCCTCTCCGCGGGGCAAGGACGCGATCCCGACGAGCACGCGGGCGCCCTTGGACCGCAAGTCGGCGACGGCGCTCCTGGCCGCTTCCATCGCCGGCTTCGATTGCACGCTGTCCGGGGTGCGGCCGACTTTGTCCTTCGGGTCCGAGAGGCCGAAGAAGCCGATCTTGAGGCCGTTCACCTCGCGGATCACCGTCGGGACGGCGCCGGGGACGTTCTCCAGGTTCGCGCCCAACAAGGCACCTCCCGTCGCCTCGCGGAGCTTCGCGAGCGTGTCCGCGCCGCCGGCCCAGTCATTGAAACCGGGCGCCCAGCCGAGCAGGTTCATCGCCTTCGCGGCCTGCGCCATGGCCTCGGCCTTCCAGAGGGTCTGTTGCTTGTCATCGTCCCGCAGGGCGGGATCCAGGAAGAACAGCGGCCCCGCGGCCACCATCCACGCGTTCGGATGGGCCTTCTTCTCCGCGTCGATGAACGCAGCGAGCTTGTCGACGCCGCCGAGCTGGTCCTTCGAGCAGCCGCACGGCTCCAGGGCTCCGGCCGCCGCGCTCACCGCGTAGAGCCGGATCGACACGTCCTGTGCGCCGTCGACTTCCCCGTTCGGGGACATGGGCCCTTTGCAGCCCTGACAGGCCGCCAGCGTGGCCGACAGACCGAGCATCACCGCCAGGAGCGGCGCGGCGGCGAAGCGAGTGAACGGGCCTTTTTCGGAGAGGTCGCGGGCGCCGGGCGCGGCGCCGTCGCGGGAGATTCTGCGGCTCATCGAATGCTGGGGGCGAATGGCAGGATGGACTTGAGATCGGTGTCGGTGAACCGGAGCTGGAGGCCGACGAAGTAATCGCGGCGGTCCTGATTGAGGATGTCGTCCACGCCGCCGAGCAACCACAGCTTGCGGATGAACTCGTATCCGAGGACGACACGCCACCTGGGCGTGAGCTCCTCACCGAAACCGAAGAGGTCTTGACGCAATTCCAGCCGATCGTCGAGCAAATCGAGATCCAGGCCGATGCCGCCCGTCGACTCCTTGATGCCGAAGCGGCCGGTGAACGGGCCGATGCGCTTCGCGAACTGGAACGAGAACCGCAGCGAGTCGGTGGTGATGGTCCGGATCTCGCGGTAATGAGCGGGGCTGTTCGGGTTCGTGGTGTCGACGTCGATCTGCTCGAACGTCGTCTTGCCGCGCGGATCGCTGATGAGCTCGATGGAGTAGTACTTGTCCTCCGTCGGCTGCAGGCGCAATTCCACGTAGCTCTTGATGGAGTTCGCGAGGAAGTTGTAGTCGCTCCGCAGGCTCACGACCGTCTGCACGCGGCCGATGCCGCCGACGAGATCGCTCACGTTCTCGACCGTGGACTCCACCTCGTTGATGAGCGTCTCGTCCTTGGTGAGGCGGCCGACGGTGCCTTGTCCGTTGTCGATGCGCGCGGCCACGTTGTCCGCGTGCTTGAGCGCGTCTTCCAGCGTCGCGGCCGAGCGATTGACGCGCTGGATCGTCTCCCGCAATTCGCCGGGCTTGGCGTTCGTCCCGTTCGCGTCCGCGAGCATCTTCTTCGCGTCGTCGGTCGCGGAGCGGACGTTCTCCAGGATGCGGGGGATATCCGGGTTTCCGGTGATGTTGTTGATGTTGTTGATGGTCTGCGTGACGGCCTTGCGGTTGTCCTTGACCGTCTCGTTCAGCTCTTTCGTGACACTGGCCAGGTTCTCGAGGATGTCCTTGATGTCCTTGCGGCTCGTGTCCTGACTGATGGTCTCGCTGACCTTCTTGATGTCTTTGAGGATGTCCGCGATCTGGTTCTGCAGCGACTGGATGCTCGGCTCATCCATGAAGAAGTGGATCTGGCCCTCTTCGGGGGGGCACGGATCCGGCTTCGCGCAGCGCACCTCCCGCCGGCCTTCGGTGCCTGGCGCGAGCGTGATGAAGTACTCGCCGATCAAGCTGGTCGCGCGCTTCCCCATCGCCGCGTCTTCGTACAGCTTGATTTCGGGGTTCATCTTGACGTCGATGCGGGGCTTGCCCTGATCGAGCCAGATGCGATCGATGACGCCGACCTGGATACCGCCGATGAGCACGCGCGAGTGGGGCGCGATGCCCGTCGCGTCCGGCACGTAGGCCCACACGTAATAACCGCCGCCGGTGCCCGTCTCCCGAGAAATGAAGCGGTAACCGAAGACCAGCGCGGCCGCGAGGACGACCGCCATGATCCCGACTTTCGCTGCATTCGAGGGTTGGGCCATCGTGGTGCGGGAGAGAGCGCCTCTCGGGGGTGCGGGGTTATCGGCGGATCAGGGGGAGGTCACTGGCAGGCGGCCGCCATCGTCGGTTTGACGCGGAAATGCTCGGTGCACCAGGGCTGAAGATCCACGTAGTCCGCACAGGGGATGCTCTCCGGCGGCTGGCCGGAGCGGTCCTTCGAGAGGGCCTCTTTGCACTGGGCGCAGCACTTCGTGTGCATGGCCTCTTCGCCGGAGTCGTCCTTCTTCGCGCCGTCGGCGGCGGAGGTGTCGGCGGGGGCCATGTCCTGTCCGGATTCCTTCAGAGGGTCCGCCTCCTCGTGCTGCTTGGGCTTGCTGGCCGCGCACGCGGCGAGCGAGACGACGGCGAAGAGGAGGGGGGCGAGGAACCGGACACGCACTGCCATGCCTTCCCTCGTATCGAAGCTCCCGCTCGAAGGCAACATGGGCCGCTGCCGGGTCCGTGCGAACCGTTTGCAGTTGCACCGAGCCCCGCGCCCGGCGAAACCTCCCGCCCATGTACGACCGTTTCCTGCGCGCGTGTCGGCGCGAATCCGTGGACGTGACCCCCGTGTGGATGATGCGCCAAGCCGGCCGGTACATGGCCGAGTACCGCGCGCTCCGCCAGAAGTACACGCTGCTGGAGCTGTGCAAGACGCCGGAGCTGGCCACCGAGGTGACCCTCCAGCCGCTGCGCCTCGGCATGGACGCGGCGATCCTCTTCGCCGACATCCTCCTCCCGCTGGAGCCGATGGGCGCGCCGTTCGAGTTCCAGAAAGGCGAGGGCCCGGTCGTGCACGAGCCCGTCCGCGATCGCGCCGGCATCGAGAAATTGCGCGTATTCGAGGCGGAGGAGGGCCTCGGCTACGTGACGGCGGCGATCCGGATGCTGCGCAAGGAGCTCGACGGCAAGGTGCCGCTCATCGGCTTCGCGGGCGCGCCGTTCACGATCGCGAGCTACCTCATCGAGGGCGGCAAATCCCACGATTACCGCATCGCCAAGAACCTCATGTGGAGCGACCCCGAGGCGTGGAACCTCCTCATGAGCAAGATCGCCGAGGTCGTTCGCCGCTACCTCCGCGCGCAGGTCGAGGCGGGCGCGCAGGCCGTGCAGCTCTTCGACTCCTGGGTCGGCGCGCTCTCGCCCGAGGACTACCAGACGAGCGTGGCGCCGCACGTGCACCACATCCTCTCCGACCTGGAAAAGACGGGCGTCCCGGTGATCCACTTCGGCACCGGCACCAGCGCTCTCCTGGAGCTGCAGCGCGACGCGGGCGGCACCGTGATCGGCGTCGATCACCGCGTGCGCCTCGCGGAGGCGTGGAAGCGCATCGGGTACGACCGCGCGATCCAGGGCAACCTGGATCCGCTGCTCCTCCTGGCGCCGCGGGACATCGCGGTCCGCCGCGCGAAGCAGATCGTGCGCGAGGCCGGCGGGCGCGACGGCCACATCTTCAACCTCGGCCACGGCATCGTCCCCGAGGTGCCGGTCGACACGGTGAAGGCCGTGATCGACGCCGTCCACGAGACCCCGCGCGAGGCCACGTGACCACCGCTGCGGAGAGCGGCGCGGCGTTCCGTGTCGTGATCGCCGGCGGCGGCGTGAGCGGACTCACCACCGCGCTGCGCCTCGTGCAGGCCGGCAAGACGAAGGACGGGCGCCGCATCGAGGTGACGCTGCTGGAGAGCCGCGATCGCCTCGGCGGAAACATCCGCACGGAGCGCGTCGGCGAGTTCGTGATCGACGGAGGCCCCGACGCGTGGGTCACCGCGAAGCCGCACGCTTCCGCGCTCGCGAAGGAGCTCGGCCTCGGCGATCGCCTGCTCGGCACGATCCCGGAGAACCGCCGCGTGCTCGTGCTCGACAAGGGCACGCTGCACCCGTTCCCGGAGGGGATGTTGCTCACGATCCCCACGCAGGTGTGGCCTTTCCTGAAGACGGGGCTCCTGTCGCCGTTCGGGAAGATCCGCGCGGGCTTCGATTTCATCCTCCCGCGGCGCACGGATCCTTCGGACGAGTCGATCGCGTCGTTCGTGCGGCGTCGGTTCGGCGAGGAGGTGCTGAAGAAGATCGGCGGCCCGCTGCTCGGCGGCGTGTTCGCGGGCGACGTCGAGAAGCTCTCGATCCGCGCCACGTTCCCGCAGCTCGTCGAGCTGGAGGCGAAGCACCGCAGCCTGATCTTGGGCGCGCGCGCCGACATGAAGAAGCGCGCGGCGGCCGCGGCGGAGCGAAAGAAGGCCGCGGGCGGCGCGGGCGGTCCTCCGCCTTCGGTGTTCCACTCGTTCCCCGGCGGCCTCGGCGAGTTCGCTTCGGCGCTGGTGAAGCGCATCGAGGATCTCGGCGCGACGCTGAAGATGAAGACGCGCGTGCTCCGCGTGGAGCGCGGCGAGACGTCGCGTTTCCGTGTGCAGGCGGAGGGCGCGGACGGGCCGTTCGCGCTCGACGCGGACGCGGTCGTGATGGCGACGCCGGGGTATGCGTCGGCGGACGCGCTGAAAGAGCTGGATCGCGAGATGTCCGAGACGCTGCGCGACGTGCAGTACGGCTCCAGCGTGGTGCTCGGCCTCGCGTACCCGCGCGCGAACGTGGCGCACCCGCTCAACACGACCGGCATCATCACGACGGACAAACCGAACGTGCCGATCGCCGCGGTGACGATCCTGTCCAGCAAGTGGGCCGGCCGCGCGCCCGAGGACGCCGCGCTGTTCCGCGTGTTCATGGGCGGCGCGGGCAAGGAAGAGGTGCTCGGGATGAGCGACGCCACGCTCACCTCGATCGCCGAGAAGGAGCTCGCGACGCTGCTGGGCGTGCGCGGATCGCCGACGTTCGTGAAGGTGTACCGTCACGAGCGAGCGAGCGCGCAGCCGACCTTGGGCCACGAGATGCGCGTGAAGCGCGTCCGCGCCCGCGAGCAGCAGGTGCCGGGTTTGTACGTCGTCGGCGCCGCGATGGACGGCGTTGGCATCCCCGACTGCGTGCGCCAGGCGAACGACCTCGCCAAGCGCGTGATCGACGCGGGCTGATTTCTACGAAACCTCTCAGGCTCGCAGCAGAGCGAGCACCCACATCCCCACGCCTGCGATCGTGAGCACGACGGGCAGCTTCACGCGCTCCCAGAGGACGTTGCCGCTCGGCGTGACGCCGCGGCGCACCACCAGCACGGCGCCGACCACCCACGAAACCAAGCCGATCACGAGCACGATCACCCACGGGACGCGCGGGGCCTCGTCGCGCGTGAGGGCGTCGAGGGCGTCACGTTCGATCACCGGGAGCGGCTCCACGCGCGTGCCGAGCGGCCTCTCCTGCGCGGCCTGCAGGCGGGCGATCGCCTGGTTCGCGCGCTCCAGATCGGCCTCGTGCGGCGTCACGATCCACCTTGTTTCCAAGGCCGCGGAGCGCACACCTTCCCACGCGAAGAGGGCCGTCGGGACGTCGCCGACCTGCTCGGCCTTCGCCGCGAGCGCGATGAGCCGGTCGTACGCGACGCGCACGTGCGGCGCGCCCGGCGCGTAGAACCCCGCCGCCCGCCGAGCGTGCAGCGCGGCCTCGTGCGGATCCCCCGCGCGCAACCCGGCCGTGGACAGGGCGATCTCGCGCTCGCCGGAGTACACGACGCGCGCGGACACCGCCGCGAGGACGACCCCCGCGACGACGAGGACCTTCGCAGCGCTCAGGATCCACGCGAACGAGGGACGCTGCGGCGCGCTCACGAGCCGGCTTCTACCACGCGGCGCCGCGAGGATGCGAAACACGCGGCGCCGCAGCGGGGCAAAAACGGCCAGCGTTCGCCCGCGCGCCGTCCGTTCGCGCCCGCATTTCGTCCGCGCCGGCCCTTTCGCCGGACGCCCCGTGCCCGCATCCTCGCGGTCCCATCGAGGAGCCTACGAGATGATCGTTTCGAGGATCGAAGCCCGCGCGTCCCTGTTTGCCTCCGCGCTCGCGCTGAGCGCTCTGACGGGGTGCGCCGCGTTCGAGGCGCGCGCGCCGCGGCCGTTCGCGCCGCACACCGAGGAGAAGGACGGCGTCGTCGTCACCGAGTCGACGTACGAGAGCGACGGCGGCTGGATCCATTTCGAGCGCTCGTGGCGCCCCAAGGCCGACGTGCGCGGCGTCCTCGTCGTGGTGCACGGGCTCAAAGATCACTCGGCGCGCTACGGCGATTTCGCGATCACGCTCGCGAAGCAGGGCTTCTCGGTGCGCTCGTACGATCACCGCGGGCACGGCCGATCCGACGGCAAATCGCAGCGCGTCGACGACTTCGGCGACTACCTCACGGACCTCGACTCGTTCGTGCGCCGCAGCAAGCAGGCGGAGCCGCAGCAGCCGGTGTTCGTGCTCGGCCACAGCATGGGCGGGGCGATCGCGACGGGGTACGTGCTCGATCACCAGGCGGACGTGAACGGCTTGATCCTGAGCGCGCCGGCC
Organism: Polyangiaceae bacterium; assembly: GCA_046351455.1. Taxonomy (GTDB): domain Bacteria; phylum Myxococcota_A; class Polyangia; order Polyangiales; family Polyangiaceae; genus JADJRH01. Next base: position 287,979 of record JAXLYM010000011.1, read on the forward strand.
CTCGCGACGGACGCGGGCGGAGGCGCGAAATTCGGAGCGCATTTCGCGTCGGCGCTGTTCCCGGGCGCGGGCGCGCTGGCGCTGCCGATCGACAAGTTCTCGCGCGCGCCGGACGTGATCGCCGCGGCGAAGAGCGATCCGTTCGTGGACCAGGCGGACGTCCCCGCGCGCACGGTCGCGGGCCTGCTCGACACGATGGACCGCATCGCGGCGCGCCGCGCGGACTTCACGCTGCCGGTCCTCGCGATCCACGGCGACGCCGACGAGATCACGTTGCCTCGCGGATCGAAGGAATTCGTGACGGGCATCGCGTCGAAGGACCGCGTGTTGTGGAGCTGCCCGAAGCTCGTGCACGACCTCTTGCACGAGCCGGAGCGCGACGCGATCGTGAAGGGCATCGGCGACTGGCTCGCGGGCCACGCGCCCGAAGGCGGCAAGGGAGAGGCCGCGGCGGGCGAGACGGTGACGCCGCCCGCGCCGTGCCACGCCGCGAAGCTCTGAGACGACCCCGCGAGACGCGAGGCGCCCCTCCCTTCGATCGCGCGTCCGTGTACGCTCGCGGGCGATGACCGGGCCGCTCTCCGTCGATCTGATCGTCACCGAGCGGTGCTTCGGATCCGGCGTCTCGGTGACGCTCGACGTGCTCGGCACCGCGAACCTCCTGTCGAAGGCGCTCGGCGGGCCGTCGCCCCTGTTTCGATGCGCGGTGCGATCGCTCGACGGGCGGCCGGTCGGCACGTCGGTCGGCAAGGCGCTGCACGTGGACGGCGCGATCGGCAATGAGCGCGCGGACATCGCGCTCGTGTTCGGGCCGGGGATGGCGGACGTGCGGCAGGTGCTCGTCGACGTCGCGGCGCCTGCGACGCGGCCCCTCGCGACGCACATCGAGCGCGCGGCGTCGTCGGGGGCGCTCCTCGCGGCGAGCTGCTCGTCCACGTTTCTGCTCGCGGAGGCGGGCGTGCTCGACGGATCCGCGGCGACGACGAGCTGGTGGCTCGCCCCGGTGTTCCGCGCGCGCTACCCCGCGGTGAAGCTGGTGGAGGACGAGCTCGTGGTCGCGGCCGAGCGCGCGATCACGGCGGGAGCGGCGCTCGCGCAGATCGATCTCGCTTTGCACGTCGTGCGCCGTTTCGCGGGGCCGGAGCTCGCGCACGCGGTGGCGCGGTACCTCCTCGTCGACGACGCTCGCAGCGCGCAGGGCCCGTTCATGATCGTCGCGCACCTCGCGCGGAACGACCGCGTCGTCACGAAGGCGGAGGCGATCCTGCGCGCGGATCTGGCGCGCGCGCTGGACGTGGACGCGCTCGCGAAGGAGGTCGGCGTGACGGCGCGCACGTTGAGCCGCCGGTTCGTCGCGGCGACGGGCCACCCGCCCGCGAGCTTCCAGCGCCGCCTGCGGATGGAGACCGCCGCGGGCCTCTTGCGCACGACGACCGACTCCATCGCGACGATCGCGGCGCAGGTGGGCTATGAAGACGAGCGCGCCTTTCGGAGGGCGTTCACGAAGGACATGGGCGACAACCCCTCTCGATTCCGCAAGACGAAGAGCTGATGATGCGAGATCCGGGCGACACCCCCTCTCGCGCGTGCCGGATGAAGGCGGATATCGACGAGGAGCGTGGCAGTCGGCCCCTCCGACTCCCCGGTGAGAGGCAAACACGAGGTTTTGGCAGTGACGACGACGAGCACCGAGAAGACCTACGAGATGATGTGGGACTGTCAGTATTGCCAGCAGAAGAAGCTGCTGGGGCTGACCCACCGATTCTGCCCCAACTGCGGCGCCCCGCAGGACCCGGCGAGGCGCTATTTCCCGCCGGACAACGAGCGAGTGGCGGTGCAGGATCACCAGTTCGTCGGCGCCGACGTGCAGTGCCCCGCGTGCCGAAATCCCATGAGCCGAGCCTGCGTGCATTGCAGTCAATGCGGCAGTCCGATCGCGGGCGGCAAGGCCGTGGGCCTCCGTCAGGAGGGCGTGCCGTACCCCGGACAGGCGCAGATCCCGGGACAGGGCATGATGCCGGGACAGGGCATGATGCCCGGCGCGCCCCCTGCGAAGAAGGGCGGTGTCGGGTGGATCGTCGGGCTGGTCGTCGTGGTGTTGATCGCGCTGATCGGCTTCCGGGCGTGCGCGAAGAAGGACGCGACGGTCACGGTGACGCGCCACGTGTGGACGCGCGAGATCGCGGTGGAGCGCTACGACGAGGTGGAGGAGAAGGGCGCATGTTCCAGCATGCCGAGCGACGCCCGCGTGAAGAGCCGGAGCAAGGGAGAGCCGGTGTGCACCAAGAAGAAGGTGGACAACGGAGACGGCACCTTCAAAGAGAAGACGGAGTGCACGCAGCCTGTGGAGCAGTGCACGTACGCCGTCAACAAATGGCACGAGGTGCGAACGGCAAAGTCGACGGGCGGCCCGGACGAGGACCCGAAATGGCCGGCGACGGGCGTCACGAACACCGGCAATTGCCGCGGCTGCGAGCGCGAGGGCGAACGCAAGGAGACGTATACAGTCTACTTCTCCGACGACGCGACGAAGAAGGAGCTCTCCTGCGACGTGGGCGGTAGCTCGAAGTGGAAGGGCTACAAGGAGGGCGAGCGGTACAAGGCGAAGATCTACTCGCTCGGCGGGGATCTGGACTGCGGATCGCTCCAGAAGATGTAACGACGCGGCCGATTCGCCGGGGGGGACTTCGATTCAGCTGAACGAATAGCCCTTCAGCCGGGCCTCAGGCTCACGAAGCGGCGCGGCGAGCGGCGGCGAGGCCCGCGCGGATCACCTCGGCCGGGGCCGATTTCGCTTCGTCCGAGAAACCCTGATTCGACACCTTGCCGGCGTACGGCACGCCGTAGGCGGGCATGTCGCGCTCGAAGCGCCAGCTCTCCGAAAGGCTCCCCGCGTCGACGGCGTCGTAGCCGATCCGATCGAGGAACGCCGCGACCGTCGCCTTGGCGGCCGCGTCGTCGCCGGCGATGGGCAGCGCGCTGCGGTCTTGCGCCCCCGAGGGCCGGGCGAGCGCGAGCAGGTGTTTGAAATAGATGTTGTTGAACCCCTTCACGACACGGGCTGTCCCGAGGTGCTTCTGAAGCAAACCGCTCACCGTCTCGGAGCCGCTCTCCAGCTCGGGGAACTGGCCATCTCGACCGGGATAGTAGTTGTTGGTGTCGATCACGACCTTTCCGGCGAGGGGTTCGACAGGCACGCTGCGATAGGCGCGCAGCGGGACGGTCACCACCGCGATGTCACCGGCCGCCGCGGCCTCGGCCGCCGTCGCGGCGCGGGCGTGGGGACCGAGCTCCCGCACGAGATCCGCGAGCGTCTCGGGCCCGCGCGAGTTGCTCAGCACGACGTCGTATCCGGCGTCGACGGCCAGCCGCGCGACCGTGCCGCCGATGTGCCCACTGCCGATCAACCCAATCGTCTTGATGTCGCTTGCCTTGCTCATGGCCCGCTTCGTAGCACGGATCCTCCGCCGGCGAGGCGCTCGGCGGCCGGCAGCGTCCGGCGGACCTCCGGATTGTTCGGGCCGCGCCGTGGAGGTGCCGCGGCATCGCGTCGCATTGGGGCTATTCACCCAGCACGGACGTGGACGGCGCTCTCTTTCGTCCGCCCGCCGAACCGGAGCCGCGCACCGCACCTTGAACAAGCGCTCTCCACCCCTGTCCATCGTCTGCACATGTGTATGCACCACTGCCACCAATCGCCTCTTCGCCCGAAGAAGCCTGTTGACTCCCGTTCGCCCCCACCCATCCGCAGAATGCGCCTCGTCCACTGGCCTCTTCACCACCGCCGTTTTTGCTGGTACCGCTGGGAGGGTCGCTGTTGCGACGATGCCCCCCTCGGAGGCATGACGGCGCGGATTTCAACCCCCCGCGCTGGGAGGAATCATGGCGAAGAAGACCAAAGAACAGCCGTTGTCTGTTGCGAAGCCAGGTGTCCCTTCGGACTCTGCCAAGGCCTATATCGAAGTGCAGCCGCTCCTCGCCGCGATCGCGCCGGCGGATGTCCTTCGTATCAACCTCGATATTCCACGCGCCGTATCCATTGCAGTCGGCGCGGTGCCTCATCTCGCGAAGCTGCGCGACGCCGCGGCGAAGCTGCCCGGCTTCGACATCGCGAACATCGACCGACTCGGCACGTACGCCCTCGCGGCCTGGTATGCACATCTGCTCGCGCTGCCGGTGAGCAATGAAAGCACGGTCAACGCCCTCCTCGAAGAGGCCAAGCCCCTCCGGGAGGACATGCTCGACGCCGCCGAGCTGCTCGCGAAGAAGAAGTTCTTCGACAAGGAAGTGGTGAAGGCCATTCGCGCCGGCACTGGCAACATCGACACGGCCAATGACCTCGTCGCCCTCGCCGCCCTCTACACGGCCGGTTGGTCGCGTGTCGAGCACAAGAGCCCTGTGGAGTGGGCCGAGGTCGAGCGCGCCTCTCTGCTCGGGCCGGAGATCCTGGTCGCCCTCGGAGAGCGAGATCAGCCGGGCGTCCAGCTCGCCGCCGGGTCGACCCCCACCGAGCAGCGCGCGCGGGCGTTCACGTTGTTCTTCAATGCCTACGATCAGGCCCGGCGCGCGGCCACGTACCTCCGCTGGAACGAGGAGGACGCGGAGATGTTCGCCCCGTCGCTGTTCCCCGGCCGCGGTCGCCGCACGTCTTCGGAGGAGGCGTCCCCCGCCGCAGCTCCGGCGCCTCTCCCCGCGAGCCCCGCGGCCCCTGCCCCGGTGAAGTAGCCGTCTTCTCTTGCCCACATCGGCCGCCGGACCACTCGACCGGCCCCCCCACGACCCAACCTGCGCGCCCGCGACCACTCGACCGGTCCCTTTCAGCGGATGCGGGCCGGAAGGACCACTCGACCGGTCCCCTTCAAGCGATCCAGGGCGAGCAGGACCACTCGACCGGTCCCCCTCAAGCGATTCCGGGCGAGCGGGACCACTCGACCGGTCCCCTTCAAGCGATCCAGGGCGAACAGGACCACTCGACCGGTCCCCCTCAAGCGATCCAGGGCGAGCGGGACCACTCGACCGGCCCCTTCAGCCGGATGCGGGCTCGAAGGACCACTCGACCGGCCCCCTTCGAGCGGATGCGGGCCGCGACACGCGCCGCCGTCCTCCTTCAATCGTTCTGTCCACCCCCGCTGCCTGAACATGCGGGGTCGGCCGGTGATCCTCTGCGGATTCTCTCTATATGAGGGAATTCCGTCACCCGGAGACGGGGAATCTTCGGAACGTCCGCCTTCGAAAGGGCGCCGCGAGGCGAGCGGGCGCGCCGCTCCTGGCAACGTTTTTGGCTGCACTTACGGCGGCTTCGGCGCTCGTGGGCCCCGCGAAGGCTCAGCCGACGGCGACGTGGAAGGAGCTCGTGAAGCCGGGCCGGATGCGGCTCGATTACCAGCTCGGGGTCGGCGCCAGGAGATGTGACTCCGAAGTCATATTCCGCAAAGTTTTCGCAAGTGAGCTTGGCGAGCCGGACCCGTTCGTGGTGACGGGGCCGGTGGATCTGGTGGTCGCGGTGCACGTCGAGGCGGATTCGCCGGGGTATCGATCGATCGTGGAGGTGCGCGACGCGGCGGGGGGCGTGCTCGCGCACTGGGAAGGCGTCGAGCGCACGTGCGCGGACGCGGGCGATCGAGCGATGCTCCATTTGCTGGCGAATGTGTTTCCATGGGCGCCGCAGCCGGACCCGCCGCCGAAAACGGAGGAGCCGGCGCCGCCCCCGGTCGTGACGAAAGAGGAATTCGACACGCTCCGAAAGGCGCTGGAGGCGCGTCTCGGCGCGCAGGACGAAGCGATCGACGAGCTGCGGGAGCGCAACCGAGCCCTCCAGTCAGCCTTGAACGAAACGAGGAAGAGAGTGGATATCACCTACGCGATCTCGGCCGGAGCGCTGATGACGGCGAACCTGACGAGCAACGTGGGGCCAGGGGCGTGGATCGGGGCCGAAGGAAGGTTTGGGCCGGTTTCGATGGGGTTGGAGCTAGGTGGGGTGTTTCCGTCGCCCGTGAATGTCGTCACGGTGGGGACGCCGTATGGCTTTGACCTCAGCTTGTTGACTGCCACGCTCGTTCCGTGCGGGCGATACAGTTATTTCTTCGGTTGTGTGGCCGTGGGAGCAGGTATGGAGATCCACTACGATGGGGATTTCGATGGCACCGGCGGCCCCTTCACCCACACGCTGGCGATTTTTCAGATTGGCGGCCGTCTGGGGGCCGAAATCCCGTTTGGCGATAGCCCTTTGGCCGGGCGCATCTTTGGCGAGGTCCTCTACACCGCACCCACTCCGACCGAGGTGTACGACCTCGATGCTGGGGTGTTCGATTGGAGGCGGCCCAACGTGTCGGCGTTCTTTGGGGCAGGGCTGGTGTTCAAGTTCGGAAATGAGGGAGCAAAGTAACCATGGTGTGGAAGTTCTTTTTGCCTGTGTGTTTTGCGATAACCATCTTCTCCGGTTGCGCCGACCCCCAATGGGACAACGCCAAGCACGCCATCGAAACCACACCCGACGACCCCCTCCCCGGCCAAGCAGCCTATTGTGACGGCCTCTGCGTGGCGACGGCCCCGGCCACGTACACGGGTCCTTCGCTCTTCTGGATCGGAGCGCCGGAGCTGGTGGAGGGTTGTCCGCCGGAGACACCGGATCAGGGCATCCAGGGTTACGTGTTGGCGCAGCCCTCCATGCTCTTCGCGCGCGAGTGTCGCGTGACGCCCTCGGATCTCTGCAGCGAAGAAGGCCAGGTGTGCGCCCCGCTCCCGCGCCCGGAGTTCCACGTCTGCGTCCACCGCCTCGGAGACGCCCCCTGCCCGCCCGACTACACCGAACAGACCGAGATGACGCAGGACGGGACCGTCTCGAAGATCACCGTGTGTTGCCAGAAATCGCCCGTGCCGGTGTGAGCCCAACACCCGACGCGTGGTGAACGTGAGATGATGACGACTTCGGGCCCCTCCACGCGCAACCTCGCGGCGATCCCTGCTCCCGAGCGGCTTCGTCCGTTGCTCCGGTCGCTCGCGGTCCTGGACATCCTCCTGAGCTCCGATTGGCATCGGCCCAGATTCTCCTTCGTTGCCAAGTGGGGAAAGCACCAACTGGGCACCTACTCCGACTTCAGCGGCGGTTGGTTCATGGTCTTGTTCACCGGCCCGGACGCTGCGGTGCTCAAGGGATACGGCCACGAGAGCGCCATGACGCCCTTGAAGCGCGGGAACGAGAAGCGTTGGCCCGGCCTATTCGACGGGATACCCCGGGACATGGTGTGCGTGAAGAACAGGCCGATGTATCTGCCCAAGGAGGTCACCTATTGTCTTTGGCACCCTGCGGGCGGAACGTGGACGATGGGGCGTGTCCGGTTCCCCGCGGGCGAAGCCGATCCCGACGGCTCCGCAGCGCACCTCGCGGTGCTCGACGAAGCCCCGGAGTCGTACGTGCGGTTCGTAAGAGACGTCCACGGGAAGAAGGTGAGTCTGGCCGCCGTGAAGCGGGTGTACGCCGGCGAGCCGCTCTCGTGGGCCTTGATCTCCAAGCTTGCTCCGAACGTCCACCTGTGGCGCGCGGTGAGAGACGCTGAAGAGACGGGCTACCCCTTGACGAAGCCGCTCCTCCTGAAGGTTGGCGCCGAAGGATGGTGAAAAGAAGCTCCCGACCTCACCCGTCCAAACGCCCACGCCCACGCGCACCTCGCAAGGAGAGCTGAAAAGAGAGACTGGCTGGTTGCTTGTTTGGGGGAATCAGTCTTCTTCGATGCGGATAGGGTAGAGCTCAAGCTCCGTCACGCTGGCGTCGCGGAAGATCCGATAGACCTTCGGGGTCACGACCGTCCAGGGGCGGGAGAGGACGCTGCGGCGAAAGTCTTCGCGGTCGACGATCGCACACCAGTAATTCTCCCACGTGCTGTTTACGTCGAGCGCGCCGGCAAGCGCCGAGGCGCGGTAGACGGCTCGGGTCGGCGCGAGGCGCGGGGTCAAGAAGCCGTTACGACGGCACGCTTCGCAGGGACGAAGCTGCTCACTTTGTTCTCGCCGTTCGATCCCCGTGGTGCTGAGTGCCATTGGGCCAAGCACGTTGTCCGAGTCGAGCTGCTTCCAGCGGAGCTTCACTTGCCGCTTGTCGGGCATCACTGCATAGACGCTCCGCAGGCGAAGTCCGGTCAAGGACGCGTCCTCCAGCGCCGCGGCGACCGCGTCATCGACGAGCAAATGCCAGAAGTGCGTCCGAGCAACGCGGTGCCCTTCGAGCTTGGGCACCTGCTCACCATCGATGAACAACGCGGAGCTCTGACGACAGCCTGTGGCGCACACGGGACACGCCTCTGCGAGATCGAATGTAGTGCCCCATTCGACACCCCCATTGATATCGACACCACCGTTCTGGCCGAGCAGCAGCAAGCGAGCCGAGCTCAGCTCCGTGTCGGTGTATCGATCTTGGCACCACTCGAACCAGGTCATCCCCTGACGCTGAAGGAGGCTCTTCAGAGCGGCGATCCGTGGATCGTCGACTTCGAGCGTGACCACCGCGTCCATGTCGTCCAGCGGCGGATACTCCTCCAACTTCGCCACGTCGGCTCCGCATCCTGCTTCACGCAAGAATGTCCACGCACCCCCAGGCACGCTGGTGACATCGAAGAGCATCCTCACTTCTGTACGCATGCTCGACATCCTATCACTCGGTGGCTCTCGTGGATGATCTCACGGCTTCACGAAGTAGCTTTCAATTGCTTTCAGCCAGGTATCCTTACCGGCATAGACCTTTTTGTACGCTTCCCACAGAAGCTTCGGATCCTCAACACCCGCCGTCGCTTTTGCCAGCTTGGCTGTGAACGCCTTGTGCTCCGCCTCCGACAAGATCACGGCGGGGAGCCTATCGGTGGCTCCAAGGTTGAACAGCTTCGCGAACTTCACCTCCAGAATATGATGCGCCTGCCAGCGCGCTCCAAGCCCCTTGGTGAACTTGGCCATCACGGAGTACTCGCCGATGACCCCTCTCTGCGCCATCGCCCCGGCCAGATCCTCCATGGCGTGCGCCCCTCCCTGCGCGACTGCCTTCTCGATGATCTTCTCGGCAGCCTCCTCCGCGGCCTTGCCCCCACCCGCGAGGATCACAGGAGGAGCCGCCTTGTTCGACAGCGTGTCAAGCAGCTTCTTGTCCGCTCCGCCGGCCGTGATCACGACCGCTGCGATCGCGACGGTTCCGGCGATCGCCTGCGCGGTCGCGCTCTTGATGCCGTCCGGATTCTTGCCGCCGGGGATTCCGTATTTGTCGCCGTCCTTGGCGTGA
>JAXLYM010000012.1:0-287479 GCA_046351455.1 Polyangiaceae bacterium
TGCTGCCGCCCATCGGCTCGTCGCCCTCCACCGCCTTGCCGTAGACGTGCGCCCAGAGGCGCGTCCCGTCGGCGCGCTGGAGCTGGATCTCGTCCTCGTACACGCCGCCGGTCGCGAGCTTCGCGTAGCCCTCGTCGCCGACGCGATCGAAGGTCTCCTCGTCGACGTAGTAGACGCGGGTCGGCATCGAGATGAGCGCGTCGGGCGCGAAGCCGAGCATCTCCTCCATGCGGCGGTTGGCCCACACGATCACGCGATCGCGCACGAAGATGATGCCGATGTTCGCGTTGGCGAGGATGGTCGCCTGGACGCGCGCGAGGTGACGCAGCTCCTCGCCGCGCTCGTCCGCGATCGCGAGGGCGCGCGCGCGGCTCGACGTGAGGACCCACGTGAACAGCGTGACCAGGAGGGCCGCCGCGACGCCCGCGACGCCCACGGGCCAGGTGCGCGCGTACGCGGAGTGCTCGACGATGCCCTCGCGACCGCCCGCGACGACGAGCCAGCGGTGGCCGCCGAATTCGATCGTGCGCCGCACGTGCATCGCGGACTGCTCCGCGCGGTGCTCCTGCTCGCTGAACGAGTCGTACATGAGCGCGGCGTGGTCGGCCTCGTCGCCGTCGAAGATCTCCAGGTCGAGATCGCTCGCCTTCTCGCCGAGGACGCCCTCCATGAAGTCGTTCGTGCGGAAGGGCGCGTAGGCCCATCCGTGGAGCTGCGCGCGCCGCTCCTCCACCGTCTTCGGCGTGGCCGCGACGCGGTAGACCGGCACGTACATCAGGAAGCCGGCCTGCGGGTTGACGTTCGTCTCCTGCAGCAGCAGCACCTTCCCGGTGACGGCCGTCGTCGCGTCGTCGCGCGCGCGCTGGAGCGCCGTCCGCCGCGTGATCTCGGAGTACATGTCGAAGCTGAACGCGCGCAGGTTCCGGTCGCGGAACGGCTCCAGGTAGACGATGGACGTGTACAGATCGCGCTCGCCCGGCGGCCGGATCGCGTAGTCGGGGAAGCCCTCCGCGCGGATCTTGGCGACGTGCTCGTCCAGCTTCTCGGGCGAGATCGCGATCGCGAAGCCGACGCCCTGGATCCCCGGGAAGCGCTCGCCGAGCAGGAGCGACGCGACGTAGTTCTTGAACTCCTCGCGCGTCACCTCGCCGGAGGCGTTGAAGAGGCCGCGCGCCCCGTAGAGCACCACCTCGTACGCGCGGAGCCGCTGCACGATGCGCTCCTGCGCGTCGCGCACGCGGAAGTCGAAGTACGATCGGATCTCGCGATCCGCGTTGCGATAGGCCCCGAGCCACGCCGCGTACGCCGCGATCAGCGAGACCGCCAGCACGCCGAGGGGCAACCACCTCGACGCCGTGAGCGGCGCGCGCGACGGCCGGGATGCGCGTTCTGCTGGCAAGAGACCTCAGGATCGACGCTAACACGCTGCGCGCTCACGGCACGCGCAGGGATTTCACGCTCCGAGGATCTCCCGCACCGTGTCGATGTCGGCGGCGGCGGTGTCGACGAGCACCACGTCCTTCACCGCGAGCGTGTCGCGGCCGCGCACCGAATGAAAGCGTTTCCCTTCGGCGGCGCGGCGGCGCACCACGCGGCACGGCGCGCGCTCCTCGACCTCGAAGACGAACGCGCCGTCGAGCTTGGGGCCGACCGTCACCTCCGCCGTGAGGCGCAGCTCCTCGTCCACTCGGTACGCCGATCGCACGCCGTCGTGCGTCGACTGGATCGCGACGAGGGGCGCCGACAGCGCGCTCGTGGAGAACGACTCGTCGAGCTCCAGCGCGCCGCCCACCTTCTGCGCCACGCGCTGATCGAACATACGCATCACCACGCGGACGCGCGGGTTCATGCGCTTCGAGTCGAGGGCGATCTCCAGGTTCGCGAGGTCGTTCGACGTCGCGCACACGACGGCCTTCGCGCGGTCCACGCCGCACTCCACGAGCAGCTCGTCGCGGCGCGCGTCGCCGATGTGCACCGGCACGCCCATGCGCCGCACGATGTCGAGGAACGGCCCCTCCGCGTCCGACTCGATCGCGACGACCTCTTCGTGGAGGCGCATCAGCTCCTCGACGACGCGGTAGCCGACGTGCCCGAGGCCGCACACCACCACGTGATCGCGCATCTGATCGGTCATGATCGCATCCCACACCTTGCGGCGCGCGTCGTCGTCGAAGACGGTCGCCGCGGCCTTCACGAGCCCCTGCGCGACGAGCACGACGCCGACCATCGGCGTGAGCCACGTGAGCGCGCGTCCGATCGGGCGCGCCGGCAGGCTGTCCACCGGCTCGAAGAAGAGCTGCCGGTACACGCGGTAGAGCGAGTCCTGGAAATCGCCGAGCGCCTCGCCCGCGCGGCCGATGTCCCACCGGAGCACCACCGTCGCGATCACGAGGTACGCCGCCACGACGAGCACCGGCGCGAGCACGCGCCGGCTGAAATGCGCCGTCGCGTACGCGAGGATCCGGACGAAGCGGAGCGCGCGCGAGATCCGGAGGTGCCGCAGCCGTCGCTTTTGTAAGGCGATCGCGTGCGTGCGCGCCTCCTCGGGCGAGAGCGCGAGCGCGGCCTCCGCGGACGGAGGCTCGGCCGCGCCGCGCGGAGGCGTCCTGCGAAGCGCTTGTTTTTGAGGGGATCGAGGGGTGGAGGGAGGCGTGCGGGGCCCGGTCGTGCGCACGTTCGGACCCCGCGGGGGACGACTACTCGTCCTCTTCGGTCGCCTTGAAGCCGCTGTCCTTGATGACCTTGTCCTGGACCATCGGCGGACAGATTTCGAGGTGCGAGACGGCCATGCCGAAGGTGCCCTTGCCCTGCGTCATGCTCTTCAGCTTCGACTCGTACTCGAGCACCTCCGCGAGGGGCACGTACGCGTTCACGATCGTGAGATCGTCGACCGAGTCGGTGCCGAGGATGCGGCCGCGGCGGCTGTTGATGTCGCCGATGACGTCGCCCGTCGCGGTCTGCGGCACCGTGACCGAGAGCTTCACGATCGGCTCCAGGATGACGGCGTGGCACTGCGCGGCGGCCGCCTTGAACGCCTTCGATCCGGCCATCTGGAAGGCCGCGTCGGAGGAGTCGACGTCGTGGTACTTGCCGTCGTACACGCGCACCTTCACGTCGATCATCGGGAAGCCGGCGAGGAAGCCGCGCGCCATCGACTTGACGATGCCCTTCTCGACCGAGGGGATAAACTGGCGCGGGATCGCGCCGCCGACGACCGCGTCCTCGTACACGAAGCCGCCGCCGCGCGGCATCGGCTCCATGTCGATGTAGCAGACGCCGAACTGGCCGTGACCGCCGGACTGCTTCTTGTGCTTGCCCTCGATGCCGGTGACCTTCTTCGTGATGGTCTCCTTGTAGGCGATGTGCGGCGGGCCGAGGCGGCAGTCGATCCCGATGCGGCGGCGGATGCGCTCGACCGTGATCTCCAGGTGCAGCGAGCCGAGGCCGGAGACGACCATCTCCCGCGTCGTCTCTTCCTGACCGACGTGCAGGCCCGGATCCTCCTCCGCGAGGCGGTGCAGCGCGGTCGCGACCTTGTCCTCGCCGCCCTTCGCCTCGAACTTCACGCCGCGGGAGAAGAGGGGAGGCGGCAGCTCGGGGAAGGCGTAGTTGAAGGGGTTCCGCTCGTCGCACAGCGTGTTCATCGTGCGCGTCGACTTGAGCTTCGGGAGCGCGACGATGTCGCCCGCGGCGGCCACGTCGAGCTGCTTCATCTCCTTGCCGATCGCGTAGGCGATCTTGCCGAGGCGCTCGCTGTTGCCGGTCTGCGAGTTGAGGACCGAGCTGTCCGGCTTGAGGTTGCCGGAGAGCACGCGCACCCAGGATGTGAGGCCCGCGTGCTGATCCCACGTCGTCTTGAACACGAAGGCCGCGAGCGGCGCGTCCGCGGTCGGGGCGCGCTCGATGGGGGCCGCGCCGGCCTTGTTCGTCGCGGCGCCCTTGAACGGCGCGTGCGCGTGCGGCGCGGGCACGAGCTCCACGATCGCGTCGAGGAGCGCCGCGATGCCGGCCGGCTTCGTGCCGGACGCGAAGTACACCGGGTAGAGCTGCTTCGCGCTGATGGCGGCGCGGAGGCCCTTCTCCAGCTCTTCCTGCGTGAGGTCGCCCTCGGTCAGGTACTTCTCGGTGAGGTCGTCGTTGGTGCCGGCCACGTCGTCGACGAGGCGCGCGCGGCCGTCGTCGACCGCCTTCTTCGCGTTCGCGGGGACCGCCGCGGCGGCGACGCCGGGGGCCTCGGCCTTGCCGAGGTACGCCTTGCCGGACCGGAGCGTGATCACGCCGTCGAACGCGGGCCCTTCGCCGAGGCGCGCTTCCATCACGCACACGGGGACCTTGAGGCGGTTCTTCACCTCGTGGACGGCGTCGTCGGGCTTCGTGTTCTCGGCGTCGACCTTGGTCACGACGACGAGCGCCGGGATGCCGATCTCACGGGTCCACGCGAAGACGCGCTCCGTGATCGGCTGCACGCCGTCCTTGCCGCTGACGACGAGGATCGCCGCGTCCACCGCGCCGAGCGCGAGGCGCGTGTCGGCGAGGAAGCTGCCCTCTCCGGGGGTGTCGACGACGTTGATCTTCTTGCCGCCCCAAGACAGGCTCGCGACGCTCGTTTCGAGCGAACAGGCATGCTCCTTTTCTTCGATCGATTCGTCGAGGATGCTCGATTTGTCATCGACCTTGCCGAGCTTGGGCGTCGCCTTCGCGACGTACAGCATCGCCTCAGCGAGCTGCGTCTTGCCTGAGCCCTTGTGGCCGATGATCGCTACGTTCCGAATGTCGTCCGGCGCAAACATGGTCGGGACGTGATAGCAACGGCCGCCCGTGACGAGAAGCCCCCATCAAGAGGGCGCTTCAATTTCGTGAAACCACGTGGTGTTCGCGACGCGCAGGCCCTTCGTTCGCCCGTGCTCCCTTTGCACGGCGCGTCGTCGCGAGGCCGGGCGGCCTTCAAATCCCGTTCAGATCGCGCCAGGTGGCTCCGTTCGGATCCACGCGGCCGTCCGGCTCCTTCCCCATCGCTTTCTGGAGCTCCACGATCGCGGCGGTCGTGCGCGGCCCGAGGAGCCCGTCCGACGGCCCTGCGTCGAACCCGCGCGCGACGAGCATCGCCTGTACGCGCGCGACGTCGGTGAGCTGGTTCGGCGCGCCCGGTCCGACGGCCTTCTCGATCGCGATGGGCGAGGCGCCCGGCCCGAGGTGGGTCGTCCCGTCGCTCTCCACGAGCCACAGGAGCACGGAGGCGGCGGCCCGGAAGAACTCCGCGTGGCGCGGTTTGTCGCCGTCCCAGAGATCGAAGTGCCCGGTCGCGTCGGCCCACCCCTTCACCTGAAAGCCGATGATCCCGCGCTTGCCGACGAACGTCGCAGGCACGCTGTCGGCCGGGACTTGCCGGATGTCCTCGAAGTGGGGCGGACCGTACGTGTCGCGCAGGTACGCGTCGATCTCGGCCACGCGGTACGCGTACCGGAGCCCGTCGAGGCCGGTCACGGTGGAGAGCCCCTTGAGCCCTTGCGGGATCGGGTGCCCCCCGTAGTTCAGCGACCGCGACAGCCGGATGACGCACGTGTTCTGGATCCACGAGGCGTCCGCGCCGCCGCCGATGATCTTCTTCGCCTCCGGAGCCTCCCCCGAAGGCGCCGGATAGACGTTCCACATCCGCTCGAACCCGGAAAGCTTCCGCGTCATGCGCGGGAGACTACTCCTCTTCGCCCGCGATTCGCGCACAAACCTGGGAGCATCCTCGCTGACTGGCCTGAGCTTCTGAGTCTCGGACGTGATGCAGTAGGCTGTCACATGGAATGCGCCCTGTAGACCCTTGCGGCAGGCGGCCGTGCGCGACTTGGTCATCGAGACGGTCTGTCGCACGTGCTTGAGATCCACGGCCTGCGGGGGCCGAGAACGGCTCGATCGCCGGGTTGAGCTTGTGCTCCGCGCCTCCCACGAACGACTATGCTCGATTCGATGTCGGCGATCGACGACGCGCGCATGGACAAGGTTGACAGCGCCGAGAGCGAGGAGCGCTACCGCGCCATCTTCGAGCTGTGCCCGCTCGCCGCTTGTGTGTACGAGCTCTCGACGCTGCGGCTGCTCGCCGTCAACGAGGCGATGGTGCGGCAGTACGGCTACGAACGCGAAGAGCTGCTGGAGCTCAGCCTGCTCGACATCCTCGCCGCGAGCGACCGCGAGATCGCGCGGGACTTCGTCGAGGACATCCGCGCCGGCCGCGTGCAGGGTCCGTCACGTCACGATCGCCTGTGGCGCCACCGCCGGAAGGACGGCGTCGAGATCGACGTGGACATGATCGGCACGCCGCTGGTCTACGGCGGTCGGCCGGCGCGGCTCGTGCTGCAGCAGGACGTGACCGAGCGAATGCGCGCCGCGCAGGAGCTGGCGGCCGCCTCCGAAGCGTGGAGACGCTCGGAGTCGCACAAGAGCGCGATCTTGAACAACATGCTCGATGGGCTGGTGACGCTCGACGCCGCGGGGATCATCGAGTCGGTGAACAAGGCCGCCGAGACCATCTTCGGCTTCCCCGCGGCGCAGCTCATCCACCGCCCGTTCGCGGCGCTGTTCGCGGGGCCCGAGCTCACGAAGGACGCGCTGTTCACGCGCGCTCTCGGCTGCGTCACCGAGTGGTCCGGCGTCCACCGCGACGGCCACGTCTTCCCGTTCGAGCTCTCGCTCTTCCGCCTCGAGAGCCTCCGGGGCAGCGGCTTCGCGGCGGTCGTGCGCGACGTGTCGGAGCGCTACGAGGTCGAGCGCCTCAAGTCCGAGTTCGTCTCGATCGTGAGCCACGAGCTGCGCACGCCGCTCACCGCGATGCGCGGTTCGATCGGGTTGCTCGTCGGCGGCGTGCTCGGCGAGCTGTCGGACGACGTGATGGAGATGCTCGGGATCGCCGAGCGCAACACCATCCGCCTCATCGCGATCGTGAACGACATCCTGCACCTGGAGCGCCTGCAAAGAGGCCACCCGGACATCCACTTCACGACCGTCGTCACGAGCGACATCGTCCGCCGCGCCGTCGAGAGCGTGAAGGGGCTCGCCGACGAGCAGCGCGTCCGGATCGAGGTGACGAGCTGCGACGAGGATCTGCGCGGCGACGCGGACAAGCTCGTGCAGGTGCTCGTGAACCTCCTCTCGAACGCCATCAAGTTCTCCCCGCGGGAGGGGCGCGTCCAGGTGATCGCGCACGCCGAGCCGCACGCGGTGCTCTTCAGCGTCGAGGATCAAGGACGCGGCGTCCCGGACACCCACCGGCACCTCATCTTCGAGCGATTTCATCAGGTCCAGGCCGCCGATTCGCGCGAGAAGGGCGGCACTGGCCTCGGCCTCCCGATCAGCAAGGCCATCATCGAGCAGCACGGCGGATCGATGGGCGTGGAGAGCGAGCTCGGCGTGGGCTCGACGTTCTGGTTCCGTGTTCCCCGCAGCGCGTGAGCTCGCCGTTACTCTCTTCGGCTCAGGTCACGATGAAGGCGATGGACGCGACGTGGAGCGCGCTGCCCGCGAGGACGAAGCCGTGCCAGACCGCGTGCGTCCAGCGCCTCTTGTCCGCGAGAAAGAAAGGCACTCCGGCGGTGTAGGCGACGCCTCCGAGCAAGAGGAGCCAGAGCGACGCGGCGGAGAGCGAGGACCACGCGATCGGCAAGAGCAGGAGTCCGAGCCAGCCGGAGCCGAGATAAAGGCCCATCGAGAGGCGCGTGAAATGGCGCAGCGGGGTGGCCTCGACCACGATTCCGGCCGTCGCGATCGACCAGACCACACCGAAGATCGTCCAGCCCAACCAGCCGCGAACCGCGCAGAGGGCGAACGGCGTGTACGTGCCGGCGATGAGCAGGTGAATCGCGCAGTGGTCGACGATCTGCAACACCGCCTTTGCGCGCGTCCGTCGCGCGGGCATCGCGTGGTAGACCGTCGACGAGACATAGAGCAGCACGAGGCTCGCGCCGAACACCAAGACGGCGCCGATCGCGGTCGAGCTGCCGCGGGCCGAGACGGCGGCGACCAGGACGACGAGCGCGACCATCGCGAGGAGCGCCCCGATCCCGTGCGTCAGCGCGTGAACGATCTCCTCGGCGATCGTGGGGCGCGGCGCGGCGTCGGGGGTCGCTTTCATCCCGTTCAGGATGCGTCACTCCGGAGCGCCGGACGGTCACGCCTCGGTCATGACGAGGCTAGAAGTTTTGACACACTCGGTCAGGACGCCGCTCCATGGATGCCAGTCCGGGGGGGCCCTCGCGGTCATGTTCCCGTCATGGTGCGGCGGCGCGGTCGCCCTTAAAACAAGGCTCATCAAGACGGCGCGCCCCACCGGACGCCGCGAAAAACAGAGCCTCTCACGCTTCCACTCAAGGAGACCTACCATGAGCACGACCTCGATCCGCCTCTCGCTCGCCATCGTCGCCTCTCTCGCCTTCGTCCAGGGCTGCGTGGCCCCCGCCGTCGACTCCACCGCGGACGAGGACATCGGCGAGGCCGAACAAGCGGTCATCCCCTCGGGCGGCACGCTCACGATGCTCGACCACCGCAAGGTCTGCTCGCTCTTCGGATCCGGCCAGAACGGCGACTACGAGGCGAGCGGCGTCCAGGTGGTGGGGAGCGATCTCTACGTCATCTTCGACAACAAGAACCAGGTCGGCAAGATCCCATTCACGATGAACGCGAGCCCGAACAACTGGCTCTCCAACAACACCGCCACGTACACGCCGGGGACCCTCCAAGGCACGCAGTGGGAGGCCATCACCTACGACAGCAACAACACCACGCATTTCTACACCATGCAGGAGGTCTTGCCGCCCGTGGTCGCCCAGCTCGACGGCTCGGGATCCGCGCAGAACGAGAGTTACACGACGCTCAGCGGAATGGGCTCGTTCGGCTCGTCCAATCACTACTTCGAGGGGCTCGCGTGGCTCCGCCAGAACAACAACGACTATCTCCTGGCCCTCTGCCAGAACGGCGGGTGCGGCGGCGCCAACTCCACCGCTCCGGCCACGTTGCGGGTGCTCGCGCAGTCCGGCTCCACGTGGGACTGGACCAACCAACAGACCATCACGCTCGCCCAGCCCGGCACCTCGACAGGCCCCTTCGCGAGCTACAACGACGTCGCGCTCCGCTTCATTTCGGGCACATCGTACAAAATCGCGATCGTCTCGGCGGACTCGTCCAAGCTCTGGATCGGCGCGCTCGACGCGTCGACCTGGACCCTCTCCACGGGGAACATCTACAGCTTCCCGACTGGCACGTACCCGAACATGGAGGGCGTCACGTTCCTCTCGGACACACAGATCGCGATGGTGTCCGACTCCGGCAACACCGCCGGGACGAGCTGCCAGGACGGCACCAACGACGAGTCCGTCTTCATCTTCAGCGTCCCCTGAATCCCCCTCCGCGAGCGGTCATGACCGCGTCATGGACAGGACGGCAAATCCGGGTGATCGTGGACGCCATGAATCGCAACTACGCATTGCTCATCGGTGTGCACGCTTATCGCAACTACGATCCTTCGGGCGCCGCGGACGTGCCGGGGGCAGGGCGGGACGCGATCTCCTGGGTTCGAGCCTGCCTGTCCATGGGGTTCGCGCCGGAGAACATCCGCGTCCTCACCTCCCCCCCGATCGCGCCGGAGGAGATCGGCCCGGGGGCCGCGAAATCCACCTTCGGCGACGCCACGCGCGCGGGCATCGTGGACGGCCTCACGTGGCTGTCCACGGCGCTCGACGGAGCCGCCCCGGCGTCCGGGCTCCTGACCTTCTCGGGCCACGGGGACGAGGGCGAAGACGGGTTTCCGATCCTCTGCCCGTCCGACACGACTCCCACGCTCGAAGAGGTCATCGACCTCGGCTCTCTGCGGGCGGAGGCCTCCGTCGCGACGAGAGAGGGCCTCACGATCCTCCTCGACTGTTGCCACGCCGAGGCCGGACGGAGCGCCTCCGAGAGCCTGCGCACGCGCCTCCGCGCGAAGAGCGCCGGACGATCGACTCCCCACGTCGCCCGGGCGCGCACCATCGCCGCGTGCGGCCGCGATCAGTCCTCCTTCTCCGCGCGGTTCCTCGGCGAAGAGATGGGCGCCTTCACGTGGGCCGCGGCGTCGGCGTTGGGTCAATGGCAGACCGTCGTCGAAGACGGCGTCGCGAGGCTCGACGTCGCGTACGGCGATGTCCTGTCGCGCGCGCGCTCCCTCTTGTCGGCGCTGTCGTTCGAGCAGACGCCCGTGCTCTCGGGGCCGGCGGGCGTCGCGGATCTGGCGTTCCTGCACCCGGGCGACTCGGGCCGACGCGGCGAGACGAGCCGCGCGCCGACCGCGAATCGAAGCGGGCACCAGCTCGACGGCGGCGAGATCCCGGCCGGAGAATACATCGAGTACGTCGTCGAGGCCCTCATCGACAAGGTGACGAGCACCGTCGGCTACATCTACGTCACGACCACGCAGACGACGAGGCAGCTCCCGATGATCGGGAACACCCAGATGCGCCCCGGCACCGAGTACTGGGCCCTCTACAGCCCCTCCAGCGACGTGGGCGGCGTCTACCGCTGGTGGTCCGAAAACTACGCCTCGATCTCGGAGCTCCGGTTCTCGGCGGTGGAGCCGAGGAACACCAATGTGCGCTACACGCCTCAATACCCGTGCTTCACGGCGAGCGAGGCGACCGAGTGGCGCTCGAACGCCACCTCCGTGCCGGCCGACGCGTTCGTGTTCTCCAGCCCGAGCACCGCCTCGTCGACGAACCTGCGCGGCGTCGCCCTCCAGTTCCAGAACGGCGCTCCTCTGCAGTGGTGGTGGCTCCAGAAAGCGTCGGGGAGCCTCACGTCGCAGGACCTCACCGCGGTCTCCCTCGTGCCGCAGAGCAAGGATCCCCCGAGCGCCGACTACTACGCTCCGTCCGTCCTCGCCTGGTTCGACCCGGGCTGACTGCCCTCTTCGACTTCAGGCCTCGACGATCTTCACGCGCTCGGTGCCGAGCCGGAGCTGCCGGGCGCCCCGCCGCCGCTCGATCACGCCGGCCCCGCCCTGCAGGCCGAGCGCGGTGAACGCCTTGCGGATCCGGTAAATCTCCACGTTCAGGTGCATCTCGTCGAGCCGGAGCGCCCGCATGAGATCGTCGATCGTCACCCAGCCGCGCTGCGCCTCGACGAGCGCGCCGTCCCTGTCGCGCACGCGGATCCGCGCGATCGTGAGCAGCGTGTAATGGTGCGCGCGCGGCGCCAGCACGTGCACGCCCGCGGGGCCCCGCACGGTCACCTCGACCTGCTCCTCGTCGCGGCTCACGCGGAGCTCGATCTCCGTCTCGGCCATGCCCTTCTTGAATACGTTCTGATCCGCTTCGGCGGTGCTCGCGCTCCCGGCCGGCAAATGCAGCATGTACGCGACCCCGGCGAGCGTCACCACCTCTCCGTCGCGGGCGTCCCGGGCCTGTCCTTCGACCTCCAGGATCCATTTGCCGGCGCTCTCCAGCAAGCTCACGAGGGGCCTCTCGGGGGACGGGAGCGCGAGCACGCCGCCTTCGGGCGTGATCGTGGCCTCGTCTTCGAGCCTCCGGGCCATCGCGGTCGGCGGGGACGCGTCGACGAGCTCCCACCCGGCCTCGGCGCTGCCGAACCCCAACTGGCACCCTGCGGGGAGAGCGCGCGTGCCGCCCGCCGGGAGGCGCTCCCCGTCCACGAACGTGCCATTGCTGCTGCCGAGATCGCGCACCGTCCACGCGCCGTCGGAGAACTGGAGCCGCGCGTGCTCGCGGGACACGAGCGATCCGTCGACGCGCAGCGTGCACGCGGGGGAGCGCCCCACGAGGCAATGCGCCGCGAGCGCCACGACCGCCCCTCCATCGCGCCTTCGAAGAATGGCCATGAAGCCGCCACCTCAATCACAACGGCGATAAAAGGCAAGCGGAGAATGAGCGGCCCTCCCCCGTCACAGACTGCGCACGACCCGCAATCCAATGGCGCTGCGGCCTTCGCCGGGGCGCAGCACGAAGCGCGCGGCCGCTCGACAATGATTCGGCACGCTGCTCCAGGCGCCGCCGCGCACGGCTCGATAAGCCTCCTCCTCGGAGGACGCCTGTTCGATCACGAGCCGTCCACCCCGGATCGGCGGCCCCTCCAGCGTCCACGAGTTGCAGCAGAAATCGCGGCTGTTCCCGGCGCCGCCCCGCAATCCATGAGGGCTCTCGTCCTCGGGATAGGCGTCCACGTCGACGCGGCCCGCCTCGCCCGGATGGCTCGCCAGCACGCAGGCCCACGTGGCGTCGAAGAAGTCGCCCCACGGATAGAACCGCCCGTCCACCCCGCGCGCGGCCTTCTCGCGCTCCAGCTCGTGCGGGAGGCGGTACGGTCGGCCCGTGCGCGCCGCGTACCATCTTGTATACGCCACGGCGGCGCGCCAGCTCATCAGCACCGCGGGGCCGCGCGGCGACCACACCTGCGCGCTGTCCTGCTCTTTGAGGCGGAATCGGCCGTCCGGCGAGCGCGCGTACGAGAGCTCGTGGTCCGACGGGTCCACGGTGCCCCGGTTGGCCCGCGGACACGCCGCGAGCGCCTCGTCCTCCCGGCCCCGCGCGACGAGGTCGTTCAGGAACGCGAGGTACTCCTCGTTGGTCACCGGGAAGCGGCCGATCGCGAATCCGTCGATCCACACCCGCGTCGCAGGCAAACTGTCCGGCGCGTCCGGATCACCGCCTGTCCAGGACCATCCGGCGGGCACGATCACCTCGTTTTCCAGCACCTCGTCGGCCCGCGGCAAGGGCACGGCGGACGGCCCGCGGCCCCCCGGCGGACGGCCGTCCCACCGCTCGCCGCGCTCGATGAGCGCCGGATAGACCACCTCCGCGCGGCCCGGCGCCGAGATGCGGAGTCGATACGACCCCTTGTCCAGCGCGAGATCGACGATCGGAGTCGGCCCGATCTCCCCGATCGCGACCGGCGTGAGCCGCCGTCTTCGGAGCTCGTACCGCTCCAGGATCACCCGCGCTCCCGGCGGATCCGTCACCAGCGACAGCGCGCCTTTGCCGCTCAGAAAAGCCGCGTGGCGCCCTCGATCGCGCGCGCGGAGGAGCACCTCGAAGCGGGCGGCCTCCTCGGGACGCCGGCCGCGCTCCGCCTGCGCGAGCTTGTCGCGGTAATGGTCCGCGAGCGCCGCGTGCGCCTCCGGCAGATCCGGATCGATCGCGAGCGCCCCGTGAACGGCCTCGATCCACGTCGCCTCGCCGAGCGCCGCCTCGCGATCGAGCCGCGCGGCCTCGTCTTCCAGCGCCCAGCCCGGCACCTTGATCTCCACCGGATCGAACGGCTTCACCGAGGACAGCGCCGCCGCCGCCTGCGCCCGGAGCCCCTCGGCGCGCGCCCGCAGAGAGGCTATCTCGGGCGCGTGCGACAGGGCCTCTGCGAGCTTCCGGAGCGCCATCTCCCGCCGCCGCGCGCCGCTCAAGAAGGCCTCGATTTCGGCCGCGATCTCCCCGGCGTGCGCGTACCTCTCGGCGGGCTCGCGGGCCATCGCGCGCGCGCAGATCGACGCGAGCTCCGCGGGCGCGTCCAGCTCGTCGAGGGGCGGCGCGCCCTCCTGAATACGGCTCCAGATCTCCTGTGCGCTCCCCTCGAACGGCGGCCGGCCCGCGAGCAGGTGATGGAGAATGGCCCCCAAGGCGTACACGTCCGCGGGCGGCCCGAGGACGCGGAGATCCCCGCGCGCCTGCTCCGGCGGCATGTACGCGAGCGTCCCCACGACGTCGCCGTCGCGGGTCAATCCGCCTTCGGCGAGCGCCTCTTCCGCGGGGATCCGGGGCGAAACGTCGGGCTCGTCGTCCGGCCCCACGCGCCGCGCGATGCCCCAGTCCATCACCATGACCTCGCCGAACGCGCCGATCATGATGTTCTCGGGCTTCAAATCCCGGTGGATCACGCCGCGGCTGTGGGCGTAGGCCATGGCCTCGCAGACGCGCGCGAACACCTCGACGAGGCGCCTCTGCCGGACCGCCATGTCCGCGCCCTCTCGGCCGAAGACGTCGCTCGCCACGTCGCGCAGCGTGCGGCCGCGCACCTCCGGCATGGTGAACCACAGCCGCCCGTCCGCGAGCTCGCCGTGATCGTGAATCGCGATGATCCCCGGGTGGAGCAGGCCCGCGGTGAGCCTCACCTCGGCGAGGAACCGCCGTCGCAGCCGCGGCGCCGCGCCGACATCGGGCCGGAGGATCTTCATCGCCACCACGCGCCCGAGGTGCGAATCGAAGACGCGCCGCACCTCCCCGAATCCGCCGCTGCCGAGCAGGCAGATATCCTGATAACGCTCCGGCAGCGCGACGGCGGACGGCTCGCTCGGCGCCTCGGGACCGCGGAGCGTCTCCTCGCCCGCGAACGTCGGCCGGAGGTCGAGGAGCAGCGATTTCAATGCTTCTTCGGCTCGGCGAGGCTCATCTGGAGGAACCGGATCAGCGCCTTTCGCTCGGCCGCGGACAGCTCGAATTTCTGGCCCCCTTTGTCCTTCACGGCCTCGTGCTCGCCGAGCGCGTTCAGCGTGTCCACCACGGACTCCAGCGTGGGCCGCGAGCGGTCCTTGAAATAAGGCCCCTTCCCCGCGAGCGCGCGCAGCGTCGGAGCGTCGAGCGGCGTGAGCTCCGGCGGCTGGAGCACGCCATAGAGCGGCGGCGCGTGGCACCGCGTGCACCCCTTGTTCACCAGCACGTCGAAGCCGGAGAGCTCCTCTTCGGACAGGGCCTTTTCGTCCCCGCGGACGAACCGATCCATGGGAGATCCGGCCGCCCCGAACAGCGCCTTTTGCGCGGTGTTCAACGCGGACAGCCGGTCGTCGCGCGGCGCCGTGAGGACGCTCGTCGGCTCGTCGATCCCGCCCATCTTCGGAAGCGATTTGTCGCGCGCGGACACGGCCGGCGGATAAGGCACCCACAAGTCCGAAGAGGGCCCGAGCGCGCGCCGCACGTTCGCCCCGAGCGTGCCCGTCGTCACGATGAGCGCCGCGCGCCCCTTGATCTCGCCGTCTTTCTCGGCGGCCTTGAGCGCCTTTCGGAGCGACGCGATCGCCGCCTGCACCTGGTTCGAGACGGCCGTCATGTCCTTGTCGACCGACGCGAACGCCTGATTGTGCATCGTGAGCCCCTCGATGACGTCCACGAGCCCGAGCGCGTCGGCGATGCGGGCGCTCGGCCGGCGAGGCTGCCCGGGCCGCGCCCCCGCGAGCACCTCCCCCAGAGAATACACCGTCCGCGGCAACAAGAATGGCACTCTGGCCTGCCGCGCGCGCTCCTTCTGGTACGACGCCGAGATCTGCGCGAGCGCGCTCTTCACCTTGGCGGCGGCCGTCCCGGAATACGTTGGCTCCCCGGCCGAGATCTCCCTGTCGAGATCGCCGAGGGCCCCTCCGGAGTCGCTCTCCTTGGGCCCGTACAGCTCCTCTGCCACCTTGCCGCGGTCGCGGAAGAAGGGCTCTCCACACGCCATCGCGCGCCGAAACGCGAGGTAATTCCCGAAATCCGAGGGCGCCGCGACCACCTTCGCGAGCGCCGCCTGCGCGGCCTTCGCGGTCTCGATCGGGATCATCTCGTAGTGCGAGAGCGGCTGTTCGACAGGCGCCCCGCCGCTCGGAGGAGCCGCGCTGTTCCCGGATTTTTTGGGGTCACCAGTCGCCGGAGCTCCGCTGGCCGCCGAGGCCCCGCTCGCGCCGCTCCCGTTCCCGCACCCGCAGAGCCCGCACATCGCCGCGCACACCGCGAGCCCGAAGGCCTGTCCGAACAGGCCTCGTCCACGCGCGTGCGTCCGCCTTCTTTCGCGCATTTTCCTTGAAGAGAAGCCCCGTCGCGAGGCCTAGAGAGTCTTCGCCGGGGGAGGCGCCGCCGGCCCGTCCGTCCCCTTCCCGCTCGTCGCAGGAGGAGCTTTCACGTCGATCTTGGGCGCCAAAGGTGCCTTGTCCGTCGCAGGTACCTTGTCCGCCGCAGGGGCCTTGTCCGTCGAAGGCGCCTTGTCCGTCGAAGGCGCCTTGTCTGCCGCAGGGGCCTTGTCTGCCGCAGGGGCCTTGTCCGCTGCAGGGGCCTTGTTGACCGAAGGGGTCTTGTCCGTCGCGGGCGCCTTGTCCGGCACGTCCGCGTCGTCGTCGCCCTTGCTGTCCACGGCGGACGTCGCGGGGGCCGCGGAGGCCACGGCCACCTCGGATTTGTCCTTGTCGTCGCCCTTCTCGATCGGCACCGGCGCGTGCCCGGCCGGCACGTACACCACGATGCGCTCCCCGGCCACGATCGGGCTCGTCCGCGCGCGCTGGTTGATGCGCTCCAGCATGCCGACGGAGAGGCCGTATTTCTTCGCGAGGCCCGCCCAGGTGTCGCCGTCCTTGGCCGTGACGAACACCCGCTCTCGGCCCTTCTGCCCCTCGAAATACGCGAAGAACTCGGGCGATCCCACGGTCAGGATCCGCGCGTCCTTCTCCTCCAGCGCGACCACGCCGGCGAGCACCTGCTTGTCGCCGACATAGGCCTGCAGCGTCATCCCGTCGTGCAGCTTCGCGCTCGCGTCGAGGATGTTCCAGCGCGAGAGGTCGTCCGACGTCGCGCCGAGCACCGCCGCGATCTCCGGCAGCGTGTCCCCGGCGACGACGCGGTAGAATACGCGCCGTTTCCCGGGCGTCGCGAACGACTGCGCCGGCACCACCACGAGCGGCTTCTGGCCCGACGCGCTCGTCGTCCCCTGCGCGAGCACCGCCGCCCCCGCCGCGCCCGCAGGCACGAAGATGACCGTCCCGGGCCGGAACGACTCCCCGCTTCGAAGGCCGTTGAGCGACGCGAGCGTGCTCTTCGTCGTCTTCATCTGCGCCGCGATGTCCTCGATCGACTCCCCGAAGCGCACCGTGTACCGGAGCAGCTTCGGCTCGGCCTCGATCAGCTTCGGCAGCGCCTTCGCGGTCTTCTGTCCGGCGCTCTCGGGGACTCGAATGGTCCACTTCGGATCCACCGTGAGCCCGGGCGCGAGAGGCGGAGTCCGCCCCGCCAGGATCTGCGGATTGTACGCCTCCAGCGTGTCCACGGACACGCCCGCCGCCGTCGCCACCGATTGAATCGAGACCCCGGACTCGACCGACACCTTGTCGAACGTCACCGCCGGATCCAGCTCGATCTGGTCGCACCCGAACACGGCCTTGTTGCGCGCCACGATCGCGATCGCCGTGATCTTCGGCACGTAGAGCGCCGTCTCCAGCGGCACGCCGGCCTCCAGCTTCGACAGCTCCCAGAAGTCGTTGGTGTTGTACTTCTTGATGGCCGCGAGCAGCCCTCCATACCCCATGTTGTACGCGGCGAACGCGAGCTCCCAGGAGCCGAACCGCGTCTTCAAGTCCGACAGATACCGCGCCGCCGCGAGCGTGGAGCGCTCGGGATCGTGCCGCTCGTCAATCCACCGATCGACGTAGAGGCCGTAAATCCGGGCGCCCTCGGGCATGAACTGCCACAGTCCGGCCGCGCCCGCCGGCGAGTGGATCGTCGGCTCGAAGCCGCTCTCCACGAGCGACAGCCACAGGATGTCCTCGGGGACGTTCTGCTCCTTCAGCACGCGACGGATCGCGCCGCCGTAGCGCCCGCTCTTGCGGATCCACGTGGCCACCATCGATTTGCCGCGCGGGTCGTTCTTGTAGAACTCCAGATATCGAATCACGCGGGCGTCCCAGCGCACCGGGATGTCGGGCATGTCGAGCTGCTTGAGCCACGCGAGGTCTTTGGTGGTCGCCTTCGGCGCGGGCGTCGCGATCGCGGCGAGCTGGCCCTCCGGCGGGAGGCCCGTCGCGCTGACCTTCGGGCCCGGCGAACCGAGCAGCGGCGTGCCCTCGACTTGCCACGGCTCCCCCGCGTCCGGCGCGCTGCTCGGGAACAGGGCCTGATCGACCTGTCGCATCTGCGTGAGCTCGGTCGACTCGCGCACGTTCTTCTGCGCGGTGAGGCCCGCGATGATCCGGCGCGTCGCCTCGTCGGGCTCGCTCGGGTCGCCGGGCTTGCGCGCGGTCGCCTTCTTTCCGTTGCCCTTCTTGGGCGCGGGGGCCTTCGCGGCGCCGGGCTTGCCGCCGGGCTTGGCGGCTCCGGGCTTGGCCGCGGGCTTCGCAGCGGCGCCCGGTTTGGCCGCGGGCTTGGCGGAGGCGTGCGCGGCCGGCTTCGCCCCTCCCTTCGCCTGGGCCGACGACGACGGAGAGAGCGCAACCAGCCCCAACAAAGCGAGCACCGCACCTGCGGCAACACGAATCCGCATGATCGTGGCTCTTCGCACGACGCAAAGTCGCCGTCAAAGTTTCAGGGACCGCAGGGCCTGCACCGCGCGGCGCTTCGTTTTCGCTTCGATTGAAGAAACCTCGCGACGACGCGCCGCAATCGGAGCGTGACACGGCCGACCTTGCGCGACGGCCGCGTGGCACGAGGCCTGCTGTTCGAGCGCGCGTGTCGTCCTGCGAGCGGCGTCGGCTGTCCACCGTCGAGTGGCAGATCACGAAGCGCCTCTTCCCGTCCGAGCCCGGCGCCGAAGAGCTCTCCACCGAGGAGGGCCGCGCGCTCCTCCGGGAGGCCGCGGACATCGGCACCGACCGCGTGCTGCTCTCCGGCGGCGACGTGACCGCGCGCCCCGATCTCGCGGACCTCGTGCGCTTCGGGGCGAGCGTGGGCCTCGCGATCGACGTGCTCGCCGCCCCCGCGCCGGACCGGCTCCACGAGGCGCTGCCGAAGCTCGTCGACGCGGGCCTCCGCGGCGTCGGCGTGGCGCTGCACGGGGCCGACGCGAAGTCGCACAACGCGGTGAGCGGCGTGCCCGACAGCTTCGCGGCGTCGATCGAGCTGCTGCAGTCCGCGCGCGAAGCGGGCCTCCGGATCGAGGTGCGGACGGCGCTGCTCCTCGGGCGGCTGCGGGGCCTTCACGCGCTCGCGGAGGTGGCGGCGTCGATCGGGGCCGCGCGGTGGACCGTGATGGCCCCTCTGGGCGGCGCGGGCGCGAGCTTCGGCGCCCTCACGCTGGAGCGCGCCGTCACGACGCTCGCGGACCTGGCGGCGCTCCATCGGTTCGAGATCGCGGCGATCGCGGCGCCGCAGCTCATCCGCGTGACGCGCCTGCGGTACGGGACGGGCGCCGACAGCCCCGCGGGGCGTGTTCGGGTGGAGCGCGACGGCGTCGATCGCCTGTTCATCACGGCCGGCGGCGAGGTGATGCCGTCGCCCGAGCTGCCCCTCACCGTGGGCCACATGCGCAAGGACGCGCTCGCGGGCGCCCTGGAAAACGAGACGATCCACGATCTCGGCGGCGCGGACCACCTCGCCGGCAAATGCGGCGTCTGCTCGTTCGGGCGCATTTGCGGCGGCTCCCGCGCCCGGGCGCTCGCGCAGACAGCGGATCTGTGGGCCGAAGATCCTTCGTGCTCCTACGTGCCGAAGGCCGCGGACGCGGACGAAAACATCGACGAAGACTGAGGCCCTGACATCGGGTTCCGGCCTCGGGGGGCGTGGCTCAACCCGGCACGTAAAACTCCCTGGATCCGGGAGAAATGCCCCGCCGCGAAGGTGGCACGGAGGTTGGAAAAGAAACCCTCGATAGCTTCGGTGCGGATACCGACGTCCGCGCCTGCCATCCCGACGCCCGACGGGCGCACCGCGGAGGAATGACCATGAGTCTCTTCAGAACTTCATCGTGGAACCTGATTCGAGTCGCCGGGATCATCGCGTCGCTGGGAGTGGCCGCCTTCGGCTGCGCCGACGTGGAAGGGTCCGGCAGCGGCCAGAACCAGGACGGCTTCATCTCAGACTCTCCGAACGGCGGCAACAAGAACGGCGGCGGCGAGGACGCCGGCGCCGGCGGCTCCGACAGCGGCACGACCACCAGCACCAGCACCGGCACCGACAACGCCGGCGCCGAGAAGGCCATCATCGAGGCGGACATCATCCAGGTCCACGGCGACGAGCTGTTCGCGCTCTCGCAGTACGGCGGCCTCTCCGTCATCGACATGGCCAACCCGGCCGATCTGCACCTGCTCGGCAACTACCGCGTTCAGGGCGTGCCGTTCGAGATGTACATGCAGGACGGCATCGTTTACGCGATGTATTCCAGCTTCGGCACCTGGTCGTGCAGCGACAACGGCGACAGCTGCGAATACCTCACGTCGAGCCACATCGAGGCGCTCGACGTCACGAACCCCGCCCACATCACCAAGGTCGGCTCGTTCGATCTCCCGGGCGAGATCTCGGACTCCCGCATCGTCGGCGACGTCCTCTATGCGGTCTCGTACGAGAACGGCTATTGCTGGAACTGCGCGAACGAGCCGGAGACGACGGTCACGTCGATCCAGGTCGGCGACCCGGCGCACATCAACGTGGTCGACTCGCTGAGCTTCTCCGACCAGGACACGTACAGCTGGGGCTGGCGACGCAGCATCAGCGTCACGCAGGACCGCATGTACGTCGCCGGCATCGAGTGGGACGGCCAGGGCGAAGGCCACTCCACCATCCAGGTCGTCGACATCACGGATCCGACCGGCCTCCTCCAGCTCGGCGCGGCCGTGGAGGTCGCGGGCCAGATCGAGAGTCGCTGGCAGATGGACGAGAAGGACAGCGTGCTCCGCGTCATCAGCCAGCCCGGCGTCTGGTGGGACAACGGCGTGCCGGCCGTGCAGACGTTCCAGGTGAACGGCGCGAGCTCCATCGTGCCAATCGCGTCGAAGAACCTCGTCCTGCCGAAGCCCGAGCGCCTCCGCGCGGCGCGCTTCGACGGAGACCGCCTGTTCGCGATCACGGCCGAGCAGCAAGACCCGCTGTTCACCATCGACGTGTCGGATCCGGCGCACCCGCAGCAGCTCGGCCAGGTGGAGCTCCCGGGCTGGATTTACTACCTGGAGCCGCACGGAGATCGCCTGTTCGCGCTCGGCTTCGACAACACGGCGCAGGAGGGCTCGATGAACGTCTCCCTCTTCGACGTGGCCGATCTCGCGAACCCGTCGCTCATCCAGCGCGTCAATTTCGGCGGCGACTGGTCGTGGGCGCCCGAGGATCAGGACCGCATCCACAAGGCCTTCAAGGTCGACAACGACCTCGGGACCGTGTTCGTGCCGTACGGCGCGTACGACTGGACCTCGGACGGCAACAGCTATTATTGCGGCAAGGTCGAGAGCGGCGTGCAGATGGTCGACTTCACGCACGACTCGCTCACGAAGCGCGGCAGCGCCCCGATGCACGGCGTCGCGCGGCGCGCGCTGATGCACAATGACACGCTCTTTACCGTGTCCGACGACAGCGTGCAGTCGTTCGACATCACCGATCGCGACAGCCCCGCTGCCGTCGACATGCTGCCCCTCAACACGTGGGCAGATCAGTCGGTGCGAGTCGGCAACTACGTGATCCGCGTGGCCTCCGACTGGTGGACCAACGCGTCGCGCCTCGACGTCGTCCCGGCGAACGACCCGAACAAGGCGGAGCCGCTCGGCACGCTGGACCTCGCGGAGGCCGTGCAGGACGGCCTCAACGACTGCTACGGATGGGGCTTCTTCTACGGCGCGCGGCTCTTCCCGCTCGACGCGCACCGCGTGGCCCTCACGTGGACCGACAACAACTGGTATTACGACGGCGCCAACGAGCAGTACAAGGACCTGACGCACGTCGCGGTCGTGAACCTCACGAACGTGGCGCACCCGGCGGTCGAAGGCCACCTGACGATGAACTTCGGCACCAACTTCTGGGGCTGGAGCAGCGATTTCGACGGCGGCGAGGCGGTCGTCAAGATCGGCAATCAGCTCGTGTTCCGCGCGCTCCAGTCGACGTGGGACCAGGCCACCAACACCTCCACCGAGACGGCCTCTCTGGAGGTCGCGGACCTCACGAACCCGGCGGCCCCGTCGCACACCGCGTCGATCCCGCTGCCCGAGGGCTCCGGCCACTCGCTGCTCCAGAAGAGCGGCAATCAGGTGCTCACGTCGCACTGGGAGCCGGTCCCGAACATGCCCGGCAAGGTGCGCTTCTACCTGGATCGCGAGACGTTCGTGTACCCGAACGCGCTGCCGATCGAGTCGACGAACGTGCCCGGCGCGCTGGTCGCGTTCGACTCGGCCACGCAGCACGCGATGACGATCGACTTCCACCAGGTGAACCTGCCGCAGAACAACGCGGACGACTGCTGGGCGACGGGATACGGCCAGTGGAACTGGGACGACAACAGCTACACCGACGGGTACTGCTACTACATGCAGCACACGCTCAAGCTCATCGCGCTCG
The DNA here is from genome assembly GCA_046351455.1 of Polyangiaceae bacterium. Lineage (GTDB taxonomy): Bacteria > Myxococcota_A > Polyangia > Polyangiales > Polyangiaceae > JADJRH01. Next base: position 22,215 of record JAXLYM010000012.1, read on the forward strand.
ACGGCGACGACGTCAGCATCCTCGACACGAAGAGCGTCAGCCCGACGATGTGGACGTACAACACCAAGGTCACGGAGGACCGCATCTTCACGCAGACCTGGAGCTACGACCCGGTCGCCGGCGTCTCGCACGAGGCGGTGGTCGTGCTGAGCCCGCCGTCGGAGAACACGATCACGATGGCGTCGGCGAGCTTCCCGACCAACGAGTGGATGTACGGCGTCGCGGCGGAGGGCAACCACGTCATCCTCGCGAGCTACGCCACGCCTGGCATCTACGACCTCGACGCGACGGACATGGATAACCTGATGCTGCAGAAGAAGTCGGACGTGATGTCCTACATCTACAGCGTCACGCTCGACGGCGACCGCGCCCTCTGCTCGATGGGCCCGTACGGCATCCAGGCGGTCGATCTCCAGTAAACCTTCCTCTCGGCGCTGGACCGGGCTCGCCCTTTTGCCCGGTCCAGGCGCCCCTCTTCTGCAGCGATCCTTGCAGAGGAGACTCCAGCGTCCTCTCCCTCCTGTCATCGATGTCGCGCGCGCCGTGGGCGCCTGGTAGGATGCCCGACATGTTCACGCGGCTGCGGCTCTCTCGCTTCAAGAGCTTCGAAGAAGCCGAGCTCTCCATGGGCCCGTTCACGCTGCTCGTCGGGGCCAACGCGTCCGGCAAGAGCAATGTGCGCGAGGCGCTCCGTTTCCTGCACGCCGTCGGACGTGGATATACGCTGGCGGAGATCTTCGGCGGCAAATGGACCGCTGGAGAGCGGCAGTGGGACGGGATCCTGGGCGGCGCTCGCGAGGTGGCTTTTCGAGGTACGGAGAGCTTCGGCGTTGAAGTCGAGGTCACAGGCCCGAGTCATTCCGACTCATGGGTTCGAGAAGATCTCACGCAGCGCTTTCGCATTGAGGTCAGCGCACCGTCTCGCCCGATCGTCGTCCCTCACCTCCTCTCCGAGCGATTGGGGTTCGTACCGGATGATGAGGTCGGAATCGCGTACGAGGCTCGCTCCGATGGGCATGTTTCCGAGAAGGATGCCAATGACGCGATCGAAGCGTCGGTTGTCGTCGCAGAGACTCCGGAAAAGACCGCGAGCCTCACGGCATTGAGCTCACGCCCGGTGTTAGGACAGCTGTCGGGGAGTCGCGATGAGCGGTTGGGCTTCGTCCGTACCAGTCTGCGCGACATGGAGCACGACCTGCTGATGATGCGCTTCGTCGACCCCGATCCCCGCGCGATGCGGCTGCCCAGCGCTCCGGGGCAGCACGTCTTGTCCGATCGCGGCGAAAACCTGTCTTCGGTGCTCCAATCGCTCTGCGAAGATGCCAGCACGAAGACCGAGCTGATCCGCTGGATTCGCCTCCTGACTCCGATGGACGTCGCTGATCTCCACTTCGCCTCGGATTTCCGCGGAGAGGTTCTCCTTTTCCTTGTCGAGCGCGACGGAACCGCCTTGTCCGCGTACAGCGCTTCGGAGGGCACATTGCGCTTCCTGGCGCTCTTGGCGGCGCTCCTCTCGGCCGAGCCTGGACTCTATTTCTTCGAAGAGATCGAGAATGGTCTCCACCCTTCGCGCTTGCGCCTCGTCCTCGATCTGATCCGGTCCAGAACGTCGACCCGAAAGATTCAGGTCGTCGCGACCACCCACTCTCCCATGCTCCTTTCGCTCCTCGACGACGAGCAGCTCGAACATGCCTCTCTGGTGTACCGACTGGAAGGCGAGCGCGCCGGAAGGATTCAACGTCTCCTCGATGTGCCGGACGCGCGCCGCGTCCTCGAAGCGCACGATCGCGCGGATCTCCTCGCGTCCGGCTGGTTCGAAGACATGGTGGAGCTGGCCTCGACCCCGCGGGAGCCGATCATGAAGAGGCCCACTCCGGGAGCCGCCGCGTGAGGGTCCTCGTCATCCCCGAGGATTCGCGGCGCGACAAGGACCTCCTCAAGCCGCTCGTCGAAGCGCTCCTCGCGACGCTGGGCAAACCCCGAGCGAAGGTGCGTGTCTGCGAAAAACCCGTGCTGGGCGGCGTGTCCCGCGCGCTCGACGTCGCGCGCGTCGCGGAGATCGTCGATCTTTGGGGAGGACAGACAGACCTCTTCCTCCTCCTCGTGGACCGCGACGGCCCGGAGAACGCTGGCCGCCGAGAGGCGCTGACGTCCATCGAAAATCAGCTCTCCTCTCGGCTCAAAGAGGGCCAGGCTCTGCTCGGAGAGCACGCGATCGAAGAAGTCGAGGTGTGGATATTGGCCGGCTTGGAGTTGCCCTCGGAATGGAGCTTCCGCGATATTCGCCGGCATCCCCACCCCAAGGAGGCTTATTTCATCCCCTATCTCACGGAGCACCGCAGGCTGAGGGAGGACGCCGTGGGTCGTGGGATCGTGGCTGAGGAGGCGGCGCGCTCGGTCGATCGCATCTGCGCTCTTTGTCCCGAGGATTTCCGCCGCCTGCGCGAGCGACTCCAAGCATTGCTGTGATGGAGACGCCGCGTCGCCGGAGACCGCTCGTCCGGGACGATCACGAATTCCCTGTTTCGTTCAGCTCGCGATTCGATATCGTCGGCCGATGTCGAACAAGCTCCCCAAAGAGTCCTTCCTCGCGCTCGCGGCCGTCGCGTGGGCCGACGGCACCTACCAGAAGAACGAAGGCGCGGCCCTCCTCCGCGCGGCGAAAGAGCACGGCGTCGAGGACGAGGCGCTCGCGGAGCTCTCGGCCGCGACGAAGACGCGCGTGACGCTGGAGAGCGTGAAGCTCGAAGGGCTCGGCGAGTGGGAGAAGGTCCTCACGTACGCGCTGGCCGCGTGGATCGCCCTGCTCGACGGCATCGTCTCCACCCAGGAGCACGCGAGCCTCCGCGCGCTCGGGACGGCCTTGAACCTCGGGCAACCGCTCCGGGAGCGCGCCGCGGCCGCCGCGTTCGACATCAGCGTGCTGCCCGACGGGCGGCCGGACAAGTACGACTTCAACAAGCTCGTCGCCCGCCTCCAGGAGCGCATGCCGCAGCTCGTGCAGAAGCCCGCAAAGTAGGCGCGGGCGCCGCCGGGCGTCGGACGTCGCCTCGCGAATCGGCTCGGCAAACCTGCGCGCAGGCACCGCATTTCGTGGTACCGAGATCGTCGGCCGCGCTCGCGGCCCTGCCACCTGCCCACGGAGTCGTCCTCATGAACATCTCTCGAATCCTCGTGCCCGTCGACTTCTCCGAGTGCTCGGGCGCCGCGTTCACGTACGCGTGCGACCTGGCCCGCGCGCTCGGCGCGAAGGTGACGCTTCTCCACGTGTGGGACGTGCCGTTTTTGTGGCCGAGCGTCGGCGACACGATGGTGACCGTCCCGGCCGAAGAGCCGATGACCGTCGCGCAGCTCGTGAAGAAGCGCGCCACCGAGGAGATCACGCGCTTCCTCGGCGAGAACGCCCCCCGCGGCGTGGAGGTGGGGACTCGCCTGGAGATGGGCGATCCGGCGCGCGTGGTGTGCGACTACGCGCAGAAGAGCGGCTACGACCTCGTCGTGATGGGGACGCACGGGCGCACGGGCATCTCGCGCGTGCTCGCGGGCAGCGTGGCGGAGAACGTGGTGCGCCACTGCGCGGTGCCGGTGCTCACGGTGCGCACGCCGGACAGCACCGCTCCCTCCGAGGCCCCGCCGGCGCCCGAGTCGTGATCAAGCCCCTTCACTGCCCGCGCTGCACCACGTGGATGGAGACGTTCACGCGGAACGCCGGCGACGCGCCGCCGATCGAGGCCGACATGTGCCTGACGTGCGGCGGCGTGTGGCTCGACGGGGGGGAGGTCGCGCTCGCGTATCCGGGGCTCGCGGTGCTGCACGATCGCCGCGCGGACGTGATCGCCGTGGGCCGGCCCGGCAAGGGGATCTCGCTGTGCCCACGCTGTCAGATGGAGGCGCTGGAGATCCCGTTCTTCGACGTCAACCTCGATGTCTGTCCGGACTGCTTCGGTCTGTGGATCGACGGCGACGAGATCGAGGCCTTGTCGCGCGCGCTGGACAAGGGAGACGGATTGCCGGTGCCCGAAGGCATGGTGGGCGGATACCGCACCTCCGCGGCCTCCGCGATGACGAAGCTCCTCGCGCGGTGCGTCTCGTGTGACAAGGAGTTTCCTTTGCGCGCGACCGTCGCGACGCCGAAGGGCGCGATGTGCGAGGCGTGCGCGAACGAAGAGCCGCTCCCCCCGCTGGAAGAAGGCGATCCCGACGCGATCCCGCAGCCGTCCCCCGTGTGGACCTTCGTGTGTGACGTGGGTTATGCGCTCGGCGCGATCTTGAAGATGGGCGGTCGCTGCCCGACGTGCGGCTGCCTCCGCTCGAGCCATTGCTCGCACTGAATACGCCCACCCCAGCGTTCGTCGGCGGGGGAGTGATACGAGGGGGCTTTGCCCCCTTGTAAACCCGACAAGAATCCGAGGAATGCTCAGGTGCCCACCCCCGGCCATCGCTTCGCGAAGGCCGCCCCTCCCAAAGCGCCTGATTCTCAGGCGCAGGGAGGGGAGACCTCCTGTTCTTCAAGGAGACGTCACAGAGCGTATCCTGTCTCGCCGTGCTCCGTGTCGTCGAGGCCCTGACGCTCGTCGTCCACCGCGACGCGCAGGCCGATCACCTTGTCGATGATCTTGAGAAGCACGTACGTCCACACCGCCGCATAGACCGCGACCACGCCGACGCCGAGGGCCTGAATGCCGATCTGGCTCGGGGCGCCGTGGATGGCGCCGTCGCGGCCCGCGTCGTTGAGCGCCTTGCTCGCGAACACGCCTGTCAGGATCGCGCCGAGCGCGCCGCCGACGCCGTGCACGCCGAACGCGTCGAGCGTGTCGTCGTACCCGAGCTTCTCCTTCGAGACGACCGCGAAGTAGCACACGACGCCCGCCGCGAAGCCGATCGCCGCCGCCGCCCACGGGGCCACGAAGCCCGCCGCCGGCGTGATGCCGACGAGGCCCGCGACGAGGCCGGACGCGATGCCGAGCGCCGTCGGCTTCTTCCGCTGCCACCACTCGACCACGATCCACCCCGTCGCGCCCGCCGCCGCGCCGATGTGCGTCGTCACGAGCGCCAGCGCCGCGAGCCCGCCCGACGTGAGCGCGCTGCCCGCGTTGAACCCGAACCACCCGAACCACAGGATGCCCGCGCCCGTGAGCGTCATCGTGAGGTTGTGCGGCTGGTGCCGCTCGTGCGGATATCCGGTGCGCTTCCCGAGGACGATCGCGCACACGAGCGCCGACGCGCCCGCCGCCACGTGCACCACCGTTCCGCCCGCGAAATCGAGCGCGCCGAGCTTCAACAGCCAGCCGTTGTCGGCCCACACCCAGTGCGCCACCGGGTCGTACACGAGCGTCGACCACGCCAGAATGAACACCACGTATGCAGGGAACCGGATGCGCTCCGCGAACGCGCCCGCGATGAGCGCCGGCGTGATGACCGCGAACATCATCTGGAACGCGCAGAAGGCCAGGTGCGGAGTCGACGATTTCGCCTCCAGCGCGAGCCCCGAGAGGAAGGCCATGTCGAGCCCGCCGATGACGCCGTGAAAGCTCTTCCCGAACGAGAGCGAGTACCCGATCACGAGCCACTGAAGCGTGATGATCGGCAGCGCCGCGAACGAGTGCATGATCGTCGCGAGCACGTTCTTCCGGCGCACCATTCCTCCGTAGAACAGCGCGAGGCCGGGGGTCATGAAGAGGACGAGCGCGGTGCTAACCAGGAGCCAGGCGGTGTCGCCCGAATCGACCTTCATGACGCAAGGCGTAGCCTCTGGCATGTTTCGCGAACGTTTCCGGATCCGATCCGGAAGGCGTCGACGCGCGAAAAAGCACAAAAAGACTACTTCGTGATCTTGTACACGTCGCACCCGCTGCCGACGAGCACGTACACGTGGCCGCAGTCCTGCGCGATCGAGGTGATGTGCGCGTTGTCGTCGCCGGTCTCGTAGAGCTTCTTCGGATAGCCGCCGACTCCGCCCTTCGGCGCGCGGTAGAGCTCCGACGGGCCGCCGAATCCGAGGGTCGAATAATAGATGTCGCGCCCGTCCACGAGCACGATCCCGAGGAGGCCCGACACGGTGCCGATCGTCTTGCGCTGGCCGTTCGGCGTCGCCTTCGGCATCGCGAACAGGGTGTGTCCTGTGCCCCAGTAAATGTAGGTGTCGTCGACGGCCATCTCGCCGATCTCGGCGCCCATGTACTCCGCCGCGTCCGTGGCGAGCGTCTCCGAGGCGGCCGGGAGCGACGCGCCGTCGGCCAGCGCGCTCCAGGGGATGCGCTCCAGGGTGCCTTTCGCGCTGTCGTCGAAATACAGGTACGCGTCGTCCGTCGCGAGGCCGAGCGGGTGATCGCTCGCGACCACGCGCTCCGCCGTCGCCGCGGCGCTGCCCATCGGGCCGATCTTCGCGCGCCAGATGTCCTTTCCGGAGGTGGGGTCGGAGTCCTCCAGCTGCATGGCCCAGTACACGTAGCCCGCGTGAACGAGGATGTTGCCGTACCGGGCCTGATTGGCCTCCCCCGAAGGGATGGCCGCGAACACCTCCACGTCCTGATCGTCCACCGGAGTCCGGCCCACCGTCGTGCCGAGATAGTCGGTGAAATAAGCGATCGGCGGCGTCACGCCCGTGTCCACGGTCACGCGGGCGGTGCCCTGATTGGGGACGTCCATCGGGATGGCGAAGGTGCCTTTCTGGCCGCCGTCCACGTCGCTCACGTAGAGGCCCAGATCGCCGCCGCGCGTCCACACGAGGCGATCCCCGGCGACGGCGATGCTCACGCAGCCGGCGCCGTCCGCGTCCACGATGCGGTGCGCGGTGCACTCCTGGGCGACGCACTCCCCGTCTTCGCAGTCGCGCCCCGCGGTGCAGCAGTTGGCGCTGTCGTCCACGTGCTCGGGATCGCACGTCGCGGCCTTCGCCGGGGGGCACTCCCCCGCGCCGCCGGTGCCCGAGCCGCTCTGTCCGGGGCCGATGCCGAAGATGGCATTGCAGCCGCTCCACGCGAGGACGCCGAGGAGAGCGAGGGAGACGAAGCGCGCGATCCGCATGCGGCGCAGGCTAACCGATCCGCCGCCCGGCGCGCGCGAATCCATGCGCCCGTCCACCAGGATGCCGGTAGAGGGCCGGGCCCCGGACACCCCATCCCGCGCCGCGTTGTGCTAGAGGCGTGCGCCCATGGCCGAGATCGAAGAAGCCCCCTCCGAGGATCCGCGCGAGATCCGAGGATCCGGCGCGAAGCCCACGCCCGAGGCGATCGCCGCGTGCGCGGATCTGCTGGAGGCGATCGCCGAAGATCGCGGCCTCCTCGCGGACGTGGACCAGGAGCTGCGCCGCCGCTTGACGATGGCCGCAGGGCGCGTATCGCGGCCGGATCGCAAGGAGCAGCGCGATCTCCGCAAGGCCCTCTCGCGCCGCGACCGCAAGGAGCAGCGCGCCGCGGACGACGCCGCCCGCCGCACGACGACGATCCGCGCCATCCGGGAGCTGCCGGTGTACCCGACGCCCCCACGCCTGCCGGAGCTCCGCCTCTCGCAGCCGCCCGAAGACAGCGCGCCGGAACAAGGCACCTCCGCGGACGAGACGGACAGTTACGAACAAGGCACCTCCGCGAGCGAGACGGACAGTCACGAACAAGGCACCTCCGCCACCGGAGGGGCGCCCCGCGAGCTGTCGGAGCCGCACAAGTGCTACGTCTGCAAGGCCGAGTACCGGACGCTCCACTTCTTCTACGACCAGCTCTGCCCGACGTGCGGCGACTTCAACCACGCGAAGCGCAGCGAGACGACGTCGCTCGAAGGCCGCGTCGCGATCGTCACCGGGGCGCGCGTCAAGATCGGGTACCAGGCGGCCATCAAGCTGCTCCGGGCCGGCGCGCGGGTGATCGTGACGACGCGGTTCCCCCACGACGCGGCCCGGCGCTACGCCGAGGAGGCGGACTATCCGGACTTCGCGGATCGACTCCAGGTCTTCGGTCTGGATCTCCGCCACACGCCGAGCGTGGAGCGCTTCACGAAACACCTGGACACGCACCTGGATCGCCTCGACTTCATCCTCCACAACGCCTGTCAGACCGTGCGGCGCCCGCCGGGGTTCTACGCGCACCTCCTCCACCACGAGACGGCCCCTGTCGCCGCGCTCCCGGCCGCGGCGCAGCGCCTCCTGCACGACTACGAGGCTCTGCGGCAGCACGGAGAGGCCCCGAAGATCGCCGCCGGAGAGGCCGATATGGGGCTCCGGGCCCCCGCCCTCTTGTCGCAGATCGCGGCCGTCGCGGGCGACACCGTGGACGGAGCATCCCAGTTCCCGGAGGGTCGCCTCGACCAGGATCAACAGCAGATCGATCTCCGCAGGCTCAACAGCTGGCGCCTCACGCTCGCGGAGGTGCCGACGGTGGAGCTGTTCGAGGTGATGCTGGTGAACGCGATCGCGCCCTTCGTGATGTCGGCCCGATTGAAGCCGCTCATGATGCGGCAGATCACGAACGACAAGCACATCGTCAACGTGTCGGCGATGGAGGGGCAGTTTTACCGACTCCACAAGACCGACAAGCACCCTCACACCAACATGGCGAAGGCCGCGCTCAACATGATGACGCGCACGAGCGCGCCCGACTACTTGCAGGCCGGCATCCACATGAACAGCGTCGACACCGGCTGGGTCACGGACGAGGACCCGGCGGACATCGCCGCGCGCAAGGTGGAAGAGCACGGCTTCTCCCCGCCGCTCGACATCACGGACGGCGCCGCCCGCATCTGCGATCCCATCTTCTCCGGCCTGATCACCGGCAAGCACATGGCCGGGCTGTTCCTCAAAGACTACCACCCGACCGACTGGTAAGCTGCCGCGCCGAGCGTCTCCCCGGTCCATCCGTCGTGCCCGAATCGAGCCAGATCACCGCCCTTTTGGGGCCCACCAACACCGGCAAGACCCACCGGGCGGTGGAGCGCATGCTGGAGCACGACACGGGCATGATCGGCCTGCCCTTGCGCCTGCTCGCGCGGGAGGTCTACGACAAGGTGACGACGCGCATCGGGGAGTCCCGCGTCGCGCTCGTGACCGGGGAAGAGAAGCGCGTCCCGCGGAGGCCCGATTACTGGATCTGCACGGTGGAGGCGATGCCCATCGACGTCGAGGTGGACTTCCTCGCCGTCGACGAGATCCAGCTCGGCGCGGACGAGCAGCGAGGCCACGTGTTCACGGAGCGGCTCCTCCTCGCGCGCGGCCGCAAAGAGACGTGGTTCCTCGGCGCGGCGACGATGCGACCGCTCATGACGGAGCTGCTCCCGACGGCGAAGATCGTGGAGCACCCGCGGTTTTCCAGGTTGTCCTTCGCGGGCAACGACAAGATCGCTCGGCTCCCGCCGAAGAGCGCGCTCGTGGGCTTCTCGACGTCCCAGGTGTACGAGACGGCGGAGCGCGTGCGGCGTATTCGAGGGGGCGCGGCGGTGGTGCTCGGGGCCCTGTCGCCGCGCACCCGCAACGCGCAAGTGGCCATGTTCCAGGCGGGCGAGGTGGACTACATCGTCGCGACCGACGCGATCGGGATGGGCCTCAACCTCGATATCTCGCACGTGGGCTTTCTGTCGCTCCGCAAGTTCGACGGGAAGGACGTCCGAGATCTGGAGTCCGCGGAGCTCGCGCAGATCGCGGGCCGCGCCGGGAGGCACCTCGCGGACGGCACGTTCGGCGGCGTTCTGCCCCAGATCCTGCCGCCCCCCGTCGTGCAGGCCATCGAGGAGCACCGCTTTCCGTTCCTCGGGAGGCTCCAGTGGCGCAACGCAGATCTGGATTACTCGTCGATCGAGGCCCTCGCGATGTCCTTGCGAACGCCCTCCACGACGCGCAGACTGAAGCTCACGCTGAACGCGGAGGACACCGCGGCGCTCAATCGATTGGCGGAGGACGACGCGATCACCGCCCGCGCCAGAGGCGAAGAGTCGGTGCGCCTGCTCTGGGACGTCTGCAAGATCCCCGATTACCGAAAGCTCCTGTTCGAGTCCCACGTGGCCTTGCTGGCAGAGGTCTTCTTGCAGCTCACCGGCCCGAAAGGCGTGCTCGACCCGGACTGGATGGCACAAAAAGTCGCCGAGACGAACGATCCGACAGGCGATCTGGACACGCTCCTCACGCGGATCGCCTCGATCCGGACGTGGACGTACATCTCGAATCGCCCCGGCTGGGTGGTGTCTGCCTCGGAGTGGCAAGAGCGGACTCGGGCCATCGAAGATCGCTTGAGCGACGCCCTCCACGAGCGCCTCCTCCAGCGCTTCGTCGAAAAGGGCGGAAAGCGCCGCGCCGTCCAGCAGAAGCCGCGCCCCCGACAGCCGCCGCGCCCGAGCGACATCGACGAAGAGGCCCGCCCGGATCACCCGTTCGCGCGCCTCTCGAAGCTCCGAGCGGCCATGTTCCCGACGAAGCCCGCCGAGCGTCCGGACGAATGGGTGGAGTCCATCGCGACGGCCCCGCACGAGGCGTTCACGTTGAAGGTCACGGCGGAGGGCCCCGCGCCGCCCGCGCCGCGCATCTTCCACGAAGATCAGCCGATCGCGGTGCTCCTCCGCGGAGCGAGCCTGCTGCTCCCGGAGGTGCGCCTCACGGGCCTGAACGAGATCGCCGCGGGCGGCCGCGCGCGTATTCAAAGGCGCCTGTTCGCGTTCGCGCGCGACGTCGTCGAGAACATCGTGGGACCGCTCCGGAAGGCGCAGCGAGAGCGCCTGTCCGCGGCCGCGAAAGGCATCCTGTACCGGCTCGAAGGCGGCCTCGGCACGGAGCTGCTCGAAGACACGGCCCTCGCAGAGTCCTTGTCGGAGTCCGATCGTGCGGCCCTCTCCGCGGCCGGCGTCGTCCTCGGCGCGCGCGCGGCGTGGCTCCCTCTGACCTTCACGGAAGCGCGGGAGTCGGAGCGCCTCGCGATCGCGCTGGCCTTCCACGGAAACGCGGCGCGCCTGCCGGTGAGGCCGCCCGTCGGCCCGTCGATCCCGGCGCCGAGAGGGGCAGTCCCGGCGGCGTACGCGGCGCTCGGCTACGCGGTGCTCGGCCGCCGCGCCATCCGCGTGGACGTGCTCGATCGTGTGGTGTCCGCCCGCAAGACCGCGCCGCCGGAAGAGGCCCCCCCGGACGCGGTGCTGGCCCGCTGGATGGCCTGCTCCCCGCGCGACGTCCCGTCCATCCTGGAGTCCCTCTCCCCCGCCCCCGAGCCCGCGGAGTAGGCCTCGACGACTCCCCTCCTCCACGGTGAGGACGTGGACGGACGAGGACCTGGGACGCGGCCATTCCCTGTCCGATCTCGCACATTTCCGGCGCCGGCGCGCTTGCATCCGGACGCAACAATCGCGATACCGGCGCCATGAAAATTTTCCACCTTGGAGTTGCGCTTTCCACCTTGGCGCTCGGGGGCATGGCGATCGGCTGCGGCGGCGGCGACGGCAGCAGCAACGGAGGCTCCGGCGGCGGCACCAGCACGTCGACCGAGCCAGTCTGCGGCAACGGCGTCGTCGAGGACGGGGAGACCTGCGACGACGGCGACAAGAACGGCGACACCGCCGCTTGCAAGACGGACTGCACCCCTGCGGCCTGCGGAGACGGCCTCGTCGGCCCGGAGGAAGAGTGCGACGAGGGAATGGCGAACTCGGACACCGGCACCTGCACGTCGATGTGCAAGAAGGCCACTTGCGGCGACACGCTCGTCCAGCAGGGCGCGGAGGAGTGCGACAACGGCTCGAACAACGCCGACACCGCCGCCTGCACGTCGATGTGCAAACAGGCCACCTGCGGCGACAAGCTCGTGTACGCGGGCACGGAGGAGTGCGACGACGGCGCGGGCAACGCGGACAACGCGGGCTGTACCAAGGAGTGCAAGCTCAATGTCTGCGGGGACGGCAAGATCAAGAACGGCGTCGAGCAGTGCGACGACGGCGCGGGCAACTCGGACACCGCCGCCTGCACGTCGATGTGCAAGGTCGCCAAATGCGGTGACAGCCTGGTGCAAGCCGGCGTCGAGGGCTGCGACGACGGCAACCAGGTCGACGACGACGGTTGCACGAACAAATGCACCCTCCCGGCCTGCGGCGACGGCGTCCAGCAAATGGGGGAAGAGTGCGATCTCGGCATCATGGGCAACAGCAACACCGGCGCTTGCACGGTGCTCTGCAAGAAGGCCGCGTGCGGGGACGGCTTCACGCAGGACGGCGTGGAAGAGTGCGATAACGGCGCTCAGAACAACAACTCCGCCGCTTGCACGGCCACCTGCAAGAACGCCAAATGCGGGGACGGCTTCGTCCAGGCCGGCGTGGAGGAGTGCGATCTCGCCGCGCAGAACAGCAACACCGGCGGATGCACGCTGATGTGCAAGAACGCCAAGTGCGGTGACGGCCTCGTCCAGGCCGGCATCGAGGCGTGCGACGACGGCAACATGACCTCGGCGGACGGCTGCAACAACGACTGCGTGGTGAGCGCCAGCGTCCTCTGGACGCAGACGTACCCGGCCGCGGGCAACGGCGGCGCGGCGTGGGCGGCCGACGCGGTCGACGCGCAGGGCAACATCTACGTGACGGGCGCGGAGGTCGTCGGCGCGACGCTCGACATCGTGGTGCGCAAATACACCCCCGCGGGCACCATCGCGTGGACGCAGAACGCCGCCGGCACCGGCAACGGCGCGGACTGGGGACAGGGCATCACGGTCGACGCCTCCGGCAACGTCATCGTGATCGGCTACGCGACCAACACCGGCACCGGACAGGACATCTGGATCCGCAAATACAACGGCACGAACGGCGCCACGATCTGGACGCAGCAGTACAACGGCCCGCTCAACATCGACGACGAGGGCTTCGGCGTCGCGGTGAACCCCACGGGCGACATCTACGTGGCGGGCGGCGTGCAGAACGTGGCCGGCCAGGGATACAACCTGTGGTACGGCAAGCTCGCGGGCATCAACGGCACCATCGTCTACCAGAATGCGATGAACGGCGCCGGCAACGTGAACGACTTCGGCGTGGGTGTCCGCGCCGACGCGAACAACAACTTCGTGATCACCGGCGCGATGGCTCCGAACGCGACGACCGGAGACGTGTGGACCACGCTGTTCCACGACAACGTCAACTCGGCCACCGTCACGTGGACCCGCACGTACAACGGCATCTCCAACGGGGACGATCAGGGCACGTCGGTCGCCTTCGACGCGGCCGGCAACATCCTCGTCGCCGGGACGGAGACGGTGAACGGCCAGAATTACAACGGCTGGCTCCGCAAGTACGACGCGGCCGGTAACACGGTGTGGACGCAGACGTACAACGACGCCGCGAACCTCGCCGACGTCTGGAACGGCGTCGCCGTGGACGCGCAGGGCAACATCGTCGTCGCCGGCGGAGAGACGGGCGCGAACATGAAGGCGGACGTGCTCGTCCGCAAGTACACGCCCGCCGGCGCCGTCCTCTGGACGAAGACGTACAACGGCAACCTCGACGACAACGATCAGGCCTACTTCTGCGCCGTCGACCCGAGCTCCAACGTCTACGTCGCCGGCTACGAGACGATCGCGGGCCCGCTCACGCAGGGCTGGCTCCGCAAGTACGCCCCGTGACATCGAGTCTGGACTGCCCACCTCCGCGGACGCGCCCCCGCATCCGTGAGGTGGGCAGTCGAAGAATCCCCCCTTCGCGAACAGACGCTCTCCCCTTCTCGGATCACGCCGCGCGCGCCATCGCCTTCCGTTCCTTGGAGAGCACGCGTCCCCCGCGGGCCCCGGTGTGCGCCCCGCCCTTCACCGTCCACGCCCCGTTGACGAACACGTGCGCGATGCCCTCCGGCGGGTTGTGCGGATCCTCGAACGTCGCGCGGTCCTTGATGCCCTTCGCGTCGAACACGACGAGATCCGCGGCCGCCCCCGGCCGGAGCACGCCCCGGTCCGTCATCCCGAGCTTCTGCGCGACGAGCCCCGTCATGCGGAATACAGCGTCTTCGAGGGACAGTAGCCCCACCTTGTTCACGTAATGCGACAGCACGCGCGGGTACGTCCCGTACGTCCGCGGGTGCGCCTTGCCGTCCTTGAGGGGGAATCCGTCGGTGCCGATCATCGTCCGCGGGTGCGCCATCACCGAGCGAACGTCCTCCTCGCTCATCACGTGCGCGATCGCGGAGACGGCCGTCTCCTCCTCGATGAGCAGGTCGAGCATCGCCTCGTGGAGCTCCTTCTTCCGCTCCCGCGCGATGTCGTTGAGCCGCCGCCCCTCGTAGTGCCGCTGCCGCTTCACCGAATTGACCACCACGATATCCCCCATCTTGCGGAGGATGAACGGCAGGAGCCACTTCTTCGGCACCCTGGACAGCCACTTCGGCAGATCCACATAAGCGAGCAGCTGCTCCTTCGAGTCCTTGATGATGCGCGCCCGCACCTCCGGATCCCGCATCCGCTCCAGCATGCGCTCCGTCGACCCCTCGAAGGCCCAGAGAGGCAGGAACATGGCTGTCAACACGGTCGATCCGGCGGTGTACGGGTACACGTCGCTGTGCACGTCGAGCCCGCGCGCGTTGGCCGCGTCGACCATCCCGAGCGTCGTCTTCACCTTGCCCCAGTTGAAGTTCCCCGCGGCCTTGTGATGCGAGATCTGCACGGAAACGCGGGCCTGCTCGCCGATCGAGATCGCCTCCTGCACGGCCTCGATCACGCGCGACCCCTCGTTTCGCATGTGCGTCGCGTAGATGCCCCCGTGCTCGGCGACGACCTCCGCGAGCCGCACGAGCTCGTCTGTCTGCGCGAAGGCCCCCGGCGCGTAGACGAGCCCCGTCGACATGCCGAATCCACCCTCGTCCATCCCTTGCGAGACGAGCTGTCGCATGGCCGATATCTCGGTCTCCGAAGGCGCCGACTCCCGCATCCCCATCACCATCGCGCGGACGTTCCCGTGCGCGATCAGGGGCGCCGCGTTCACCGAGATCCCCGTCCCGGACAGCCGAGCACGGTAGTCGCGCAGCGTCCGCGAGCACATCGTCCCCGACTCCCCGAACACGATGGGAGCGATGCGATGATAGAGCTCGTCCACAGCCTCGTTCGCGGGGTGCAGGCCGAGCCCGCAATTGCCGATCACCTCGGTCGTGACCCCTTGAAGCACCTTCGCCGCCGCGTCCGGATCGCGCGGAAGCGAGAAGTCCCCGTGTGAGTGCATATCGATGAACCCGGGCGCGACGACCATCCCGCGCGCGTCGATCACCTCGTCGGGCGGGAGGTTCACGACCCCGACCTCCGCGATGCAATCGTCCTCGATCAGCAGGTCCCCGGCGCGCCTCCGCCCCCCGGTCCCGTCCACCAGCGTCGCCCCCCGAAGCAAAGTCCGTCGATTCATCCAGCCAGTTATAGCGTGCGAAGCGGCTTACGCACCACGTTGCACAAAAGAAAATTCACGAGCTTGGAGACGCCGGCGCGCCGAGACCGAAGCATCGGTGTTCCCGGAGGTGGTCAGTCCTCGGGGGAGAGCTTCGCAGAGGAGTTTTGGAAGAGGGTGATTGGGGCCGCGGGTGTGGCCGCCAATCTTGGAAGCCCCCTGTCACGCGTCACGAATCCTCTCGGCGGAGAGGCCTCGCGTCGCCGGTCACTGCCCCGTCGAGAAGGAGCCGCTCGCGCTTCCGCTGGCCGAGCCGCTGAACGGGGAGCCCGCGGTGGCCTGTCCGACCTGCACGACCAGGGACAGGAACGCCGCCGGCTTGAGGCCCTCGTCGGGCCCGTTCTCGTTCGTGATGTATTCCAGGCCGACGCCCGCGAGCAGACCGACCGACGTCGTGTTGCCGCCGGTCCCGAGCACCGGGATCGTGGGCGCGATGCCGACGTACCCGAGCAGGCCCACGCGCCCGTCCCCGAGCGACTGCACGAACCCGCCGATCTGGCCCGCGACCGGGAACGCCTTCCGCTGCACCGGATCGTAGCGATCGATCGCGAGCGCGAGGCCGACGGCGCTGAGCACGCTGCGGGTGATGATCGGCCGCTCCACCCACGGAGCGCGCGTCACCTGGAGCGTCGCGAGCATCGCCGGCACCGTGACGTACGCGCGCATGCACCCGCCCGCGGCGTCGAGCGTCTGGAAGTTCGTCTCCCCGCACAGCGGCACCGAGTGGATCGTCACGGAGCCGATGAGCCGCCGCGCGCGCTCCGGCTCGCTGTTATCCATGGACCGCAGCGTCGCCGCGACGCGCCCCGCATCGGAGAGCAGCACGACCTTGCCGTTCCCGGACATCGGATCCGAGTACACGGTGAGCCGGAGCCGCGAGTCGCCGTCGAAGTTCTCCGCGAGCGCGGGGATGTTGAACTCCGCGTTGCTCGGCGTGACGATCCATTTGCCGTCGGTGAGCAGCTGGATCGGGATGCCGTTGGAGGTCTTGTCCGTGCGCTCCAGCGAGACGTACAGCGCGAGCGGCGCGACGAGGCGTCGCTTCGTCTGCCCGAGCAAGCTCACGCGGCAATTCCCGAGGCGCAGAGGCTCCGGCGCGATCACGACGCCTTGATGCGCGAGCGGCTGCGGGCCCGGCTTCGATGGGTCCGGCGGCGGGGATGGCGGCGGCATCTTCGGCATCGGTGGTGGGGGTTGGGCGACCGGCCCCTTCGCGTCCATCGCGGGCGGCGGGCTCGCCGGCTTCGCGGACCCGGTCGGAGGCGTCGCGGGCGGCTTCGCGCCAGGGGGCGCCGGAGGCGTTGCGGTCGCCGCAGGAGGCGTCGCGCCAGGGGGCGCCGCGACCGGACCTGCGCCCGGCTTCGTCGCTTGCAAGGCCGAAGGCGGAACGGGGATGCCGCCGTCCGTCGGCGCCCTTCGGAGGCCCGGGCCGCAGTCGACCTTGAGGTCATCGAGCACCGGATCCGGGAAGAGGAGGCGCGCCGGGTTCGTGTCGACCAGGTTCTCGAGCGGCGGCACGCTCACGCGGTACGTCGCGTTGACGACGTTGCCCATCGCCGGCTGATCGAGGTTGAAGGCCGTGACGCGCACCCAGCCGCCCGACGGAAACACGCGCAGCACCTGCCCGTCCGGCGTGCCGCACCCGCCCGAGGCGACGAGGAACACCGGCACCTGGAACGTGCGCTGGAACGGCTGAACGCGCGCGTTGCCGCAGCTGTCGACGATCGCGACGTAGCGGAAATCGGCGAGCTCGCTCTCCTTCGGCCACTGAAGGCCGAGCGTCAGCTCCCCGGAGTCGGGCGTCGGGACCGCGGGCTTGCCGTCCTTGCACGCGACCACCTTGGCGGGCTTCTTCGCGCCGGTCTTCGCGTCCGTCGAGACGGGCTCGTACGTGCAGATGTGCGAGTACGAGCGGCGGCCGATCAGCACCGGATCGAAGTCGAGCACGCGCTCGCCGCGCCGGTTGTAGCGGCCCCAGATCGTGAGCGGGAGCGGCAGCGTCGGCGTCTGCAGCTTGATCGACCGCAGCATGTCGTCGCCGATCTGGCTCTGCCCCGTGTCGCCGTTCTGCGCCGAGCACTGCCCGCCGGAGCACAGCCACTTGCCGCCCTGACGCGCCGTCTCGATCGGGACCGGGTCCACGTCGCGGATCGCGAGCCACACCTTGCTCGCGTCCGGGAAGATGTCGAGGCTCGGCGCAGCGGCGGCCGCGCTGCCGGGTCCGCGCACCGTCTGGAGCGTCCCGCGGAACGGATCGCCGCCGGTGCTCGTGGTGCGGATCATGGGGATGTTGAGGGGGATGTCCGGCTCCGGCTCCGGCTCCGGCTCGTCCTCGCCCGGATCCTGCGCGAACGCCGCGGCCGCGGGGAGCGTGATCGCGAGCGCCGCGAGGACGCTCGCGAGGAGATGCAAGAGGACGGCGAGCGCGCCGCCTCGGGGGTTCTGGAGGTTGCTCTTGCGCATGCGGGTTCTCGGCGGTCTTTACGGCCCCGACTCGACGCTGACGTCGACGGAGGCGCAGTCCGGTTCTTTGAAGAGGCGCGGCCTGACGTGGAGCGAGGCCTTCCCAGGGGCGAGCGGCGACACGATGACCTGCGTCGGATCCGAGCCTTCCCCGGCGAGCGTGGCCGACGCGGCGGCGAGCTGGATCACGGCCGGATCCGAGGACGCGAGGTCGACCTCCATCGCGATCCGCTGCAGATCCGTGTTGAAGGCGGACACCTCGAAGAGCGCCGTGCTCTCGCCCTCGGTGGCCGAGGGCGCGATCGCGGCGACGCGGAGCACGCGCGGCTCCGGCGAGACGTTCAGCGTCGGGTTCGGCGCGATCGAGAGCGCGCCGGAGGCGACCTCGAATTCGACGTCCCCGCCGATGTCGCTGAAGCAGAGGTAGAACTTCGGAGACTCTCCGGTCGGCCCGAGCAGCACGCGGAGGCGCGTCGACCGAGCCTCGTCGCTGCACGCCGCGTCGAGCGAGAGGGCCGCCTCGGCGCTGAGCGACTGGATGATGACCGGCGCGTTCTCGACGATCCCGGGCGTGGTCGCCGGCGCCGACGCGCGCACGAAGGCCTCGCGCGCGCGGATCTTCCCGGGGCGCCACTTCGATCCGAGATCCGATGGGAGCGAGTCGATCGTGGTGCACGCGAGCGCCGAGTACGTCGGCAGCACGCGATCCGAGTTGGCGAGGCCGCTCGCGACGAGCTGGAAGTCCTTCGCGCTCGCCGGGAGCCCCGCGGGCAGCACGTCGATCGCCACCTCTTTGCGCTGATCGGCCCACGTCACGCGGATCGTCGCGGAGCCGGACCAGTCGCCCGTCGCGGTCGCGATGAACCGCGCGATGCCCTGCGTGGTGGCGGTGCAACGGAACTTGCCGTCCTTCCGCACGCACGTCCGAACCGCAGAATCCTCCCCTTCGTCCGGCGTGAGCGTGAGCGCCTCGGCGGGCTCGACGGCGACGTCGACGAAGGCGCCGTTCGCGGCCTGGCTGCCCTCCGTCAGCGTGAGCTCCACGCCGGTCTGGAATGGGAGCTGCCGTGGCTCCATGCCCTTGCCGTTCGCGTCCACCTCATCCGCCGCGAACAGATCGCTCGCGGTGTCGACCCGGACCTCCACGTTCCCGCTGGAGCCGAGCGGGTACCCGCGCTCGATGCACCCGGAGGCCAGGCACACGAGGGGGAAGGCGGCCGCCGCGCACGCGACGGTCGCCCGAGATCGAAGGCTCATTTCTGGTAAATCTCCGTGTACTCGGTGCCGAGCGGGTGGCGGTGCCACACGTACGCGCTCTGCGGAAAGCCGGCCTCGTCCGTGTAATCGCACTGACCGAGCTCCCAGTCGGTGTGCCAGACGCTCGCGCCGGTGGTGGGGTCGATCGACGCGGAGTGAACCTGCACGTCATCCACGCCGGCGTCGGGCCCGTGCGCCGATCGCGCGGCCGGATCGATGAGCGATTCGAGCAGGGACACGGGCACGCGGGCGACGCGGCCTCCTGGCATCGGAATCAGGAATGCGGCCTCTTTCGGAGATTGCTCCATACCGTCCTCGGGCTGGGCTCCACGCGGAGCTACAAGCAGTCATCTGCGTCCACGCCTCGGCGCCCGAAGGCGCGCGCGGACGCGGTGCGGTAGACGAGCATACCTGAAGGATCGATTCCGAGGATGTTTCCGGCGGGGCCGACGAAATGATGCTCGCGGCGCCGAGAGGCTATCCGCGCACGCGATCGAGCGCGGACTCGAGCTCGGTGAACGAAGCGATCGTCTTGAGGCCGGGGTCGTGGATGCCGAGCTTCGGAGCGGACTCACCGCCGGCCCACACCTCGACCCGTCGCGGCAGCTCCGAGAGCATCCACCGAAGGTCCGCTGCGGCCGACGACACATCGCTGCTGCCCGTGATCGTGAGCCCGACGACGTCGGCGCCGAGGGCGCGCGCGGCCTTCACGATCTGATCGCGCGGCGTGCTCACACCGAGGAGCCGGGGCGTCGCGCGACTGGCCGCGAGGTAGAGCGCCACCATCTCCAAACCGAGGCCGTGCTGCTCGCCGGGGAGCGTCGCGAGGAGCACCACCGGCCGACCGAGCCCGTCCTCCGTCGTCGAGATCAAGAGGCGGATCAGCGTCGAGAGGGCCTCGCTCGCGAGGTGCTCGTGGCGCACCTCCAGCTTGCCCTGCTCCCACATCTCGCCGACCGTCGTCACGAACGGCTGCGCGATCTCCACGACGAAATGCTTCGATCCGAGGCGCAACGCCGCGCGCCGCAGCTCGCCCGCGAGCGCCTCCGCGTCGTCCGCGAGCAGGTGGGACAGGAGGCCGCGCACCGTCGGGAGCGCGCCGTCGACCAGCGGCTCCGGCCGGCCGGGAGCGACCTGCGCGAGGATGTCCTCCAGCTCCGCGCGGCCCTTGCCCACGACTTCGCCGGGGCGATAGCCGGCCTTCATCGCGCGCGAGAGGAGGTGCAGGATCTCGATGTCCTCCTCCGAGTAGGTGCGGCTGCCGCCCCCGGTGCGCTCGGGGTGGGGGAAACCGTAGCGGCGCTCCCACATGCGGAGCGTGTCGGCCGCGATGCCGGTCAAACGAGACGCCACGCGGATGGAGAACGTCCGCGCGGCCGGCCCGGATTGCGAGGTGACCTTGGCCATCAGCGAGCCCTGTCCTTTGGACAAATCCTTGTCATCTTCCAGCACAACAGCAAACTATGTCTAACCTGCATCCACACTTCGCGCAACATGTAGCGAGGGAATACAGCCTCTATCAGGTTGGACAGAAACTTGGACAAACATGGGTCAAGTTGCCCCAAAGGGGAAGCTGAAAACGCCCGCAGGATACGGAAGCAGGGCCGCCCGCCCCCCGAGAAGGTCGGATCCGGCCGGATCTGCTAAGGAGGCGCCTTCACGTGGACGAGCTGCGTGAGGCGCGAACGAGGTGCCATGAGCGACGACGATGACGACGACCTCCTCAAGACCGTCGAGATGCGCAGCGCTGCGCACATCGATCCCACCTCCGAGATCGACGCGGTCCTCGGGGAGCTGAACGACCTCCTCAAGAACGGCGACGTGGGCTCGGCGCTCGCGACGAAGGGCATCAACGCGAGCGTGGCGCTCCTCGCGGCGCAGGCGCTCTCGTCGTACCTCCGCGGCGACAAACAGCAGGCGGCGGAGGATTTTCAGGCCGTGTCCGAGGAGATCCGGGACCGGCTTCAGCTCGCCGCAGCCGCGAAGCCGAAACTGAACTAAGAGCGGATCATGACCGTGACCCCGCCCTGGCATCCCCACAGCGCCCTCTCCGGATCGAGCTACTCCGCGGCCGAGCTGTCGCACTTGAACGACCGCGTGTTCCTGCTGGAGCAGCGCGATCTCCCGGTGCGCGAGATCTACCACACGTACGCGACCGCCCCGGCCGTCGCCGACGCGATCAAGACGATGGTGGTGCGCGGCGCTCCGGCGATCGGCATCACCGCGGCGTACGGCATGGTGCTCGCGGCGCGCGACGCGATCGAGCTCGACGCGCAGGGCTACAAGGACGCGATGCGCGCGGCCGGGGACGTGCTCAACGCCTCGCGGCCGACCGCGGTGAACCTCGCGTGGGCCGTGAAGAAGTGCCTCGCGCTGGTGGAGTCGCACGCGGGGCTCGCGGGGGCCGCGCGGTGGGAGGCGATGGCGCAGCTCGCGCGGCAGATCCACATCGACGACGTCGAGGCGTGCCGGACGATGGGGCGCATCGGCGGCGCGCGGTTCCCGAGCGAGGGGACGATCCTCACGCACTGCAACGCCGGCGCGCTCGCGACGGGCGGCTACGGGACGGCGCTCGGCGTGATCCGCGGCGCGATCGAGCAAGGGAAGAAGATCCGGGTGCTCGCGGACGAGACGCGGCCGTACCTGCAGGGCGCGCGGCTCACCGCGTGGGAGCTGCACAAGGACGGCGTCGAGGTCGAGGTGCTCGCGGACAACATGGCCGGCTGGTTCATGTCGCGCGGCGAGATCGCGGCCGTCGTCGTGGGCGCGGATCGCATCGCGAAGAACGGCGACGTCGCGAACAAGATCGGGACGTACTCGGTCGCGTGCCTCGCGAAGATGCACGACATCCCCTTCTACGTCGCGGCGCCGTGGAGCACGGTGGATCTCGCGACGCCGGACGGATCCAAGATCCCGATCGAGCAGCGGAGCCGGGACGAGGTGGCGAAGGTGGGCGGCGCGACGCTCATCCCGGACGGGGTCGGGGCGCGGCACCCGGCCTTCGACGTGACGCCGGCGGAGCTCATCACCGCGATCTTCACGGAGCGAGGCGAATTCAAGCCCTCGGAGATCGCGTCGGGCGACGCCGCGCGCTAAGCCAAGCGAAGAGATCACGCGACAGTGCCCACCCCCGGCCGCGCTGCCCGCGCGTCCGCCCCTCCCCAATCGCTCTCTCCGTTCGCGAAGGGAGGGGGGCGCACCGGCAAAACCAGAACGCCGCAGGAAACAAGCCTCCGATGACGACACGCTACGAGCCCAAGCCCGAATGGTTGAAGGTGCGCGCGCCCGGCGGCGACACGTACCAGGCGCTGAAGAAGACGTTCCGCGAGCTGGATCTCGCGACCGTCTGCGAGGAGGCGCGCTGCCCCAACGTCGGCGAGTGCTGGCGCGAGGGGACCGCGACGGTGATGCTCCTCGGCGAGGTGTGCACGCGCGGGTGCCGCTTCTGCGCCGTCACCACGGGCGATCCGCGCGGCGCCGTCGACTCGCGCGAGCCCGAGCACACGGCGCGGGCGATCGCTCGGCTGGATCTGCAGTACGTGGTGATGACGATGGTCGATCGCGACGACCTGCTCGACGGCGGCGCCGAGCACGTCGCGCGGACGGTGCGGACGCTGCGGGCGCTGCGGCCCGACATCCTCGTGGAGACGCTCGTCGGCGATTTCGGCGGGCACCTCTCGAACGTGGACACGGTGGTGGACGGCGGGCCCGACGTGTTCGCGCACAACATCGAGGTGGTGAAGCGCCTCCAGCGCCCGATCCGCGACGTGCGATCGAGCTACGAGCAGTCGATGGCGGTGCTCAAGCGCGCGAAGGACCGCATCGAGAAGGACACCGCGAAGCGGCGGCTCACGAAGTCGTCGATCATGGTCGGCATCGGCGAGACGGACGACGAGGTGCTGGAGGCGATGGCCGATCTGCGCGAGGCGGGCGTCGACGTGCTCACGATCGGCCAGTATTTGCGCCCGTCGCCGAAGCACGTCGCGGTCGATCGCTACGTGCCGCCGGACATCTTCGAGCGCTACGCCGCGGCCGGCGACGCGATGGGGTTCCTCTACACGGCGAGCGGCCCGCTCGTGCGATCGAGCTACAAGGCCGCGGAGGCGTTCCTCCGTGGCCTGCTCGGCCCGCGGCCCGGCGAAGGGGCGACGCCGTACGGGCACGTCGACGCCGTGATGCTGGAGCGGCTCGCGACGGCGCGCAGAGAGGCCGCGCGCGTCGCGAACGAGCTCGGGGAAGCGCCGCAGCGGCTGGAGGATCGTGCGCCGGTCGAGCGGCTCGTGCCGGTCGAGTCGCTGGTGCGCCGCTCGAGCGAAGGCTGAGCTCGCAGCCTCACACACTTCCGGATCCACGCGGCGCGCGCCGGGCTGTCCCCCGTTGACAAGCTCCTTCATTCCGGTTGCCATCGCGTACGGGGATGTCCAGCTCGAACAACGGCTCCGTCACGGCTCCTCCGGGAGCGTTCACGCCAGGCATTGTCATCGGCGGGAAGTTCACCATCCTGCGCTTGATCGAAGCAGGCGGCGTCGGGGCCATCTACGAGGCCAAAGACACGCTCGTCTGCCGGCGGGTCGCGCTGAAGCTGCTCCACGCGCAATACGCCAAGCACCCCGAGGTCATCCGGCGCTTTCTGCGAGAGGCGCAGGTCACCGCGAGCATCGAGCACGCGAACGTCGCTGTCATCTACGAGATGGGGAGCCGGCGAGACGGCACCTTCTTCATCGCTCAGGAGCTGCTGAAGGGCGACAACCTCCGCAAGCACCTCGCGGGTGGTTGGCTCGACATCGACGAGGCGCTCCAGGTCGTGCTCCCGATCGCGGACCTGCTCGTCGCCGCGCATCGCAAAGGGATCGTGCACCGGGACGTGAAGCCCGAGAACATCGTCCTCGCGCAGACGGCGTCGGCGGAGGTCGTGCCCAAGCTGGTGGACTTCGGCGTCGCGAAGCTGCGCTCCTCCGACGGCAACGCGGTGGGCTCGTTCACCACGACGGGCTCGCTGCTCGGCACCATGGCGTACATGTCGCCCGAACAAGCGAGGGGCGAGCTGCGAGTCGATGGACGCGCAGATGTGTGGGCCCTCGGCGTCGTCCTGTTCGAGCTCCTCTGCGGCCGCTGTCCGTACGAGGGGCCGACCGATCAGGCCGTCCTCGCGCAGGTGCTCACGGGCACGGCTCCGCGGCTCCACGAGATCTCTCCCAGCATGCCGATGGCCCTGTCCGACATCGTGAAGACGGCGCTGGAGCGCGACGCGGAGAGGCGAAGCTCGATGCAGACCTTCCGCGAGAAGCTGCTCGCGTTCCGCGATTCGAGGGGACGCCCGCCGCCGGCGATCCTGGCCGAGCCCGCGCCGGAGCGAGGCGCGCACGCGCAGGTCGAGGACGCGTCGTTCGACGCCGCCGATATCGAGCTGGATCTGGATCTCTCGGACTTCGATATCGCGGCCGAGGAGGACACGATCGCGGACCAGCCGATCCGGTCTCTCCCGCCGGCGGCCGTGCACCCCGAGCTCGACTGGAAGCGGGAGTCGGCGCTGCGACGGCCGCAGGCGGAGCAGAGCGCCGCGCTCGTCGACGAGGCCATCCGCATCAACGCGCTCGACGAGGCGATCCGGCGCGCGAACGAGGCGCTCGCGCGAGGCCCCATCGATGACGCCGTCCGCGGTCGGCTGCGGCTCGCTCAAGCCATCGCGTCTTACTGGCTCGGCGACTACCCGAGATCCGAGAGCTACGCGCGGCACGCGATGGCTTCGCTGCGTCCCGGCACGTCGGGGTGGTGCTCGGCGCTGGGGCACGTCGCCATCGCCGGCGGGCAGCAGGGTCGCGTCGATCACCTCGCGAACCTGGAAGCGATGCTCTTGCCCCTGAGCGCGAACGGCTCCGCGTACCTCGTGGCGATGTGCAGGCTCGCTCAGCAGTTCCTGCGAGCAGGGCACCCCGACCGCGCGCGAGAGATCGTCTCCATGGCAGAAGGGATCGCAGCGACCGCCGTCTCCGAGCCGTTCGCTCGCGCGTGGCTCTACGTGGCCCAGAGCGAGCTCGCGGTCCACGAAGGCGATCCGATGAAGTACATGGACCGCGTGAAGCGCGCCGCCGAGGACTTCGTCACGGCCGGAGACATCCGCAACGCGTCGCTTCAGCAGTGCAACATCGGCAACGCGTATCTGTCTCTGGGCGACTACAAACAAGCGGAGCGCACGCTGTGCGAGTCGCTGGAGACCGCGGATCCCATGAAGCTGAGCTTCGCGGCTCCGACGCGGGTCAACTTGGGGCTGGCGCTGGCGCGGCTCGGAGAGCTCGAAGACGCGCTGGAGGTCGAAAAGAGGGCCTTCGAGCAGTGCGTGCGACAGGAGAACCACCGGTTCGCGGCGGTCGCGCAGATCTACCTCGCGCTGATTTACGGGATGGGCGAGAGCTTGGAGGAGGCGCGGCAGATGGCGAGAGCGGCCGTCGAGGCGACGGAGAACGCGCCGGCGATCCGGGCGTACGCACTCGCGGTCATGGCCCAGGCGCTGCTCGGTCAGAAGCGGCGCTCGGAGTCGGCGGAGGCCGCTCAAATGGCGATGGAGCTGCTCTCCAAGCTGGATGGTGCGGAGGAGTGCGAAGCGCTGATCCGGCTCATCCATGCGCGCGCCGTCGCCGAGACGACATCTCCTCGGCAGGCGGCGGAGCTCATCGTCGACGCGCGGGCCCGCTTGGTCGCGCGAGCCAACCGGATCTCGGATCCGCGGTGGCGAGAGAGCTTCTTGCGCAATATCCCGGAGAACGCGCAGACCCTCGCTCTCGCGAAGCTCTGGGGAGATCGGGGCTCGGGCACGCGGGACTGACGCGCAGAGGCGCCTCGCCCGCGCTCTTCGCATCGCCAGAGACTCCGGAACGGCTCAACCGCGCGCGACAGGCCACTCGAACAAAGGCTCGCTGTCCTGAGCCCGAAGCGGGGCCGGAAGGAACGGATCGAGCGCCCCCGGCCGGAACGTGCACTCCTCCACTCGGTGAACGAAGAGCCCGCCGGGATCGCCGCCGGACTTGTACTTTCCGTCGGGCCGAAACGCCGCCCATCCCTTGGGAGATGCGATGAGCACGGCGAGGTTCTCCCCCGAGCGCGCGCTCCAGAGACGCACGGTGTTGTCCCAGCCTCCCGACGCGAGCACGGCGCCGTCGGCGGAGAACGCAACACACGAGACCACGGTCGCGTGTCCCCCTTCAGGACCGTAGGAGATGTCCCCGTCCGGACCGTGGACGACGAGAGTGCCATCCTGTCCTCCGAGCGCCACCGAGTCGTCGTTCTCCGAGATACCGAGAGACTCCACGACGAAGGGCGGAGGCGCAAAGCGTCGAACGAGGCGCCCCGACCCGGTGTCGAGGACGATCACGTCGCTGTCTTGAGCGGTGGACATGATCCGGTGACCGCTCGGGGAAAACGCCACGATCCGGTGCCGTTTGCGATCTCCCGACCAGGGCGCCTCGTAGCGGTGCAGCCTCGCGCCGTCGGCGCATGAAAAGATGGATATCCTGGTCGGACTGGCCACCACGAGGCTCTTCCCATCATTGAAGAATGCCACTTTGATGGGCCCTCCAGTGTCCAGATCGATTCGGGCCTGCTCCGCAGCGGTCTCGGGCGTGCGAATCGTGATCGTCCGATCCCCGACGCGACTGGCGCTCAGACGGCCGGCGCTCATCGGTTCTCGGGAGTAGACCGCCGTCGAGAGGACTTCGGGGCTCCCCTTCTCCGCCGCGCCGATCTCGAGCTGTTCGACGAGGACGCCGCGATCGAGGGCCCATGCGAGGCGCTGACCGCGGAGCGCCCATGCCGGCGGCGAGAAGTCGCACGAAAGGCGTGAACGCCCGACGAAGCTCAGCGAGCGACACCAATGGCGCCAGGGCTCCTTTTTCTCTCGTGCGTCGGTGCTATTCGCGCCCCTGAATCGGGAGAACGTCGGTCCGTCCGGCAGCGTGGCAGTGAATCGCGCCGGGCTCGGTGGAGCGGCGCCAGCGGAACGATCCGGCTCGATATCACTCCAGCGCACGCGCGCGCCCACCAGGCTAGCCTGTCGAAACACCGCGCCGGAGAGGCGCGCCTCCCGCAGATCCGCGCCCATCATCAGCGCGCCGGCCAGGTCGGCGCCGCGCAGATCGGCCTGCGTGAGCAGCGCGCGCGTGAGATCGGCGCTGCGAAACGTGGCGCCGACCAACGTGGCCCCGGTCAAATCCGCGCCTGCGAACGACGCCTCCGTGAGATCGCAGTGCGAGAAGTCGGCTCCTCGCAGCGCGCGCCTGGAGAAATCCTGGCCTCTCAAATCCTTGTGCGAGAGCACGACAGGACCGGGCGCGACGCGGAGCCGATCCATCACGAGTCGGCCGTTCTTCTGAGCGACATCTCCGAGGGCGCCGGAGAGCGCGCGGGTCGCCCAGGCGAGGGCCCTCTCGCGCCCCGTCTGCTCCACGAAGAAGTCGGCGCAGAGCTCGGTCAGGGGCTCCAGCGCCAAGAGGCGCGGTTCTCGACCAGCGAGCAGGTGCGCCGCAGCCCGGGACGCGACCGCGAACTCGAGCACCGAGCTGTGCAGGAACGAGAACCGCCCTTCGGCGTCGCGCACGAGGAGCGTCCCCGAGCCGACTTGATGCACCGTCACCTCGCGATCCTGCTGCGGCGGTGCCAGCGCTTGGATGTCGCGCACGATCTCGGGCGGCAGCTCCGCGAGCAGGCACCTCCGATCGGCCCGCCCCCAGAGGTGCTCCGCCAGGATCATCACCGATCGCCAGCGCCCGGCGGCGTCGAGCGCAGGAGTCGTCCCCGCCGGGTGAGCGCGTTGGTGCTCGTGGCCCAGCCATCGCTCCATCAGCGCTTCGTAGAGGCGCGCGGCGGTGATGCTGCCCGAACAATCGCGCGCCGCGAGGAGCTGGGCCTCCTCGATGTCGGAGATGAACCTCAACATCCGTGGATTCTCCGCGAGACCCAGCAAGTCGCGCACGCTGCGGATGAGGTCGAGCCTCTGGCGCGCGGCCTGCTCGCTCTGGAGCCTCCGCGCGAGCAAGGAGTGGATCTCCTCTTGTGCGAGGGGCAAGAGCTTCAAGATCTGCCTCTCCACGACGCCGTCGGTGCGGCGCGCGAGGGCGCTCTTCATCTGCCCGTCGGAGAGGAAGTGCTCGGCGCGGCTGGTGACCACGATCTTGGCCTCCCCGCGCGCGGCGTCGACGAGCATGTCCAGGTGGTCCGCGGCGCGCGCGTAGCTGACCCGCTGCACCAGCTCGTCGAAGCCGTCGAAGAGCAGGACGACCTTGCCTCGCTCCACGAGATCGAGGAGGCAGCGCATGTCGAGCGCGTACATGCCTTGTTGCACGAAGTGAGCGGCCAAGAGCGCCTCGACGGACTGCTGCTTCTCCAACTGCCGGAGATCGAGGAGCACCGGCGTCACGACGGCGTTGGGCCCGCCGAGACGACGAGCGAGCTCGCGGACGAGGAACGTCTTGCCGCTGCCGAAAGGAGCCACCACGAGCACGAACCGACAGCCCTCGGATGTCAGGAGATCCGTCAGAAAGTCGATGGAGCTCGGGACCGGGATCTCCGCCCCTCCCGACGCGAGGACGGCTCTGGAAGGGACGTAGTGCGCGGGCGGATAGACAGGGTCCTTCTGGAGACGAGCGGACTGCTCGCTCAAGAACAAGCGGAAGTCGATGAGACGATTGTACTCCGTCAACGTTTGAATACGAATGCCCCAAGCCCCCTCCGCGCGGCGCACCGCCGGGGCGACCGGATCTCCGGCGTGGACCAGCGTGCAGCGCACGTGCTGCTCGTCTCTCCGATAACGCCAATTGATCCATTGGCGAAGCTCCGCGAGCGCCTGCGGGCTCGGGGACGATGGCAGCGCCGCGAGCAGGGATGTCTCGATCCAGTCTTCGTGAACGCGCTGGATCTCCCACAGCGACAGGCCGACCTCGGACGCCGAGATCGATCGGATCTCGCACCCCCTCTCCCGCAGATGACAGAGCTGCTCCACGCGGCGCAAGAACTGGCCGACGGAGGGATCCTGCCAGGAGCTCCGCTCCGGGGCCGGCTGGATTTCGCGCGCCAAACGGACCAACGCCTGGACCACATCGGCGAAGGCGGAGTCGTTGTCGACTCGCCCGATCGGCTCGCCGTCCATCGGGAGCGACTGAAACTCCGCAAGAGGGCCGTCCATGAATGCGGAGCGGATCCGCAGAGGGACGACGCGGACGCGCCCCGCTCTTTGTCGGCGGACCGTGAAGACAAGGGATTCCCCGAGATCCGGTGAGGCGAAGAGATCGGCGCTCACGAGGGGCACCACGATGTGGGCAGAGGCGATTTGCTTCTCGATCGCCGCCGCGGCGATGTCTCCCGAACGAAGGAGCCCTGTGTGCCAAACGCGGAGATGACCGCTCTCCGCGGCGCGGTGGAGGTGGCGAGCGAGCGCGTCACGAAAAGGCGCGTCCACCGTCGCCGAGAGGAGCACGACCTCTGCGCAGTCGCCCGCGTCGAAGGCGGGCCTCTCTTCGTTCATTCGTCTCTCCACGGAGGACCTGCAGCGCCGTCGCCGGGTACGCTCGGCGGGACGTCGAGCTGGTGCTGCGAGCTCGCGCGGCGCATCCAAACACGGAGCAACCGGAAGAACGAATCTCTGGGGAGACGCATCTCGGCGGCGACCTCGGCCAGCGCACCTTGCTCGGCGGCGACGGCGAGCCGAGAGAGCTCGGCGGCGTCGATGCGACCGCGCCGTCGCTCCACCTCGTCCGAATAGGCTTCGTCGTAAGCGTAGAGCCCCCCCGTCTCGCCTCGAAGCAGCTCCAGGCGGATCTCTTCGGACCAGCGGGCCACGGAGAGCTCCCACTCGGGGGGCGAGATTCGATATCGCGCGAGGACATCGGTCTTTCCGGCGGGGTCACAGCCGATCTCGACGGCGATCCTCGCGCGCACATCGACGGGCAGGCCATCGATCCCGGGCGCGGGATCGACCACGTTCGACGAGCCGTGCGACGCCTTCACGCGCTCGGCGTCCGCGCCGTGGCCCGTCAAATCGACGAGCGTCTTTGCGTGCCCGAGCTCCTCGATGCTCGTGCCGGTGCGAAACCCCCAGTCCGACGTCGTGGTCCCTCCGCGCTCCTCTTCGCGAACGAGCGGCCCTGGAGCCGCGGCTCCCAGGATATCGACCGTGGAGGACGGTGACAGAGGCAGCGGCGGGACGGTGATGCTGACGAGGACGGGCGTGTCAGGGCTCTGGATCGCGATGCGACGCCGCCAGGTGATCGTGCACAGCGCGCGATCGGTGTGGATCCAGAGCGTGTCGCCCACGAGAGGGAACCGCTCGCGACGACCGTCCTCGTGGTCGAGCTCTACCTGAGGCTGGATGTTCGCCAGCGTCGTGCGGAAGCGCGGCTGATGCGGATGGAGGTGCTCCAAGAGCAGGAGCAAGCCCGGTCGGATCTCGTCGATCTGTTGATCGGGGGGCGCGGCCTGGAAGTATTCGAAGAAATCGGGATCCGTGGGGACCGCGCTCCGCATCCACCCGTCGAGCTCCAGATCGAGCCTGTTCCGCAGCTTGCTTCTGCGAGCGGCCCAGCTCGGAGCGACGGGGGCGAAGCTCGTCGGATCAAAGCGATCGGCGCGCGAGGTGAGCGTCGCGGCGGGAGGCTGGAGGTTCGGCAGCTCGACGAGCGCCCCGGAGAGCGAGACGGCTTCGAGGGAGATGCCCGCCGGGTTGGACGTGTGGAACCCGCCTGCCGCGCGATCGTAGGTGATCGGCATCTTCTCGAACGGCGGCCCCTCGCGCAGGCGCCCTTCGCTGTCGAACCAGCGGTTGCACCACACGTGGATGTTCTTGTTCAGCGCGCCGATGCTGACGCGGGCGAACAGAGAGCGCGCTGGCTGGTTGGGCGCGAAGGCGTGGCCCACGAGGAGGACGTCGGCGCGAGGCTTGTACGGCACCAGATCCGTCGGGGCCAGGAGCACGCCGTCCTGCCAATGGTCTTGTCGGTTAAGCGGGAGCTGCTTCACCTTCTCGGCGAGCGTCATCTCCCGGGTCGTCAGCTCGAACGTGGCCTTGCACAGGACGGTCAAGGTCCACGAGCCGTCCCCGGACTGCCAGACGACGGACGCCGCCGGCAGCGGGGAGAACGAGATCACCTCCATCGCGTCAGGCTAAAGGATCGGACGCGGGCTCGTCACGCGCGCGACGCCGCTCGAGCCTGACGCGCCGAGGACGAGCGTCAGTTCGCGGTCTTCGCGGGGGCGGATCCGCCCTTGAGGGAGGCGGCCTTCTTCACGAGGGTCACCATCTCTTGCTGGTCGCGCTGGTCACCGGCGGCAGCGATCGCGACCTTCGCGACGTCGTCGAGCGTGTACTCCTTCGCGGCCGGGCTCTGGCGGAGGATCTCGGCGAAGCCGGTCACCGCGCTCGCGAAGCGGAACGTCTGCGGCGCCTTGTCGAACGTCGCGAACATGTCGTCCGTGCTCATCTTGAACGTGGACTCCACCGCGGCGTCGTCCTTCTTCGCGTCCGGACCCTTCGCGCGGAGACGCACCGTCACCGGCGATGTCGTGGTGCTCTTCAAGACGACGTCGTACATCGCGGTCACCGCGTGGCCCGCGCCGACCTCGCCCGCGTCCACCTTGTCGTTGCGGAAATCCTTGTCGGCGATGTCGCGGTTCTCGTAGCCGATCAGGCGGTAGCTCTGCACGACCGACGGATCGAACTCGACCTGGATCTTCACGTCCTTCGCGACGACCTCGAGCATGCCGCCCACCTGCTCGGAGAAGACGCGCTTCGCCTGCTCGGCGCTGTCGATGTAGGAGTAGTTGCCGTCGCCCTTGTCCGCGAGCTGCTCCATCATCGTGTCCTTGTAGTTGCCGCT
This sequence comes from Polyangiaceae bacterium, assembly GCA_046351455.1. GTDB lineage: Bacteria > Myxococcota_A > Polyangia > Polyangiales > Polyangiaceae > JADJRH01. Next base: position 54,152 of record JAXLYM010000012.1, read on the forward strand.
GCCGAAGCCGACCGTGCTCAGCGTGACGCCCTTCTCCTTGTAGCTCTCGATCTGCTTCAGGATCTCTTCGTGCGACGTCGCGCCCACGTTCGCGTCGCCGTCGGAGAGGACGACGACGCGGTTCACGTGGCCCTTCACCAGCGTCGACGACGCGAGGCGGTACGCGTTCTCGAGGCCGCTCGCCATCGCCGTGGAGCCGCCCGACGTGAGGTCGTCGATCGCCTGGAGGATCTTGCCCTTCTGATCGATCCCCGTCGGCGCCAGCACCTCGCGCACGTCGCCCGCGTACGTGCACAGCGCGACGGTGTCGCCCGGCTTCAGCGAGTCGGTGAGCAGGCGCAGGCTCTTCTTCGCGAGGCCGATCTTGTCGTCGGACTGCATCGAGCCGCTCGTGTCGACGAGGTACACGAGGTGCACCGGCTTGCGATCCTTCGCGTCGATCCGCTTCGCCTGGAGCGCGACGCGGAGGAGCTGGTGGCCCTTCTGGAACGGCGACGGCGCGGACGCGAAGTGCACGGCGAACGGGCCCGATTTCGGCGCGGGGTACGCGTAGTCGAAGTAGTTGAGGTACTCCTCCGCGCGCACGGACTGGTACGGCGGCAGCGCGCCTTCGAGCAGCTTGCGGCGCGAGATCGCGTACGAGGCGGTGTCGACGTCGATCGCGAACGTGGAGAAGCGATCCTTCGCCGGGTCGACGATCGGGTTCACGCCGTAGTCCTTGTAGGCCTCGGTGCCCTGGACCTCGCCGGCGGGGACGGGGACGGCCATCGTGGCGGCGGGCGCGGCGCTCGCGGCGGCGGCGTACTGCGGCTGCTGCGGGAAGGCGTACGCCTGCGGAGGCGGCGCGGAGGCTTCTTTGTACGAGCCGGTGGGCGCCATCGCCCCGCACCCCGCGCCGAAACCCATCATCGCGACCACGAGCAGACCCATCTTCGCCATCGAGCGCATCGCATCCTCCATCCTCGTGTTCGGCCCGTTCGTGAGGAGAAGCGGGCGCAACGCGAGGGAACGTTGATCGTCGAGAAGGCGCCGCACCCGAGGGCGGCTCGCCTTGTTCGCGAAAAAAAACGACGCGACCGGAGGAGGCTTACAGTCGATTTTCGGTCACGAGCGCGCGGCGCGGATCCGGCGGCCCGGGCTCCGCCTCCGCGCGGGGCGGCCGGGAAGAATCCGAGCACCGAAACCGCGTGGAATTGTCCAAATTTTACCCAGGAATGGTCGCGGAGAAACGTCGGTTGAAGGCAGCGAAACCGATCGCGTGCGACCATTGGAGACACACATGAGTGACGTGCAGCTCTCGACCTCGACCTCCAGCCACTCACGACGCAGCCGTTTTGCGGGCGCCTTCGCGTTCTCCGCGCTCCTCTTCGCGCTGGGCGGGTGCCATCAGTCGGCCTCGAACCCGACGCCGATCCACGCGGCGGAGGCGGCCACCGCGCCCGTCGCGACGCTCACCACACCGCAGGGGCCGTTGCCCACGCCCGCGACCTTCGACGTGGCGGCGCTCGCCGAGCGGGTGACGCCGATGGTCGTGAACATCACCGTGAAGGAGAAGGTCACGCTCACGTCGGCGATGGATCCGTTCGACTTCTTCCACCGCGGCGGCGAAGGCTCGGATCGCGAGATGACGCGCGTCGGCGTCGGCACCGGGTTCATCATCGATCCGGACGGCTACGTGGTGACGAACGAGCACGTGGTGCACGACGCGGACGAGCTCTCCGTGCGCCTCTCCAACGAGCACGAGTACGAGGCCGAGGTCGTGGGGCGCGATCGCAAGCTCGATCTGGCGCTCATCAAGCTGAAGGGCGCGTCGAACCTGCCGGCGGTGGAGCTCGGGTCCTCGGACACGCTGCGCGTCGGGGAGTCGGTGCTCGCGGTCGGCAATCCGTACGGGCTCGGGCACACCGTGACGCTCGGGATCGTGAGCGCGAAGGCGCGCACCATCGGCGCCGGGCCGTACGACGATTTCATCCAGACGGACGCGTCGATCAACCCCGGCAACAGCGGCGGGCCGCTCTTCAACTGGAAGGGGGAGGTCGTCGGCATCAACGCGGCGATCCGCGCGGGCGCGAACGGGATCGGGTTCGCGATCCCCGTGAGCTCGCTGAAGGACATCCTGCCGCAACTCCGCGAGCGCGGGTTCGTGGAGCGCGGCAAGCTCGGGCTCGTGTTCCAGCCGCTGTCGGACGATCTGTCGAAGGCGCTCGGGACGCCGGACACGAAGGGCGCGCTGGTGTCGGAGCTGGAGTCGAACGGGCCGGCGGCGCGCGCGGGCATCAAGCTGCGCGACGTGGTGACGGCGGTGGACAAGACGCCGGTCGGGCACGCGGAGGATCTGCCGCGCATGGTCGCGAAGCACCCGCCGGGGACGAAGATCACCGTGACCGTGATGCGCGACGGCAAGCCGCAGGACGTGGTGGTGACGCTCGACAAGCTGCGCGACGACGAGGCCGCGCCGCCTCAGAAAGGGCCCGTGAAGCCCTCGGCCCCGCAGTCGGCGGACAAGCTCGGCATCCAGGTCTCGGACGCGCAGGCCGGCGGCGTGCGCGTCGACAAGGTGACGGGGAGCGCGCACGACCTCGGCCCCGGCGACATCATCGTGGACGTGAACGGGACGCCCGTCGCGGACACGGCGGCCCTCCGCGCGTCGCTCGCGAAGGTGAAGCCCGGCAGCATGGCGATCCTCCGCGTGAAGCGAGGCCGCGTGACGCAGTTCGCCGCGGTCCCGATCCCCAAGTAAGAAGAGAATGGAAGGATTCTAAGCGGCGCCCGGACGCGATTCGGGCGCGCTCACTGCGGACGGCGGCGGATCCGACGCGAGCTGCTCGGATCGCTGCGACGCTCGTGCGGCCTCGTCGTTCGCGCGCTTCTCGGCCTCCACCTCTTTCACCTTCGACTCCAGGACGTCGGCGCCGAGGAAGCGGAAGACGTACACGCCGCCCACGAACATGCACAAAAACTGCGCGAGGACGCGCCACACGAGGAGGTACGGCACCTCGAACGGGGCGCGCACCCACGGGGCCATCAGGACCTTCGAGGAGCCCTCGGCGAAGCCGCCCGCGCCCGGCACCGGCGCCAGGTAGAGCACGAAGTTGAGCAGCGCCTGCACCAGCACCACCTGCACGAGCGGCGGGCCGATCGTCACGAACGAGGGCGGCGCCGTCGGCAGGCCGAGCGCGAGCAGGATGAAGTACGCGACAGCGAATCGGCTGCAAAAGAAGCCGAACGTGAGCAGGAAGGCCGCCGCATAGGCGCGCTTGCCGCGCTTCATGTAGACGCGGAAGCCGTGGTGGAACTCGTCCACCGTGATCAGCATGCGCGCCGCGATCTCGCCCTTGTTCTGGAGCGATTTCTCGGCCCACGGGCGCATGCGCTTCGACCGGGTGAGCAGGCGCAAGACGCCGTGCCACATAGGCGAGAAGACCGCGGCGCCCGCGCGGACGATGCCCTTCGCGAGCGGCGGATACGCGGCCGACAAGATCAGGAGCAGGAGGCCCGCGCCGAACACCGCCACGCCGAGGCCGAGCAGGAGGTCGACCTGCACGCTGCCGTGCACGAGGAACAGGCCCTCCGCGCGCAGCACGAAGATGAGCAGCGCCGACACGAGGAAGAATGTGATCGTGCACGAAGCGACGAGCAGCTCCGCCGTCGCGACGTCCGCGAAGCGCATGCCGCCGCTCATCAGCACCGCCACCTGCGCGGGCGCGGCGCCGAGCTGACCCGGGGTCACGCCGGCGGTGAACATCAGCACGAACTCGGACACGATCGCCGTGCGGACCTTCAGCGTGGGGTGCAGCACGCGGCCGAGGAACCAGATGCGGAGGCCGCCGCAGATGCCCTCTTGCAGCGCCAGCACCGCCGCGAGCACGAGCCACAGCGGGCGCACGTTCGCGAAGCCGAGCGCGAGGCTCTTCTCGTCCGTGCCGCTGGAGGTGAACGTGAGGTACGCGAACGTGAGGAGCGTGATCCCGACGATGATCTGGATCCCGCGGACGATCGAGCGACGGTTCATGCGGTCTGATCGGCGCGGCCGCCGAGGAGCGTCACGCCGGTGCGCGCGTCGAGGATGACCTGGAAGCCGAGCATCGCGCACGCGAGCACGACGAGCGCCGGCACCACAGACGGCTCCAGCGGGCGGCCGAGGAGCTTCCACACGACGATCGCGCCGACCGCGACGGCGCCGCCGAGGACGAACGGCTCCACCTGGGGGGGCTCCTTCTTGAGGCGGCGGGCCAGCATGCGCATGCCGAGGTGGATGTTGAGCGCGGAGGCGAGCGCGACGGCCCACAGCACGTCGACCGCGCCGACGACGACGCTGCCGAAGATGGCCGCGGCGAACGCGATGTACACGAGGATCGGGCCCGTCGCGCGGACGCCGCACTGCGACGCCACGCGGACCAGGTTGCGCGCCATGCCGAAGAGGATCGTGGAGCAGGGCCAGAGCACCATGACGTCGCGCACGTGGAGGCCGAACGCGATCTCCTTGCCCCACAAGGATTGGCCCGTGATGCCCGTGATGGCGAGCGTGATCGTGATGACGACGACCGACTCCACCTGGTTCAACATTCCGACGCGGAAGACGCCGGTGTTCGACTGCTCCCAGTACGTGACCACCGCCGCGCCGGGGATGAGGATCGCCATCGCGACCCAGCCGAGGGTCGGGGCGCCGATCGCGTACGCGGAGAGGAGCGCGATGTAGACGGTGTTGAACTGGTCGAGGCCGTGATCGAGGAACTCACCGAACGGGGAGCACTGCTTCGTGCGGCGGGCGTGGGATCCGTCGGCGTTGTCGCACCAGTTGTAGAGGTTGACGCACAGCGCGGTGACGAAGAACGGCCAGCCCTTCTCTGGGCGCAGACCGAGCAGCAGCACGAGGCCGAAGAGGTTCACCAGATGCCCGACGTGCGTGATCGTGTTCGGGTGGATCTTCGCCGGGATGAACGGGAGGCACGGGTCGACCACGTAGCGCCGGAAGTACGGCAGCAGGATCGAGCGGTCTTCCACCTTGTAAACGAGCTCGGCCATCGAGATCCGAGGATACTCGGTCTCGCGACGGAGATGTAATTCGAATCCCCTTAATTTGACGCGAAATCAGGTTCGCGCGGGGCACCGCTGGGAGGACGGAGTCCTTTTCGCGGAGGCCGCAGCGGAGCGGCGAAGCCGCGCAGCGGAGGGCGCAGCGGAAAGGGCGCCGTCCTCGACGCTGCAGAGGTAGTGTTCAAAATTTCGACAGCTCGCTGCGATCAGGAGGCGTTCGTGTCGTCTGCGCCGTCGTCGGCCCCGGGGCTGGTGTCGGGGCCGCGGCTCGGGTGGAGGCGGTACCAGCGGGCGAGCGGTGCGAGCAGCGCGTTCGAGAGCGCCTCGGAGCCGGAGATGCCGGGGTCCGAGAAGGTGACGACGCGGGCCACGTACTGGCGGAGCGCCACCATCGCCGCGGCGAGCTCCTCGTTGCGGCCTTTGCTGTTGTCGTCGTCGAGCGCGAGCAGCGGGCGCAGCGCCTCTTCGTAGGCCTTGTGCGTGCGGTACAGCTCCGCGAGGAACGAGGAGCCGCCGAGCACCGCGAACGTCTCCTCGTGGCCCTCGTTCGCGATCGAGTCGAGGCGGGCCTGCGACTCCGAGAACTGCACGCGGTACGGCAGGCGCGTGAAGGAGACGCCGTCGGGGAAGATCTGGCCGTAGAGCGCGCGGGCCTGCGGGACGTGGGCGTTCGCCTCCACCGGGAGCTTGCAGAAGCCCGAGAGCCAGAGGTGGGTCGCCTCCCACGCGTTGTCGATCGCGCGGTCCGCCTCCCTCTGGCGGTCGACGTCCCCGGCGCGCACGGAGACGCCCGTGATCGCGCCTTCGAGCGCGGCGTACGCGGCGCCGAGGCGCTGACGCGAGCGCTCGATGCCGGCCGGGAGCGGGCCCACGGAGGACGCGGCGGCCAGCATCTCGCCGAGGAGACCGGCCGCCTCGGGGGCGTTCAGTCGAGGGAGCTGGATGAGGTCGGAGGACGCGAGCGACGCCATCGGGCCGCGTTTTACACCAACTACGAGCGCGGCGTCTCGCCCTACAAGCGACGAGCGTCGCGTCACACCCTCCGAGCTACAAGCGTCGCGTCTCGCCGATGTCGAGGCACCAGAAGCGGGGCGCGTCCTCGGGGGTCTTGCAGAAGGCCACGCGCGCGCGCTCCGGGCCCTCGCCGAGCGGCTCGTCGGTCAGCTTGTACGTGCCCCAGTGCATCGCGACGAAATGCTTCGCGCCGAGCATCTCGGCGGCCTTCGCGGACTCCTCCGGGTTCATGTGCTGCGGCTCCATGAACCAGCGGGGGCTGTAGGCGCCGACGGGGAGCATCGCCCAGTCGATCGGGGAGAAGCGCCTTCCGATCTCGGTGAAGTCGTCGAAGAAGCCGGTGTCGCCGGAGTGGTACGCGGCGCCCTCGGGGCCTCGGATCACGAAGCCGCCCCACAGGGCCTCGTTGCGGTCCCAGGGCATGCGCATCGACCAGTGACGCGACGGGACGAGGGTGATCTCCACCTGGCCCACGCGGAGGGTCTGCCACCAGTCGATCTCGTCGATCGCGCCGGCGCCGAGCTTCGAGAGGAGCGCGCCGTTGCCGAGCGGGACCACGAAGCGCGGGCGGATCGGGGCCGTCTTCTTGCCGCGCTTCGCGGGATCCAGCGCGTGCGCCGCGAGGATGCGCGCGAGGGTCCACTCGTCGAAATGGTCGCGGTGGTTGTGCGTGAGGAGCACGACGTCGATGTCCGCGAGCTCCTCGATCGGGATGCCGGGCGGCGCGAGGCGCTTCGCGGGGCCGACCGCGAGGCCCATGTGCGGCGCGAGGATCGGATCGATCAGGATCCGAAGGCCGCCGAGCACCAGGAGGAACGACGCGTGGCCGATCCACGTGAGGGAGGCCTTGCCGCTCTCCACGAGCGAGCGATCGTAGGCGCGCGTCCCGACCTTGAAATCAGGGGGGATCGCGATCGCGGGCGCCTCGGACGGGTCGTCCTTCTTGCCGGCGATCTTCCATTTGAGCATGTCGGCCGGGCCGCGCTCCGGCTGCGTGGCGAGGTGGCTGAAGCGTCCCAACGTTCTCTTCCTCTCAGTGGTCGACGACGCGGAGCGAGCGGCCGACGAGGACCTCGTTGTGGCTGCCGGTGCGGTAGCCGAGGAGATCGAGCGTGACGTAGCGGAAGCCGCTGTCCTTGCCTGCGGAGACGATCGCCGCGCGCATCGAGGGCTCGGCGGCGCGCGGGAGATCCGACGGATCCAGCTCGATCCGCGCCAGCTCGTCGTGGTAGCGGACGCGCACCTGGCGGAAGCCGAGCGCGCGCAGCCGGGCCTCGAAGCCGCCGATCTTGTCGAGGCGCTCGCGCGTCACGCTGGTGCCGTACGGGATGCGGCTCGACAAACAGGCGGCCGCGGGCTTGTCCCAGATCGGCAGGCCCATCGCCTGCGCGCCCGCGCGGACGTCGGCCTTCGTGAAGGCGAGATCGACGAACGGGCTCACGACGCCGGCCTGCTTCGCGGCTTCGAGGCCGGGGCGGTAGTCGCCGAGGTCGTCCAGGTTGGTGCCGTTCACGATCGCCGAAAGGTCCCACTCGACGCGCTTCCGGGCCGCGATCCGGTAGAGCTCGCTCTTGCAGTGGAAGCAGCGATCCGGGGCGTTCTTCACGTAGTCGGGGTCCTCGATCTCCTGCGACTCGACGAGGCGGTGGTCGGCGCCGATGCGCTTCGCGAGCTCGATGGCCTCTTCGCGCTCGGCGGGGGCGAGGCTCGGGGAGACGGCCGTCATGCCGACGGCGCGCGGGCCCAAAACCTCGTGCGCGGCCGCCAGGAGGAACGCGCTGTCGACGCCGCCGGAGTAACAGACCAGCACCGAGCCGAGGTCCGCGAGGCGCGCGCGGAGGGCGGTCAGCTTGGCGGTGATGTCGGGAGCGTCGTGCATGGGGCCGGGTCTAGCATGAAGATGGAGCCGAGACGCGCGGAGGACGCGACAGGGCACGACGTGGGGCGGCCCGCGGCCCGAAGAAAAAAAACTCCACGAAACGGCGGCCTACAGAAACTCACCGAGATACTTGCGGCGCGCCCGCGATGTGGGCCACGATCGAAGGCCGAAGATGCTTTCCCCCAAGAAGCGCTCGCGCCGACACAACGTCGGTCAGGCCGCCGCTGCCGTGGTCGCGCTCGCGGCGTTGCCCGCCGCCGGTACGCTCGGCTGCTACGACAACTCGCTCCCGAAGGTCGCCGTGCCCGGACCCGGTGGACCGAAGGCGCCGCCGCCCTGGTTCCCCGAGCAACCGTGGACCGAGAAGGCCGCGGAGACCCGCATCTACATCGAAGGGAAGATCGTCTTCGACACGAACAAGGCGACGATCCGGCCCGAGAGCGAGCAGTACCTGAAGAAGATGCTCGCGTTCGTGCAGGAGCATCAGGAGATCACGCGCGTCCGCATCGAAGGGCACACCGACTCGCGCGCCAGCGAGGACCACAACCAGGTGCTCTCCGGCAAGCGCGCGATGGCCGTCGCGGATTGGCTCGTGGACAACGGCGTCGACTACGCGCGGCTCATCGCGGTCGGCTTCGGGGAGTCGCGGCCGCTCGCGCCGAACGAGCTCGTGGAGGGGCGCGACGACAACCGCCGCGTCGAGTTCCATGTGGCGGAGGTGCGCGGGCGTCCGTTCCTCGGCAAAGATCCGTACAACGGCGGCATCGCGCTCGTCGTGAAGAGCAAAGAGGAGCGCGAGAAAGAGAAGGAGGCCGAGCGCCTCGCGAAGCTGCCCCCGCCGAAGCCGCCGCCGTACAAGAAGACGGGCGACGTCGTGAACGACGTGAACGTTACCGAGCTGCAGGCGAAGCTTCAGAAGAAGCAGGAGACGGACGGCGGGCTCGCTCCTTCGGTCAAGAAGTAGCGCTCACTTCTCGTCGTCACGCTCGCCTTCGTCGTCGGCCGGCGCGTCCTTCTGGATCGCCGGCCGCTGCTTTTTTCCAGGCGATTTCTCGCTCTTTTCGGAGGCGGGCTTCGCCTCGTCCTCGGGCTTGGTCTCCGATTTTCGCGTGCCGAGCCACCAGAACAAGAGGATGCCCGCGGCGACGATCGGGCCGAAGATGGCGATGGCCTTCGCGACGCTCGGGGACGGGTGCAGCTCCGCGCGCGATTTGCCGAAGCGGTCCGCGTTCGCGCGCGGCGGCAGCTCCAGCGTCTGCGCCGAGGCCTCCGCGAACGGGAACACCTTGTCGATGTCCTTCGGGCTCGTGAGGAACGTCACCATCGCGGCCTTCTGGCCGTACGCCGCGTAATACAGCGTGGAGCCGGTCTCGTAGCCGGGGTGGTCCGACGGGTACGGCGCGTCGATGCGGAATCGGACGACCGGCACGTCCTTCACGCGCAGCAGATCGAAGCGCTGCTCCGGGGCGTCGACGACGAGCTTCGGCTCCAGGTTCGAGGCCTCTTTCACGGCCTTCTCGGCGCCCGCGACGAACTGCTGGATGTCCTCGCGCGCCTCCAGATCGGCCGGGATGGCGGACATCATCACGAAGTACGACCAGTCGCCGCCGCGCGCGTACGCGACGCCGAACGGGCGGTCCGCGCCCTTCGGGAGGGCCTCGATCATCGCGCCGGCGTCGACGCCGATGCACGCGGTCGGGTCCTGCGCGCTCTCGGGGAGGATGACGCAGAGGTGCGCGTCCTCGGGGTAGGCGACGGCCATCTTGAAGCCGATCTCCTTCGCCTCGAACGTGAAGGTGCTCGCGCGGACGCCCTGTGTTTCGTGGGGCTTCGCGTCGTCCTTCGGGGCGAAAGGCGGCGTCGGATCGGCTTTGATCTCCGGGGGCGCCGCGTCCATCGTGCAGCCGACGATGCTCGTAGCGAGGGCGATCGCGGCGATCGAGAGGCAGGCTCGGGGCGACATGAGGCCGCGGTATGCCCGAAGCCGCCGCAGATAGCCAGTGGAGGCGCAGCTTCGGGGATCGCGGCCTCTCGGAGGCGGTCGCTTGACAGGGGCGCTCCCACGGGCGGAGAGTGGCTGTCGCAGTAATGAAGGATCACATCGTCATCACGGGGGCCACGGGGAACACTGGGCAGCTCATCGCGGAGGAGCTCACGCGCCTCAAGGTGCCTTTCGTGGCGATGGTCCGCAGCGAGAAGAACCGGCGCAAGCTGGCCGAGCGAGGCGTCGAGTCGGTGCGCGGGGACTTCGACGATCCGGCGAGCCTCGCGGCGGCGCTCAAGGGCGCTCACAAGGCCTATCTGTGCTGCACTCCGGATCACCTGCTGGGGCCGCGGGAGACGGCGTTCGTCCACGCGGCGGAGAAGGCCGGAGTCCGCCACATCGTGAAGTGCTCGGCGTACTGGGCCGGGCTCGACGCGCCGAGCGGGAACCTGCGCTCGCACGGGCGGATCGAGCGCGCCCTCACCGACTCGGGGCTCGACTACACGATCCTGCGGCCGCACGGGTTCATGCAGACGTTCACGCTGTTCTCGTGGGACGCGATCCAGAAGGCCGGCGTGCTGTCGTATCCGGGCGGCAGCGGCGGGATCCCGCTCGTGGACGTGCGCGACGTCGCGAAGGCGGCGGTGAAGGTGCTGACGCACAAAGGCTTCGAGAAGAAGGTCTTCGATCTCACGGGGCCGGAGATGCTGAGCTTCTACCAGGTCGCGGAGATCCTCTCGGACGTGCTCGGAAAGCGGGTGACGTACCTGCCCGGCAACGAGGTCGCGCTGATGGGCGTGATGTTGCTGATGGGCGTCACGCCGACGCCGCGCGAGCACGTGATGACCGTCGCGCGGCTGCAGCGGGAGCACAACATGGGCAAGGTCGAGGACGGCCTCCGCGATCTCGGCATCAAGCCCACGAGCTACGACGAATTCGCGCGCGATCTGGTGGCCGGGCGCACGGGCGGCGGCAACTCCTTCGAGCCGCCGGACACCGTGATCGTGCGGCTCTTGAACAAGCTGATGCCGACGATGATGCGGCTCGCCCTGCGGCTGCAGGGCGTCTAACGGCGCAGGGGGTCAGTTGCCGGGGGCGCCGAAGGCGGCGGCGGCCTTGCAGGCGGTCTCGCTCGTCGTGCCCTTGAGCCACGTGCGGATGCATTTGTCGGCCGCGTCGTTCGCGTCGATGATCGCGCCCGGGCGGTGGTGGTCCATGCCGCGCGCCTTCTGGAGCAGCAGCAAACGCAGGGGATCCGCGCCGTCGTCGCCGATGACGGCGCTCATCACCTCGGGCTCCAGGCCGTACACGGACCAGTAGCTCGCGTCGTATTCTTCCGGGGTCGTCTGGCCGTTCCCGGGGATGTCCTTCGAGCTCAAACGCAGGCCGGAACCTGTATACAGGCGCAGGTTGCGGCCGGGCGCTCCGTGGCAGTCGAGCGTGCCGCAGCGCCGCTCCAGCGCGTCGAGGACGAGCGGGAACTGCGACTTGCTCGGGAGGTGCGTCGCCTGCTCCTCCGTGGTCTCGGCGCATCCGATGGGGAGGGCCACGCCGAACAAGAGGGCGGCCAGGAATCCCAGACTGGCAGTCTTGCTTCGGTACATCATGGGCACTTCGTGGGGGCGGGGCCGGGCGGGTTCTCGAAGAGGTACACGCGGCCGGTGGATCGGGTGCTGAAGGTCTTCTTGTGACAGGTCGCGCACGATCCGCTGCCGTTCACGGGCGAATCCATCGTGATCGACGCCGCGCCCGAGCCGGAGAGCGTGACCCAGAACGGGTAGCTCACCGTGAGATCCTCGGGGTAGATGAAGAAGTTGCCGGCGCAGTTCGTGATGGCGGACTGCTGGTTGCCCTCCTCGTCCACGAGATCGACGCGCGTGCCCGGCGCCGGAGAGCGGGAGTCGAGGGCCCAGTACACGGTGCCGGCGATCGCGAACTGCCGCGCCGCGGCGCCGTCGTGACACACCGTGCAAGGCTGTCCCGGGCGGTGCAGAGGGCCGATGGGGACGCCGAGGGCCTCCCCGCCGAGAGATTCGATGGTGTCCTGTTCGACCGGGTCTTCGCAGCCCGCGAGCGCGCCGCCGAGGAGGGACAGCGCCGCGAGCAGCGCGCCGGTCGAGGGCCGGCTAAAACGCGTGCTCATATCCGAATTCCGGGGCGAGGGCCGTCCCGTTCGAGGGGAACAGCTCCATGATCTTGAGGTGCAGGACGAACGCGGACATCGGCAGGAAGGCGTACGCGAGCGACAGGCCTCCTCCGACGAAGCCGGTGCCGGCCTTTTGATAGGCGTCCAGCACCTGCTTCGCGGGGTTGTCCGGCTGGTTCGCGGGGGGCCGAACCTTGGTGTTCTCGACGACGGTGACTTGCCATGTCGAGTCCACCTGGGCGATGCCGCCGGCGACGAACACGCCCGCTCGGAAGCCGGTGCCGACGAAGGGCGCCGCGCCGAACCAGTAGCCCGTGCGCAGCTCTCCGTGGAACGGCAAGAAGTTGGGCGCCGCCGCGCCGTCGGGCTTCGGGCCGGCGCCGTTCACGACGACGCCGACGCGCGCGCCGATGGTCCAGTGATTGAAAAGGAGCCTGTCGTACGAGGCGAGCACGCGCGTCGTGCCCTGGAATACGCCCTCTGGATCGCCGCCGTCCTGCGATTTCGGGGTGCCGTGGTATTGAGTCTTGTCGGCGCGGAAGCAGGCGAATCCGTCGTTGAGCTGGGCCGATTTCCCGCAAACGGAGGAGCCGGACACGATGCCGAGGTCCTGCTCGACCGTGACCGAGACGAGGTTGGGCCGCGGCGCGTCGGGGCCCTTCGCGGGGGCGCACGCGAGGCCGGACAGCGAAAGAAACGCCGCGCACGAGATCGTCAGTTGCAGCCGCACGAGGCCTCCGCGCCGACGTCTCCGCCGGTCGCCCCTTCGTGGACGGCGTGCACGTGGGCCTCCCCGGGGCCGACGAGGCGACCCGACGCCATCGACGGGTGGCTCAGCTTGCTCCGCTGATAAGGCTTCACGAAGCTGCACGCCGGCAGCGCCGCGAGGAGCCCCAGGAAGAGCAGAAAAGACAGCCAACGAGACATCGTCATTCGGAGAAGGTGAGGTGTTTGTTGATGAAGTTCTGCTCGTCCGGAGGCGAGACATCGACCGGAGTCGGGCCCTTCACGAAATCGATGGAGGTGCTCGGGCCGGCGCCGTCTTGCTCGGTGAATTCGATGAAGACGTGGTAGTTGCCGTCGGGCACGACGTTGCCGGCCACGTCGGTGCCGTCCCACGAGTCCGTGTGCGTGACGTGGCTGTTCTTCGTGGCGGAGGTGATGGCGTCCACGGTGTTGCCGTTCGAGGAGGCCTTCCACTGCACGAGGTATTTGGAGCGCTTCGCCGCCCAGAGCTCCAGCGTCTTCACGAACTGGTTGTTGCCGTCCTCGATCCACACCGCGCCGACGTTGCGAGGCGCGTAGTGACCGCCGAACGTCACCGTCTTGAACGTCACGGAGAGCGTCGGATTGGCCTGCTGCTGGGTGGTTGTCGTGGTCGTGGTCGTCGTGGTGGTGGTCGTCGTGGTCGACGTCGTCATCGTCGATCCGCCCGCGCCCGCGCCGGTGTCGCCGCCTGCGCCGCCGCCGCCCGCCGGAGAGACGCCCACGTCGCCGGGGGCCGGCTTCCAGTACTCCGGATCGCCGCCGGTGGCTGGGCCGCACGCGAGGAGCGCGGCGCCGCTGCCGACGAAGAAGAGGCCCCGGAGCAGGCCAGTGGACGAGCGGAGAGGCTTTGCACGATGGATCGGCGGCTTCTTCGGCATGGCGAGGCTCCTCACTCGAAAGCAGCGTTGAAGGTCAGCGCCCCGAACAGGGCAGTCCTGTCCGTGACGTAAATCGCGTCTTCGTAGGCGGTGTAAATCCCGTCGACCACGAGAGAGAGGACGGCGCCCCCCTCCCCGGCCGAGCTCGACAGATCGAGGTTGGCGCCGAGGCCGCCCGAGAACGTGTACATCGGGCCGAGCTCGCGGTCGCCGGTGCGGATCTTCGGCGGGACGTAGACTCCCTTGTACTTCACCAGCGAATAGGCACGCTGCCAGAAGTCGGTGCCTGTCTGGATGTGGAACCGCGCGCGGGGGCCGAAGGAGAACCGACTGCCCACGTCCCACAGCACGCGGAGATCCGTGGTCGACGCGGCGAGGGCCCACGAGTCGATATAGGCGCGCTCCTCCACCCGGATCGTGGACGCGACGAAGCGGTGCGCGAGGCGGCCCGTGAGCGCGAAACGCTGCCGATTGAGGGGGAGCTGCTCGCGCGGGCGCTCGTCCGAGCGGAGCTGATTGACGAGGTCGATGCTGGCGCCGGCCGTCACCTTGTCCACGTTGCCCGGCAAGAACATCGGCACGTGGCGGTAGAGCTTCGACTGCTCGCCTTGCTCCAACACCACGTCACCGACCAGCGTCGCGAGCGTCGCGCGGTCCACCGTCCACGCGGCGCCGCCGTTGATCTGGTGGCGATCGAGCTGGTAGGGAGAGGCGAAGTCGACCTCGTGCAGGCCGGCGATGTCGTGGCCGTAGCCGTAGCCGAACATCGCCGTGACGTTCTTCTCGAAGAGGTCCCACGTCAGGGTGCCTCCGCCGGTCATCGAGAGATAATCGGGCTCGATCGACGCGCTGCCCGACACCGCTACCCCGAAGTTGCCCGGCTTGTAACCGACGCTCGCCCCGACCGCGTGGCGGATCTCTTTCCACCGCGGAGTGGCCGTCGCGACGATGTCGGCGGAGGCCGCGCTCACCACGTCGACGAGGTAACTGCCACCCACCGTCCAGCCGGTGAGCGGGTTTTCCAGCCCGAAGCCCGCCGTCGGCGAGACGACCGAGACATGGTCCGTGTCGGCGTAAAAGGAGGTCTCCGCGTTCATGCGGAGGTTCCAGTTGCCGAGGGCGGAGCCGCCTTTGGGGGCCTCTCCGTCCTTCTTGGCGTCGCTGTCTTTCCTGGCCGGCGCGTCCCCGTCGCTCGGGGGATCGCTCCTGTCCTCTTCGTCGTCGCCGTCCGAGCGGCGGCCGGGGCCGGCGCCGATCAGCGCGGACGCGAGCAACAGGACGCCGGCGACCCGGGCAAGACGACGGAAGGAGCTTTCGTTTGGAGCGGGGCCTTGGAACATCGAAGCGAAGGGCGAGCTGTGCCTGAATCCGCCGCGGACGTCCAGTGTGGGGTTGGCCCCAATGCGTGTTTTTCTTTTGTTTATCGATAATGATTTTCTCTACAGCGGGCCAGTCACGTGGCGAATCGCCCCGTTTTCAGCGAGCCCGCAAAGTTTCATTTTCTCCGACAAACATAGGCTCGGCGCGTCATTTCCCCCGCTCGGTCACGAGGGCGGCGCCGTCGGGCTTCACCACGAGCACCTCGTATTCTCCGATGTGCGCGAGTGGCGTGCATGCGGTCTTCAGATAGGCCGTCATCTCGGGCGTCTCGAAGGTGCGAAACTCCGTGTCTCGGATCACGACTCCGATGCGGCGCCGCTCGATCTCCTTCGCGATCGAGAGCGGGTGATCCTCTCCGCCGTACGGCCAGAGGACGCGGAAGAAGTCGTGGCTCTTCTGCGGCAAACTGAGGCCGATGTACGGGGCCGCGAGCACGCCGGTGTCTTTCGGGACCTTCTCCGAGACGAGCTGCACCACACGGGCGTAGTCGCGATTGGGGCTCTCGTCGTGGCCGACCGACAGGCGCGCCAGGTGGAATCCGAGGAACACTCCCGCGAACGCGAACACCCGAAACGCGGGGCCGAGCAGGGCAGTCGAAGCGCTGTTCGGGCCATTTCCGTGCGAGCGCGCGGGCTCGGCGCCGTCCTCGCCGAAGAGGTCCTCTGCCACGAACGCCGCGAGGAACACGAGGGCCGGCAGGATGGTGCCGAAGTAGCGATACGTGACGTTGATCTGGAGCACCGTGAACACGAACCCGCTGACCGCCCACACGGAGAAGAAGCGGGCCGCGCGCGTCGACTGGCTCCATCGCCGGAACGTCCGATAAGCGCCCACGACGCCGAGCAGGCACAAGAACGGATCGCTGCGGGCCAGCGTGAGCGCGCACAGGGTCGCCGCGATGGGCCGGAATCCGAAGCGGCCGACGTGGAACAGCAGCGGATCGCGCAGGTAGAGCAGGAAGTGCTTGGCCTCCATCTCGTAGCGGAACGCCGCGCGGAAGCGCTCCGGGTCGCGCGCGAAGGTGACGCCGTAGCCCGCGGCCGCGACGACGAACGCGGCCAGGAAGAAGAGGAGCGCCGGCGACAGGGCGTCGATCCGAGAGCGCACCTTCTCGCGGAGCGGCCCCTGAGAAGGACTGGACAGGACCGCTCTCACGCTCGGGAGAGTGGCGATCACGAACGCGGGGATCAGGTAGATGGACGTCGTCTTGACGAGCAGCGCCATGCCGTAGGCCACGCCCGCGAACAGCAGCGTCCGGCGCGGGATCGGCGTCTCCGGCGCGCCCGGCGGAGGGCCGCCCGCGAAGAGGAGGGCCGTCGCGAGCACGAGCCAGAAGGTCTGGTGCGCTTCGAGCAACAGGACACGACCCTGGAGCACCGCGAGGCCGCTCACCGCGCAGAAGAGGACTGGCAACCACGTGCGCCGCGGCGTCAGCGTGCGGGCGAGATCCCAGACGAGGACGGTCGTCGCGATCCCGAAGGCCGCGGAGAAGAGGCGCGCGGTGGTGAGCGACGGCGTGAAGGCGCCGAACCACGCGCACAGGCCGAGGAACGTCGCGGGGCTCAGGAACGGATGGAGCCTGTTGTCGAGGAACGCGTCGCCGAAGAGGAGGAAGTTCCGCGCGCCGCTGCCCCAGAATCCTTCGTCGGAGTGGTACGCGGGATATTCGCTGATCCACGCGACGCGGAGGAAGACGCCGAGGGCCAGGATCGCGAGGACAGCACCGTGAGCGCGGAGGCGAGGCATCCCGGGAGATTGCCGCCCCGGACTCCCTCCGAGCAGGGCATGAAAGCGCTACTCTGGAGTCGGTTTTGCGTGAATCGATGTCGGGAGAGCGGCAGTCCGCGACGCGGAGCGCTCAGGGCACGAGGTGGCGCGCGCGGGGATCCTTCGTGCGGTACTGATCCAGGAGCTTCAGCGTGTCCTGAAGCGAGGAGTCGTACACGAGCACGTTGCCCTTCGGGGTGGCGTATTCAAGATAGAGGTTGTCGTCGGTGGAGACGATCGGCCCGCCGTCCGGCTCGCTCTCTTTCACGAAGCGGTCGAGGTCGTCCTCCGACGTGACCAGCTCGTTCAGCGTGTCGGCGAGGTGGATGCCGTTCAGCGTCTTCTGCAGGGCGTCGCTCTGCTCCAGCTTCGCGAGGCGGTCCGCGGACGCGACGAGCGGGCGCTGGCTCGCGACGAGGATGCCCTGCGCGCCGCCGACGAACAGCGCGACGTGCGGGAAGGTCTGCCGGAGCGTGCGGACGATCGTGGCGAGCTCCCGGCGGCGGATGTGGTGGAGCTGCACCCACTGCTGCAGCACGCCGCCCTCGGTGAGGCGCGACTTCACGAGCTCGTAGAACTCGTGCGAATAGAGGCTCGCGGCGCCCGCGAACCACACGCTCGTGAGCTCGATCGTGACGAGGTCGTACGGCTCCGTCGCGACGAGGAGGACGTTGCGGCCGTCGTTGAGGAGCAGGCGCACGCGGCGGTCGTCGAACGCGTGGAAGGCCTGATCGCCGTAGTATTTGCGAGACGCCTCCACGATCGCGGGCGAGATCTCGGCGACGTCGATGCGCTCGAACGGGTAGGCCGCGACGGTGCCGAGCGTGGTGCCGGTGCCGAGGCCGATGACGAGCGCCTTGCCGTCCTTGGGCACGAAGAGGCTCGGGAAATGGGCGAACCGGCGCTGCGCGGCCATCTCCGGGCCGTTGTCGCCCTGGAACTTGCCGTTCGTGTACATCGTGAGGAGATCGCCGCGGCGCGCGACGGTGGTGACGCCGCCGTGCACGTCCTCGCGCACCATCTCGATGCGATCCGGCGGCGGGCCCAGCGTGAAGTAGACGTTCGCGCCGCTCGTCATGCGGCCCATGTCCCAGCGCGGCAGGAGCACCGCGAGGGCCACGCCCGCGAGCGCGATCGCCGGCGCCACGAGGCCATTTCGCTCCGAGAAGAGCTTCGCGCGGCGGGCCGAGAGGAGGGAGAGGATCGCGAACGTGACGGCGATGGCGACGAGGCTCCGCTCGGATCCGAGCGCGGGCAGGACGAAGTAACCCGTCGCGATCGAGCCGATGATCGTGCCGACGGTGTTCGCGACGGTGAGGCGGCCCACGAGCGAGCCGACGTCGCGGCGCTTGGCCACGCGCGTGAGCAGCAGCGGGAACGTGGTGCCCATCGCGAGCGTGCTCGGCGCGAGGACGACGAACGCGACGACCGCGCGGCACACCTCGCGTCCGGCCCACGAAAACACGTGCTTTCCGAAGAAGGCGAACACGTTCGGCAGCCGGTCCCAGAGGGGCAAGGTCACGCCGAAGCACAGCGCCGCCGCCGCGAGGCCGATCACGAGCGCCCGCGATCCGAAGCGCTCCGCGAGCCACGGGGCCCGCGCCGCGCCGATCGACAGGCACACGAGGAAGACGAACAGCATGATGCCGAACGCGTAGGCGCTGTTGCCGATCAGGAGCGCGAGCAGGTGCGTCTGCACGACCTCCGCCGCGAACACGAGGAGCCCCGACGCGAACGCGAGCAGCAGCGTCTCCGGCAGGTCCACGTCCGGGTGCGACGTCGCGACCGGCGTCGCCGCGGCCTTCGATTCGCCTTCGTTTGCAGCGTTCTCCGCCTTCGCCGCGACCTTCACCTCGGCGAGCGCGTGCGTCGGCGAGACAGGCTCCGCGCGGCGCCCCAGCATCACCGCGACCGATCCGATCACGACGTTCGCGAGCGCGGCCGCGAAGATGGTGCCGCGGATGCCGAGCAGCGGCAGGACGAAGTAGGCGCCCGCGATCGAGCCGATCGCGCCGCCCGCGGTGTTGAGCGCGTACAGCACGGGGAGGCGGCGCTCCCCGCCCTCGGCGCCGGCGATCTGGCGCGACAGGATCGGCAGCGTCGCGCCCATCGCGACGGTCGGCAGGAACACCACGACCGCGGTGAGCCCCGCGCGCACGATCGTGATGAGCGCGAGCGAGCCGGGGAACGCGCGCGCCGCGGAAACATAGGCGTTCGTGAGGATGCCGAAGGTCGCGGGCGTGATCGCGCAGATGACGCCGACGCCGATCTCCAGCGCGCCGTAGCCGACGAGGGGCCGCGTGAGCCGCGCCGCGCGCCGTCCGCCGAAGTGCGCGCCCGCGGCCATGCCGCCCATGAAGGCCGCGAGCACCGCGCTCACCGCGTACGCCGTCGCGCCGAACACGTACCCGAGCATCTTGGAGAAGGCGACCTCGTAGAGGAGGCCCGTCATGCCCGAGACGAAGAACAGGGTCGCGATGGGGGTGAAGCGGGAGCGCACGGCGGCGCACCTTAGTACAAAGGCGCCCTTTGCAAGCCGCGTCTTTCAGCGCGTCACTGGATCGGGATCTTCTCGGTCCCGAGCTCCGCCCCGTGATCGTCGAACACGTGCACGGTGAGCTCGCCCTTGTCGGTCTTGCGGAGCGTGACGTACGCCCACGAGCGGTACGACCACGATTTCTCGATCGTGAGGTCCGTCATGGATCGCTCGTCGTCGTTCACCCGGAACGAGAGCGAGACGCGCTTCGGCCCGTCGGTGCGGTTGCGGACCGTGACGTGCGCGTACACGCGTTGCCCGGGTTTCGCAGCGTCCAGCGCGTCGACGGGCGCCTTGTTCTTCACGTCGGACGTGAGCACGAACTTCTGCAGCTCGACGCCGTCCGCGGGCTTCTCGACCGGCTTCGGCGGGGCGGGCGGCGCCGCGGATCGCGCGGGGGCGCTCGTGGTCGCGGAAACGCTCGCGCTCGTCGCGCCGGCTGGCTTCGAGGGATCGCCGCACGCCGCGAGGAGGATCGCGAGCGTCGGGAGGAGGAGGGTCGCGCGGTTCACTTCTTCTTCTCCTTACCGCGGTGACACGCCGTCACGAAGCCGCAATGCAGCGCGCGGCACCGCTCGATGGGCACGCCGTCCCAGACGTCGTCGGTGCGGGCGCGGGCGTACCGCGCGGCGAGCTGCGCGAGCGAGCGCTCCATCTCCGCGTGCTCGTTCGCTTGAATCTCCGGGCTCCCGTCCTTGTTGCGGAGCCAGCGAGGCTCGGCCTCGGCGCCGAGGAACAGCACGCCGGCGCGCACGCGGGCGCCTGGAAAACGCCTCGAAATCGCGAGGGCGTACGCGCGGAGCTGGAAGGCGTACCCCGACAGATCCGCGCGCGGTCGCGAGCGTTTGTAGTCGATGACGTCGACGCGATCGCCGCGCTCCACCACGAGATCCATGGCCCCGCGCAGCGCGAGCGCCGCCGCGCCGCGGACCTCCAGCACGAACGGCTCCTCGCGGTAGAGGCGCGCGCCGTCGTCGCGGAGGGCGCAGACGTACGGGCTCTGGATCCACGCGGCGAGGCCCTGCGCGAGCTTCGGCAGCTCCGGCGACGCGCGCGAAACGCCCTCGGAGACGAGGCGATCCTCGATCTCTTCCGGCGGCGGCGCGTCGCCCCAACGGGAGGCGGGCCACCGCTCCAGCACGCGGTGCGCGGCGCGTCCCACGTCGCGCGCGTCCTCGTCCTCGAAGGCGGGCGCGGCCTCCGCGGCCTCCTCGGCCTCCGCGAGCGAGAACAGATCGAGCTGCGCCGAGGCGAGCGGCTCGTCGAACCCGAGCAGGTACCGCAGCCGATACCGCCGCGCGCACCCGTCGAACATGGAGAGCGACGTCGTCGGGAGCGCGATCGTCTGCGGCGCCGCGATCACGATCCGGCCTTCGTTTCCAGGCGATTCCGCGCGTGACTCGGCTTCGTTTTTTTGTCTTGGGTGGAGCGTCGCGCTCCGCGGCGGATCCGTCGTCCGAGACTCCGGAGGCCGTCCGTCGCCCGCGGCACGCCCCTCGTGCGCCGCGCCCGCCGGGGATCCCTGTTCGCCCGCGCTGGCGCCGATGCGCGTCGCGGCTTCGAGCAGCTCCGCGGCGCGCTCGTTGCGCGTGACCTTCGCGCGGCCCTCCGGCGGGAGCGCGACGGCCAGCGTCTTCCACGCGGACGATCCGCGCGGGGGCGCCGCGGGCGAGACGAGCACGAGCGTGTCCTCGGCGCGGGTCAGCGCGACGTACGTGAGGCGGCGGCGCTCGGCCTGCTCGCGGGCGCGCGACTCGGCCTGCGCCTCCTTCATCGCGCGCGTCGGGAGCAGGAGCAGCGGCGCGAATTCGTCTTCCTCCGCCGTGTAGAGGGGCGAGAAGTGGCGCACGAGCAGCGACGCCGGACGCTCGCCCTGCGGCGGCACCAGGTCGACGCCGGGGTACGTGGGGCGCGGCTCGGCCGCGAGATCGACGAGCACGACGACCGGGAAATCGAGGCCTTTCGAGCCGTGGATCGTGAGCAGGCGGACCGCGTCGTCGTCCTCCGCGAACACGACGCCCTCGGGCTCGTCCGACTCGTCGGCGATGCGGCGATCCAGCCACCGCGCGAAGGCCGCGAGGGATCCGCCGCGCTCGGCCGCGATCGCGATGAGGCGATCCACGTTCGCGAGGCGCGCCTCCGCGCGCGGCAGCGCGGCCAGCACGCGGTCCAGATCGAAGCCCGTCACGAGCGCTCGCAGCGCTTCGCCGGGCGGCGCTCGCAGGGCCGCGCGACGGAGCGCCGCGAACGCGTCGCGGAACGAATTCAGGCGCCGCAGCTCCTCCGGCATCAGCAGGGACGCCCGCTCGGGGAGCGCGCCGGTCGTCACGCTCGCGAGGCCTCGGCCCGGCTCCGACAGCGCCGCCAGCGCCGTGTCCGAGAGCGCCACCACCGGGCCGCGGAGCACCGTCGCGAGCGCGAGCCGATCGCGCGGCTCCACCACGAGGCGCACGAGCGCGGCGACGTCCCGCACCTCCGGCGCGTCGTAGAGCGCGCGGCCCGCGACCACGAACGGCACGCCGAGGCGCTCCAGCGCGACGGACACGAGCGGCAGCGTGTTGCGGCGGCGCGCGAGCACCGCGTAGTCCTTCGCGGGCCGCCCGGTGCGCGCGCGATCGACCGCGATCCACGCGGCCGCGACGAGCGCCTCGCGCAGCGGCCCCTCGGCCTCCCGGGTGAGCGCGTCGGCCTGCTCGGGCACCGCGCCGTCGTCGACGATCTCGATCACGTCGCCGCGCCCGCGACCGCCCGGAGCGCGCGAGATCACGCCGGACGAAGGGCCCGTGTCCTCGTCGACGATCTCGACCACGTCGAGCTCTGCGGGCGAGCCCTCGGGCGCGCGCGGAGGCTCCGTTCGCGTTGCGGGCGGCTCTTCGAGCGCGGAGGGGCCGTCGACCAAGATCTCCTCTTCTTCGGCGAGCGGGATCGGGTGCTCGGCTTCTTCCGCGAGCGGGATCAGGTGCTCCGCGGGGCTGTACTCGATCTCGAAATCGCGGGCGTGCTCGTGCGCGGCGCGGCCCTCCGAGAAATCGCACGCGCTGAAGGCGTTCACGAAGCCGAGGACCGCGGCGCCCGACCTCCGGCTCACCGCGAGCGCCACGAAATCCGCGTGCGGCGCCCGCGGGGACGCGCTCTTCGGGAGGCGGAGCGCGTGCGCCGCAGGATCGCCGCCGAGCTCCGCGCACACGCGCGAGAAGACCGCCACGTCGGCCCCGCGGAAGCCGTAGATCGACTGCTTGCGATCGCCGACGAGGAAGAGGCCGTGGCGCGCGAGATCGTTCGGGGGCGGCACGTCACCGGCCCGGCGCGCGCGGCGCGCGTCGTCACGCTCGCGCAGCAGGTACACGAGATCGCGCTGCACCGTGCTCGTGTCCTGGAACTCGTCGACGAGGAGCACGTCGACGTCCGCGTGCACCATCTCCGCCAGATCCGGCCGATCGCGGAGCCCGTCGCGCGCCGCTCGGAGGATGTCGCCGAAGCCGAGCGCGCCCGCGCGACGACGCCGGGCCCGCGCCGCGCGCCGCGCGTCTTCGAGGACGTGCACCACGCCTCGCTCGCGCGCTGAAAGGTCGTGCGCGTGGCGGAGGAACGCGGCGAGCCGCTCCGCGTTCTGCCGGAGCGTGCCGTTGCCGAGGTTCTTGCGCAGCTCGTCGAGCTCCTCGTCCGCGGGCTTCTTCTTCCCGCGCATCGGCAACGAGAGCAGATCGAGCAGCGGCTCCAGCGCGACGCGCGGCAGCACCTCGTGCACGGGCGGCCCGCCGTGCGGAGGCGGACGCTGCGGGCCTTCGTTTTCCCTGCCGCGAGGCTCCGTCGCGTGGTGACCGAGCCGCGGCGCGCACGCGTCGAGGAGCGCGCGCGCGGGGGCCTGGAACGCCTTCATCCCGTCGACGGAGATGCCGCGCGCGATCGCGAGGATGCGCTCCATCGTCTCGCGCGCGCCCGTCACGTGATCCGACAGCGCGAGCGATCGCGGCTCCACGCCCTCCTCGTCGAGGCGATCGAAGAGGCGCAGGAGCTGCGTGCGCAGAGGCCCGATGCCGCCGGCCGCGGAGAGCAGCGCGCGCGCCGCGGACGCGGTCTCCTGGTTCGTCGACAGCGCGCGCGAGAGCACCTCGTCGATCGCGAGCGCGCCGAGGTACGCCGACTCGTCCTCGTCGAGGATGCGCATGCCCGGCGGCAACCCGAGCGTGAGCCCGTGCCGATCCACGACGCGGCCCGCGAGGCCGTGCAGCGTGTCGATGCGCGCGGCCGGCCACCGAGCGAGCGCCTCCGCCGCGCGCTTCTTCAAGGTCGCGACGCTCGGCGGATCGTGGAGCATCGCGGCGCGCGCGCGGATCTCGTTCGCGAACGGGGCGCGCTCGGCCGCGGGATCGCGCGCGAGCTCGCCGAGGGCCTTCTCGACGCGCTCCGCGATCTCGCCCGCGGCCGCGCGCGTGAACGTGGTGGCCCAGATGCGATCCGGCGCGACCGGAGCCGCCGCCTCGTTGCGCGAGCGCTTCCCCATCGACGTGAGGCCGAGCGCGATCAGCACGTAGAGCGCCGTGAGGCGGTGCGTCTTGCCGGTGCCAGCGCTCGCGGCGACGACCACGTTGCGCTGGAACGAGAGGACGATCTCGTCCACCTCGGTGAGCAGCGGCGCCTTCGCCCCGAAGGTCACGGGCGCTCCTCCTGCTCCTCGATCGGCATGACCGCGGGCCTGCGGCACACGTCGCGCGCGTCGCAATTGGCGCACAGCGAGAGGAACGACGGGCGCGGCGCGACGCGGCCCTCCCACAGCGCGCGCACGGCGCGGCGAGCCTCCCGCGTGCGCTCCATCAGCTTCTCGGCCGTGATCAGCCGATCGTCGGGGCGCTTCGGCGACTCGTCGATCATGCCGCGCGCCGTGACGCGAAGGTAGATCGCCTGCGCCTCCGACGCGCCGAGCGCGCGCATCGCCACCGCCGCGTAGAGCGGGAGCTGGAGCGCCGTCCGCTTCTGCTCGCCCTCCGGCACGCGGCCCGTCTTGTAGTCGACCACGCGCACGCGGCGGCCGTCCGGCGAGAGATCGACGCGGTCGATCTGACCGTCGAGGAACACGACGCCCGCGGGATCTTCCTCGCCGTCCTCGGGCAGCAGCGGCAGCGCGGTCCACGGCTGCGGCGCCATCGATCCGAAGCGCTGCTCGCCGAGGTGGTACCGCCACGACTCACCGTCGTCGAGCGCGCGCGCCAGCACCGCGAGCGCGTCCTTCACCGCGGACAGGATCGCCTCCCGCCGCAGCGGCGACGCGATCTGCTGCATACCGAGCGCGCGCTCCGCGGCCGCACGACCGGCCGCGATCACGTCCGATCGCGATCCGCCGGGCAGCGAGCGCCACGCCTCGAACGCGTGCTGGAGCGCGCGGTGCACGAGCGTGCCGCGCTCGCGGGCGTCCCCGGCCTCCGCGAGATCCTCCTTGCGCGACGTGCGCAGGACACGCCTCGAAAAGCCGGCGAACGCGCACCCGATCGCCTTCTCGATCGACGTCACGGCGATCGACGACGTCTCCGACGTGCCGCCGACGAGCGCCGCGAGGTGCTGTGCCATGCCGCCGTCCGTGCGCACGAGGCCGGTGAAGGCGTCGGGGATCGTGCGCGGATCCATGAAGAAATCATGACGCGCGCGCTCGATGCGGACGCGCTCCGCGAGGTCCACCGAAGGCGGGCGGCCGCGCGCGAGGGCGACGAGGGCCGCGCTCCTCGGGCCGAGCAACGAGGCCTTCGGCGACAGGCGCGACGCGGGCTCCACCACCTCCGGCGCCTCGCGTTCGATCGCGCTCGCGATGAGCGGGTGCGGTTTGTCGATCTCGTCCTCGTCGCCGAGCGAGTACGTGAGCACCGCCTCCTTCGCCGACGCCAGCGCCGCCGCGAGCGCCATGGTCCGCCGCGGGGCCCGCGCGCGCACGCGACCTTCGGGGCGCTCCTCGCCGTCGCCGAGCGCGTCCTCCTCCTCGCCGTCGTCGCCGTACGCGCTCTCCACGAGCCCGGTCACGATGACGCGATCGAACGACAAACCGGCCAGATCCTCGGGCCGAGCGAGCCTCACGGCGCCCGCGCGCGCCGCGGTCCCGGAGGCGCGCGCGCTCGTTCGCTCCGCGAGGCCGCGCAGCAACGCGCGCAATTCGGCGGCGGAGACGGGCGCGCCGCCGAGGCCGAGCGCCTGCGCCGCGGCCCCCATCTCGTTGCACAGCTCGCGGAGCCTCCGCAGCGCGCTCGCGTTCTCGCCGAGGGCCGACGTCGCGAGCGTCCCGTGCCCGCGCTTCTCGTCCGCGAGCGCCGCCGCCAGATCGCGCGCGGACGGCTGACCGAGCTTCGCGCGATCGAGCAGGTTCACGAGCCGCCGCAGCGCCTCGCGCAGCGTGCCGCCCTCCTGCAAGAACCGCACGCTCGCGACGAGCCGCTCCAGCGCGCGCGGCATCCACGCGTCGTCCGCGCTCTCCGCGACGAGCGCCGTCATCGCCTCGATGAAGAGCCGCCCCGAGCCGTCCACGTCGACCGGCACGTCGCGCAGCCGCGCCGCGAGCTTCTGCACGCGCGCCGCCGCCTCCGCCTCGTCCGCAGCCTCGACCCAGAGCCCCGCGTGGAGCCCCGGCGCGCGCAGCAATTCGAGCAGCGTGT
This sequence comes from Polyangiaceae bacterium, assembly GCA_046351455.1. Taxonomy (GTDB): domain Bacteria; phylum Myxococcota_A; class Polyangia; order Polyangiales; family Polyangiaceae; genus JADJRH01. Next base: position 80,176 of record JAXLYM010000012.1, read on the forward strand.
CCCGCACGAACGGCCCCTCCGCGAGCGACAGTAGCGCCAGCGCCGCGCGCCCGTCCGGGCACGCGAGGATGGAGCGCCCGCGAGGCTCCGCGTACGCGATCCGCGCCTCCGCGAGCGCCGCGCACAGCAAGGAGAGCGCCTCGTCGTTCGCCCGCGGCACCACGACCGCCACGCGCTCCGGCGGGATCCCCGCGGCGATCGCGTCGCGCACCGCAGCGGCCGCCGCGCGCGCCTCCGCCGATCGCGTCCGCGCCGCCCGCACGCCGAGCACCCGCGCGCGCGCCGCGTCCTCCCACACGATCTCCGGCGCGTCGTCCTGCGATCCCCACCGCCGCTCCAGATGATCCGCGAGCGGATCCGCCGCGCGCGACAGCGGATCCGGCAGGGCCGCGCCCGTCATCGATCGCTCTCCGCCGATCGAGAACCGCGGCAGATGAAGCGTGACGCCCGGCCCGCCCTCCGCGCGCGCGCGGCGATGGATCGCCTCGATCCAGAGCAGATCGTCCGCGTCCCACGGGAACACGTGCCGCAGCACCGCGCCGTGACGCACGCCGAGCTCGTCGAGATCCTCGGGCCGCGCCGAGGCGATCGCGCGCGCCAGGATCGCCCCGGCCCCGCGCGGATCGAACCCCCCGGCCGCGCGCGTCCGCAAATCGAGCCGCTCCTGCACGCCCGCCACCCACGCGCCGAGCCCGCGCCGCGCCGCCGTCGGGAGCAGCGCGCCGCGCCGCAAGGTCCCGATCGCGCGCTCGATCGTCGCCGTGAGCGCCACCGCGGTCGCCTCCGTCGGCGCCTCCGAGGCGCCCGTCGACGCGCGCTCGCGGAGCACCTCCTGCAGCGCGTGGAACGTGGCCAGCGTGAGCGCGACCGGCACGATCGGCGCCGCCCCGGTGAGCGTGGACGCGGCCCCGATCACGAACGATCGCACCGCGAGCGGCCGCGCGCGCTCCTTCGCCGGGGCGCGCGCGGCGGAGGTGAGCGCGGCCTCGACGTGCGCTTCGGTCGGGAGCAGGAGCGAGCGACGCAGTGGAACGCCCACGGTTCAGCGACCTTCGACGTCGTCCGCCTGCGTCTCGTCGGTGAGCCAGCCGGACTGCTCTTCTTCGGGAGCCGCCTCTTCGCCCTGCGGCTCCTCGGGCGCGTCCGCGGCCCCGTCGAGCGGCGCCATCTTGCAGCTCCCCTCGAAGAGCACGCCGCGGTCGATGAAGATCGCGGGCGCGTGCAGATCCCCCGTCACGCGCGACGGCGCGTACAGCTCGATCGCGTCGCGCGCGCGGATGTTCGCCTCCACCTGACCGCCGGTCACGATGCAGGTCGACACCTCGATGTCGCCGACGACCTGCGCGCCGTCGCCGATGACGAGCACGTCGTCCCCGCGGATCTCGCCGCGGAAGCTCCCGTCGACGCGGATCCGCCCCTCGAAGAACAGCTTGCCCTCGAAGTGCGTCCCGCGTCCGAGCAGCGCGGTGATCTCGGTCGGCCGCGAGGCGACGGTCTCGTGGGGGCGCCCAGAATCCATGCGCGGCCTCATAGCGCAAGAGCCGGCCCGACGCTGCGAGAACCGCCGCCCCTCAGCCGACCTTCGCCCCCGCGAGCCTCGGCTCGGCCTTCATCACCGCTCGCAGCGCGGCCGCCGCGGCCGGGTAATCGAAGCTCTGCGCGCGCGCCACGATCTCCGTCGCCCGGTCGCCCGCGGCGCGCGTGAGGTCCACTTCGACCTCTTCGAGGAGGTCCATCGCCGCCGTGTCGTCCGCCTCCAGCAGCGCGAGCAGACGGCCCGCCGCGACTGCCGCTCTCGGCCAGTCGAACGAAGAGGCGACCTCCGCAGAAGGCCCCGGGGCGGCATGTGTATACAACGCGTTATCTATTTCGCCGACGATGCGCCGGAGGTCGGCGTCCAGGGCCCCGCTCAGCGCGAGCACCTCCGCGGCCGGCGCGCCGTCGCGCAGCGCCTGATCCAGCGCCGACGCGAGCGGCCGCAGCTCGTCGAGGCCGAGCGTGCCGGTCAGCCCCTTCAACGTGTGCGCCACGCGGCCCGCGTCCGCGCGATCGCCCGCGTTCACGAGCGCCGTCACGTGCGCGGCGTCGTCCCGGTGCGCCTCGCGGAAGCGCCCGAGGAGCCGCAGCGCGAGCGGCAGGTTGCCGTCCATCGAGCGGAGCGCGCGCGCGAGGTTGAGCCCGCGGATCGCCTCCAGCCGCTGCCGCGCGGGCTCCAGCGACGCGGCCGTCTCCGGGCCGGCGCCGGGGGGCGCGAGGCTCGGGTTCCCGTGCGCGCGCTGCGGCCACCATCGCAGGAGCGTGCTCCACAGCGCGTCCGGGTCGATCGGCTTCGCGACGTGCGCGTTCATGCCGGCCCGCTGGGTCTCCTCGCGATCCTCGCCGAACGCGTTCGCCGTCAGCGCCAGGATCGGCGTCGCGGCGTGCCGCGGCATCGCGCGGATCGTCCGCGTCGCCTCGAGGCCGTTCATCTCGGGCATCTGCACGTCCATCAGGATCATGTCGTAGCGGCGGTGCTCCGCCCACGTGACGGCCTCGCGACCGTTCGTGGCCAGATCCGGCGCGAGGCCCACGCTCGCGAGCAGCTCGATCATCACCTCGCGGTTCAGCTCGTTGTCCTCCGCGAGCAGCAGCGCGAGCGGCTGCCCCGCGGCGAGGTCCGCGACCGCGCGCATCGCCGGCGAACGGAGCGAGCTCGGATCGCTCGCGCTGCGGCGGATGGCCCTGGGCACCGGACCCGGCGGCCGCTCCGAGCTCTGCGCGAGATCGAGCGCGCTGATCGAGAGCGGGGCGGTCCCGACGCTGCCGAACGGCAGCTCGATCCAGAACGTGGAGCCCTTCCCTTCTTCGCCGTCGCAGCCGACGTCGCCGCCCATGAGCTGCGCGAGCCGCTTCGCGATCACGAGGCCGAGGCCGGTGCCGCCGTACTTCCGCGTCGTCGACAGATCCGCCTGCACGAACGGGCGGAACAGCCGCGCCCGCTGCTCCGGCGTGAGGCCGATGCCGGTGTCCCGGACCTCGATGCGCACGCGCGTGACGAGCTCGTCCTCCGACACGAGCACGCCGCGCAGCTTCACGGAGCCGCGGTCGGTGAACTTCACCGCGTTCGAGCAGAAGTTCACGAGCACCTGCTGCAGCCGCACGCCGTCGCCGACGAGCCACCGCGGCAGCGCGCCGACGTCGAGCTCCAGCGCGAGCCCCTTCGCGCGCGCCGGCTCCCCGACGAGATCCGCGACGGCCGAGACGACCTTCTCGAGGTCGAATTCCCGGCGCTCGATCAGCATCTTTTCGGCTTCGATCTTCGAGAAATCGAGGATGTCGTTGATGAGCGCGAGCAGGTGCTTCGCGGCGACCGAGATCTTGTGCAGCATCTCGCGGCCGCGGCGCTGCGGGATCTCCGCCTGGAGCAGGTGCGAGAAGCCGAGGATCGCGTTCATCGGCGTGCGGATCTCGTGGCTCATGTTCGCGAGAAAGGCGCTCTTCGCTCGGTTCGCCGCCTCCGCCGCGTCGCGCGCCTCCGCGAGGGCCTCCTTCGTGCGCGCCTGCTCGGTGAGCTCCTCGGCCATGCGCATGTTCTCGGTGATGTCCAGCTTGATGCCGACGTAGCGGGTCACCTCGCCGGAGGGCTCCCGGATCGGCGAGATGATCGCCTGTTCGGTGAACTCCGTGCCATCCTTTCGCCGATTGACGATCACGCCCCGCCAGGTCTCGCCGCGCCGCAGCGTCGCCCACATGTCCTTGTAGACGGAGACTGGCGTCCTCCCGGACCGCAGGATGCGGGGATTGTCGCCGATCACCTCCTCGCGCGAGTAGCCTGTGGCCTTGAGGAAGGCGTCGTTGACGAACTCGATGGTGCCATTCAGATCGGTGATCAGGATGCTCTCGGGGCTCTGCTCGACCGCCTTGGAGAGGTAGCGGACCTGGTCCTCCGCGCGGCGCTGCTCCTCGGAGGCGGCCTTGAGCGCGCTGATGTCCTGGACCACGCCCACGATCCGCAGCGGCGTGCCGTCCGGCGAGCGCTCGAGCTCGGCCATCGCCCGCACCCACTTCACCGCTCCGTCGATGACGAAGCGGTGCTCCACCACCCGGCCCTCGCCGTTCATCACGGCCTCCATCTCGCGCTCGAGCAGCGCGCGATCGTCCGGGTGGATGTTCACCTGGATCTGCTCGCGATCGAGCGGCACGTGCGGCAAAACGCCTGCGATCCGGCCCATCTCTTCGGACGCGCGGATCTTCATCGTGGCGAGATCGAGCATCCAGCTGCCGGTCTTGGAGAGCCTCTGCGCCCGCTCCCACCCCATCAGGATGAAGGCCTCGTCTCGACTGTCGCTCATGCGCCCATCTCCGACCGCCGCGTCGCCGCCGCCCTCCCATCAACGTCCCTTTTCGAGGGGCCGTCACGCGCGGATGTTGCGCGGTCTCCGATCGAAGGGAGATCGCGCGTCCCGAGGTCGCGGCGCTATCGGAAGCGGGCCTGGAGCACGTATAGTGCGCGCATGGGCGACTCGAAGCCGGCCGCCGGCGACGGCGCGCGAAACCCCGGGCGCACGCTGCTGATCGTCGACGACGACGCGACGAACCTCGCGGTGCTCTCCAGCACGCTCCGGCCCCATTACCGCGTCCGCGCCGCGAAGGACGGGGCGAGCGCGCTGCGGGCGGCCGCGTCGGAGCCGGCGCCGGACCTCTTGCTCCTCGACGTCATGATGCCCGAGATGGACGGGTTCGACGTCCTCGCGCGCCTGCGTGCGGACCCGAAGACAGCCCCTATTCCGGTGATCTTCGTGACCGCCCTCGGGGACGACGCGGACGAGGAGCGCGGCCTCGCGCTCGGCGCCGTCGACTTCATCACGAAGCCGATCCGCCCGGCGGTGGTGCTCGCGCGCGTGCGGACGCACCTCGCGCTCAAGGAGGCGCGCGATCGCCTCGCGCAGCAGAACGCCTGGCTGGAGAGCGAGGTGGAGCGCCGCACGCGGGACACCCAGACGATCCAGGAGGTCACGCTCTCGATCATCACCGGCCTCGTGGAGACGCGCGATCTGGACACGGGCAACCACACGCTCCGCACGCAGGCCTACGTGGAGTCGCTGGGCCGCCGCCTCCAGCGGGAGCCGCGGTACGCGGCGGCGCTCGCGCCGCACCTCCTCACGCGCATGGTGAAGGCCTCTCCGCTGCACGACATCGGTAAGATCGGGATCCCCGACGCCATCCTCCTCAAGCCGGGCCCGCTCACGCCGCCGGAGCTCGAGATCATGAAGACGCACGCACGCCTCGGCGGGGACGCGATCACGCGCGCCATCGAGCGCGTGACGGGCGGCGATCTCCTCGGCACGTACGGCGAAGACGTGCCGACGTCGCTCGCGTTCCTGGAGACGGCGCGGCAAATGGCGCGATGGCACCACGAGCGATGGGCCGGCGGCGGCTACCCGGACGGCCTCTCCGGCGAGCACATCCCGGTGTGCGCGCGGATCATGGGCGTCGCGGACATGTTCGACGCGATCACCACGAAGCGTGTATACAAGCCAGCGATGTCCGCCGCCGAGGCCGTGGCGATCGTGACGAAGATCCGCGGGACGCAGCTCGACCCCGAGGTGGTGGACGCCTTCGTCTCCATCACGGATGATTTCGCCGCGATCGCGCGGCGCTACGCCGACGCGCCCGACGCGTGACGGATCCGGGCCGGATGACCGAGAAGAGCGCTCGTCCGGACGTCTCGCCGACCGCGGACACCCAGATCGCGGGCCAGGGGCCGGTCCATCCCGAGGACGCGGCCACGCTCGACGCGCCGCCGGCCTCGCCGGGGCCGCAGCCGTCCGGACCGGACCTCCTCTCGCCGATGCCGGACGCCGACCGGTACGCGCGCGCCGGAGAGATCGCGCGCGGCGGCCTCGGTCGCATCCTGCGCGCCCGCGACCTCCGCCTCCGCCGCGACGTGGCGTTGAAGGAGCTGCTGTCGCCCGGCTCCGGCGCCGAGTCGCGGTTCCTCCGCGAGGCGCTGATCACGGCTCGCCTCCAGCACCCGGCGATCATCCCCCTGTACGACGCGGGCCGCCGCGCGAGCGGGGAGGCCTTCTATTCGATGAAGCTGGTCTCGGGCCAGTCGCTCGAAGAGGCCATCTCCGCGAAGGCGACGCTGGCGCAGAGGCTCTCGCTCCTGCCCCACGTCATCCACGTCGCCGACGCCATCGCCTACGCGCACTCGAAGCGCGTGATCCACCGCGATCTGAAGCCTCAGAACGTCCTCGTGGGCGAGTTCGGGGAGACCGTCGTCATCGACTGGGGCATCGCCAAGGACCTCGCGCAGGGCGGCGCCGACTCGGGGAGCGTCGCGGCCGCGGCGAGCGCCTGGGCCGGCGCGGGCTCCGGCGATCTGACCATCGACGGCACGATCATGGGCACTCCGGCCTACATGCCCCCGGAGCAGGCCCGCGGAGAGCCGGTCGACGAGCGCGCGGACGTGTACGCCCTCGGCGCCATCCTCTACCACCTGATGGCCGGCGCCCCCCCGTACGACGAGGATCTGCGAGAGATCCTGAAGAAGCTGCTCGCGCGCCCGCCCGTCCCGCCGCCCCCGCTGAGCCTAAGAATACGCGGTGTTCCCAACGACCTCCAGGCCATCGTCACGAAGGCCATGGCCCCCTCCCCGGAGGATCGGTATCCGAGCGCGAAGGAGCTCGCCGCGGATCTCGAGAAGTTCCAGACAGGCCAGATCGTGGGGGCCTATCGCTACACGCCCGGAGAGCTCGTCGCGCGGTGGCTCCGCAAGAACAAGCTCGTCGCGTCGCTGGTCGCCTTCATCACGGTGGGCGGCGTGATCAGCGTGGCGCAGATCGTGGAGAAGAGCCGCGCCGCCGAGGAGGGACGCGCCATCGCCGTCGCCGCGCAGACCAAGGCCGAGGCCGCGGAGGAGCGCGAGCGCAGCCGCGCCGACGAGGTGACGCTGGAGCAAGCGCGCCTGTCGCTTGAGCACGACCCGCAGCGGAGCCTCGATTTCCTGGCCCGGCTCTCGCCCGCGTTCCCGAAGATGCGGGCCGCGCGGGTGATCGCCGCCGACGCCCTCTCCCGCACGCTGCCCCTCACGCTCCGCGGCCACAAAGCGGGCGTGTTCGGCGCTTCGTTCTCGCCGGACGGATCGAAGGTGGTCTCGTACAGCTACGACAAGACCCTTCGAGTCTGGGACCTCCGGACCGGCCGGAGCCGCTCGCTCGAAGGCCACACGGCGGAGGTCAGCTACGCTGAATTCTCCGCGGACGGGACGAAGATCGCGTCGGCGAGCTACGACCGCACCGCGCGCCTCTGGGACGTCGCGACCGGGACATCGGTGGTGCTCGAAGGGCACAAAGAGTGGCTGAGCACCGCCCGCTTCTCGAGCGGCGGAGATCGCTTGTTCACGGGGAGCGCGGACGGCTCCGCGCGCGTCTGGGATCTCCGCAGCGAGCCAATCTCCGCGCGCGTCCTCACGAGCGCGGGAGAGCCGATCTTGGGTCTCGACATCTCCACCGACGGCCGGCGCCTGCTCACGACGGGCGCCGCCGGCACCGTGCGCGTGTGGGACGGCGACATCCGGGAGAGCCGCGTCCTCGGCAAAGGAGTGGTGGAGTTCGGCGACGTGGCGGTGCTCTCTCCGGACGGCGCCGTCGCGGCCCTGCGCTCGCTCGACCACGTCGCGCTCTACGACACGAAGACAGGCCGGGAGCGCGCGCGCCTCGCGGAGGGACAGACCACGCGCAGCGTCCGCTTCTCGCCGGACGGCCGGCTCCTCGCGCTCGTCGACGACGACAGCTCGCTCCACGTCGTGGACGTGGCGACGTCCCGCACGCGGAGGATCCTCCGCGGCCACGACCGCACGATCCAGAGCTACGAATTCTCGCCCGACGGAGAGAGGCTCTGTGTCCGCCGGGCAAGATCAGACCGCGCGCCTCTGGGACGTGGCGACCGGGGAGTCCACGGTGTTCCGGGGCCACGCGGCGCAGGTGTCGCGCGTCGCGTTCTCGCCCGACGGCGCGCGCTTCGTGTCGGCGAGCCTCGACGGCTCCGTGCGCGTGTGGACCCCGCAGAGCGCACAGGGTGTGATCGGACCGTTCTCCGCGATGACGAGGGACGTCGAATTCCTCTCGGAGACGCGGGTCGCCGTCGGAGAATACGCGCCGGACGTCCACCTCTGCTCGCTCGACACGCGCGCCTGCGAGACCTTGTCGGGCCACCGCGCGCAGGTGAACCACATCGCGGTCTCCGCGGATCGAAGGCTCCTCGCGTCGGCGAGCGCGGACGGGACGATCCGCCTGTGGGACGTGTCGAGCGAGCCCGCGCGCCCGTTGCGCGTCTTCGAAGCCGGGGCCGACGTGCGAGACGCGGTGTTCCTCGCGGACGGCAAGACCCTCGTCTCGTTCGGCGCCGACAAGCTCCTTCGAAGGTGGGATCTCGCGACGGGGGAGGGCCGCGTCGTGGGGACGCACCCCGACGTGTGCCATCGCCTCGTGGCGTCGCGCGAAGGCGCGGTGATCGCCGCCGGTTGCCAGGACAACACCGCCCACGTCTACGATCTGACGGCCGGCACCTCCCGGATCCTCGCCGGCCACGAATCCCGCGTCCTCGACCTCGTGTTCGCGCCGGACGGGGCGCACGTGGCGACCGCGAGCCTCGACCGCACGGCGCGCCTCTGGGACCTCGCGACGGGCGAGAGCCGCGTCCTCAGCGCGAACGATGGTGGTCTGTATACGGTCGCCTACTCCCCCGACGGCGCGCTCCTCGCGACGGGCAGCGACTCGGGCGTGGCGCGCGTCTGGGACCTCGCGACGGGCGAGAGCCGCGCGCTCCACGGCCACGAGGACGCGGTCCGCCACGCGGCGTTCTCGCGGGACGGGCGCACGCTCGCGACCGCCGGCCGCGACGCCACGGCGCGCCTCTGGGACCTCGCGACGGGCGAGAGCCGCGCTCTCCGCGGCCACACCGACGCCCTTCGAAACGTGGCCTTTTCGCCGAGCGGCCTCCGCGTGGTCACGACGAGCGAGGACGGCACGCTGCGCTTCTTCGCCGACGATCTGCCCTACGATGATGCGGCGCTGCGGGCCCGGATCGAAGCCCTGGCCGTCCCAGCGCTCGCGAGGGAGTGACGCTCCCCCGGCGCCAGCCAGACGATCGCCGCGCGGTCAGCGCGTCACTTGTGCTTGCAGGAGGTGTCGCGGAGGCTCGGCGACTCGGCGGTGGAGCACAGCGAGGTGCACACGCCTTTGCTGACGCCGCAGATCTTGGTCAGGTGATCGTCGAGCTTGCGGCACGACGGCTGGTCCTGTCCGTCGCACGCCGAGCTGCACGCGGACAGTGCGTTTTGCAGCATCAGCTTGAACGTCTCGTCGTCCCCGCCGGAGCGCCCTTCGCGGAGCATGTCCGTCGCCTCGTCGCAGAGGCGCGACAGCGTCCGCGTCCGCTCCTCGTCGGCGCTGACTTTGTACATGTAGCCGCCGATACCGCAGGTGCCGAGCAACAGGACGGCGCCCACGCCGATGCCGATCAAGAGCCCCGTCTTGCTCTTCGGCGGAGCGGCCTGCCCCGGCCCGAACCCTTGTTGCGGGGGCCCGAACCCTTGTTGCGGCGGCCCGAACCCCTGTTGCGGCGGCCCGAACCCTTGTTGCGGCGGCTGTCCGAAGCCTTGTTGCGGCGGCTGTCCGAAGCCTTGTTGTTGCTGCGGCGGATACCCCGGCTGCTGCTGCGGCGCGAAGCCCGGCTGTTGTTGCGGCGGATACCCCGGTTGCTGCTGCGGCGCGAAGCCGGGCTGCTGCTGGGGCGGATACCCCGGTTGCTGCTGGGGCGGATACGCTTGTTGCGGAGGGCCGCCCTGAGGCGGCTGGCCTTGGCCAGGCGGCCACGGGGGCTGGTTCGGGGGCTGCATCGCGCCATGCTAGCGGTCTCGCGTCCCACCGCAACATTTCCCGTTCCACGCGCGCCACGCGCACGATATCTCGACCAAATCGGGCGCTCGTGGCGAAAGGACGCGCGCGGGAGTTGCGCTTGATCCGGCTCGGCATCCGATCGATGCTCGCGCCCTCCAGCAGCACGAAGGAGCGATCCGATGGCACTCTCCCACGAAGAGCAAGAGTACGTTCGCGCGGTCGGCAGGTGGTTTTATGGCACGGCGCCGGTGGACGTGAACGACAACCTCGCGAAGGTCGTCGCCGAGATGATGTTGAAGGTCGTCGAAGGCACGAAGGCGATGCACCTCGTCCCGCGCCCGTCCGGCGGGGTCCCCGGCGTCACGTGGCTCGTCAGCCAGGCCGTCATGGCCTGGTGGCGCACGCACCACGAAGAGCAGGTCTATTACGCGGTGAAGCAGTCCGTCGCCCTCGGCTACCGCTCCACGTACGCGATGGCCGAAATGGGCCTCTAGAGCATACGCAGACAGACGCTTCTGGTGATTTTACAAGGGGACGGGCCCCGCTGGGAGGACGGAGTCCGCTCAGCGTAGGCGCAGCGGAGCCTGGCTCCGCGGAGTCCGTAGCTGAGTGGACGCAGTCCTCGACGCTTCAGCTCCGCCCCCTCGTATCACTCCCCCGCCCGCGTGTGCCGGGTGCGAGTCAATCCGCGATGGACAGGCGCCCTCCCCGGGCGTTGCTCGATATCTTGAAGAGCCACTATCCTCTCTTCCTCGGCACGCTGACGCTCTCCCTCGCCGCCTGCGGCCCCTCCGGCACGCACAGCAGCGAAGACGGGCAATTCCCGACCACGTCCACGACAAGCACCTTCGGAGGCGCCGGCGCTGGTGGTGAGCCCACGGGCGGGACGGGCGGATCCGGCGCGGGCGGGGAGGCCACGGGCGGTGTGGCCGGCGCCGGCGCAGGTGGGCAGTCCACGGGCGGAACGGGCGGCTTCGAGGAGGAGCTCACGCCCTCTTGTCCGGGCGTGCTCGGGTTGCCGGACGTGCCGTCTCCGGCCGTGGGCCGCTTGCCCCGGGGCCTCGCGGCCGGCGATTTCAACGGGGACGGGGCGATCGATCTGGTCACGGGCAGCGCCTTGGACGGGGGGCTGACGACGCTCTTCGGCCACGGCAATGGCACCTTCGAGGCGCATCACGTGGGCGGGATCGGCCCCTCCACGAGGTTCGATTCGGCGGATTTCGATGGGGACGGGCGCGATGATCTGGCGGTGATCCCGGGCTCCGGCGGCGGGCTCTACGTGGCGCTCGCGGGGCCGAACGGCGCCTTCGAGTCCGTCACGTTCTACCCGCCGAGCGAGAATGTCCAAGGGGTCACCACCGCGGATTTCGACGGGGACGGGAAGGTGGATATCGCGACCGCCTCGGAGCCCGGCGGGCACATCGCGGTCCTGTTCAACGAGGGAGACGGCACCTTCGGGAGCCCGGCGCTCTACCCGCCGACCGCGAACGCCATCACCGCGGGCGACTGGAACGGAGACGGGTGGGCGGACATCGCGTTCGTCTCTTACCAGCTCCCCGGCGTCGTCAGCGTGATGCTCAATCAGAAGAACGGCACCTTCGCGCCGAAGACGGACTACCCGGCCACAGGGACGCTGAACGCGATCACGGACGCGGACGTGGACGGTGACGGAACAGCGGATCTCGTGGTGGCCAATCACGACGCGGACCAGATCGGCGTGCTCCTCGGCCACGGAGACGGCGCCTTCGAGCCCGCGGTGAATCACGCCACGGGGTCGCACCCCGTCACGCTCGTCGCGGCGGATCTGGACGGCGACGGCCGGGCAGAAGTGGCGGCCTCCGCCGACGCGAACCTCGATCGGATCAGCGTGCATTCCAACCTCGGCGGCGCGCTGGCGACCCGGGTGGATCTCGCGGCCGGCTCCATCCCGATGTGGCTGATCGCCGCGGATCTCGACGGCGACGGCGACACGGATCTCGCCTCGGTCGGCGGCGACTCGATGGGGGTCGGCAGCAACGCCGTGAGCATCGTGCGGAACGCCGGCGACGGCACGTTCCCGCGGCCGCTCGAAATCGAGGCCGAGGGCAGTCCCACCGCGCTTTCGACAGGCGATCTCGACGGCGACGGCGACATGGATGTCGCGGCCGCGAACAGCGCGGACAGCACCGTGAGCGTCTGGCTCGGCGACGGCGCGGGCCACCTCGGTCCGCGCGTCGACTGGCCCGCTGGAGGCTTCTCGCGCGAGATGATCGTGGCCGATCTGGACGGCGACGGCGTGAAGGATCTGGCGCTCGCGAGCACCATCGACGACACGGCCACCGTGCTCCTCTCCGCGGGCGGCGGCGCCTTCGCCCCGAAGGTGGCTTATCCGGTCGCACAGAAGCCCACCGGCATCCGCGCCGCGGATTTCAACGGGGACGGGGCGCTCGATCTGGCGCTCACGTCGTCCTGGGACAACCTCGTGACCGTGCTCGTGAACCAGGGCAATGGCACGTTCGGGCCGATGAATTCGTATCCGGTGGGCGACTACCCGTGGGGCCTCGACGCCGCGGACGTGGACGGCGACGGCCTCATCGACATCGCGGTCGCGAATTCGGACGACGGGACGATCTCCCTCCTTCGCGGGCTGGGGGACGGCACGTTCGCATCCTGGCAAACCGTGCCCGCGGTGCCCACGGTCTTCAGCGTCCTGCTCGAAGACGCGGACGGCGACGGCCTCCGCGATCTCCTGTTCGCCGGCGGCGTGAGCACCGCGAGCGTGCGGCGGAACCTCGGCAATGGCACCTTCGGCCCGCCCACGGACTACGCGGTGGGCACCGTCCCGTACGAGCTCCATCTGGCGGACATCGACGCGGACGGTGCGCGCGATCTGGTCGTGCTCGACGGCGCCGCGAGCACCGTCAGCGTGCGGCGCGGCAAGGGCGACGGCACCTTCGGCGTGCGGCGCGTGTACGACGCGGGCGCCTCTCCCCGCGCGCTCGCGGTGACCGATCTCGACAACGACGGATGGCCCGATGTCCTGGTGACCGACGCCTCATCGAACCGCGTGCGGGTGATGCCGAGTGTCTGCCTCCCCTGAAACACCGGCCCACGGCAAGAGCGCCGTCCCGGCGGCCCTCGGCGCGATCCTCCTCTGGGCCAGCCTCGCGAGCCTCGCGCGCGCCCTCACGAAGTGGCCTCCGTTTCTCCTGACCGGGACAGCCCTGCTCGTCGGCGCGCTCGTCAGCTTGCCTCGAATCCGTCAGTGGAAGGTGCCAATTCGGACGCTGGCCCTCGGCGTCTATGGATTGGCCGGGTACCACGCGGCGCTCTTCCTGGCCTTCCGGCTCGCTCCGGCGGTGGAGGCCAACCTGCTCAACTACCTGTGGCCGACGTTCATCGTGCTGTTCACGCCCCTGCTCATCCCGGGGACGCGGCTGCGCCTCGGGCACGTGATTGGCACGCTGCTCGGGCTCGTGGGGGCGGCGCTCATCGTCACGAAGGGCACGCTGCACGTCGATGTGGCCAGTCTGCCGGGCGACCTCCTCGCGGTCCTCGCGGCGGTGCTGTGGTCCACGTACTCGCTCCTCACGAAGCGCGTCCCGCCGTTCCCCGGCGCCGCGGTGGGCCTGTTCTGCGCGGTGAGCGGCGCGCTATCGATTGGAATGCACCTTGTTCTGGAGGCGCCTTATCGGCCCGCGGCCGGCGAGATCGGGTGGGTCCTCCTGCTCGGCTTCGGGCCGATGGGGGCCGCGTTCTTTCTTTGGAATCACGCCATGACGAAGGGCGACCCGCGCACCATCGGGGCCCTGTCGTACCTGACTCCGCTCCTCTCCACGCTGCTCCTCACGCTCACGGGGGGCGGCGCGCTCACCGGGCTCACGCTCGTGGCCGGCGCGCTCATCCTCGGCGGAGCGGTGCTCGGAACGTTGGCCGGACGGCGGGCCGCGTAACTTCGATGGGCGTCGTGGAGACGCCGGACCCGGAGCCGTCATTGCGCGTCCGGTGAGGGCGCTTTTCGCCGGACCGGGGTGTTCTGGTCGTGGACCATCTCCCATCGATCGTCGTGCTTCTCGAAGGTGAGCGTCAGGAAGCTCTCTTGCCTTCGAGGCTCCTCGTCGGCCTTCTCCTCGCGGTAGTCGAGCCGCAGGATGGCCACGCCGACGTCCGGCCCCTCGAACACGCGGACAGGCACGATATCCATCGTCCAGTCGCCGCCTTCGAACCAGTCGCGGTGCATCGCGAGGAACTCCTGGCTCGACGTCACGAGCCTTCCCTCCGCGGTGATCAGCACGATCTGCTCCAGCGACACCGTGTCGGCGAGGGCGACGAGATCGCGATTCTGAATGGCGAGCAGGTGTTTCTCCAGCGTCGCCTGGAACGTCGGCGCGCTCGAGAGGGCGAGCGGCGGCGCCGGAGACACCGGCGGAAGAGAGGCAGTCGGCGAGATCCCCTGACTGTTCATGCGCGGCGGTTCTAGCCCCCTTCCCGTCCCGTGCAAGCGCCCGCCGCCCTCCGCCCGGTGCACGCTCCGCGAGCAGCGCTTGACAGGCCGTCCGCTTGTGTGCCGCCTCGACCGGGGCCACCCCGGCGGGCTCCCGGACCCCCTCCCCGTCGTCAGCATCCGAACGGCCGGGGGGAGTGCAAACGGTGACGGGGGCCGAGCCCCCCTCTCGCGAACGGCTTCTTTCGAAGGCGATTTCAGGAATAGCGCCACGCGGCCCGGATCCTGCAAACACGGCCGCGACTCTTGAACCGTGAACCCCTGCGCGGCTCCGTTGACGCGCGGACGGGCTCATGGGAGAGGCCCGCCCTTCGATGTGCGGGCCCGGCTCGACCATCGCTGAAGGTTTACGAGTGACGAGGTGGACGTGAAGAAGACGTTGTTCCAACTGGCGCTGGCGGCGGCCGGCGTCGCGGCCGTGAGCGTCGCACAAGCTCAGCCCGCGCCCACGGCTCCGGCGCCGACTCCGGCCCCGACCACCACCGCGAACCCGAACGCGCCCCCGGCGACTCCGCCCGCGGCTCCGGCGCCGACGGATTCTGCCGCGCCGAATACGCCGCCTCCTCCGCCCACCGCGGCTCCGACCGCGCCCCCCGCGACTCCGCCTGTGACTCCGGCCCCGGCGAACACGGCTCCTCAAGGGGACCCGAACGCGCCGCCGCCGCCGCCTCCGGTGCAGCCGCCCCCCGTCTCGCAGCAGGCCAATCCGACGCCGCCGCCCACCCCGTTCGTTCCGCCGCCGGCCCCGCAGGCGCAGTGGAATCCGCAGGGCGGCGACATGGCGACGAGCACCGAAAAGCCGAAGCCGCTCCGCTGGCGCGGCACGACGCTGGAGTGGTACCAGTACGCGAATACGCAGTATTTCGGGGTCGGCTCCCCCTACGGCGGTTCGCAGGACTTCTCGTACGTGCACCTGTTCCGCTTCGCGCCTCAGTTCTACCTGGTGGACCTCCCCAAGGACAAACTGACCGTCGCCGCGACGCTGTGGGGCTCGGTCGAAGCGACGAACTCCAACCTGACGACGTACAAGAACGAGTTCGAGGTCCGCGACACTCCCATCAACCTCAAGTACACGCGCACCGCGCTCCAGAGCCCGGACGTGGAGGGGGAGACGCCGGAGTTCTTCACGAAGACCGGCATCGGCGGCGGCATCACGCTCCCGACCTCGAAGGCGAGCATCGCGTACCGTTATCTGGCGCTGAACCTGTCGGGCAACGTGTCGCAGCAGATCGCGCTGAAGGGCACGAAGAGCGACCTCTTCCCGAACCTCAACGTGAACCTTTCGGCGGCCTATGCGCACGCCTTCAACAAGACCAACGTGCCGACGGGCGGCAGCACGGTGTACCAGCGGCAGGATCTGTCGGGCAACGCGCTCGTCGACAACCAGTTCGGCAAATACGTCCTCGCGACGGACACGCTGCTCCTCGGCGCCGCGCTGACGCTGCCCATCTACAAGGACCTGACCTTCGCCGCCTCCTACCGCTACTGGATGCGGTGGAAGCCGAACGCGACGGACGCGTGCGTGCAGACCTCGACGGGCTGCGCCTACCCCGAGAAGATCCCCGGCGGCGCCACGACGTTCTCCGCGGACACCATCCTCGACGTGAGCCTGGGATACACGTTCTTCGACGTGCTGGAGGCGGCGATCGGCTACTCGAACTGGCGCAACTCGATCGGTGAGAGCGGCCTGCTCTCCACCCCGCAGAGCAACCCGTTCTACAGCACCGAGGCGACGTTCTACCTCGATCTGACGGCCAACATCGACGCCATCTACTCGAAGGCCTCGGGCCGCGACAAGAAGACGGTCGCCAAGGGCGCCGGCTCCAGCTGGTTCTGATTAGCTGAATACAGAGGGGGATCGCACCGGCGCAGCGCTCGAAAGGGCCTGCGCCGGAAGCGTTTTGTACGTCAGAAATCCCAGTCCAACCCCGCGCGGACTCCCCCTCTCAGATTGACCAGCGTCGAGCGCCCGTCCGCCTCCGGGAACAGCTCGGCCGCGCCGCCGACGCCCGCCCACGGGATGAACGAGCGCACCTGCAAGGCCGAAATCCCGATCATGAGGCCCACGCGGACCCCGTAGCGCAGGCCCGGATCGCTCTCCGTGAACATGGCCAGCGGGGCGACCTCGAAGTTGTAGTGCCAGGAGATGTCCGTGTACCGCACGATGAGCGGGATCGCGCCGAAGAACTGAAGCGGCAGCGAGGTGCTGTTCTTCTCGCGTTGCACGAGCGCGACCACCTGCACCTCCGCCCCCGTGCGCACGCTCCACTCGTGTCCGAAGCCGCGGCCGAGCAAGAGGCGCCCTCCGCCGCCGCCGCCGAGCGTCCAGCCGAGGGTGCCTTTCGGGTGAGACGCGGAGTACTGGATCAGGCCCGTTCCGCCGCCCTCCGCGGTGAGCGTGAATCGGTCCACGCCTGTCTGCACCGAGCGAAACGTGCGCTCCGGCGTCACCCACACAGGGCACTCCGACGGCGCGCGCCGCACGGCCTCTTTCAGCGTGTGCGCCACGCGCGTCGCGAACAGGAGCGGCTTCAGCTCGCCGATCTTGTTCCCGTTCTTCTGGAGCGCCTCTTCCAGCGGCCCGCCCAGCTTGGTGACCTCGCGTTCGACGGTGGCGATCGCCAGACTCCGAGTCTCGTCCGTGGTGCGGCACACGCTGAGGAGCGTGTCCGGCATCATCTTCTCGTACTCGTACCGATCGATCTTCCACCCGGCGGCGGCCTGCACCTCGACGATCTTGCGAACGTCGAACACGAGGCTGTCCACGGTCTTCTGCACCTCCGCGCCGGCGGGCGGGGCCGTAGGCTCGTCGGCGCGCGCAGGCGTCGCGAGGGCAATCGTCAAGCTGGCGGCGAAGAAAGAGCCCCAAAGGCGCACGGGATGCACGGGGCCGAAGGTAGCACGTGGGTCCACGCGCGTTCGTGAAGTTGAACAAACTATCTATCCACGCTGCGGTGGGCCCGCGAATGCGGGTCGATTACACGCGGGGGGGTTCCCGGGGAGGGGGCCAGTTTCATTGAGAACAGACTGTTATTCTCATAACGAAATGTGCACCGTTTGCAGCTTCATGCTGGAAATGCGATTCGACTTCTGCGAGCCTCGTTTCAGGTCCTCCAGGTGAGGGGGGCTATCCGAAAGGGGTCCTGACATGGTCGGCCGTCCTCCGCTGACAAAGCCAGATGGTGCGCGCGAAGTGCGACGAAACAAGCTCCCACGCCCGCGCCTCTTCGCGACGATCGGACTCGCCCTCGCGGCCCTCGCGCCCGCCTGTCTGGGCACGCTGGGGGACCCGCCGGACAACGGCAGCGGCAAAGATCCCGGCCTGGAGACAGCCTCGGACGCGCCGCGCCTCCGCTTCCCGCGCCTGTCGCACGCGCAATGGGAGCGCACCGTCCAGGACCTCTTCCATCTGGACGCGGAGACGGGCCTCTCGGCCTCCTTCACGCCGGATCCGCTCGGAGGAAAAGCCTTCGACAACAATGAATCGTCGCTCCAGGTGACGCCCGGCCTGTGGGCCGATTACCAGCGCGCCGCGGAGGAGATCGCCTCTCTGGTGACGAGCGACCCGAACAAGCTCGCGAAGATCCTCCCGGCCGACCTGCCCTCGGATCCGGCCGCCAAGCGGGACGCCTTCCTCACGGCCTTCGGCAAGCGCGCCTTCCGCCGCCCCCTCGCGAGCGACGAGGTGGCCCGCTTCGCGAAGCTCTTCGATACGGCCCAAACGCTGGATCCATCGGCGGATCCGTTCGTGTCTGGCGTGCGCCTCAGCCTCGAAGGGTTCCTGCAGAGCCCCTATTTCGTCTACCGCCCGGAGCTCGGGACGACGCCGCGGGACGACGGGAAAATCCAGCTCTCCGATTACGAGGTGGCGACTCGCCTCTCCTACGCTCTCTGGGGCACGATGCCGGACGACGCGCTGTTCGACGCGGCCTCCGCCGGCAAGCTCGTGGACGCGGCCGGCGTGGAGGACGAAGCGCGCCGCCTCCTCGCGGATCCGCGCGCCAAGGACACGATCATCCACTTCCACGATCAGCTCTACGACGCGGATCAATACCTCGGCATCGACAAGAGCCTGACGGCCTATCCCGACTTCGATCCTGCCGTCGGAGAGGACATGCGCAAGGAGCTGTCCCTCTTCGTGGACGACGTGATCTTCACCCAGAAAGCCGGCCTCTCCGCGCTCCTGACGTCCCGGACGACGTTCGTGAACGCGCGCCTGGCGAAGCTCTACGGCCTCGACGCGAGCGGGCTCGACGACGCCACGTGGAAAGAGGTCGAGTTGCCGGAGGGCGAGCGGACGGGCCTCCTCACGCGCGCCGGTTTCCTCGCGTGGAAAGGCACCAAGAGCCAGCCGGACACCATCCTTCGCGGCGTCTTCATCAACCGACGGATCCTCTGCCAGGACCTCGGCGATCCGCCGAAGGCCGCGATGGGCGCGAAGCTCGGCGACGAGAAGACGGACCGCGAGAAGGTGTGGGCGCTCACCGGAAAAGGCACCTGCGGGGAGTCGTGCCACGGCACGTACATCGACCCTGTCGGCTTCGCCTTCGAGCACTACGGCGCGATGGGCGAATACCGCACCGAGGACAACGGCTATCCCGTCGACGCGACTGGCACCTTCCCGTTCGCGGACGGCACCAAGAGCTTCGACGGCGCGGCCGAATTCAGCGCCGCCGTCGCGGACGCGGAGCAGGCGCACCGGTGCTACGCGGGCTACTGGCTCCAGTACATCTACGGCCGCGACGCGAAGGACCAGGACGCCGCGCTCGTGAAGGACCTGGCGACCGCGTCCCGCAGCGGGGCGAGCGCCGTCGACCTCGTGATCCAGCTCGTGACGAGCGATGAGTTCCTGACCCGCGCCGCCGAGGAGGTGCCGTGATGAGCCGTCTCGTGAAGCCCTCCGACAAGCCCTCCGACAAGCCCTCTGACAAGCGTGTGATCGCGCCGAGCCGGCGCCGTTTCCTTCTGGGCGCGCTCGGCGCGACGATGGCGCTGCCCTTCCTGGAGACGTTCGCCCCGCGCCCCGCGAAGGCCGGGGACGCCGACGTGGAGCCGTTCGCCGTATTCTGCCGCCAGGCGAACGGGTGCCAGCAAGCGACGGACGACGAGCCGGACCGCTTCTGGCCGAGCTTCGGGCCCGGCGCGCTCACCGCCGCCAAGCTCTCGGCCGACACCGATCGTGCCTTGTCGGAGCTGGGCGAATTCGGAGATCGCCTGATCCTCGTGAAGGGCGTGCACTTCAACTATCCGGGCAACGGATGCGGCCACTCCGGCGGCGGCAATCAGGTGCTCACGGCCGCGAAGGTGTCGGACGATCCCTCCGGCAACCTGTCCCTCTCGATGGGCGAGTCGATCGACAACCGCATCCAGCGCGAGCTCGGCAAGCCGGGCGTGGAGCCGCTCACGCTCTACGTCGGCCAGAAGTACGGTTATCTGGACGAGGTGCTCTCGTACCGCGGCCCGAAGGATCTGCGCGCGGCGGAGAACAACCCGTACAACGTGTACAACGCCCTGTTCGGCCTCTCCGGCGTGGACCCGGCCGCCCTGGAGGCGCTCCGCAAACGCCGCCAGAGCGTGAACGATCTGGTCCGCGAACAGATGCAGACGCTGCTCGCCCGGAAGGACCTCTCGACGGCGGACCGGCAGCGGCTGGACCTTCATTTCACCTCGATCCGCGATCTCGAGGTGGGCCTCGTCTGCGGCCTCTCGCCGGACGACGTGGGCAATCTCCAGACGATGAGCGAGAACGCCACGAACGACGATTACTTCGAGACCGTGTGTCACCTGCACATGGATGTGCTCGCGCTCGCGCTGGCCTGCGGCGTCACGCGCGCGGCGACCGTGCAGTTCGGCAGCGGCAACGCGGGCGTCGAATTCACGATCGACGGCGTCAAACAGAAGAGCTACCACAAGATCTCGCACCGCATCGACTCCGACGGTGCCGACGGCCCGCCCATCCCGGACGCGGACATCCTCCACCACAAGATCGACCGCATCCACGCGAACCTCTTCAAGTATCTGCTGACGAAGCTGGACGCGGTGAAGCTCGCGACTGGCACGCTGCTCGACGCGGGCGTGGCGGTGTGGTGCAACGATCTCGGCGAGAAGTACCACTCGTACGACAACGTGCCTTTCATCCTCGCCGGCTCCGCGAAGGGCAAGCTGAAGACGGGCCAGTACCTCGATTACGGCAAGGTCACGAACAACCTCCTCCTCTCCACGATCGGCGCCGCCGTCGGCTGCAAGAACGGCGCGGGCGCCCCGCTCGACGATTTCGGCGATCCCGAATTGCCGAAAGGCACGCTGAACGAGATCCTCGTCTAGCTGCAAAGCGTCTTACGCTCCGCGGGGGGTCGTGCTAGACTGCCGCGCCATGGCCGATCAGCTAAGCTCCGATCTGGCATCTCTTCGCATCGATCGCACCCGGAAAGCCGGCCCGCCGCGCGCGTGGGGCGGTATCGTGGGGACCCTGGCAGTGGTCGGCGCGCTCGCGGTCGGCGCGGGCGTCGCCTACCCCAAGATCCAGGCCGCGGTCTTCAAGACCGAGATCACGCTGACCGAGATCTCGCTCCTGTCGCCGGCGCAGGCCTCGATCTCGATCACGTCGAGCGGGTACGTCACGCCGCAGGTCATCTCGCGCGTCGGCGCCAAGGTGCCGGGCCGCATCTCCCGCGTCCTCGTGAAAGAGGGCGACCACGTGAAGGCCGGGGACGTCCTCCTGGAGCTGGACGACTTCGATCAAAAGGCCCTCATCGCCGCGGCCGAGGCGAAGGTGACCGCCGCCTCCGCCCGCGCGTCGGCCTCCCGCGCGAACATCGCCGAGATCAAGATGCAGGCGGACCGGCAGAAGCTCCTCGTGGACTCCGGCTCTGTCGGAAAGGCCACGTACGACGATCTGGCCGCCCGCGTGACCTCGCTGGAGAAGCTCGCGAACGCCTCCGACGCCGAGATCCGCGCGGCCCAGGCCGAGGTGGAGAGCCTCCGCGTCCTGCTCAAAGACCGCGTCGTGAAGGCCCCCATCGCCGGCACCGTCATCAACAAGCCACCGGAAGTGGGCGAGATGACTGCCACGCTCCCATTCCTGATCGAGCTCGCCGACTTCGACTCTCTGGAGGTCGAGACGGACGTGGCCGAGAGCCGCCTCAAGAACGTGCAGATCGGCGTCCCCTGCGAGATCGTGCTGGACGCCTATCCCGACAAGCGCCTCCGCGGA
This sequence comes from Polyangiaceae bacterium, assembly GCA_046351455.1. Classification (GTDB taxonomy): domain Bacteria; phylum Myxococcota_A; class Polyangia; order Polyangiales; family Polyangiaceae; genus JADJRH01. The sequence goes on from JAXLYM010000012.1 coordinate 101,756, forward strand.
AAGGCCGTCGACATCGGCAAGCGCGTCAATCGGTCGAAGGCGACGGTCGTCGTCAAGGTGGCCTTCGTCGACCCGAAAGACGGCGTCTTGCCGGACATGGCCGCGCGCGTCAGCTTCCTCACCAAAGAGATCTCCGCCGAGGCGATGAAAGAGCCGCCGAAGCGCGTGATCCCGACCGCCGCCGTCGTCGATCGCCAGGGCGAGAAGGTCGTGTTCGTGTCCGAGCAGGGCCGCGTGCGCATGCAGAACGTGACGCTCGGGCCCGAGATGGCCGGCGGGTTCGAGCTCGTGGACGGGCCGCCGCCGGGCACCAAGGTCGTGTCCAATCCGCCGCAGGATCTGCAAGATGGCCAGAAGGTGAAAGAGAAAGAGGCCGGGGATGGCTGAGGGTGAGTCCATCATCGAGCTGCGCAACGTCTCGAAGACGTTCTACCGCGGCAAAGAGCCAGTCGAGGTTTTGTCGAATCTGAGCCTCGACGTGCCGACAGGCTCGTTCGAAGCGCTGATGGGGCCGAGCGGCTCCGGCAAGAGCACGCTGCTCAACCTCATCGCGGGGCTGGATCAGCCCACGTCCGGCACCGCGCGCGTCGCCGGAGAGGACATCACGAAGATGAGCGACTCCCAGCTCGCGTCCTTCCGGTCGCGGACGATGGGCTTCATCTTCCAGGCGTACAACCTGCTTCCGGTGCTCACCGCGCTGGAGAACGTGGAGTTGCCCCTCTTGCTCGTGGGCCTCAGCTCCGCCGAGCGGAAGAAGCGCGCGGAGATCGCCCTTCGAATCGTGGGGCTGGAGGACCGGATGGACCATTATCCGCGCCAGCTCTCCGGCGGTCAGGAACAGCGTGTCACGATCGCGCGCGCCATCGTCAACGACCCGACGATCATCGTCGCGGACGAGCCGACCGGCGACCTCGATCGCAAGAGCGCGGAGGATATTCTGGCCCTCCTCACGAAGCTCAATCAGGAGTTCAAGAAGACCATCCTGATGGTGACGCACGACCCGGCCGCCGCCGAGCGCGCCAGCGTGATCCGCCGCATCAACAAGGGGGCGCTGGAATGAACCTGATCAGCGTCGCGGCGAAGAACGCAGGGCGAAACAAGGGGCGGACGTTCTGGACGATGTTCGGCGCGTCGTTCGCGATCATCCTGTTCGTGATGCTGCGCACGGTGCTCGCGATGTGGAACCTCGGCGTCGAGGCCGCGGCGAAGGACCGGATCGCGACTCGGCACAAGGTGAGCTTCATCCTGCCTCTGCCGAAGCGGTACGTCGACGACGTGCGCGGCGTCCCCGGCGTGCAGAGCGCCACGTTCGCGTGCTGGTTCGGCGCGAAGGAGCCCAATCACCCGAACGAATTCTTCGCGACGCTGGCCGTGGATCCGAAGACCATCTTTCAGGTCATGGACGAGATGGTGGTCGACGGCGCCGTTCTTTCGAAATGGCAAGAGACGCGACAGGGCGCCATCGTCGGCGACGTCATCGCGAAGAAGTTCAACTGGAAGGTGGGCGACCGCATCAAGCTCGTGAGCTCGATTTACCCCGGCGACTGGGAGTTCGAGATCAGCGGGATTTACCAGGCCACCCGCAAATCGGTGGATCGGTCGACGTTCATCTTCCAGTGGGATTACCTGAACGAGAAGCTGCCCGCGCGGATGAAGGACAACATCGGCTGGATCCAGGCGCGCATCGACGATCCCTCGAAGGGCGCGGAGATCAGCAAGAAGATCGATCAGATGTTCGACGAGCGCGACGTGCAGACGGCCACCATGAGCGAGAAGGCCATGAACCTCTCCTCGATGGCGATGCTGAGCGCGATCCTGAAGGCGCTCGACGTGGTGAGCGTGGTCATTCTCCTCGTCCTGACGCTGATCCTCGGCAACACCATCGCCATGGGCGTGCGGGAGCGCACGAACGAATACGGCGTGTTACGTGCCATCGGATTCCGGCCGAAGCACATCGCGATCTTCATCCTCGGGGAGGCCGCGACGGTCGGATTGCTCGCGGGGCTGCTCGGCCTTCTGCTCGCGTATCCGATCGTCGAGCTCGGGATGGGCCGCTTCCTCGAAGAGAACATGGGCGGTCTCTTCCCGTATTTCCGCATCGAGAAGACGACGATGGTGGCCGCCGTGTTCTTGAGCATGGGCCTGTCGCTCGCGGCGTCGGCGCTGCCCGCGTGGCGCGCGTCGAAATTGCCCGTCACCGAAGCGCTCCGCCGGATCGCCTGAGAGGCAGTCTCCATGGTGCCTGTCAAATACAACCTGCGGAACCTCGTCGTCCGCAAGACCACGTCGATCGCCGCGGGCCTCGGCCTGGGCCTCGTCGTGTTCGTGTTCGCGTCGGTGCTCATGCTGTCGAACGGCGTGCAGAAGACGCTGGGCCGCAGCGCGGAGCCGAACGTGGCCGTCGTGCTCCGAAAAGGCTCCGACGCGGAGCTGGCGAGCGGGCTCGAAGAGGCGCAGATCGGCGTGATGATCGCCAATCCGGCCGTGGCGAAGAGTCAGGGCGGACTGCCGCTCGCGTCGGCCGAATTGGTCGTGATCATCCTGCTCGACAAGCTCGGGACGGACGGCGTCTCCAACGTGCAAGTCCGCGGCGTGCCGGACAACATCTACGAGCTGCGCAAGGACATCCGCTTCGTGGAGGGCCGCGCCGCCAAGCCCGGGACGGACGAGGTCGTCGTCGGAAAGGCGATCGCCGGGCGATTCAAGGGCCTCGCGCTGGGCCAGTCGTTCGAGCTGCGGAAGAACCGGCCCGTCACCGTGGTCGGCGTCTTCGAGGACAAGGGCTCTTCGTTCGAGTCCGAGGTGTGGGGCGACGTGAAGACGGTGGCCGCCGCGTTCGGCCGCGAAGGCTACGTATCGAGCCTGAAGGTGCGCCTCACGAGCGCGCCCAAGTTCGACGGGTTCAAGGCCTCGCTGGAGCAGAATCCGCAGCTCCAGGTGGATGTGCTCCGCGAGAGTGAGTATTACGAGAAGCAGAGCGAGGGCACGAGCATCTTCATCAACGCGATGGGCATCGTGATCGCGGTGTTCTTCTCGATCGGCGCGAGCATCGGGGCCATGATCACGATGTACGCCTCCATCGCGAACCGGCAGCGCGAGATCGCCACTCTCCGCGCGCTCGGGTTCACGCGGTTCAGCATCCTGTTCTCGTTCCTCATGGAGTCGGTGTTCCTGGCGCTGGCCGGCGGGACGATCGGCGTCCTCGCGTCGCTCGGGATGAGCTTCGTGAAGTTCTCGACGGTCAATTTCGCGAGCTTCTCGGAGATCACCTTCAGCTTCGAGCCGACGCCGAAGATCCTCGGGATCGCGCTCGGCGTCGCGGTGGGGATGGGGCTCGCGGGCGGGCTGTTCCCGGCGATCCGCGCGGCCCGCATGAACCTGGTGCAGGCGATTCGAGGGGGCTAGTCGCGCCGCACGAGGACGGCGCGACATCGGGGGGAAGAGGGTTTATTGCGCGTGGTGCAGGCTCTCGCCAAGGTACGGGTCGCCGCGCGGAACGAGGGGTGTTCGCACGAGGGCGCGCTCACAGACCAGCACGAACGCCGCGCCGAACATCACGAAGGCCGACACCTCGAGGACGCCGATGCCGGGGTGATCCGGCAGCACGGGGGGCGCCACCTGCAAGTAGACGTCGATGAAGCGGCCCAGCAGCACGAGCACGCTCACGCGGACGAGCTGCACCTGCGAGCGCTTCGCCGCGCGCGGCAAGAGCGCGAGGAACGGGACGAGCCAGTTGACGCCCACGTTCGCCCAGAAGAGGAAGCGATACCCGCCCTGCGAGCGCGCCAGATAATAGGCTGTCTCCTCCGGGAGGTTCGCGTACCAGACGAGCAGGTACTGCGACACCCACAGGTACGCCCAGAACGTGCACATCGCGAAGAGCAGCTTGCCGAGGTCGTGCAGGTGGTTCTCGTTGACCTCGGGCAGGGCGCCCGCGCGGCGCAGATAGGCTGTCACGAGGATGGTCGCCGCGAGCCCGGACACGACGACGCCGGCCATGTGGTACCAGGCGAAGATGGTGCTCTGCCAGTGGGGCGCGAGGCTCATCAGCCAGTCGAACGCCGCCACCGAGAAGCTGAGCGCGAACAGGAGCAGGAACCCCGCCGAGAGGGCGACGTTCCGCGTGGTGTGCGCGACCTTCTGATCGGTGTCCTGCGCGACGGAGTTTCGGCGCAGGAGGCGCGCGAAGAGGAGCCAGATCCCGAGGACGACGACCATGCGGATCGCGAAGGCCGGGAGGTTCAGGTACGAGGCCTTCGCGAGGAGGATCGGGTCCTCGTGCGCCTCCGGGCCGAGCCAGGAATACAACCTGTTCGCTCCGGTCAGGATCACGAACATGGAGAGGGCGCCGAGGGGCAGATAGGCTGTCAGCGCCTCGGGGACGCGCTTCACGACGACGCTCCAGCCGGCCTTGGCGACGTTGAGCAGCGCCGTCACGACGAGGCCGCCGAGCGCGATCGCCAGGAAATAGAAGGCCGCCGTGAGGTACGCGGCCCACGCGCGCGTGGGTGACAGGGCGAGCCCCGCGGCCGTGCCGACGAGCCCCGCGGCCCCGAGGATCGCGAGCGCCCTCCGCACGCCGAGGGGGAGCGCGGCAGTCTTACGCTTCATTGCTTGTCTCCTGTCGCCGGGTTCGCGCTCGTCGCGGGGTTCGCGCTCGTCGCGGGCTTATCGCCTGTCGCGGGGTTCGCGCTCGTCGCGGGCTTGTCGCCTGTCGCGGGCGCCGCGGGCTTCTGGATCGAACGGAGGAACTGCACGATGGCCCAGCGGTCCGCCTGGGAGATCTGCGCGCCGTGCGGCGGCATCAGGCCCTGTCCGAAGGTCATCACGTGGAAGAGCTGGCCGTCGGCCATCTTCGTCGCGTGGTCCGCGGTGAGCGGGGGCGGCGCCGGGAACGGCGGGACGACGGGGCCGTCCCCTGCCCCGCCCGGACCGTGGCACGGTGAACAGAAGCGCTTGAACAAGGCCCCTCCGCGCGCGACGTGCTCCGGCGCGCTCGCGAGAGGGCTCTTGAGCTCGCGGCCGGCCCGCAGAGCCTCCTCCGGCCCGGGGCCGAAATGAAGGGGCGTGAACCCGCGCGGGACGGTGCCTTTCGCCGGCAGCATGAGCGTCTTTCCGTCGCGCGTGATCGGGTTCGCCGCGAAGGAGTCGTACGGCACCGACTCGATCATGTCGGGGATGATCTCCATGTTGGTCTGGCCCGGATCGCCGCCGTCGCAGCCGATCCCGATCACGAACGGGAGCGCCGCGAGGAGCCTTGTCGGGAAGCGGTCGAGTCTCACGAGGCCACCTCCTCGAACGTCATCTCCACCGCCCCGTGCGACGCGCAGATCGAGCGGGCGCGCGCCTCGTTCCATTTCTCGTCGGCGACCTCGATCGCGAGCGCGAACCTGTCGTCCGTCACGCGCGCGAGCAGCGCCTCCGGCGGGCCCACGCGAGGGTACAGCCGCGCCCGCACGAGGAGCGCCGCCACCGTGATGAGGGCCGCGCAGAGCACCGTCAGCTCGAACGCGACCGGCAAGAACGCAGGGGCCGAGTTGAACGGCTTGCCGCCCACGTTGAGCGGCCAGCTCACCGCGGAGGCATAGTATTGAAGCCACGCCCCGAACGAGAGGCCGAACACCCCCGCGCCGAAGCACACATACGGCAACCGCGACCGCCGGAGCCCCATCGCCTCGTCGATCCCGTGGAGCGCGAACGGCGCATAGACGTCCTGGATCGAGAGGCCTTGTTCGCGCGCCGCGGCCGTGGCGGCCACGATCGCGTGCTCGTCGTCGAACCATCCTACGAAGACGCGGCTCATGCGATCACCTCTCCTTTCACGGCCTTCGCTCCAGCATGGGAGTCGCCCTCCGCGTGCCCGTGAGCCGCGTGGCCCTTCTTCGCGAACGAATTGACGGCCTTCACCTCACCGATGGACACCGCCGGGAGCAGCTTCGCGAAGAGCAGGAACAGCGTGAAGAACAGGCCGAACGTGCCGATGAAGGTGCCCACCTCGATGAACGTGGGGCGATAATCGGCCCAGCTCGAAGGGAGGAAGTCGCGGTGGATCGACGTCACGATGATGACGAACCGCTCGAACCACATGCCGATGTTGATCACGATCGACAGCGCGAAAATGGTGGCCGGCGTCGTGCGGACCTTCTTGAACCAGAAGAGCTGCGGCAGCACGACGTTGCACGTCACCATCGTCCAGTACGCCCACGAGAACGGGCCGAGCGCCCTGTTCCGGAAGACGAACCGCTCGTAGAGGTTGCCGGAATACCAGGCTGTGAACAGCTCGGTTCCGTACGCGAGGCCGACGATACCGCCCGTCACGAGGATGACCTTGGTCATGTTCTCCAGGTGCCGGATCGTGATGAGGTGCTCGATCTTGAGCACTTTGCGCGCCACGATCATGAGCGTGAGCACCATCGCGAAGCCGCTGAACACCGCGCCTGCGACGAAGTACGGGGGGAACACGGTCGCGTGCCAGCCGGGGACGACGCTCGTCGCGAAGTCCATGGACACGATGGTATGAACCGACACGACCAGCGGAGTCGCGAGGCCCGCGAGCAGGCCGTAGACAGACTCGTACCGCGACCACGTGCGCGAGGAGCCGCGCCACCCGAACGAGAGGATCGAGAAGATCCGGCGGCGGAACCCGGTCGAACGATCCCGCACCGTCGCGAGATCCGGAATCAGCCCGATGAACCAGAACACCGCCGACACCGTGAAGTAGGTGCTGATCGCGAACACGTCCCAGAGCAGCGGCGATCGGAAGTTGACCCACAGCGTCCCGCGCGAGTTCGGGTACGGGAACATCCAGAATCCGAACCACGGACGGCCCATGTGGATGATCGGGAACAGGGCCGCACACAGCACGGCGAACAGCGTCATCGCCTCCGCCGCGCGGTTGATCGACGTGCGCCACTTCTGGCGGAAGAGGAACAGGATGGCCGAGATCAAGGTGCCGGCGTGGCCGATGCCGACCCAGAACACGAAGTTCGTGATGTCGAAGGCCCAGCCCACCGTCTTGTTGAGACCCCAGGTCCCGATTCCGGTCTTGATCTCGTAGGTGACGCAGCCGATCCCCAGGCAGAGGGCCGCGATCGCGACGAGGAGGCCCCCCAGCCAGAGGCCGTTCACGGGGCGCTCCATCGGCGCGCAGATCTCGTTCGTGATTTCGTGGAGCGAGCGGTCCGCGGTGACCAGCGGGGCGCGCAGCTCGGACGTGTGATCAGCCATGGTGCTCCTCCGACCCCTCCGCGCGGACCTTCACGAGGTAGCTGACCGCGGGCTCGATGTGCAGCTCTTCCAGGATGCGATACTGTCTCTCGTCGGCGGCCGCGGCGGCGACTCGGCTCTTCGGATCGTGGATGTTGCCGAAGACGATGGCGCCGGCCGGACAGCTCTGCTGACAGGCGGTCTGGACGTCTCCGTCGGCGACGGGGCGCCCCTCGGCCTTCGCGCGCGCCTTCCCTTCCTGGATGCGCTGCACGCAGAACGAGCACTTTTCCATGACGCCGCGCGACCGCACGACGACGTCGGGATTGAGCACCATCCGCTCCAGGGGATCCTCGTGCGGGTACTCGAACCAGTTGAAGCGCCGCACCTTCGGAGGGCAGTTGTTGGCGCAGTACCGCGTGCCGACGCAGCGGTTGTACACTTGCTGGTTGAGGCCCTCGGAGGAGTGCACCGTGGCGAGCACCGGACAGACCGTCTCGCAAGGGGCGTTGTCGCAGTGCTGGCACATCACCGGCTGGTGGAGGACCGACACGTCCTCTCCCTCGCCCGCGAAATAACGGTCGATGCGCATCCAGGCCATGTCGCGGCGGCGGAGGACCTCGAGCTCGCCGACGGTGGGGATGTTGTTCTCCGCCTGACAGGCCACCACGCACGCGGAGCAGCCGGTGCACGCGGAGAGATCCACGTTGAGGTGCCATTTCGGGCCGGGATACGGATGGTCTTGCCACATCGTGAGGTGGCGTTTGCTGTCCTCGATCTTCTCGTTTCCGGCGCCGGGATCGGCGATGTACGCCGCGAGCGTGGTCTCGCGCACGATCTCGCGGCCGTGCTGCGAGGGCTCGGTCTGCGACTTGGCGAGATCCTTGTGGCCCGTCGTGCGATTGACGAGCACGTCGCGCGGGGGCACGCCGAGGAAGACGAACGCGTTCTGTCCGCGGTGATCGCCGTTCGCGCCGCACGCGGTGCGGCCGTATCCGAGGGCGATCGCGATGACCTGCCGGTGGACGCCCGGCTCGATCAAGGCGGGCAGCGTCACGGTGTGATCGTGCGCCGTGATCTCGATCATGTCGCCTTCCGCGACGCCCAGCTCGTGGGCCAGCTCCGCCGAGAGGACAGCGTAGTTGGTCCACGTCACCTTGGTGATCGGGTCCGGCAATTCCTGGAGCCACCCGTTGTTCGCGAGGCGACCGTCGCGAATGGCCACCTTCTCGTAGAGGCTGATTTCCAGGCCGGACGCGAGCGGCGACAAGGCAGCATGCCCCGCGAGCGCCTTCGTGAGGACGTCCGCGTGCACGGTGCGCTCCGTCGGCGGCTCCGGTTTCAGCTCGACGAAGCCGTCCTGAAGGGCCTTGTCCCAGAACGCGTCGAACGCGACCGGCGCGTTCCTGGCCTTCGGGAACACCTCCTCTTCGAACCGCTTGCGAAGGAGGGAGTCCTCGGCCGCGGCGACTCCGGCCCACGCGAGCCAGGAAATCGTCGCGCTCCGCGTGTCGAACAGAGGAGTCACGGCCGGCTGCCGGAGATTGAGCACCGAGCGCGCCGGGCGGGCGTCGCCCCACGACTCCAGGGGATCGTGCGCCGGCGCGTGCACCTTCACCAGACTGGCCGTCTCGTCGCGGCGGTCCGAGATCGCGACCGTGAGCTCCACGCCCGCGAGGAGAGCCTTGATCTCGGCCCCGCGCGGGTGATCGTAGGCCGGGTTGACGCCGCGGAGCATCACCGCTCCGGCGCCCTGCTTTTTCAGCAGATCCAGCGTCTCGTCGAAGGTGAGCGCCTCGGGGATGGGCATTCCATCGTCGAGATCGACCGTGACGCCGTACGCCCCGAGCGCGTGGTTCACGAGGTTCGTGAGGATCTGCGCCGCCGGATCGCGACTGCCACACACGACGAGACCTTTGTCTTTCGCCGCGGCGAGGAGCGCTGTCACGCGGTCGAGGCCCTTGACCTCCGGCGCGCGGACCTTCGCGACGTCCGCGGGGAGATCCTTCGCGCCGAGGGCCCGCGCGAGCGCCGCGAGGATCGGCACCGTGTCGCTCGGCCGCGCGACGAGGCGCAGATCCGCGCACGATCCCGAGAGCGAGAGGCGCGGCTCGATCTGGACGTGCCGTGTCATCTTCTTCGCGCGGGCGTCGCGGACGGAGGCGAGCTGCCTTGTATACGATACCGGAGACAGCCACGTTCCGAGGATGTCCGCGTCGATCGCGACCACGGTCTCCGCGCGGTCCATGCGGTACCGAGGCACCGTCCGCTCGCCGTGCGTCGCCGCGTGGGCAGAGGCGATCGCCGTGGCGCACGTGGTGTCGTGGATCGCCCTTCGCGCGCCGGGATTCGCCGCGAGGAGCTTCGCGAGCGCCGCCTCCTCCGTGGGGCCGAGGTCCGGCGGCGTCACCACGAAGATGCCTTTCGCGGCGGCCTTCGCGAGGCCCGACTTCACCTCTTCATCGAGCTTGTCCCACGGCGTGTCGCGGGTGCCGATCGAGGGCCCGCGCGCCCGCGCCGCGTCGTAGAGAGAGAGCACCGACGCTTGCCCGACCGCGCACAGGCCCCCTCGCGAGAGCGGGTGTCGGTCGTTGCCTTCGAGCTTGATGGGCCGGCCGTCCCGCGTCTTCGCGAGCGCGCCGCACTGCGCGCTGCAGCCGCCGCACGTCGTCGCATAATAGAGGGGCACGCCCGGCGTCATCTCTTCGGGCTTGTCCGAGAAAGGCAGGATGTGGCCGACGGGCGATCTGCCGCACGCCGCGGTGAACGCCGCCGCCGAGAGGCCGAGCGCCGAGAGGAACGTGCGACGGGTGAAGTTGCCCGCGTCCGAGGGGCGATCCCCGAGCGGCAGCTCCTCCGGGAATTCCGGCCGATCCTGCGACGCCGCGCGCCTCACAGGGTCGGTCTCCTGGTGGTAGACTCGATGTCTGCTCGTCGACATGGGGCTCCTGCTACTCATGACAAGCCGCACAGTCCGTGGGCGGAGACAGGGACTCACCGCCGGGCACCTGCGCGCCCGGATCTCGGTGGCACGTGAGGCACCACCCCATCGACATCGTCTCGACCTGGCGCACGCGCGTCATCGTCTCGACGGGGCCGTGGCACGTCTGGCACGCGACGTTCGCGGCGACGTGGCGCGAGTGGTTGAAATAGACGAAGTCCGCGAGGCGGTGCACCTTCACCCACTCGATGGATTTGCCCGAAGAATACGCCGCGGCGATCTTCTTCACCTCCGGCGAGTCGGGCAGGATCTGCTTGTGGCAGCCCATGCACACGCTCGTCGGCGGCACGCCGGCGTGACGGCTCTTCTCCGCGCCGAAGTGGCAATATTGACAGTCGATCTTCCGGTCCCCCGCGTGCAGGGCGTGGGAGTAGGCGATCGGCTGTTCGGGCTCGTATCCTTGCCTCGTCCCCTGCGACTCGCACGAGGCGAGCGCGAGGCCCGAGACCGCCGCGACGAGGCCCGCGGCGAGCGCGCGACGCTTCAACACGGGACCTCCGCGCCCTTGCGAGCATAGTAGTAGTGACAGAGCACCAGATTGACCACGTAGAAGGCCGCGAACATCCCGAAGGCCACCTGCGGCGAGCCGTACGCGGACACCGACCACCCGAAGAGCAAGGGAATCACGAAGGAGCCGTACGCGGCGATCGCGGCCGTCCACCCGAGCACCGGCGCGGCCTCGCTCCGCGGGAAGATCACCGGGATCATGCGGAACGTGGAGCCGTTGCCGATGCCCGAGGCGAGGAAGATGATCAGCATCGCGGTCAGGAAGAGCGGGAATTGATCCACCGAAGTCGGCCGCACGAGCGTCATCACCCACAGCGTCGCTCCGAGGAGGCCCACCGCCGACACGACCGTGACGCGCCCGCCCCCGACCTTGTCGGACACCCACCCTCCGACCGGCCGCGCGACCGAGCCGACGAGCGCGCCGAGGAAGGCGTATTTCAGCGGATCCGGCGCGCCCGGCAATTTACCGAACACCTCGCGGATCAAGAGCGCGAACGACGCGGCGAGCCCCGAGAAGGTGCCGAACGTCATGAAGTAAAGGAGCGTCATGATCCAGGTGTGCTTTCGCCGGAAGATGACCGCCTGTTCGCGGAAGCTCGCCTTGACCGGGATCGACCGGAGCATCGCCGCCGCCAGCAGAGTGACGATCAGGACGGGGACGACCCACAGAAACGCGGCGTTCTGGATCCAGAGCAGCTTGCCGTTCGCGGCGCTCTTCAGGGGCTCTCCGCCGAGGCCGCCGAACACCGCATTGCCGATGACGAGGGGCGTCGCGAGCTGGACGAGGCTCACTCCGAGGTTGCCGATGCCGGCCTGCACGCCGAGGGCCGCTCCCTGCTGCGCGCGCGGGTAAAAGAGGCTCGTCGACGACATGAAGGCGGAGAAGTTCCCGCCGCCGAACCCGGCCGCCGCGGCGAGCGCCACGAGGACCCAGAAGGGCGTGTGCGGGTCCTGCACGGCCAGGCCGACGCCGATGGACGGGATCAGGAGAGAGGCCGTCGCGAGCGTCACGACGGGCCGCGTCCCGAACATCTGCACGATGAACGAGTACGGGATCCGCAGCGTCGCGCCCACGAGGCCCGGCACGGCCGTGAGCAGGAATCGCTGCGACACCGAGAGCTGGAATCCGAGGTCCGGCAGCTTGACGACGATGGCGCTCCACATGAACCACGTCGCGAAGCTCAACGTGAGGCCCGCGGTGGTGATGCCGAGCGCGCGGCGCGCGACCTTGGAAGCGACGGAGTCCCAGAACACCTTGTCTTCGGGGTTCCACGCGGGAGCAACGCTGTTTTCACCGGCGGTGGAGAGGACGCTCATGATCCGGCCCTCGCTTCTTCGAGAGTGGCAATCTCAACTGGGCTCTTGGCGCTGGCCCCGCCCGGCTGTGGGGCGTGGCCGTGATCTTCGAGGTGCTCGGCGACGTGCGGCGCGCGGTCGCGATCCATGCGGCGAACCACGATGTGCATCCACGCGAGGCACCCCGTCGACAGGACGAAGAAGAACATCCAGCACGACGTCCACAGGCCCGTCGCGCGGAGCAGATAACCGAACAGGATGAGCGAGAAGAAGCCGCCGAGGCCGCCGATCACGCCGACGACCCCTCCGACCACGCCCACCTCCTTGGGGAAGTATTCCGGGATGTGCTTGTACACAGCCGCCTTGCCAATCCCCATCAGAATGCCCACGATGAAGACGAGCGCGGTGAACACCCACACGTTCGCCTGGAAGAAGACGTGCGTGATCCCGCGGGCGAGGAGCTGCTTCTTCGCCACCTTGTCGCCCACCTTCACCGTCGGCTCCTGCCAGAACTGGGACGTCGGCCACACCAGGGTCTGGTCGTCGTAATTGGCGGCGGGCGGCGCCTCGCGGACTTCGTATCTGGCCTCTCCCACCGTGACGAGGGACGGCGACACCGACGTGACGACGCCGGGCTGCGTGGCCATCACGCCCTCTCCGGGCGACGTGACATCCATCCTCGGGAACATCAGGAGGAGGCACGCGATCCCGCAGATCCCGAACACCCAGTACATCACGGTGCGCGCGCCGAGCTTGTCGGACAGGTACCCTCCGAGCGCGCGGATCACGCCGGACGGGAGGCTGAAGATCGCCGCGAGGAGGCCCGCGAGCGCGACCGAGCTGCCGTACACGGACACGTAATAGGGAATCAGCCACTGCGCGAGCGCGACGAACCCGCCGAAGACGAAGAAGTAATAGAGGCCGAACCGCCACACGCGCACCACCTTGAGCGGCGCGAGCTGCTGTCCGAGGCTCTTCGTCTGGGCCTGATCGACCTTGCGGCTTTTCGTGAAGACGGCGAACAGAATGGCCATCACGACGAGGCCGGCCGCGTAGATGCGCGGGAAGAGGCGCCACGCTTCGAGGTCCTGTCCGCCGTGCGTGAGCGTCTTCAGGAGGAGCGGCCCCGCGAGGCTCGTGACGGCGGAGCCCGCGTTGCCGGCCCCGAAGATGCCGAGCGCCGTGCCCTGGTGCTCTTTCTTGAACCACGTCGACGTGTAGGCGATGCCGACCGAGAACGAGGTGCCCGCGAGCCCGAACGCGAGGCTGCCCGCCGCGAGGCCCCCGTAGCTCGTCGCGAGGCTCATCGCGTACGCGCCGACCGCGGACACCAGCATGACGACCGTGAAGACGACGCGGCCGCCCCAGCGATCCGTGGCGATCCCGACCGGCAGGCGGATGAGGGAGCCGCTGAATACGGGCAGTCCCATCAGCCAGCCGATCTGGGCCTTGTCGAGGAGGAACACCTTGTTGTCGACGAGGAACGTCACCAGGACGCCGTTCATCATCCACACGGCGAAGCAGGCGACGAACGAGAGCGTCGACAGCGCGAGCGCGGTGTTCGCGTGCCCTTTCTCGGTCATGACCGCGCTCCCTTCAGGACGCCTTCCCGGCGGCGATTCCAGAGCACGAGCTGCGTGCGGCGCCACAGATAGGGGATCGGCGCCACGAGCATGTGGACGAGGCGAGTCGCGGAGAACGTGGCGAACAGCGTGAACGCGCCGATCACGTGGAGTCGCACCACGAGGGGCATGTCCGCCATCACCTTCACGTCGGGCTGCAGGAGGAACAGGCTCCGCAGATAAGGCACCAGGACATGCGTGTACCAGGCCGAGCCCCACCGATAGCCGAGCGCGATCCACAGCCCCGTGATCACCTGGAACAGCAGGATCACGTAGACCGCCACGTCGACGGGCGAGGTGACCGCGCGGAGCCGCGCGTCGGAGGCCCGGCGAATCATGAGGATCACGAGGCCGACGAGCGTCACGATGCCCGCGCAGAGGCCGGTGGATTCGAGCACCAACAGGCGCGCCGGGGTGCCGTTCCAGGCGATGACGCCGGACGGGATCAGGAAGCCTGTCACGTGACCGAAGAAGACGATGAGGATGCCGAGGTGGAAGGGCACCGAGCCCCAGAAGAGCCACCTGGACTCGAGGAATTCGGACGAGAGGCTCGTGACGGTGAAGCCGTCGCGGCGATATCGCTGGATCGACACGACGAGCATCAGCCCGATCGCGAGGTAGGGCAGCGCCCCGAAGAGAAGGACATCCGTCATGACAGGCCCCTTTCCGCCGGCGAGTGAAAGCCCGGGAAGACTGGCAATCGGAACCCCGTGGCCGAGCTCGCCGCCTCGTCGATGGGGGGCGGCGGCTCCACGTGGGTCACATCGTAATCGGACATGAGGAGCGCCTTCACGGCCGCGAGCACGGCGCGATAGCCGCTCTCGCCCTCCTCGAACGTGCGGAGGATCTTCTCGACGCACGGCAGGATGACCTCGACCACGAGATCGCGCGGCTCCTCGTTCGCCTCGAGCTCGACGAGCAGGCGCAGGAGCGTGGGCAGGTGATCCGGCAGCTCGGAGCCGATCTCGACCGCGTGCGCGGCGACTGCCTCCTTCATCCGAACGAGGAAGACGCCGCGTTTATAGGTCTCGCCGAAGATCTGGTATCCGAGATCCAGCGTCCGCGCAGGGTGGAAGTCGAACACCGCGGCGTACCGCTCTTCCAGATCGCGCGTGTCGGATCCCTCCAGCTCGCGGGCGAACCCGCGGACGAGGTTCGCAGCCTCCGGACACCGCACCTCCAGGAACATCGCGGCGAGGCGCGCCGTCGCGAGGGTGCTGTCCGTCGGATACTGGAGCAGCTCCGCGAGCAGCTTGTAGCTGTGAATCTGCTCGGCGCTCACGGCGACCTCTCGGGGGCGGTGATGAAGCCGAAGCCCGCGGCGCCCTTGAATTCCAGCGGATCCGTGAGCGCCATGATGGCCTCTTCGCGGTGCATCGGCGGGATGACGAAGCGCTCGTCGAACGTGGGCAAGGACGTGAGGCGGTAGATCGACTCGGCCTCGGAGGTGGTGAGCTCGGCCTCGGCGAGGATGGACTTCACCTTCTCCGCATCGGTGTCGCCCACGGTGACGGCGCGGCGGTGGTACCGGACAGCCATCATCTTGCGGAGGGCGTAGCGGACCTTGCCCGCGTTCCCGGCCGCGAACATGCGCGCGAGGTACTCGATGGGCAGACGATTCGCGTCCAGCGTACCGAAGAGATCGTCGCTCGACGTCTCGTAGACCCCGTTCTCCGAATTGGCCAGGATCGGCAAGAGCGGGGGCACGTAGAACAGCATCGGCAGCGTGCGAAACTCGATGTGCAGCGGCAGCGCGAGGCCCCACTCCTTCACGAACTTGTACACGGGCGATTTCTTGGCGCTCTCGATCACGGAGTCGTGGATGCCCTGCTCGCGGGCGTGGCGGATCACCTCCGGATCGTGCGGATCCAGGATCATGTCGCGCTGCGCGTCGACGAGGCCGGCGTCGTCCGTGGCCGCGACGCTCGTGATCTTGTCCGCGTCGTAGAGGATCATGCCGAGGTAGCGGATGCGGCCGACGCACGAGTGGAAACAGGCGGGCGCCTGTCCGGATTCGAGGCGCGGATAGCAGAGGATGCATTTCTCGCTCTTGCCCGTGGACCAGTTGAAATAGGTCTTCTTGTACGGGCAGGAGGACACGCACATTCGCCAGCCGCGACACCGATCCTGATTGAGCACCACGACGCCGTCCTCGCCGCGCTTGTAGAGGGCGCCGGAGGGACACGAGGCCACGCACGCGGGGTTCGAGCAGTGGTTGCAGATGCGCGGGAGGTAGTAAAAGACGAGGCGCTCCATCTCGAACATCTGCGCCCGCTGCTCGGGAGAGAGGGCTTCGAGGTTCGGGTCGTTCGCCGCGTAGATCGGGGAGCCGGAGAGGTCGTCGTCCCAGTTGGGGCCCGCCTCGATGTTGATGGGCTTCCCCGTCACGAGCGACACCGCGCGCGCGATCGGCTGATCGTCGCCGGCCTTCGCCGTGAAGAGGTCCTCGTAGCGGTACGTCCACGGCTCGTAGTAGTCGTCGAGCTGCGGCAGGCGCGGGTTGTGGAAGATGTTGGCCATCCCGCGGTAGCGCCCGTTCGAGCGGAGCGTCACGAGGTTTCCGTCCTTGACGAAGCCGCCGCCGTACTGGTCCTGATCCTCCCACGCCGTCGGAAAGCCGGTCCCCGGCTTCGTCTCGACGTTGTTCCACCACATGTATTCAGAGCCTTTTCGATCCGTCCACACGTTCTTGCAGGCGATCGAGCAGGTGTGGCAGCCGATGCATTTGTCGAGGTGGAACACCATCGACACCTGAGCGCGGATATCCATGTTCTTCCGGTCCTCTCAGAACTTCGGGTTGGGCAGCTTGCGCACGAGGACGTGGGTGTCGCGGTTCACGCCCGTCGGTCCCCAGTAGTTGAAGTGGTACGTGAACTGCGCGTATCCGCCCATCATCAGCACCGGCTTGAGGCGCGTCCGCGTGAGGCTGTTGTGCCCGCCGGCCCGGCGATTACCGCGCAGCGGAGACTTCGGCACGTTGAGCGTCCGCTCCGGAGAGTGGTAGATGATGCAGATGCCCCGCGGGATGCGGTGGCTGACGTTCGCGCGGGTGCACACGACGCCGTTGTCGTTGTGGACCTCGACCCAGTCGTTGTCCTCGATCCCGGCCTCCGCGGCGTCCTCCGGGTTCATCCAGAAGGGCTCGCACCCGCGGTTGAGCGCCATCATGCGCAGCGTGTCGCCGTAGGTGGAGTGGATATGCCACTTGCCGTGCGGCGTGAGGTAGTTGAGGAGCTTGCCTTTCCCTTCCGGATCCGAGGCGTCGAGATCGCCGTACGCGCGGGGCAGCGGGCTCGGTTTGTACGTCGGCAGGTGCTCGCCGAACGCGATGTACCCCGGGTGATCCAGGTAGAACTGCTGCCGCCCGGTGAGCGTCCGCCACGGCACGAGGCGCTCCACGTTGTACGTGAAGGCGGAATACGCCCTCTCGCCGTCCATGAGGCCGGACCAGATGGGGCTATTGAGCAGGCGGCGCGGCTGCGACTGAAGGTCCTTGTACGAGGCGCGGATGTGGCGCGATCCCTCGGCCAGATCGACGAGCGGCAGCCCCACGCGCTTCTCCTGCTCGGCGTACGCGCGATAGGCCAGCTCCCCGTTCGTCTCCGGCGCGAGCTTGAGCACCGCGTCGGCCGCGAGCTCGGCGGTCTCGATCGAAGGGCAACGTACGCCTCCGACAGGCACGGTCGGACCGTTCTCCTTCATCGCGTCCCAGAAATCGCCGCAGGCGTACTTGACGCCGTGCACGCCGAGGCCGTTCTTCTGGACGCCCGGACCGAGCGCGACGAACTTCGTGTAGAGAGCGGTGTAGTCCCGCTCCACCAGCGCGAGCTTGGGGCCTGTCTTGCCGGGGACGTACTGGCACTCTCCCTTGCCCCAGTCCTTGATCTCCGGCTGCGCCAGCTCGTCCGGCGTGTCGTGCGCGAGCGGCGACATCACGAGATCCTTCACCGGCTCGGGCAAGTGGCGCTTCGCCAGCTCGGCCGTCTTCTTCGCGATGGACTTGAAGATGTCCCAGTCACTCCTCGACTCCCACACGGGCGGCACCGCCTGCGAGAGAGGGTGGATGAACGAGTGCATGTCCGTGCTGTTGATGTCGGCCTTCTCGTACCAGGTGGCCGCCGGGAGCACGATGTCCGAATAGAGAGCGGACGTGTCCATGCGGAAGTTGAGATCGACGACGAGATCCATCTTGCCGGTGGGCGCGTGCTGGTGCCACGCCATCTCCTCGACATGGCCCTTCGCCGCCTCCTCCGCGATGGAGTTGTGGTGGGTGCCGAGGTAGTGATTCAGGAAGAACTCATGGCCCTTCGCGGAGGCCATGATGGCGTTTCCGCGCCAGATGTACCAGAGTCGGGGCCACGCGTCGGGGTGGTCCGGGTCCTCCACGGCGAGCTTCAGATCGCCTCGCTGGATGCGAGAGGCCACCTGCTTCGTGATCTCCGCGTCGGTCGTCGCGCCGGCTTTGCGGGCCGCCTTCACCGTGTCCAGGCTGTTCTGGTGGAACTGCGGATAGAACGGCAGCCACCCCGAGCGCACGGCCTGAACGTTGATGTCCACGGTGTGCGCCTCGGCCATCGGATCGCCGCCCGAGCCGCCGCCGTACGTCTTGTGTCCGGCGTCGTAGCGCCATTGATCCGAGTGGATGTAATGCCAGGACGGCGCGTTCTGCAGCCGCGGCACCATGCCCCAGTCGCGCGCGAACGCGATCGCGGACCAGCTCGCCATCGGCGCGAGCTTCTCTTGCCCGACATAGTGATTGAGCCCGCCGCCGTTCTTGCCGACGCACCCGGCCAGCATGAGCGCCACGATGCCCGCGCGGTAGATGAGGTTGTTGTGGTACCAGTGGTTGATGCCGGCGCCGATGATGATCGAGCACTTTCCGCCCGTTTTTTCGGCGGTCGTGGCCCACTCCCGCGCGAACTGGAGCACGGTCGCGCGCCCCACGCCGGTGAGCTTCTCTTGCCACGCGGGCGTATACATGGCCTCTTCGTCGTCGTAGTTCGCGGGGTACTCGCCCGAGAGGCCCCGGCCGACGCCGAATTCGGCGAACAGGAGATCGTAGACCGTCGCGACGGCGACTCGGCCTTCTTTCGTCTCCACGTATCGCACCGGGACGCCGCGGGACACCTCACGCTCCTTGGTGAAGTCGGTGATCGCGACCCCCAGGACGGCGTCGTGATCGTCCAGGAAGGAGAGGACCGGATCGATCACGGCGCCGTCCGTGGGGTCTTTGAATTCGAGGTTCCAGGCGCCGCCCTTCTGTTGCCAGCGGTGGCCGACGGTGCCGCCCGGAGCGCGCGGCTCCTTCGTGAGCGCGTCCATCACGAGGAGCTTCCAGTCGCCGTGCTCCTCGTCCGAATACTTGCGGAGCGTGTTCGCGCGGAGGAGCTGTCCGGGGCGCATCACTCCGTCCTTCTCCTCGATGCGGACGAGGAACGGAGAGTCGGTGTAGCGCCGCACGTACTCCAGGAAGGCGGACGTCTTGCGCTCGTGGTGGGCCTCGCGGAGGAGCACGTGGTTGACGGCCATCCAGAAGGCGCCGTCCTGCCCCGCGTGCAGCGCGACCCATTGATCGGCGTATTTCGCGACCTGATTGAAATCGGGCGCGAACACCACCATCTTGGTGCCGTTGTGACGCGCCTCCGCCGCAAAGTGGCAGTCGGGCGTGCGGGTCATGTTCAGGTTGGAGCCCATGACCGCGGTGAGCTTGGAGTTGTACCAGTCCGCGCTCTCGGCCACGTCCGTCTGCTCGCCCCAGATCTCGGGGGAGGCCGGCGGGAGATCGCAATACCAGTCGTAGAAAGAGAGGTTGATCCCGCCCATGAGCTGGAGGAACCGCGATCCGGCCGCGTAGCTGAGCATCGACATGGCCGGGATCGGCGAGAAGCCCGCGATGCGGTCCGGCCCGTGCGCCTTGACGGTGTGGATGTTCGCGGCGGACACGATCTCCAGCGCCTCGTCCCACGAGACGCGGCGGAAACCGCCCTTGCCGCGGGCCTTCTGGTAGGACGCGCGCGCCTCCGGATCAGCCTGTATCCAGGCCCACGCGTCGACGGGGTCCTCGTGCTGCTTTCTGGCCTTGCGCCAGAGGTCCACGAGCACGCCGCGGATGTACGGGTATTTCACGCGGATGGGGCTGTAGAGGTACCAGGAGAAGGAGATTCCCCTCTGGCATCCTCGCGGCTCGTACGGCGGCAGGGTCGGGTCGATCGTGGGGTAATCGAGCGCCTGCATCTCCCACGTGACGATGCCGTCCTTGACGTGGATGTTCCACGAGCAGCTGCCGGTGCAGTTGACGCCGTGGGTGCTGCGGACCACGCGATCGTGCTGCCAGCGGTTGCGATAGAAGTCTTCCCAGGAGCGGGTGCGGGGGTCGACGATGTCCTTGATCCAGCTCATCTCGCGCCTCGTTCGACGATGCCTTTGCGCACGCCCCGGAGCCTCTTTCCGAAGGCCGCGGAGATGGCCCCGAACGAGGCCAGCGCCGCGAGCGCGCCGATGTAGAAGAAGTCGTGATCGACCGGCGGAGGCGCCGGATCGGCGCTCGCGCGGTAAAGGAAGGCCTTGATCCGGAAGGCCTCCGGGTCCGAGAGCGGCGCCCGCCCGTAGAGGTCTTTCATGATCGGGAAAGGCGTGCTCGCGAGCGCCGAGGAGAGGCCTTGTTCACCGAGCCGCGCGAACGCGTGCGTCAGGTCCTTCGCCAGGGTGCCTCCGCCGATGACGCCCGCGCCGCGCACGCTGTGGCACGAGATGCAGGGGGCGCCGCCGTTCAGGAGGGGAGTCCGCCCCTCGAACAAGGCCGCTCCGGCCGCCACCTCGTCGGGCGTCGCGTCGCGCGCCGGCTTCACCTTCGACGTGGCGAGCCGACAGCCACCCTTCGCCGAGCACTCGTCGAAATAGCCGAACAAGGCGGTCAGCTCGTCGTCCGACAAGGTCTGATCCGGCATCCGAGCGCCCTTGAAGCGATTCATCAGCTCGTTGGCGGTGGAGTCGCCGGCGTCGATCACGGCCCCCGGACCGCGAATGAACGTGCTGACCCATTTCTTATCGCGGCGCTTGAGGACGCCCAGCAGATCCGGGCCGGCGCGGTCCCCCTCTCCAATGGAGTGGCACCCTCCGCACCTCTTCCCGAAAAGGAGAGCGATGGCGCTGGGCGCATTCGCATCCGCGGAGGCGGACGGCGGTGGCTCGGGCCCCTCCGCCAGCGACGTGCCGGTGAGGAGGAGGAGAGCGGTCAACAGGAGTGGACGGGCGGCGGAGGCGCCGGGACGAGCGCGCATGGGCTTCCCCTTCGTTGGCCATGCCGCATGGCAACGGGCGCGCCACGTCCGAGATCCGAAGGCCGCGGCGCGTTCTTCCGCGACACCGGAGTCAATTCTCAGAATGGACACCGGATACAGCCCACATTCTCAGGAATGAAGAATGCGGCTAGAGCGCGTTTTTCGTGGTCGGTGCAGTCGGTGCACGAACACGCACCCGCGGGCGGGCGGACTCCCCGCTTGTTACGCTGGGCGCGTGACTGGCCCCTCCGTTGCAAACCCGGACGCGACTCCGCCCGAGTCGCCCGCGCCCATGCCCGACAGCGTCCTCCACCCCCGCTTCCTCACCCGCGTCGATCTCGTGCGGACGTGGTCGCGCGCGGCCGCGGCGGGGACGATGTCCCTCGTCTTCATCTTCGCGGCCTACGAGCTCATCGAGCGGCGCTTCTTCCTCTCGCGCGTCCCGGTCGAGACGCTGTTCGCCTTCCACATGGCGCGCGGCATCGGGGCGTCGATCGTGGTGGGCACCATCTCGGTCGGCGTCGTCTGGTGGGTGCGCTCGCGGTACGAGATGGCCTTCCGCACGGCGCACCGGGAGCTGGCGCTCGCGATGGAGAAGCGCATCGCCGAGGGCAAGCAGCTGGAGGCGCACCTGCGGCACCAGGAGAAGATGGCGGCGCTCGGCGTCCTGTCGGCCGGCATCGCGCACGACATCGCGAACCCGCTCGCCTCCATGTCGAGCGAGCTGGAGATGCTGGAGGGCGAGACCGATCTGCACCGCGTGCACGAGTCCGTCGCCGAGCTGCGGCGGCAGGTGAGCCGCATCGACCGGACGCTGCGCGAGATGACGCACTTCGCGAGGCGCCGCGCCGAGGACGTGACGAGCCTCCCGCTCCACGTCGCGATCGACGACGCCGTGCGGATGGTGCGCCACGATCCGCGCGCGCGGAAGATCCGCATCGACGTCGACGTGCAGCGCGATCTGCCGAACGTTCGCGCGGTCGAGGACCACCTCGTCATGGTGTTCGTGAACCTCGTCATCAACGCCTTCGACGCGATGCCGGACGGCGGCGAGCTGCGGATCGAGGGGCGTCGCGACGGGGACCGCACCATCGTCACGGTGCGGGACAACGGCGTGGGCATGGACGAAGAGGTCCGCAGACGCGCGCTGGAGCCGCTCTTCACGACGAAGCAAGGCGGCAAGGGCACGGGCCTCGGCCTCTCGGTGAGCGCGGGCGTCATCGAGGCGGCGGGCGGCACCATCGACATCGCGTCGCGCCCGGGCGAAGGCACCCTGGTCACGATCTGCTTCCCGGTCAGCGGCCGGGCGGAGGTTCGCCATGACTGAGCGGCTCCTGATCGTGGAGGACGAAGAGACGCTGCGCCGGAACCTCACGCGGTTCCTGCAGCGCGACGGGCGCGACGTGGACGCCTTCGGCTCCGCGGAGGAGGCGCTCGAGGTGGCGGGCGATCGCGAGTACGCCGTCGCGCTGCTCGACGTGCGGCTGCCCGGCAAGGACGGCATCACGCTCGCGGCCGAGCTCACGGCGCGCTGGCCCGACACCGCGATCCTCCTCATGACCGCGTACGCGAGCGTGGAGAGCGTGGTCGACGCGATGCGCGCCGGCGCGCAGGACTACCTGCTGAAGCCGGTGCTGATGAAGGAGGTCGCGCGCAAGGTCACGATCGCCCTCGATCACCGCCGCCTCCGGAGCGAGAACACGCGCCTCCGCCAGCGGCTCCACGCGATCGAGAAGCCGGTCGTGATCGCGAAGAGCAAGGAGATGCGCGATCTGCTGGCCTACGTGCGCCAGATCGCCGCGAGCACGAAGCCCGTGCTGTTCCAGGGCGAGAGCGGCTCCGGCAAGGAGGTGCTCGCGCGCACGCTGCACGAGGCCTCGCCGCGCGCGATGGGGCCGTTCGTCGCGGTGAGCATGACGGCGATCGCGGAGGACATGATCGAGAGCTGCCTGTTCGGCGCGGAGCCGGGCGTCTTCGGCTCGGACACGCGGCGCGACGGGCTCTTCCGCGCGGCCTCGGGCGGCACGCTCTTCCTCGACGACGTCGGCGACATCCCGATGGCGTACCAGGCCAAGCTGCTCCGCGTGATCGAGGCGCACGAGGTGATCCCGGTGGGGAGCGATCGGCCCGTGCAGACCGACGTGCGCATCGTGGCGGCGACGAACCTCGATCTCGCGGCGCTCGTGCGCGAGAAGCGGTTCCGCGGCGACCTCTACTTCCGCCTCGGCGCGCTGCGCGTGGACGTGCCGCCGCTGCGCGCGCACCCCGAGGACATCCCGCCGCTCGCGAGCCATTTCCTCGTCGTGCACGCGCGCGAGCAGACCCGCGGCGTGCTCGGGTGCGACGCCGCCGCCGAGCAGCGGCTCATGGCGTACTCGTGGCCCGGCAACGTGCGCGAGCTGTGGAACGTGATGGAGCGCGCGGCCTTGGTGTGCTCCGGACACGAAGTCACCGTGGCCGACCTCCCGCCGGAGATCGCGGGCGCGCGGACCGACGAGCCGGGCGGCTACAACCAGGCGATGGAGTCGTTCGAGCGCGCGCTGCTCCGCTCCACGCGGGAGAGGTGCAACGGCGATCGGCGCGAGGCCGCGCAGGCGCTCGGGATGTCGCTCGCCACGCTGTACCGGCGCGTCGAGAAGCTCGGGCTGAAGGAGACGCCGGGCGCCGCTTCGCACGATGTGCACGACCCCGACACGAAGGGCAACCCCGCATGAGAACGCACAAGGAGCTGGAGAGCGCCGACGCGCGCGACGAGGCGACGACGCACGAGGCCGCGCGCGCCGTGGGCGAGGCGATCCGCGCGACGCTCGACGCCGACGACAAGACGCGCGAGCCGATGAACGCGCTGGTCGTGTGGACGGAGCTCGGCCGTGGCCTCTCGGGCAAGCTGGAGCGACAGGGCGCGGACGCGGGCCTGCTCGCGCGGCTGATCGCGAACGACAGCCGAGCGCGATTGGAAGGCGCGGCCCCGGTGGATCTCGCGAGCTGGGCGTACCGCGTGCCGGCGGAGCAGCGCCTCACGCGCGAGGACGCGGCGCGCGCGTTCACCCGGCTGGAGCGCGCGATCGGCGACAAGCTCGCGGATCACTGGGCCGACGGCGACGGCGGCGCGCACGTGCGAGAGGACTTCCTCGCGGTGGTGCGCGGCTGGTTCCCGATCGGCCTCGACATCTTCCGATCGCTGCCGGCCGCGCGCGGCGCGACCGAAGCCGAGATCGGAGCGGCGCTCGCGGCGTGGTGCGATCGCTACCTGCCGAAGGACACGTCGGGCCCCGAGGATCTCGGGGTGCGGCGCGAGCGGGGTCACGACGCGAAGGACGCGGAGGTGAGCCGGTGCTGCTGACGCTGAAGAAGAGGGCCGCTCCCGCGGTCGAGCCCGGGGTGTTCGATCTGCTGATGGAGTGCCACGCGCGCATCCGCCGCTTCACCAGCATGGCCGAGTGGCTGTCGCACGCGACGACGACGGCGCAGGATCCGGATCACGGCTCGCCGGACGACGCGATCCGCGACACCGCGGCGATGGTGGTGCGGTACTTCACGGTGGCGCTCCCGTCGCACAGCGCGGACGAGGATCGCTCGATCGCGCCGCGGCTCCTTTCGCGGGCGCTCCCGGGCGACGTCGCGGAGGGGCTCGCGCGGATGGCGGAGCAGCACGTCGCGATCGAGGCGCTCGTCCATGAGCTCGTGCCCTCGTGGCGCGCGATCGCGGAGGATTCGGGAGCGCTGCCGGATCAAGCGGCGTCGATGAGCGGCCGCGTCGAGCGCCTGCGCGGCCTCTGGGACGTGCACCTGCACATCGAAGAGTCGTCGGTGTTCCCGTTCGCGCGGGCGTGCCTGCCGGCCGCGGAGCAGCAGGAGATCCTCACGGAGATGCGCGCGCGCAGGAAGTGACCGGCGCGTGATCCTCCTGGAGATGCCCGCGCGCAGGAGGTGAAGCCGGGGAACAGCGCGGATCGACGAAGGGCGCGCCGTGCGCGATCCCGAGGGGCGAACGCTCGCCGTTCGCCGGCAGGAAGAGCTGCGCCCGCAGGCCGAACCGGCGCTCGCGGCTCAGGAGGAGTCCATCATGAAGTCGTTTCTTACCGCAGCCATCTCTGTCGTCCTCGTCGCCGGCTCGCTCGGATCCGCGAGCGCGGACGAGCCGCCCGCGCCGAAGGTCGACGCGCCGCCCGCGCCGAAGGCGGACGTGCCCGACGCGCCGCCGCCCCCGCCGCCCGCGCCGTACTCGTTGCCGTGGCAGCTTCGTTCGGCGGCGCCCGGCAACGTGGTGCGCCTCGACACGGCGATCGCGCTCTACGACAAGCCGGACGGCAAGAGCGGGATGACGGTCGCGTCGCTCCTGTTCGCGAGCTACAAGGTGACGCCGGAGTTCGCGCCGTTCCTGCGAATGGGCGCGCTCGGGACGTCGGACGCGGCGGGCGTGACGAACCTCGCGCTGGGCGGCACGCTCGGCGTCCCGCTGCCTCCGCAGTGGAAGGCGGCGTTCTTCTGCGGCCTCGCGCTCCCGATCGCGTCAGGCGGCGGCGTGGGGGCCGATCCGAAGGTGACGGACGCGATGAAGACGGGGCCGCTGGCGCGCTCGGCGATGGACAACGCGATGTTCGCGGTGAACGACCTGACGCTCTTCCCCGGCTTCGACGTGGCGTACGTGGCGGGCGGGCTCACGGTGCAGGCGGAGGTGACGCTGCTCGCGCTCATGCGGGCGCGCACGGAGAAGGCCGACTCGTCGAAGACGAACCTCACGAGCGGCGTGCACGTGGGCTACTTCTTCACGCCGTGGCTCAGCGCGGGCGTGGATCTTCGCTACCAGCGCTGGCTCTCCACGCCCGTGGCGGTGGCGACCGATCCGACGGGGGACAGCCGCGACAACGCGACGTTCGCGATCGGCCCCCGCTTCCACCTGCACCTCTCGAAGAGCGTGTGGCTGCGCCCCGGCGTCGCGTACGCGCGCGGCATCGATCTGCCGATGAGCAAGAGCTACAACATCGTCCAGATCGACATCCCGGTAGCCTTTTAGCGGCCTTGGCGGAGAGGGCGGGATTCGAACCCGCGGTACCTTTCGGTACACACGATTTCCAGTCGTGCACCTTCGACCACTCGGTCACCTCTCCAACCCATGCTCGTTTGCGCGGATGGCATCCTTTTATCCTGCGTTGGGCGCTGCGGTGCGTGCTCACGTACATGAGTACGCTCCGCGCGCTCCTCGCGCCCGCCTTGGCTAAAAGGCGCCCTCCGCACAACCGAACATGGGGCTAGTTTTTCAGTCCCCCAAACGAAAGAACGGCAGAACGAGTCTGCCGTCTTTGGCCTCTGCCGTAACTGGCGGAGAGGGCGGGATTCGAACCCGCGGTACCCTTGCAGGCACACCTGATTTCGAATCAGGCACCTTCGGCCACTCGGTCACCTCTCCGCCGCGCAACATCTCAAACGGCGCCCCGCTGGTCAAGACGCTTGCCTCGAATCGTTCACGAAAGGTAGACCCCCTCGGTGCGCACGCCCCGTCTTTCGCCCGGATCCAAGGCTTTTTCGGCTCTCTTCGCGATCGCGTGCGGCCTCGTCACGCCCGCGGTCCTCGCGCAGGAGGGGGGGCCTTCCACACCTTCCCCCTCGCCGTCAAGCGTCCCGGTGAGCGCCACCTCACAATGTTCGGAGGGGCCCGGCGCGCCGCCGTCCGACCCTTCGAAAGTGACGCGCGTGGCCGGTGCGCGCGGCCGCCCCGTCGAGCAGCCCGCGCCGCCGGAGCCGTACATCGACGAGCTGCCTTCGCCCGACGCGCGCGATCCGGTGCTGCTGGAGCTGGGCGTGCACGCGGGCGCCTCCATCCGCGGGGACGACGGCGGCTTCACCTCGATGACGAAGCGCGCGGGGTTCGCGATCGGAGGCTCGGCCTTCGTGTTCCCGACGCGGTTCCTCTCCTTCGGCCTCGACTACATGCACGCGGACCTCGACACCGTGGAGAGCGCGCCCGGCACCGCGGCGAGCGTCGCGATGGATCACAGCGCGCACACGTTGATGCTCGAAGCGAAGGTGGTGCCGTTCCACTTCACGTCGGCGTCGATCTTCCTCGCGGTCGGCGGCGGCCTCGCGTGGCAGTCGGTGGCGACGCGCGCGAGCTTGCCCCCCGTGGACGGCAGCACCGGCGGGACGTTCGCGTGCAGCGCGTCGGGCAGCGCCGATTTCGCTTTCCGCGTCGGCCTCGGCGTGAAGGCGCGCGTCACGCGGGCGGCGTCGGTCCTCTTCGCGGGCGACTTCGTCGGCTACCGCCTCTCGGGCGATCTCCTCGATCAGTGCGGCTTCGGTGCGGGCACGGCGCAGACCTTGATGCTCCGCGCCGGCCTCGCCTACGACATCGACATCTCTCGCCTCGTGCGCTGATCCTTCGTTTTGCGACCATCCGCGCTGCCTCCGATGTTAAGAAGAGGCGATGGAGCGCTTCCTGCGGAGCGACGGCCGAGACGGCGATCCGCTGCCTCCCGAGCTGGAGGAGCTGCTCGCGCTCACCGCCCACGAGCTGCACGAGCCGCTGCGGAAGATCGCCTCCTACGGGGAGATGCTCCGCGCCCACGCCGGCGCGAGCCTCGACGCCGAGAGCCTCGACTACGTGACGCGCATGGAGCGCGCGGCCGAGCGCATGCGCGCCACGTTGAACTGCGTGCTCAGCTTCGCGCGCGTGCCCCGCGGCCTCCCGTTCGTGACGATCGATCTCGGCGAAGCGGCGACCTCCGCGGTGGAGAAGCTCAAGGACGCGATCGACGCCGCGCGCGCCGACGTCCGCGTGACGCACCCGCTCCCCGCGACGAGCGGCGATCCGTTCCAGATGCAGCAGCTCTTCGAGCAGCTCCTCGACAACGCGATCAAGTTCCGCCGCGAGGGCGTGCCGCTGGTCGTCCGCGTGGAGCCGATCGCGCTGCCGACGGGGGAGCGCGCGGTGCGCGTCGTGGACAACGGCGTCGGCTTCGACGACCAGTACGCCGAGCGCATCTTCCGCCCGTTCGAGCGCCTGCACGGCCGCGGCAAGTACCCCGGCGCGGGCCTCGGCCTCGCGATCTGCCGCAAGATCGCCGAGCGTCACGGCGGCACGCTCACCGCGCGCGGCGCGCCCGGAGAGGGCGCCGAGCTCACGCTCACGTTGCCCCCTGCGCGCGAGCGGCCGCGCCCGGAGATCCCGGAGGAGGGCCCTTGAAAGACGACGAGGACGAGCCGGATCGCCTCGTCGAAGGGGCGCTCTCCCCTGCCCCGCGCGAGACGACGCCGGCCGAGATCGCGTGCGCTCAGGCCAACGCGCAGCTCTCCGCGGAGATCGAGGTGCGCAAGCAGATCGAGGAGGAGCTGCGCCGCCGCGACCGCTTCCTCGAGTCGATCATCGAGAACATCCCGAGCATGATCTTCCTCAAGGACGCGCGCGATCTCCGCTTCGTGGAGTTCAACCGCGCCGGCCAGGACCTGCTCGGCTTCTCGCGCGAGGACCTGATCGGCAAGAGCGACCGCGACTTCTTCCCGCCCGACGAGGCCGATTTCTTCATCGAGAAGGATCGCGAGGTCCTGAAGAGCGGCGCGCTCCACGAGATCCCCGCGGAGCCGATCCACACCCGCCACCGCGGCCTGCGCTGGCTCCACACGAAGAAGATCGCGGTGCGCGGAGAGGACGGCGAGCCCCTCTATTTGCTGGGCATCTCGGAGGACATCACCGAGCGCCGGGAGGCCGAGATCGCGCGCCGAAGGGCCGAGGAGGAGCTCCGCCGCAGCGCCGAGGATCTCGCGCGGTCCAACGCCGAGCTGGAGCAGTTCGCGTACGTCGCGTCGCACGACCTGCAGGAGCCGCTGCGGAAGATCCAGGCGTTCTCGGATCTCCTGATGACGACGCAGGCCGCGGCGCTCACGGACGAGGGCCGCGACTACCTCCAGCGCATCGTCACGGCGTCGGGCCGGATGCGCACGCTCGTGCAGGATCTCCTCACGCTCTCGCGCGTCACGAGCAAGGCGCGCCCCTTCGTCGCGGTGGATCTCGCGCTCGTCGCGAAGGAGGCGCTCACGGATCTGGAGGTGCCGATCGCCGAGACGAAGGCGCGCGTCGAGATCGGCGCGCTCCCCACGCTGACGGCGGATCCGGCGCAGATGCGCCAGCTCTTCCAGAACCTGCTCGGCAACGCCCTCAAGTTCCGGAAGGACGCCGGCAGCCCCGAGATCCGCGTGACCGCGAAGGTGACGGAGGCGCGCGCGGAGCTCAGCTTCGCGGACGACGGCATCGGCTTCGACGAGCGCTACCTCGACCGCATCTTCAAGCCATTCCAGCGCCTCAACGCGTCGAGCCGGTACCCGGGGACGGGCATCGGCCTCGCGATCTGCCGCAAGATCGTGGAGCGCCACGGCGGCGTTCTCACCGCGCGGAGCGCCCCCGGCAGAGGGTCCACGTTCCTCGTCGATCTGCCGCTCACCCCGCGCCGCGCGATCGACGGAGAGGATGGGAGAACATGAAAGTGCAGCCGATCAGCATCCTGATGGCCGACGACGACGAGGAGGACCGCATGCTCACGCAGAAGGCGTTCGAGCTGAACCACCTCGGCAACGAGCTGCGCTTCGTCGAGGACGGCGAGGAGCTGCTCGACTACCTCTATCATCGTGGCCAGTATGCGGCGGAGGGCTCGTCGCCGCGCCCCGGCCTGATCCTGCTCGACCTCAACATGCCGCGGAGGGACGGCCGCGAGGCGCTGGAGGTCATCAAGAAGGACCCTTCCCTGCGCAGGATCCCGGTCGTGGTGATGACGACGTCGGAGGCCGATCAGGACATCGCGCGGAGCTATGATCTGGGGGCCAATTCGTACATCACGAAGCCCGTCACGTTCGAGCAGCTCGCCCGCGTGATCAAGGCGCTCGACAAGTACTGGTTCGAGATCGTCGCCCTGCCGGAAGACGACGAGCGCCCCTCCCGATAAGCGCCGCCGACTGCCACTCTCCGGGGCGTGTCTCCGCGGGCCCTGCGACGCAGAGCGCCCTCAAAAAGCTGACCTTTTCCGAGCTCGATTCGTCACCTGAGGAGACATGACGTCTTCTTTGCGCGTGCCCCTCGCCGCGTTCGTTTTCGGCGTGGCGTGGTGGGTCACGGGGTGTGGCGGTGGGGGTGGTGGAGGCGGCTCCGGGGGCGGCTCCGGGATCAGCTGCACACCGGATCTCCCGACGATCGAACAGACCATCTTCACCCCGTCGTGCGCCCTGTCCAACTGCCATATCGGCGGGACGAACGCGGCCGGCAGCCTGGATTTGAGCGGCGACACCGCGGCGGCCCTCATCGGCGTCGCCTCGGCCACGTGCCAGGGGGAGACGCTCGTGGTGCCCGGAGACGCCAAGGGATCGCTCCTTTACCAGAAGGTCGCCGGCACGCAGAAATGCGGCGGCACGATGCCTTTGATTGGCAAGCTCCCCGGCAACCAGATCGACTGTATCGCGGCGTGGATCGCGGGCCTCACGGCGGGCACCGGCGGCGCGGCCGGCACGACCGGCACCGGCGGCACGGCCGGCTCCGGCGGCGGCGCGGGATGCGAGATGTGCGGCGGCTCCGCGTGCGTGGATCTCGCGACGGATCCGGCTCATTGCGGCGCGTGCGACAAGGCCTGTGCGCCCGGCGAGACGTGCGCGGGCAACGCGTGCCAGTGCGCCGGCGGCGGCACCTCCTGCAATGGAGACTGTGTCGACGTCACGACGAGCGCTGCGCACTGTGGAGGCTGTGATATCGCCTGTGGAGCGGGCCAGACGTGCGTGGAGGGAGCGTGCCAGTGTGCCGGCGGCGTCGCCCCGTGCAAGGGAGTCTGCGTCGACCTCCAGACGGACGAGAAGAACTGCGGCGTATGCGGGAACGCCTGTGCGCTCGGCCAGACCTGCGTCGCCGGCGCGTGCATGTGCGGCGCTGCGAGCGTCTCGTTCTCGGCGGCGGTGCAGCCCATCTTGACGGCGAGCTGCGCGACGAACGGCTGCCACAAGGGCGTGATGCCGGCGGAGGGCCTCAACCTCACGAGCGGCCAATCGTACGCGAAGCTCGTCAACGTCACGGCGAGTCAATGTGCGGACGGCCGCAAGCGCGTATTGCCGGGCCAGCCGTCGCAGAGCTACCTCATCGACAAGCTGATGGGCGTGGATCTCTGCTTCGGCACGCAGATGCCCAAACAGGGCATGATCCCGCAGGCGCAGATCCAGACCATCTCGGACTGGATCTGCGGGGGCGCCCTCAACAACTGAGCACGAGCGAACGTCCCGAAGCGCCTTGACTCGGCGGCATGCCCGGGTGATTCCGGGGGAGTCGCATGGGTCTGTTCGATTTCTTCCGCAAGAACCCCTCCGAGAAGCGCACCGGCCCGGCTCGCCCGAAGAAGCCGCTCGGCAAGGGTGAGACGTTCACCGTGCCCGAGGGCCATCACGTGACCACGGTGTCGCCGGTGCCGTTTCCGGGCGCGTTCCGCACGCCGGGCGGCGTCATCGTCGCGAGCTTCGGCGCGGCCGGGGACGAGCCGTTGCACGAGATGTTGGAGGTGTTCGCGAAGGTGGACCAGCTCCTCATCGACGGCTCGGTGACGGCGCGTCTGGTCCAGCCGCGCGGCACGTTGGAGCTCTCGGAGCTCGTGTATGGTGCGGGCCAGCCCATCGCGACGATCGCGAGCCCGCTCATCACGGTGTTCCACGTCGGCACCCCGCAACTCTTGATGTCGGACCCGGTGCGTTTGCAGACGCTGCTCTCGTTTTTTCACCACGTCGCGTCGCTGCGCAACCCGGAGCGCCTCCAGGCGGCCTATTTCGTGGAGGCGCCGAACGCGTGCACGGCGATGCTCGCGGGCTTCTTGCGCGTGCTCGACGTCGACGTGCGGACCCCGCATCAGAACGTGATCCACGCCGAGCTGGAGCGCCCGGACGGCGCCATCGAGTGCATGCCTGTGGGCGCCCCCTACCGCACGTCTTTGCCCGAGTCGGACCGTTACGTGTGGAAGGTGAACGCCGAGAAGGCGCACGCCGCGCGGACGGGCAACGTGAAGCGAAAGGAGACGTTGGAGGAGGAGGAGCGCCAGTATCTGACCGACAAGATCGAGGAGGTCGGCGTGAAGAAGGGCACGACGCCTTTGTTGCGTTCGCCGCGTCTCACGCGCCTTTTGTCTGCGGTGGAGACGGCGGAGGACAAGCTCGCGGCGATGGCGGAGATCGCGAGCGAGCTGATGACGCGGGAGGCGCCGGTGCTGTACGTGCAGGAGCCGAACGGCGGAGTCGAGCTGCGCACGTCCGGCCCGATGAAGAGCGGGATTTACCTGTACCCTGACATGTCGACGTTGCGATGGGCGGCGGAGGATCTGGGCCGCGCGGCGGGCTCGTACAAGATCGCGGCGGCGCCGGCGCCGGCGGTGTTCGAGATCGCCGCGAAGGACGGTCTGGGGGTGGCGGTGGGTGGTTATCGAGACCGCTCGACGCCGCTGCACGCCATTTTCCCGGCGGAGCTGGTGCGCGCGGTGGTGGGGATGAAGCTGGTGCGGGATTAGCGAAGGTGCCAGTCCCGCGGAGGGGCCCAGTCAGGCGAGGGGGTTTGGTCCGGCGGGGGCCGAGTCAGGTAGGGGTGGAGAGCGTCACTTCGGGGAGGCGCCGCGCGATTGGGCGTGCGCATTTCAGGCCGGGTTCGCGGTATTTTCGGCGGGGGTGGCGTCGGTGACGTCGTCTTCCGGATCGGGCTTGGCGCCTTTCGGTGCGACGTATGCGGTGTAGTCCTTCATGCGGGGAGTGCCGCCGAAGCAGTCGGCGGCGGCGGCGCGGATGCGGCGCTCGGTGAGGCACACGAGCGTGTAGGCGCCGTCGCGGAACCGCCGGACGGCCCGCGTGCCCTCGTCGCGCGACTTCTCGCCGAGGAGGGAGAGGAGGCGCGGCTCCATCTCGGCGAGGCGCTTTGCGGCGTTGGCTTCGCCGTGGGTGCCGCGCGCTGTCCGGAGGGTGTCATGGTTGCGCTCCGGCCCGATCTTGTGAAAACCTGCACAGTATGCCGGATGGTCACGCCCGGAACAGAGGGCATCAGGAAGCGATGGGCAAACCTCCATCGCGCGTCGCGACGCGGGTTGGCGTGAGTCTCGGAAGTGCGAGCTGCCCCGTCCTTGACCGGCGCCGCCGCTGTTTAATCCTGGTTGGGTGGACTGAAAAGCGGCTGAACAACGATGATGGGCCATGACTACGAGCACGAATAGGATTCTGCCAGAGCGACACTCTACCTTGCTGGATAGCCGACATGCACGAGACGGTATGCGTCGAATAATCGTGTTGGCCTCGATCACATCGTTGGCGAGCTGTTCAACTTCGGATCCTGCCAGGCCCGCAGTTCAGCCCTCTGCTACGACGAGCGGTCCCTCTTCCGCCGAGACTGTGCTACCGCCTTTACCTGACGGTGCGCGTGAAGGCGTCCGACAGGCTAGTTTGC
This sequence comes from Polyangiaceae bacterium, assembly GCA_046351455.1. GTDB lineage: Bacteria > Myxococcota_A > Polyangia > Polyangiales > Polyangiaceae > JADJRH01. Next base: position 135,101 of record JAXLYM010000012.1, read on the forward strand.
TGGGCCAATTGATATTTCGACAGGATGGCTGGGCCGCACAGGCAACCGACCGACTTGTTCAGGAGCACATTCTCAGCCAGGACGACCGTCTGCGGGGCTGGGTCGTCACGCACGAGGGAGAGGGCGGAACGGTACACTTTGTCGGTGCGGAGGGGCCGGAACTCGCGGTGCTCTATCGGGTGATTTTCCAGACGCCGCTGGCCGCCAACGAGCGTCTCGAACGGGTCGGCACTCCTACACCGCTGGCAGCGGCGCTGAGCGCACAGTTCAAGGCACGTGAAGCAGCCCTGCACAGCCCCTTCAAGCGCTTCACCAGAGACGTCAACACGGTGGCGCTTTCTGCTGCGCTCATCGGCAAAGAGGGTTGGCTTGTCTACCTCCTGGCCGCCACTTCAGATCCCGCGGAAATGCTTCTTGGTGGCCACACTCGATGCCACGTATCCGAGGACGGGCAACGTGTCCTGTCCGTCGAGCCGCTTTCGGCATCCATCCTGCGAATGCCCATCGATGCACGACTGGAGGCCGTGACGCACACGATTACGGCGTGGCCGTTAGAAACACACGTCTTTGCAAGCCTTCTCTATCGAAGGCCCATCCCTGTTGTCACGCAGTTGGGTCTATGGGACGTGAACGGCTCTATCATCGTTTACAAGGGACAAGTACAGTGAAACTCGCGCCCTCGCACCCAGCGCGCACCAGAGGCGGAAGGCGACGGGAAACCCTCATGCATACTTCGGAAACAGCATTGCCATCCAACCAGCCATGGCACGTTGGCCAGGCAAGACGCGCTCGCATTCCCCTCCTCGAGCCACTCGGACCTTTCAGATGAGCGTTGCAGCGAACGATATTGAAATGATCCGGTCTCGACCGGGCATGTTTATCGGAGATGTTCAGGATGGGAGCGGTCTTGTTCACTTGGTCTGGGAGGTTCTCGCAAACGCCTTGGATGAGCACCTCAGCGGGCACTGCAAGAATATCTCCGTCGTGATCGGCGAGGACGGCTCCGTCACAATCCACGACGATGGCCGGGGAATTGCGGCACGGCCCATCGACGGCATTCCGCTTGTCGAAAAAGCCCTTACTTCGCTCCACAACACGCCGACGCTTGACGGACACGCGCCCCATGAGCACCTCGCGCTCTTCGGCGTGGGGCTCGTCGCTGTAAATGCGCTGTCACGTCGACTCCACGTCGAGATCCACCGCGATGGCGAGTGCTTCCGACAAGATTACGAACGCGGCGTACCATGCAGCTCTCTCATCCGGAGTGTCTCGACGGAACATTCCGGAACCATGATTACCTTTCTACCAGATTCTGACATCTTCCCGAACCTCTGGATCAATGGGGGAGCGATCGCAGCTCGCCTCCGGGAACTCGCCTGCTTGCTCCCGTCTCTTCGGCTCACCTTTGTCGATCGCCGCGTCCAGGAATTTCACGAACCTGACGGCTTGCCGGCCTTTCTTCGGAGGACGCGGCATCCGAACAGCCGGGTTCTGGCTGCCTTGAAGGTGAACGAGATTGTCGACCAGATCGCAGTGGAGGCGGCTATCGAGTGGCGCGATCACTACTGGTCCTCCATCGACAGCTACGCAAACATACAGCGCACGACGGAAGGTGGGACACATGTTCGAGGGCTTCTTACTGGTCTGGCACGAGGGCTTCGTGCTGTGCCGGCGGTGAAGGAGCGAAGACTCTCGCTGAATTACCTGCGTCCACTCCTATCCCGTGGCCTACACGCGGTAGTTTGCGTGCGTCTCCGTGACCCGACATTTGAGTCACCGACGAGGAGCAGGCTCGCGACTCCAGCGGTCAGCAAGTGCGTTTCTTCGGTGGTTTGTCGAGAGTTTTCGCGCAAGCTCACCGAGGACCATGAGCTGCGTCAACATTGGCTCAGTATGATTGAAGGAAGTCACCCGTGACTGGTGCCCGAAATGCAGAGCTGGCCAACCAGCCATTGGAGCTGTCAAGCCCCGGCGCTGCGCACAGCATCCCTCGTGGGCTACCGTGCTTACTTTCGGGGCTCGCAGCTCAATGGCACGTTCGGTGGACTGGGGACTCTCCGATTCAACGAGAGCCCCTGCACAATCGCTGGCACGATCATGACGCACGACGGAAGGCAGCCGACAAGAAAGGACGAATGACTCCTGGCATTGATGCCTCAACTGAGCTCTTGGAACTTGTGACCCACGCCATCGTCATTGCACTCGACACTCGGTCCAAGAATCGACTCCTCACCCCGATGTGCCTCCTGGTAACGCCGGAGGGGAAACTTGACATTATTGCCTTGCAAAGCGAATCAACACAACCCACGGAGGACTTCGCGCGAAGCGTTTTGAAAGGCAGAGATGCGGCGCGATACGTTTTCTACTACGAGGCCACAGTTGAAGAAAATGGCCAGAAGCGGTGACTGACGCCGGAGAGAGCAGTCTGCTTCTTCAGCGAGCACTTCGGCAGGCGGCACCTCGCGGAAACCCGATGCTCCGAGAACACGCTGTTCCATGAAAAGCACGTTGGTCGGTCTGGCCCTGGGGCTTCTCGCTGCTGGATGTGCCTCGTATCCCCGCATGACAAGGCCCCCCGTGGCCCCGCCGGCCTCGGCTGTCTTCATGTCGGGCGCCGGAGGAGAACATCTGTATACGTCGATCGAGGGAGATTCCGAGCCGCGCGGAGTCGTCTGGTATGTGCTCGGCCCAGAGATCGCCTCCACGCCACTCTACCCCGGCTTCACGAGGGCGCTGCATCAGGCTGGGTTTGCGACGGCCATCCTGCACCCGCGAGGTACCGGCTACTCCTCGGGCGTTCGCGGCGATATCGAGGACTACGCGCTCTTCCTCGGTGACTACCAGGAGTTCCTCCTTCGGCTCGGCGAGCGCTTCGCTGGGAGACCGCTGTTCCTGCTCGGGCACAGCGCCGGAGCCGCGTTTGCCCTTCGCATTGCGGCGACTTCGAAAGGCGCGCTCGCCGGGGCCATCCTGGTGAATCCCGCATATAAATTGATCTACTCCGAAGGAACGGGGCCATCATTCGGGGATTATGTCGTCTACGGCGCAAATTACGTCTTCCGTCCAGCGGCGCTCGTCGTCGACATGAATAGCAACCCGTCAGCCGTGAAGAACGACCTCGACCGCGCGGAGGCCCTGGCAATGCAGGAGGATCCCCTCGTCGTCCGCCACTTCAGTATCCGTTATCTCCTGGCTCAGAAGAAGGTCATGAATGACTGTGCAGCAAACATCGCAGTGACGGACGTGCCGGTGCTGCTCGTCCAGGGTGCCGCGGACGCGCTGGTCGATCCGAAGGGCAATGACGAGCTGCTCGCCGTGGCGAGGAGCACCGACAGGCGGAAGCTGGTCGCACCCCGTGGGGGACACGGCACGAGCGCCGTCGAGACCATGATTCCAACGCTCGTCGACTGGCTGTCGAGGCACGTCCCCACGTCCGGCAACACACCTCTCCCCGAGGTGCCAATGCCACCCGCGGGGCCGAGCCAGTGAGGCGGGACCGCGTGGAGAGGGTTGCGGACGACGTATTCCTGTGGCGATGGGGCGTCGCCAACGTCTACATCGTACGCTCCGGCTCGTCGGGAGCCATCGTGGACACCGCGTTCCCTGGCATGAGGTGCGTCGCGCCCAAGCGGTCCCTCGAAGAAGCGCCTCTTCATCGTGGGCGCCCGGTGAACGTGTTCAGCATTGCCATCGCGGCTCATAACGCGTGACGCCGCAGGTCGAGGACGCCCCTTGCACGAGCACCGCGCGGGTGGGCACGCCAAGATCGTGGACGCGCGAGGGACGGCGCCGCGTGGGGCCATACCACCAAAGTGGTATCGCCCGGGAGCGTGCGCGCGCCGATGCTCCCCTTCGCCCGGGCCCTTCGCAAGCCCTGCACCACACTTGACGCAATCATCGCCAAAACGAGATCATGCTCATGGCCAAGATGCCAGATCGCGCTCGTAGCGGCAAGCGAGCCTCCAATCGTGGCTCGCCGCTGTCGCTGGGCTTGTCGTTCACGTCATCGTCCTTCTGTCCGTCAGAGCTTTTTCAAGTGCCATCGATCCGGCCGGCGCCATCACAGCGTCGCCCGCGACGTCGCTTGTGCTCTTCTCGGATTGCCGCAAGAATGCCTTCATGAAGACACGCCTACACATCGGCGAGACGTTGTTCCTGCTCATCCTCGTCGCGAGCACACAAGCATGCGGCGGGAGCGATACGCCGTCCGGGGGCGAACCCTCGGGCTCGGGAACGGGCGGGAGCCCGAGCTCGGGCACAGGCCCCAAGTTCTCCGTCGGCAATCCGTGCATCGCGCCGGACGAGCTCGATCCCGCGTTTTCCGGGTTCGATATGACCGAGTACAGCATCAGTCCCCCCTCGGCCGACTGCTCCGCCGGCAGCGTATGCCTCCAGTATCACTTCCAGGGCCGGGCGTCCTGCCCGCACGGACAGGCGGCGCCCACCCCGTGTGCGGGCCCCGGCGACACGAGCTGCCCCTCCGGAGAGTGCGTCCCCGCCTGCGCGCCGGACACCGCGGACTGCGGGACATTCGTGTGTCACGTCCCCGGCGACTGCCAGCTGGCGATCGACGTCGACTACCCGATGAACGACGGGGCGTGCTGCGTGCCGGGGACCGATACGCCCGTATCGACAGCCGTATGCGGCCAGTGCGACCTGCTCTCCTACCGCTCGGCGTTCCACGCCGTCTTCTGCTCGTGCCGCTGCGGCCTCGCGGACGGCGCGCCAGACACCGGCGCTCCACTCTGCAGCTGCCCGATGGGCTTCGAGTGCGCCGAGATCAAACCCTACTTGCAGCCCGGCGACGAGGACACCGCGGGCAAGTACTGCATCCACGAGGACACGGCCTACACCGCCGACTCGATGTGCGGCAAGGTGGACGGGTACTACGACGCGACCTGCGCGGGCTATGGACTCAACTGACACGCGCCGCACGAAAACGGTCCGCGTCAAGCCAAAGTCCTCCACCCGCTGCGGGGGCGAGTGGGTCCTGCACGCTCGCCCACGAGAGTACGCGACGCGTGCGCATTCCTCTTGAATTCGACGACAAATTGCGCGTAGTCTAGCCGCATGCTACGGAGTCGAGTTGAGGTGAGCGCGGACCAGAGAGCTGCGAGACTCCGCATACTCCCGACCTCCTCGACGGGGACGCAGACCAACCCGCCGTCGGTCGCCGGACGGCTCGGCGCGAGGCGTATTTCGTGTGGAGGAGGCTCATGAACGTGGACAAAGATCTGACTGGGCGCGCCTTTCTCGTGACGGGTGCGAACAGAGGGATTGGACGGATCACCGCGATCGAGCTGGCCAAGCGCGGCGGCACTCTGACCCTGGCCGGACGCTCCGAGGAGCGGACTCGGCCCGTGCTCGAGGAGATCGCCGCGCTCGGCGGTCGAGCCTCCTTCGTACCGATGGATCTGGGGGATCTCGCGAGCGTCGCGCGTGCGGCCCACACATTCCTGGACAGCGGGGCTCAGCTCGACGTGCTGATCAACAACGCCGGCGTCCCCGGTCAGAGTGGGCTCACCAAGGACGGATTCGAGGTCACTTTCGGGACGAACCATCTGGGGCCCTTCCTCTTCACGACCTTGCTCCTCCCACGACTTCGCGCAGGCTCGGCAGCACGGATCGTGAACGTCGCGAGCAGCGGGCAATACCGAGTCAAAGGGATTGACTGGGACTCTCTGCGACGACCCGCCCCGTCGCGGGCAGGCTTCGATGAGTACTGTCGGAGCAAGCTCTGCAACGTGCTATTTACGAAGGAGCTCGCGCGCGGACGAGCAGGAGCGGGTGTCCATAGTTACTCGCTCCACCCCGGCTCCGTCGCCACGGACATCTGGGACGCATTCCCGTGGCCTCTGGGCCCTATCATCAAGCTATTCCTCCTCTCCGTGGAAGAAGGAGCCCGGACATCGCTCCATTGCGCCGCCTCGCCCGACGTCGCCGGTGAGGACGGTCTCTATTACGAGAAGTGCCAGGTGAAGGCGCCGGCCAGGCTCGCTCTCGACGAGGCGCTCGCGAAGAAGCTATGGGAAGTGAGCGAGGAAATGGTGGCGCCGTTCATGAAGTGAAGCATCGAGCATCCCCAACCGTACATTACCGAGAACGAAGCTCCGACAAAGCCGGGGGACTGCGGCTTCATGTACAATCCACCCATGCAAGACATCCCCTCTCGTTTCACGCGCCTGTTCGACGAGATCGCGCGCCGGCCAGAGATCACCGTGACGACTCGCTCGATCCGACCTGGCCTGTCGGACGGGGAGATTCGGGAGCTCGAGGAAGGGCTGGAGATCGAGCTCGCGCCCGCGATCCGGCAGTTCTATCTCCAGACGAACGGCATCTCCCTCGCCTGGTCAGCCGATGTGACCGCGCTCGGGGAGGGATTCTCCGAGGAAGACGACGGGTACGTCGGGGGGAGCATCGCTGTCCTCGATATGTTCACCATGGTGATGGGGCGAAAGGGGCAGAAGTGGGCAGGTGAGCTGTTCTTCGACTTCATGAGCGCAGAGCAGCAAGCGCCGTTTCGCCGCTTCGTCCCGTTCGACCACACGGGGGAGCTCGCGGCCGGCTTCCTCGTGGACGGCCATCGAATCGGGCCGAAAATGAGGCTCTTCGACGCCCATGAGGGGATCGTCCCCTTCGAATACGACATCGACACGTACCTCGAGAGGACCCTGGAGACGCGCGGGTTTCACCACTGGCCGCTGTTCTTCGCAGACGACGGCTCGCTGGAGCGCGCGCGCTACGACCGAGCCAGGACACGGCTGTTCGGTTGAGCCTACGCAACAGCGACCTTCGGAGCGCATCCGGACTACGTTCTACGCCCCTCCGATGACCTGGTGCGATCTGCGTGACCCCGGGTAGACTGCCCTCTCGTGGGTTCCGACGACCAGAATCGCCGACGAGAGCGCGAGCAGACGGACCAGAACCTCTCCACGGAGCGCGAGCGCTCGGACGAGGAATTCGCGCACAAACGTAGCGCCGTCGAAGAGACCGCCGACGAGGTCGTTCGACTCGCACGCGAGCGCGCGCGAGGGGTGCTGCGCTCCGCACGCAAACGCGCGGACATCCAGCTCGACGCGAACAATCCCTCCGCCGAGGCCCGCCACAGCATCGAGGTCGAACGCCACGATGAGGATCAGGCGCTCGAGGCCGAGTACGCGCTCGCCGATGATGCGCTGCGGTCGGAGCGCCACGTGGGGGAGCGAGCCCTCGCCAAGCTGCTCGCCCAGGAGCGCGCGTCCACCGACGAGGCCCTGCACCTGGAGCGCATCCGCGCGGACGGGCTCATCGCCTCACGGGACGAATTCCTCGCGATCGTCAGCCACGACATCCGCAACCTGAACGGCAGCATCGCGCTCAGCGCCGAAGCGATCACGCGGGCCGCCGGTGCCGCAAGCAATGAGCACGTCCTCACCTTGGCCACGCGCATCCACCGCATCTCGGGGCAAATCACGCGGCTCGTGGGCGATCTCCTCGACGTGACCAGCATCGAGGCGCGCCGGTTCGTGCTCGCGCCCGCCACGCTGGACGTCGGCGAGCTCGTGCGGGACAGCCTCGACGTCTTCGAGCCGATCGCGATCGCGAAGGGAGTCACGCTCACCGGCGAACCGCCTCCCAAGGGCTTCACGGCGTGGTGCGATCGCGAGCGCATCCTTCAAGTGCTGGCGAACCTCGTCGGCAACGCGATCAAGTTCACGCCCGGCGGTGGGCGCGTGCAGATCCGCACCGAGGAGGCGGGCGGGACGCTCCGCGTCTCGGTGACGGACACGGGCCCCGGCATCGCGCCGGCCAACGTGGATCGGATCTTCGAGCGCTTCTGGCAAGCGACGCCGAGAGACCGCCGCGGGCTCGGGCTGGGCCTCTTCATCGCCCGCTCGATCGTGGAGGCGCACAGAGGGCACATCGGTGTCGAGAGCGTCGAAGGGCGCGGCAGCACCTTCTGGTTCGCGATCCCGCACGCACAGTGACGGGCCTCGATACGACGGGCTGTTCGGCAAAAGAAGGGGATCAGCGCGGACGCACCGCCGGGGTCTCGTTGTACGTGACGTCCCGGATCTCGAATTCGCCGTACGCGTAGTCGCTGGCCTCGGTGCGGTAGCGGGCCTCGCCGAAGGAGGCCAGTCGCGCGCTCCCGAAAGAGCGGTGATCGCGGAGCGGCGTGGACCATCGCTGCTTCACGAAGGTCTTCCCGTCGTCCTGCAGCGCGCCGCGGTCGTCGGACACGAAGTCCACGAGGCGGCCTTCTTCGTCGAACGCCAGGGTCGCGCGGATCGTCGTGCCCGCGTGGGTGAACGTCGCGCGCGCGCCGCGGTCGTCGACTTCGTCCCAGCGGATGTTCGGGTCGATGAGCGTGGCCGGCGCCATCACGCACATGTCGTTGAACAGAGTGACCGTCTCGGCGCTCGCGAGATCGGGCCCCGACACGTCCACCATCGGGATCAGAGAGAGCACCTTCACGCGCATGGAGGCGTCCTGTCCGAAGTACATGTGCAGGGCCGAGACCGGCAGTCCGAACATGCGCGCGTCCATCGAGAAGAGGCGCGTGGGCGGGTCGACGAAGCTCACCTGCTCGGCGGTGAACGTCATCCACGGCGCGTCCGGCCCCTTGCGGATGCGGCCCGTGAAGCGGACATGGTAGCTCCGGACGCGCGGCCGCCCGACCACGCCGGCGAAGCGCAGATAGCGCTGCACGGGCGGAGGGAGCGCCGAGAGGTCCTGTTCGGTGATCGGCTGTTCGCGGTCCGGAGCCGAGGTGCTCTGTTCACGGGCGAACCCGCGCTGGACCTCGCGCGCGAACTGGGCGGCCGGGCTCGATGGTCCGCGCGCGAAGAAGAGCAGCGCCGCAGCGAAGGCGATCACGACCACGAGGATCACGACGGCGACGTGCATGACGACATCTCCTGTTCAGCGCATCCGTAACACGGCGACGCGCCGCCCGTGAGAGGCAGAATCGCTCCGGTGGGCGCATGTTTTTCAGGGGTTTGAAGACCGCGCAGAGGCTGCGCAACCAAGCCTGGACAGGCCCGCGTGCGGCCCCCGGACGGACGGCGCGCGCCTCACGAAAACGTCCTTCAGCGCAGTCGAGGTGTCCTGATGAACCGATCGAAGCGAAGCGTCATCGCGCCGATGTTGCAAGTCACTCTGGCCCTCTCTCTCGCTGCCTGCGGCGCCCGCGTGGACGTCGGCTCGGCCGCGGGCGGCGGCAACACGGGCGGCTCCGGCGGCTCCACGAGCACGCAGGGCGGCGGCGGCGCGTCGGCCTGCGATCTGCCGATCGGCACGCCGTGCGACTGCGACACTTTCCCGAAATGCGCCGAGGAGACGGTGCAGGGAATGCCTTGTTGCTCCATCCGGAGGATGTGCGGCGCCACCGGGGAGTGCGTCGTGGGCTGGTCCGGCGCCATCTGCACGGACTCGTGCGACATCCAGTGCGAGAACGCCACCAACCTGGATCAGTGCGCCGCGATCGGCTGCCTCGTCCAGGGAAACAAGTGCGTGACCCCGCCGCAGCCGTAGGAGGGATATCGCCCGGCGAGGGTGCCCCCCACGGCCTCCGGCGCAAAGCGCCTCCGGCCCGCGCCCCCCAATTCCCGTGCTCGCTTCGCTGCGCGCGGGAAGGGGGGCGCCGTCAATTCGTGAGCTTCTCGTCCGTCAGCGAGCGCGCCAGCGCGGCCGGCAGAATCACGATCATCGGAGTCGATCGGTCCTCGAAGGCGCACAGCGCGACACCGTAGTTGCCCCGCGCGGCCATCTGGAGCACCGCTTTTGCCGGCGCGCCCGTGATCTCGTATTTGCCCGGCTCCATCTCCAGATCTTCGGCCATCCACTCCGCCGAGCGGATATCCACGAACGCCGAGAGGCACTTTCCCGCCTCCCCGAACACCCGCACGCCGAATCCCTTGTCCGGCTCCCGCGTCATCACGAGCGGCGCGGCGCGACCCAGAAGCTCCCGAGCGAGGCGCACCAGCGCGGCCGCCGGATCCGCATCGCCCTCGACGCCGCGAACGAGCTTGGTGAGCTGCGGCGCGCGGTAGAAAGGCGCCCTCCCCTCGCCCGCCGAGACAGCCGCGGTGTGCTGCGCCAGATAGGCACGCTCCGTGTCCTCCAGCGCGGAGAGCGCCTCCGCGTCCCCCGTCGACTCCGCACGATCCTTGTGCGCGTTCACCCGCAAGACGAAGGCGTCCCGCGGGCTCGCGGCGGCCGGGTACGGGGAGCCCGCGCGGATCGCGTCGATCTCGCCCGTGGGCCGCGCGATCTCGATCCACGTCGCGCCCTGCTCCGGGAACCACACCTCCACGCCGAGATCCTGGAGCCACCGCGCGAGCAACCGCGTCGCGTCGGACGGCGCGTCCACGACGTGCGCGACCTGCCTCCGCGGCGGCACCACGCCCGCGCCCGTCCGGTGCACGACACGCAGAAACGCCTGCAAACGCCGAGGATCCGACGAAAGCGCGCGGGGCGTCCCGGCGTGCAGGCACCACAGCACGGGCGACGGCGTCGGCGTCATCGGCGCGTCCGCGCGCGACGTGAGCTGCGAGAGCGACAGCGCACCTTCCACGTTCAGCACGCGCGCCGGATCGTGCGGCTTCGCGAGCTCTTCGGCGAGCGCGCGCGCCACCTCCGCGAGCTCCGCGTCGGCGTCGTCGCTCGAAGCGCCGAGGCTCGCGATCACCGCGCCGCCCGGCGTCCGCTGCACGCCGTGCGACGTCTCCGGCCCGAAGACCGTGACCGCGTGGCCCCCCGGCAACGTGAACGTCGCGCCGCTCATCGCGTGATCACGCCGCGGGCGCGGTCGTCTTGATCGGCACGCCCGACTTCTGCATCCACCACACGAGCCCCACGAGGAGCTGACGCTTGTCCGCGAAGAAGGCCGGATCGTTGCCCTGGTAGTGGTGCCCCAGGAACTGGAAGCCCCAGCCGACGGTGAACATGCTCGCCGCGAGCGGGAGGCCGATGATCGTCGCGCCGATCGGGATGCTCGCCGCGATCATCGGGATGCCGATGCGGTGGCACGCCTGGTTCCGGGGATCGGTGTGCTGCGCCTTGTAGTCCTCGAGCAACGCGGACCACTTCTCGTTCAAACGGATCATGGCGCGAGCCGTTCTCACGAGCGACGCCGAGCGTCAAACGTCCGCGAACGGGCCTCCACGAAGCGCGTCGCCGAGCTCGCGGATCGAGGCGATCTTCTGCTCGAAGAGGGACCAGTCGTCCGCGCCGGCGATGCGATCCCACAGGCGCTCGATCTCGTCGATGATGAGCGTGACCGGCTCCGCGCGCGCGAAGTACGGGTGCTGCAGGCGCGCGGGATCGATCGGCGCGTGACGCTCCAGCGCCTTCTTCAGCTCCGCGCCGTACGGCCCCTCGTAGTGCGCGCGCGACGGGCTCGCCATCGCGCGGCCTTCGCTCGCGAGGCCTCCGTACCAGTCGAAATAGAAGCGATCCAGGGGCGCGCGCGAGTCCGCGAGGAACCCGAGCACGCCCTCGCACAGCGCCGCGTCCAGATCCGGATCCACGGGCGCGAGGCCGAGGCGATGGAGCACGCGGTCCGCGAGCGCGCGGAAGAAGGCCGGCTCGTACGCTCGCAGCGCGTCCCCGAACGGCGCCGACGGAGACAGCGGTCGCAGCGCGTCCGCGAGGCGCGTGAGGTTCCACACGACGACGCGCGGCTGCTTGCCGAACGCGTAGAGCCCCGTCTCGTCGAAGTACGCGGCGACGAAGTCCGGATCGTACTCGGGCACGAAGCGGTACGGCCCGTAGTCGAAGCTCTCGCCGGTGATGTTCATGTTGTCGGTGTTGAGCACGCCGTGCGCGAACCCCGCCGCGATCCACGACGCCGCGAGCCGCGCGCTCCGCTCCGCGACGACGCGCAGGAACGTCACGACCGGATCGCCGCCCTGCGCGTGCACCTCCGGCGCGTACGTGGAGACCGCGTACTCGAAGAGCTTCCGCAGCCGCTCGTGCTCGCCGAGGTACGCGAAGCGCTGGAACGATCCGAAGCGCACGTGCGAATGACCGAGGCGCGTGAGCACGCAGGATCGCGTGGGCGACGGCTCGTCGCCGCGGAACAATCGCTCGCCCGTCTCGAAGATCGCGAACGTCTTCGAGGTGCTCACGCCGAGCGCCTCCAGCATCTCCGTCGCGAGCGCCTCGCGCACGCCGCCCTTCAACGTGAGGCGCCCGTCGCCGTCGCGGGACCACGGCGTCGTGCCGCTGCCCTTCGTCGCGAGATCGAGCAGCCGTTCGTCGGGATCGAGGAGCTGCGCGAACAGGAAGCCGCGCCCGTCACCGAGCATCGGGTTGTACACGCCGAACTGGTGGCCGTGGTACCGCAGGGCCAGGGGCTCGCGGACGTTGTCGGGCAGCGGCGCGAATTTGCAGAAGTGCGCGGCGCGCTCCTCCGCGGAGAGGCCTTCGAGGCCCACGCGGGCGGACCAGCGATCGTTCCAGAAACGCGGCGTTTCAAGGGGAAATCGCGCGGGGCGGACGGCGTCGTAGAAACCTTCGCCGAGGGTCGTGTGGCGCGGCGCGGGGCGGTACCGAGGGGTCACGGGCATCGGGGCTGGACCGGGAGCTAGCACGGCGCGCCCGAAGACGGACGGGCCCCCGTGAGGCGCCGGGGCCGCGGATCGCGGAAGAATCCGCGCCGCGCACGCGATTTTCGCGCCCGGCCCACGGAATGTCCGCTCGGAAGCGCACCACGTTCTCGCCCCGCGTTTTGGAAGTGTCGTAGGATGCGGGCCTTATGGATCTGCATCGCGGCGCTGGAGGAGCCGAGCTCCAGAAAGGGGCCGTCATCTCGGGACGCTACCGTGTCGACGCGCGCGTGGGCGCGGGCGGCATGGGCGCTGTGTACCTGGGGGAGCACCTCGCGGTCGGCGTGCGGGTCGCGCTCAAGCAACTGCTTCTCGCGGCCGCCGAGAACCACGAGGTCGTCGCGCGCTTCCGGCGCGAGGCGGTCTTCCTCGGAAAGATCCGCAGCGATCACGTCGCGCGCGTCCTCGATTTCGTCACCGACGATCAGTACGGCCTCATCCTCGTGATGGAGTTCATCGAGGGCGATCCGCTCTCGAAGATCCTCGGCGCCCGCACGCTCAGCGTGGAGGAGACGATCGATCTCGGCGCCGACATCGCGGCCGCGCTCGTCGACCTGCACCGGCACCACATCATCCACCGCGATCTGAAGCCCGGGAACATCATCTGGCAGCAGCTTCCGAACGGCCAGCACCGCGCCGTCATCGTCGACTTCGGCGTGAGCCGCATCCTGGAGCAGGGCGTCTCCGAAGATGAAGAGATGACCGGCATCACGCGCGCGGACATGGCGCTCGGCACGATCGAGTACATGGCGCCCGAGCAGATCCTGAACTCGCGCGACGTGACGCCCGCCTCCGACGTGTACGCGCTCGGCGCGATCCTGTTCCGCGCGCACGCGGGCAAGCACGTGTTCGGAGAGGTGTACGACGCGGAGCTCGCGAAGAAGAAGATCTGGACGGATCCGACGCCGCTCGCCACGGGCCGCACGGACAAGCTCGCGAAGGGCCTCGAGGCCGTCGTGAACCGCGCGCTCACCCGCTCGCCGAAGAAGCGCTACACGACCGCGGACGAGGTGCTCACGGAGCTCAACATGCTCCGCGACCTGATGAAGGCCGCCGCGTTCGACATGGACACGATGACGACGCGCGACAACTCCGCGATCATCGAGGCGCTGTCCGCGGCCGAGACGAAGAAGGACAAGGAGAGCATCACCGCGCAGCAAGCGCCCGCGGCCGCCGCGCCCGCGCCCGCGCCCGCCGCCGCGCCCGCGAAAGAGGCCGCGCCCGCCTCCGCCGCCGCGCCTTCTTCCGCGGCGGCACCTGCGTCCGCCGGCGCGCCCGTCTCCGCGAAGGAGGCCGCGCCCCCGTCCGCGAGCGCGCCGTCCAGCCCCTCGATCAGCGCCGCGACCGCGACGATCACGCCCGAGCCGACCGCGAAGAAAAAGAGCGGGATTCGCCCGGTGATCGCGGTGGTCGCGTTCCTCCTCGCGCTCGTCGGCGGCACGTACCTCGGCACGCGCCTCGGACCCGCGGCGGGCAAGCTGTTCCCGGGCCTCGCGTCGGATCCGACGGCGAGCGCCACCGCGACCGCAGCGCCTCCTGCGACGGCGACCGCGACCGCGACGGAGAGCGCGACGACCGCTGCGGCGACCGCGTCCGCGACGACGACGACCGCCGAGCCGGTGATGACCGCGGAGCCGACCGCGTCCGCGTCTGCGTCCGGCGACGCGAAGCCTCACCTCTTCGGCAAGCTGCCCGGCTCCACGACCGCGACCGCCACGGCCGACGCGCCTGCGGCGACCGCGCCGCCCGCGACCGCCGCGGCGAAGGCGACGACCGCGCCGGCCGCCCCCACCAAAGATCCGAGCTTCACGCCCTGACGCGGATCGAAGCCGCGCCGCATTCAGGCTAGAGTCAGAACATGATCGACAGGCTCAGGGCGATCCAGCGGAGCCGGTTCGTCCGGGGCTGCTGGCTCCTGTGGGTCAACCTCGATCGGTACGCCGCGGCCCGCGCCGCGAGCGCGATGGCCTTCGACGCGTTCCTGAGCCTGATCCCGCTCGTCGCCGGCGCGGGCGTGATCCTGCACCGCCTCCACACGACGAGCGCCGCGACGCTCGGCCCGCTCCTCCGGCCGATGCCGATCGCCGTCGCGCAGCTCATCGACGGTGAGTTCCTCCGCCTCTCCGACGCGGGCTTCGCGGTGTTCGCGCCGCTCGTGCTGAGCGCGTTCGCGTGGGTCTCGTCGGCCGGCCTCTCCACCGCGATGGGCGTGTTCGAGTGCATCTACATCGGCGTCGAGCGCCCCTGGTGGAAGCGCCGCTTCATCGCGATGGGCTACGTCTTCTGCGGCCTCGTCGTGGTGACGGTGCTCACCGCGCTCGGCATCGCGGTCGCGCGCGTGTCGTCGACGGTGGGCCTCGTGCTCGGCTTCGTGCTGCCGATCGTCGCGCCCGTCGCGCTCGTGGCCGTCTTCTTCCGCATCGCGACGCAGCGCACCGGCGGCCCGAAGCGGCGCGTCCTCCCCGGCGCCGTGCTCACGGTCGCGCTGTGGGCCGCGACGTCGACGCTGTTCTCCTTCTACGTGAGCCGCATCGCGAGCTACGCGACCCTGTACGGCAACCTCGCGACCGTCGCGATCGCGCTCCTGTGGCTGTGGATCGCGAGCCTCGCGCTCCTCGTCGGCGGCGAGGTGAACGCGCTGCTCGACGGCATCGGCCTGGAGGAAGAGGTGCCCGAGAGCGTGTTCCCCTTCGAGGCGCACGAGGACGATCTGCCCGGCTCCGATCTCCGCACGAAGAGCCTCGCGCCGACGCCGCCCGTCCCGCCGGCCGCGCAGGGGACGCCGCCGCCCGCGCCGTCGCAACAAGGTGCATAGAGCGTAGGTGCCTTGGCGCGCGTGGGTCTGGTAGAGTGGCCCGCATGAAGAAACTGTCTCTTCTCGTGGCCTCGGCGAGCCTCGTGATCTCTGGCCTGTACGGTTGTGAAGACGGCCCGGACGTGCCCCCGGATCCCGTGGCGTCGACCGGCGGCTCCACCGGCGGCGCGACCGGCGGTTCGACGGGCGGCTCGACGGGCGGAACGGGCGGAATGACCGGCGGCACGGGCGGAATGACGGGTGGAACAGGCGGCATGACCGGCGGCACGGGCGGCATGAAGTGATCGCGACTCGGCACCACGCCTCGAAACCGTCCAAAGCTCCGCGGCGCGCGTAGCTCTCGCCGGTAGAGGAGTGTTAGGGTGCGCGACATGAAGTCGCGAGCTCTTCTTTTCACTTCCGCCGTGGCCATCCTGTGCGCGGGCCCCGGTTGCTCCGGTTCCGACACGAACAGCAGCGGCGGCGGCGGCGCCGGCACCACGACCACCACGGACACGGGCGGCGCCGGCGGCGGCACCACCACGAGCAGCGTCAGCGCCCTTTGCACGACGCCGACCCCGGTGGCCTGTGAAGACCAGGTCATCCTCGACATGGACCTTCAGAAGCCCGTGACTCCTGGCCTCATCACGAACGAGGCCGACGGCGCAGGCTGGAAGTCGGGCATCGACGCGACCGCGGGCGGCGCCTTCGCCTCCACGCCCGACTCGTACACGTACGGCAAATTCACCGACGCGGGCCTCACGAAGGTCGATCTCGGCGATCAGGACGCCATCGGCTCGATGGACTGGGACATCGCGTTTCGCCGATACGTCGCGCGCATCAACAGCGGCGACTCCGGCCCTTCGTGCGTGCAGGCGGCCCCGGTGCCCGGCGGCAAGAAGTACGAGGAGGTGACGGCGCTCCCCGACAGCCTCTCCTACCACGCCGACGACTACTTCACCGACACGTGCGACTTCATCCCGGACGGCTCCGGCCTCATGAATTCGCCCGCCACCGCGCTGTCCGCATACTGGTCGTATCCCGGCTGCGTGAAGATGAGCGGCCAGGTCTTCGTGCTGGAGCTCGCGAGCGGCCGCCACGTGAAGCTCATCGTCGACGACTACTACAGCCCCGACATCCAGACGCAGTGTGACACGACGGGCAGCGTGCCGATGGGCAACACCGGATCGGCCAACTTCATCGTTCGCTGGTCCTTCCTCGACTGAGGCCGTCCATCATGAGGAGCGCCCTCCGCCGTGCGGGCCTCGTCTCCTGCGCGCTCTCCGCGGTCCTCGCGGGGTGCGCAGAGGAGAGCGAGGTGCCCTCTTACGACTCCCCCTCTCTCGGCGACTCCCCTTCTCGGGCGCCGCTGGTCCGGCCCGACACGCCCGGCAACGGGCTCATGTTCAACTTCGACCCTTCGGACGTGGTGGAGACGCACGCCTCCGCGGGCGATCACTTCCTCATCCACTTCACGCGACAGGGCGCGAACGCGGTCCCCGCGGCGGACGCGAACGCCGACGGCACGCCGGACTTCGTGGAGGAGGTGGCCTCCGTCTACGAGGACGTGCTCGCCAAATACCACGACGACATGGGCTTTCGCGCGCCGGCGGACGACGGGATGATCGCCGACAACGGCGGGGACGCCCGCTTCGACGTCTACCTCGTCGACTTCGCGGGCCAGGGCGACGGCAACTACCGCGACGACAAGTGCACCCAGCAAAACCCCCAGATCTGCGCCGGCTACATGGTGCAGGAGAACGACTACAAGGGGTACGGATACCCGAGCACGCTGGTGGCCAATCGCATCCTGGGAAGCCATGAATTCTTCCACGCGGTGCAGTCGGCGTACGATAACGGACAGGGCTCCATCCTGGCCGAGGGAAGCGCGGTGTGGGCGACCGAGCAATTCGACCCGACGCTGAAGGACTTCGAGGGCTTCTTGCCGGGTTATCTCGACAACACGGACCGCCCGCTGGACACCCCCCTTCCCGGCGCGGTGGACCCGTTCAGCTACGGAACAGGCATCTTCTTCGAGTTCTTGACGGAGCGTTACAGCCCCGACATGGTCCGTTTCCTCCTTTCGCGCTGCGAAAACGGCGCGAACGGCGTCGCGGACCCGGTGTGGTTCACGGAGCTCGACCCGCTCCTCCAGGACAAGGCGCAAACCACCTTCGGCGACGCCATGACGGAATTCGCCACGTGGAACCTCTTCACGGGCAAATTCGCGGATCCGGCGCGCTCGTACGACGCGGGCGCGGGCTACGCGGGCGTGAAGATGACGGAGGTCGCGGCCCCGTACTTCGAGGACGCTCTCCGCGTCTACTACGCCTCTGCGCAATACTACCGCGTGCCGCCGGGGGGCCGCGCGGCGATGACGGCGGCCCTCGTCGCCCCCGAGTCCACGCCGGACGCGACGGACGGCCTGCGTTTGCTGGTCGCGACGCGCGCGGGCACGGCCACGGCCCCCGTGAAGGAGCTGAGTGACGTCACGGCCGGAACGGACACGATCGACACCTCCGCGGCGGACCGCCTGGTGGTGGTGATCGTGAGCACGGCCCAGAGCGGCAACTCCCGCAAACCGGCCTTGTGCATCGGCACGGTGGACGAGGTCGCGGCCTGCCGCACCGCCTTCCTCGGCACCGGAGCCGGCGGCACAGGCGGCACCGGAGGCAGCAACGCAGGCGGCGCAGGCGGAACCACCGCGACCGGCGGAGACGGCGGCAAGACAGTCACTTACGACGGTGACTGCGGCTGCTCCCTCCCCGGAAGAGAGCCTGTCCAGACAGGCAGTTACGCCGCCCTCGCGGCCGCCGCGATCCTGGCGTTCCGCCGCAAAAAGAAGCCTTCCCAATAAGCAATTCAGGGGTGCCCACCCCCCGGTCCGTGCTCGCTTCGCTGCGCGCGGCCCGCCCCTCCCAAAGCGCCTGCTCCGCAGCCGCAGGGAGGGGTACCTCCTGTCATTCGGAAATAGCCCTCAAGATCGACGGCGCCTGCGACCCCACACGAGCGCCGCGGCCCCCAGCGCGAACAAGGCACCTCCGGTCTCGCCTTCGGTCCCCGGCATGTTGCACGAACAACCCGTATCCTTCTCCGTGGAGCCGCCGCCACCGCCTGCGCCGCCGCCTCCGGTGGTGCCGCCCGTCGAGGTGGCGCCGCCCGCTCCGCCGGTGCCTCCGGTGCTCACGCCGAGCGCCGTCTGCAGCGCCTTCACCGGGTCGATGATGCCGTATCCGAACACCGGATCATGACCGTTCGCGTCGGGGACCGCGTACGGCGCCACACGCGCGGTCTTGATGAGGATGTCCACCAGCTCGGCCGACGTCTTGTCCGGCGCCGCGCTCACCATCAGCCCCGCGATCCCCGCCGCCACCGGGCACGCCGACGACGTCCCGCCGAACAGCGTCGTGTAATCCCCCGGATCGAACCCGTCCGGCCCCACGATATCCGTGCTCAACGTGCCAGTCGGCGCCACCAGATCCGTGCAGTTGCCCCGGTTCGTGAACGGCGTCTTCTGGTCCAGGTTGTTGATCGCCCCGATCGCGAGCACCCCGCGCACCGCCTCCATCTCGTCGTCGGCGATCTCCCGATCATCGTTGCCCATCGCGAACACCACGATGGCGCCCTTCCCTCCGCGGCCGCTGTCGTACACGTTGTTGATCGCGGCCTCCAGCGCCTTCGGCACCGGCATCGGGTCCACGAAGCCCCACGAATTGGACACCACCGCAGCCCCTTTATCGAACGCGAACTGGAACGCATCCACATCCGCCGACTCGGGCACCGGCGTCGCCGCGAGCAGGCGCACGCAGCGGAGACGGCACTCCGGACATCCGCCCGCGATCCCTTCGCTGTTGTTCGTGGACGCCGCGCAGAGCCCCGCGCAGGCCGTCCCGTGCGCCGCCCCGTCCTCGCTCGCGACCGGCGACGGATCGTCGTCCTGATCCGCCACGTCGCGCCCCGGATCCATCTTGTCCACCAGATCCGGGTGCGTCAGATCACACCCTGTATCCACCACCGTGATGTTGACGGACGGATCCCCTTTTTCGAGGTCCCACGCCTCCGTCATCTTCAGGTTCTTGAAATACCACTGACCGCCGAGCTTCGGATCGTTCGGCGTGTACTCCCCGCGCGCCTTGTGGAAGAGATACAGTTTGGGCGCCGCGTGCCGAATCCCCTGCTCCCGCGGCCCCTCCGGCTGCAGCCGGCGCGCCGCGTCGATGCCGTCTCCCCCCGTCGTGTCCTCCACCAGATAAAGCCCGATCGCGGGCATCAGCGGCCGCACGATCTTCACCCCACGCGCGGCCAGCTCCCCCTCGGAGCCGGGATCCACGCGCACGATGGCAGTCCGATCCACGAACGCGCGCACCTCCCGCGCGAGCGCTCCGGCCCGCGGCGCGAACCGCAGCCGCACGGGCGTGAGCCCCGCGGGCGCGCCCTCGAACCCCGGAGAGGCCGCCGCGACGCGCTCCACCTCGACGACGCGATCCCCCTCGTGAAACGACGTGAGCGACACGGACGGACCGCCCGGGGCGCCCCACGCCGAAGCGACGCCGCGCGCCCCGCAAAACACCGACAGCGCGGCGACGACCACAGAACCGAACAGGCGAGATCGAAATGGCTTGCTCATGCTCGCGCCAGGATAAACCGACATGCCCCCGCGCCGCGCGCGAATCGTCCACGCCTGTCGCGCAGAACGCCCCACACGTCGCGCAAGCCGTTCGCTGCGACACGGAGGGGCGCGCGCGAAGCCCGAATTCGCCTGGATCCGCGCGATCGCAGCCCCGCCGGTGCCCCTCGCCTGTCGCACGCCTCCCGGAAAACAGCCAGTTTACGAGCGCGCTCGACTCGGCACATCGCTTGCGAATGTCGCGGGCACGCGCGCACGTGCCCACGAGACTCCACGTGCGGTCGCGAAGGAGCCCCTTGTCCACGCTCTCCGCCGCGCTCCGGCGCCTCGTCCCCGTCGCCGCTCTCCTTCTAAGTACCTCCGCGGCGCATGCGCTCCAGCAGCCCGACGGCAAGACGATCCCCGCGGCCGCCGGCTGCAACGGCGGAGAGACCACCGGCCTCGGCGCCGAGTTTGCGTGCGTGTGCACCCAGCCGAACATCTGCAATCAGGGCGCGCCGTGCCCCGGCGGCTCCCCGAACTGCGACCTCGGCCAGAACGGCACCTGCGAGTCGACGACCTGGCACAACGTCAACGACAACTCGTGCATCCCGTCGAACCTCTCGGGCCTGGATCCGCAGGCCGACGCGAAGGTCGACCCCGAGACGTTCCACCCCACCTGCCCGCAGACGTTCACGATCCTGACGCGCGGAACAGCGATGTTCAAGAACGGATTCGGCTGGTACAACGTGACCGGCCAGAAGCCCGACAACGCCGATCTCCACCTCATGATCGCGTGCGCCGACGGCCCCGGGACAGCCCCTGTCCTCGACCTGAAGAGCGAGCCGGACTACCTCGGAGGCGACGTCGGCTTCTTCCTCGTCACGCCGGAGTCCCACCAGCAAGGCGGCACCTGCGCCAGCGGCGATTGCTGCGCCACCATCGCCCGCGCCACGGCCGGCGAGGGCTACATCTATTATTCGGAGCGCAAGTACAACCCGGATTTCAACGGCGCCTCCTCCTGGATTCACCTCCTCATCTACGAGAGCAAGATCTTCCCGAGCAAGTATTACTTCGCCTGGGAAGACTCCAACAAGAGCCCCAACAACGATTTCACGGATCTGCTCACCAGCGTGACCGGAATCCAGTGCTCCGGCGCGGGCGTCGCGTGCGACACCGGGCAAAAAGGCATCTGCGGAAAGGGCATCAAGGAGTGCAAGAACGGCGAGCTCTCCTGCACCCCGCTCTTCTCTTCGGGCCCCGAGCAGTGCAACGGCGTCGACGACGACTGCGACGGTGTCCCGGACGACGGCGCCACCTGCCCGAACCCCGATGACGTCTGTTCTCATGGCCAGTGCGTCCCCCACTGTGACAGCGGCGAGTTCCCCTGTCCCGACGACATCACGTGCGACGTCCCGACGGGCCTCTGCCTGGATCCGACGTGCGCGGGCGTCAATTGCGCGGACGGCCAGGTCTGCCACAAGGGCCAGTGTGTCGCGCCGTGCGACGGCATCGTGTGCCCGCACGGACAGACGTGCGTCGCCGACGAGTGCGTGGACCTCTGCAAGGGAGTCGCGTGCTCCGCGGGCCAGGTGTGCCGCGACGGAAAGTGCTTCGCCGGCTGCGCGTCCTGCGACGGCCTCTCGTGCGAGGGCGCCACGAAGTGCGTCGTCGCCAGCGGCCAGTGCGAGGACCCCTCGTGTCCGAACGGCTGCCCCGACGGCACCTATTGTTCAGGTGGCCAGTGCAAGGACGCGTGCAGCGGAGTCGTGTGCCCGAGCGGCGAGTCCTGCGTGAGCGGCAATTGTGTCCACGGCAACGGCGTGGGCGGCGGCGGCATCGGCGGTGACAGCATGGGCGGCTCGGGCAACGTGGGCGCGGGCGGCTCCGGCGCGGGCGCGGGCAACTCGATGGGAGGCGACACCCTCGATCCCTCCAGCGGAAAGGCCTGTTCGTGCCGCACCCCCGGCAGCGACTCCGACTCTGAAGGCGCCCTCGTCGGCGCGCTGGCCGGCCTCGCCGCGATGGCGATCGCCCGCCTCCGCAGGCGCCGCGACTCCTCCTCTTGAGTGTTGTGAAAGGGGTTTTACAAGGGGGCTCCGCCCCCTCGTATCACTCCCCCGCCCCGCGGTTGACAAGTCGTCCAGGGTGAACAATACTTGGACACATCATGGACAACACGACCAACCGCCTTCCTCCTCGGGCCCCGCGCGGGGCCTCGATCCCCTTCTTTTCCAGGCTCGTGCGTGGAGCGGGCCCTGTGCGCGCGGGGTTGGTCACGGCCGTGCTCGGGGTGCTCGCGCTCGCGGGCGGCGTCGGGTGCTCGACGACGACGGAGCGGCTCCACCTGCCGCCGGTGCAGACGGTCGCGAAGGTGGATATCCAGAAGTACGCCGGCACCTGGTACGAGATCGCGGCGTTTCCGCTCCTCGCGGAGAGAGGTTGTACGGGCGTGACAGCCACGTACAAGCTGCGCGACGACGGCGAGATCGACGTCCTCAATCGCTGCCGCCAGTACACGCTCGACGGCCCCGAGGACTCGGTGAACGGCCGCGCCCGCGTCGTCGACACGTCCACGAACGCGAAGCTCCAGGTCTCGTTCTTCCGCCCGTTCTGGGGCGACTACTGGGTCATCGACCTCGCCCCCGACTACAGCTATGCCGTCGTCGGCCACCCGAGCCGCGATTATCTGTGGATCCTCT
This sequence comes from Polyangiaceae bacterium, assembly GCA_046351455.1. GTDB lineage: Bacteria > Myxococcota_A > Polyangia > Polyangiales > Polyangiaceae > JADJRH01. Next base: position 157,796 of record JAXLYM010000012.1, read on the forward strand.
CCCGCACCCCGAAGATGCCGGAGGACACGTATCAAGCCATCCTGAAGCGCCTCCAGGACGAGCACAAATACCAGCTCGACAGGCTCGTTCGCACGCCGCAGGCGGACCCGCAGACCGTCGAGATCATGGCCGCGAAGAAGGGCACCGCCGTCAACACGGCCCCTGCCGCCCGCGCCGAATGAAACACGAAGTTACAGAGATTTGAAGTTGCCCCCTGATCGCGACGCGAGGGGACGCTCTCTCATCGACGAGCGTCCCTGATCATCACCTCTCGACAACCACCTTCGGCCCCTGCGCCTTGTTGGGCGTGAACGTGAGCGGGTACGTCACCGTCACCGGGCGCGCGTCCGGCGGTTCGGGGAACGTCAGCGATCCGAACACGCGGACGACGCACGTCCCGATGTCCTGCGGCAGGTCCGTCCCCAGGATCTGCGCGCTCTTCACTCCCCCGTTCGCCCCGATGAGGAACCGAGTCGTGACTCCCCCCTTGAGGTCCGGAGTCTTCGTCAACGACGGCTCGTAACAGGCGCGGAATCGACCGCTCGCGAGCCGCACGATGCGCCGGATCGTCTCGGCCGGGAGGCGCGCCTCGTCGTCGGCAGCCGCCTTCTTCGGCGCGGGGTTCAGATCATAGATGTCCGGCGTATTGTACCCGACGCGCCCGATCGTCCCAATCCTTCCGATGCCGATGGGATCCCCGCACGAATAGGACCCTCCCCAGCCCCAGCCGCTCATCCCCATCCGCATCATCCCGGCGCCGCCCGTCCCGAGCCCCGGGTCCCCGAACGTGTGGCCGAGCGTGCCAATCGTCCCGAGCCCGATGGAGCCAATCGCGTTTCCCCCGCCGCCCTCGCCGACGCCGGTGAGCCCGAGCCCGCCGGCGCCGTACGTCTCGCCCACGTTGGAGCCCCACATCGCCCCGCTCGCCGCGAACGGGTCCGCGCTCGCGAAGGCCTCCCCGAACGTGCGAATCGGCGCGTGCGTCCCGTCCGCGAGCAGCGTATTCAAGCCGAAGGAGCGCGCCTGTTCGAGCACCTCGTCGCGCGTGGCCGCGATCGTGGTCGTGGGCCCGGGGTCGTTCTTGCCGGACACCGCATAATGAGAGGCCGAATTGGAGCGGCTCGCGGTGGTGCCCATGGAGCCTTCTTGACCGGCCGCCTTCTCGCCGCCGCCGTCCTTTCCATTGCCGGCCTGCCCGTTGACGTCGCGCCCCTGCATCCCGGCGCCGTCCGCGGAGGTGGTCTTGTCGTCCGCCGCCGACCGCGCGTCCGCCGCCGCCAGATACCGGCTCAGCGCCTCGTTGTCTTCCGGCTCGTATTCTGTCGCCTTCGCCTCCGCCGCGTGCGCGCTGAGGCCGATGAACGCCGCATGCGCGAGCGCCGCGACAGCCACGTACCGCGCGGACGACAAGGAGCTCCCGAACGCGCCCCCAAGCGCCCACGGCGCCGAAGAGTCCTCCTCCGAAGCGACGGTGAGCAGAAAATCACCGATCGAGAACGACACCACCTCACCGCGCGTCATCGTGATCTCGGAAGGCCCCGCGACCGCCCGCGGCACGTCCCCCGCGCGCTCGCGAAACCCCACGGCCCCGGCCGGAACGAAGGCGATCGGCGCCCCCTTACGCACGGTCGCGAACGTGAGCGCCGGCACGCCGAGCACCTCCGCGGGAAGCGGCAACAAGGCCTCTTCCGCCGCCCCGACGATCGCCGAGGCCCCTTCGCGGAGGTGCCGAGTCGCCATCACGGAGTCCCCCCATTTCACGGTCACGAGGGCGAACAGGGCATTCTTCTGCGCGGAGTGAGAACGAACGGACATGGCAAGACCCTCAGTGACGGGGAAACTCGATGCGAATAAACTGCCAATCTCGAAGACCCACAAGGATGCCCACCCCCGGTCGCGCTACGCGCGCCCGCCCCTCCCAAATCGGCTGTTTCACAGCCTCAGGGAGGGGTCCCTCCTGTCAGTCTCCAGATCCAATCAAGGCTTCTTCGGCGTGGCCGGTGTGGGGGCGGCCCACGAGAAGAACGGGGACACGGGCTGCGTGCGGCTCGCCTCGGTGAACAGCAGCGCTTGCGGCTCCGAGGCCGAAGGCCACGTGGCGTCCGCGCGGATCACGACGCCCTTGCCGCCGTGCACGAACGCGATCGCGCCCGACTCGGCACCTCCGGGCTGGAGCGGCAGATCGATGCGCACGAACCGCGTCGCCGCGAGCTTCCCCGCGCGCGGCACGTCCCACACCCACGCGGCCTCGAGCGGGTGCGCGCTCGTGGGCCGGATCGCCCGCACGCCCGGCGCCTTGCCCGGGATCGAGCAAAACACCACGTACCCCTTCCCGACGCTCTCGATCGACTGGCACGTTCGAAGGGCCGAGTCGCTCCGCGGCCCCTCTTTCACCCGCTCGATCTCGTACGCCGAGAGCGGCGCCTCCTCCGCGAGCGAGAAGCTCACGACCCCGCGCGACGTCGCGAGCGTCCGCGGATCCGTCGACTCGAACACCGCGACATCCCCCTTCGGCGCGCGATCCCCGGGCCGCAGCTCGATCGAGGCCCAGTCCGGCCCCGCCGACGCCACGTCCCGATACTGAAGGTGCATGAACGTGCCCGTCTTCTCGACGACGAGCCGCCGCGCCCCGTTCGCCGTGCGCTCCAGTCGATACTTCACGTCGGGCGTCCTCTTCGAGGGCACCGCGCCGGCCGGCGGCCACGCCTCCGCCGGACTGGCACTCTGCGCCGCGGCCGGAAACACCGCAGGAGGCGTCGCGGCCCCCGGCTTCGAAGGACCCGTGAAGAGAGAGGGCCACACGCTCGCGGTGGAGGCGCAGAAACCGGCGCAGAGCGCGACAGCGAATCGGGACGTGCTCATCGGGTCCTCCTCACAGCGTCCGCAAGTACGCCGCGATCGCCTTCAAATCCTCGGGCGGGAGCTGCGACGTCTGGCCCATTCGATCGAGGTTGTCGGCGAGCAGCGCCTCCAGCGTGGGATACCGCCCGTCGTGGTAATACGGCCCCGTCCCGCCCACGAACAGGAGCGGCGGCGTGCGGAATCCATCCGTCGTGTCCGCCTTCGTGCGCGTCCCCACGATGTGCACGGTCCGGTCGCTCATGTCGTGCGCGTCGACATGGCAGCTCGAACACCCCACGTCGCCGGAGTGGAACAGCTCTTTCCCGCGCGCGATCATCCTGGTCTCCTCCGGATCCACCGCCTTGTCCGGCCGCGGCGCCGCGTTCGGCGCGACGAGCCCCTCGCGCACGAAGGTGGCCAGTTGGCGCAGCTCCTTCTCGGGGAGCCCCGTCCCGCCGAGGCGCGTCATCGTCTCGGCCATGTTCCCTTCGAGCTTGTCGTGCTTGCCGAGCCAGCCGTACGGGCCAGTCTGCAGACGCCCCACGAGCATGGGAGTCTGCCGCGGCCCGGCGCCGAGCTTCCACACCACTCCATCGTCGCGCCCCTCCGGATGGCACCCGTTGCAAGACCGCCCGTCGCGCGTGATGCGCCGGTCCAGATCCGTATAGAAAAGGCGCCTCCCCGCGGCCACGTCGGCGGACAGCGGATCTCGAGAGACACCGATCGTCTCGGACGCGCCGCTCGCGAGGTGCACCACCGTCACGTCGTGCGAGAGCTGATTCCACGTGATCGCGAGCCCCGTCGCCTCGTCCGCGTCGACGCCGCTCGGGCCCTGTCCAGCCTTGAAGACGCGGCGAACCGCGGTCGCAGGATCGATCGCGCGGGCGTCCAGCTCGACGAGCTCGTTCGTGCCCTGCGAGGCCACCAACAAGGCCTCTCCGACGACGATCGCGCTCTTCGCCTGACGGGACGCCGCGGGCTCCGGCGCGACGGCGAATCCCATCGACGAGTCCACCGCGATCGGCAGCAAATTCTCGATCGGGTGCGACCCCGCGGGCGCGGATCCGAGCACCTCGCCGCGATCCGTCGCGAAGACGGCCACCGACGCGAACGACGTCTCCTCCTCCACCGGAACTCCACCGTACGCGCTCGGGATCGATCGCGTGGTGTCGGCCCCGTTCTGCTCGATCACGTGCGGCACGAACAGGCGCGCTCCGGACTCGGACAAGGCCGCGGCGTACGCGAGGGCCGATGTCGGGTGCAGCGTGCCGGCGCCCGTCGCGGCGTCCATCCGGTTCTTGAAGCGGCCGCCGAGGCCCGCGACCGGCACCACCGCGGGCGACTCCCCGTCGAGCGCGATCGCCGTGATCTGCGCGCCGACCAGGTGCGTGACGAACGCGCGCGCCCCGTCCGGACTGACCACCACCGCGCGCGGCTCCCGCCCCACGTCGAGCTCGAAGCGCCGCTCCAAGGTGTCCGCCGCGAGCGACGTGACCGTGTGTCCCCACGCGCTCGTCACGAGGATCTCCCCGCGCGGCGACACCGCGACGCCGTACGGATCCGACGCCACGTCCGCGATCGCCCGCAGCGCGAGAGGCGGAGTCGCGTCGTCCCCGTCCTCGATGTCGTAGAGCGCGACCTGGTTCTTCTCGCGGATCGTGATCACGAGCCCTTCGTCGCCGACGCGCGCGATCTGCTCCGGACGGCCGCCGACATCGACGCTGCGGACCTCCCGCGTGCGCAGATCCACGCGGTGCACCGCGCGGTTGTCGGCGTCCGCGACCCACGCGACGAGCCGCGCTGGATCGAGGATCGCGCTGCTCCCGCGCGACGCGGACGCGAACGTGGGCAGCGGCCGCGGGGCCTCGGTGCCTTGAGGTTGGCCGTCGCAGGCCGAGATCGTGGGGGCGCAGAACGCGAGCACGAAGAGGCCCGTCCGCGCGAAAGATCGCGTGCGCATCGGAGCCTAGGAGGCGCACGACGGCCGAAGGTTCCGAGCAAATCGCGCGCGGTCGATCTTCCAGATCTGGACGAAAAGTCGGCTCGCATGGCAAACGCATTGTAAAGACGCCGTGCCGTGCTCTCCCGTGGACGGACCGGCAGTCTGGATGTTCAACAGCTCTTTCGCCGAGGCGCCGTGTGGCCCGCGGCGCGGCCGACAAAGGCCCGACTTCGGAGGACAGCATGAAGAACCGACGTGCTCATCGATGGGCCTTATTGGCGGCGACTCCCCTCTTCGCGTGGATCGCGGCGCCGGGCTGCGCGCCTTCGTCGGGCAGCTACTGCATGAAGATGTGCGCCTGCGCCGACTGCAGCGCGTCGGACGAGGCGGACTGCATCGACCTGTTGAAGCTCACGCAGAGGACGTCGGCGGAGAAGGGCTGTGGATCGCAGTACGACACCTTCCTGAGCTGCGCGGACAGCCTCCTCACGTGCGGCGACGGCGTGCCGGACCGCACGTGCGACGACGAGCGCTCGGCCCTCACGGCGTGCACCGGCGGCGATCCCGTGCAGTTCGGCTCTCTGTGCACGACCGCGTGCCTCCGCGTCGGCAACCTCTGCGGCACCTCGGACCTCGCCTCGTGCTCGTCGGGCTGCCATTTCGGGGACTCGAACGCGCAGAGGAGCGGGTGCATCTCCGCCTACAACGACTACCTCATTTGCCAGCTCAAGGTCGACGACCCGTGCGGCGGCATCGCGGAGTGCGACGGCGACTACAAGGCTTACGTCAAGTGTCTCAGCGACGCGTGCAGCGCCGATCCGACGAAGTGTTGATCACTTGCTCGTCCGTGCGCCGGGGCCCGTTCATGGGCTATCCTCGGCGCATGAAGAACTCCCCCACCACGCTCTCCGTCGCCTTCCTCTTCGCGATCCTGGCCCCGTTCGCGGCCGGCTGCGGGGACGGCGTCAGCTCCGACGAGAAGGCGGAGCAGGCGTATCTCGGCCTCGACCAGTCCGTCGACAAGGCCATTCGCCTCGGCTTCGACGGGTTCAACGCGGCGAGCAGCGCCAACATCCCCGAGCAGCAGGTCGCGGGCGCCGTCACCGGCACGATGAAGATCGGCGGCAAGGTGGATCAGGGCGCCTCCAACAACAAGACGATGAGCCTGGTGGAGACGCTCACCGACTACTGCGACGACGGAAAGCACACCTACGACACCGACGCGGCGGCGCTCCCGACGCTGGACATGAAGCTCTCCAAGATCCCGACTGGCACCCTCGACGGCACGCTGAGCGGCGACTTCACGGTGAAGGGCGACATCGAGGGCCCGGTGAAGCTGACGCTCTCGTTCACGGGCGATCTGCAAGCGACCTCGGACACGACCGGCGTCGAGCGCAAGCCCGGCACCACGCACATCACCGGCACGGCCGAGTCCGATTACGGCACATACAACGTCGACCTCACGCGCTGACCGCCCCCTCCCCCGGAGTTGCGCAATCTGCCGCTCGGCCCCTCCCCGCCGGGCCGATTGCGCAACTCGGCATTGCACAACTCGCGCAACACCCCTCCTCTCCGGATCGCGCACAAGGCCTCTCTCGCGCCGGATCGTCGCGTTTCCAAGCGGATCCGCGCGCGGCCCGGCGCTTGCTGAAGGCCGCCGCGAGCGCTCGCAACGACGCGGGCGCCGGACCGGAGCCTTGCCATGTCTCTTCGTTCGACGTTGTTCACCGCGTTCGCGTTCGCCTCTCTGTGCATGTCGCTCGGCGCCTGCAGCGCTCTCGGGACACCCGGGACGCCCGGAGAAGGCGACGACAAGTCCGACGCGATCATCGGCGGCACCACCGACACCGGCGATCCCTCCGTCGTGCTGATGAAGGCCGAACAGGGCGGCACGGGCTGGTGGTGCACGGGCACCGTGATCGCGAAGCGCCTCGTCCTGACGGCCGCGCACTGCGTGGAGGACGCGACCGCCGGCACCAAGATCAAGGTGATGTTCGGCTACGACGAGACCAAGGGGAAGGCCTCGGACTACGTGGCTGTGAAGGAGTGGCACCATGATCCGAAGTACATGGAGGGCAACAACATCGCCGCCGGTCACGACGCGGCCGTGCTGATCCTCGCGAGCGACGCGCTCGCCCCGGCGCTGCCCATCCACAAGAAGGCCATGACGCAGGCGATGGTGGGGCAGCCGGTGCACGTCGTCGGCTTCGGCAACAACAACGGACAGGCCGGCACCGGCGCGGGCCTCAAGCGCGAGATCCACACGACGCTCGCGGGCCTCGAACAGGGCGTCATCAACGTCGGTAAATCCGGACAGACCACCTGCCAGGGCGACTCCGGCGGTCCGTCCTTCATGAAGATCGACGGGATCGACGTCATCGTGGGCATCACGTCGTACGGCGAGATGGGCTGTGTGAGCTACGGCTCCTCGACGCGCGTGGACCTCTCCGCGGCGTGGATTCAGCCGTACATCGATCAGAACGGCGGCTCTCCGGACAACCCGAACGGCGGCGCGGGCGGCTCCACCGGCGGCTCGAATCCGGGCGGATCGGATCCGGGCGGTGCGGGCGGCGGCGGGTCCGATCCGGGCGGCTGCACCCCGAAGTGCGATGGCAAGGAGTGCGGCGACGACGCGTGTGGTGGCCAGTGCGGGACGTGCGGCGCCGGCGAGACCTGTTCGCCGGCGGGCGCGTGCGTGGCCCCTCCGAAGCCGGGCGACTGCGACGAATTCGAGCCCAATGACGACAGCGATGCAGCCAATGCGCTGTGCGCGGGTGGCACGATGAAGGGCACCATCTCGTGGGTGGCCGATCACGACTACTACACGTTCGATGTCGGGCCGGGGCAAACGTACGATCTCAAGCTCTCCACGAGCCACGAGTACGTGATGACGCTCTCCAAGATCGTGAACGGCGGGCTCTACGAGATCGTCTCTTCGTTCGACGAGATCCAGAAGACGACGCCGAACGGGGGCACGTATTTCGCCGAGGTCTGGGGCGGAAACGGCGATTACAGCGAGGCGGACGCCTACGAGCTCTCCGTCACCGTCTCGAACTGACGTTCTCCGAAAGGCCGTCAGTCGATCGAGACCGGCACGCCGTCCGCCACGAGCGAGCGCTGCGCGGCTTCCAGCACCTTCACCACCTCGACGCCCGACCAGCCGTCGCTGATCGGGCGACTCCCCTGCTCCACGCACTCCAGGAAATGCCGGCACTCCGCGTCGAGCGGCTCCACCATCTCGACGTTCGGCACGTGCGCCTCCCCGTTGCGGATGGAGAGGTACTCCGCGTATTCCGTGAAGTCGGTCTTGCGGTCGTAGCCCTTGTCGTGGATGCGGAGCTTCTCGGTCGGGTGCACGTCGTCGAGCTCCATCATCTTGCGGGAGCCCACGACCACGATGCGGCGCTCCTTCCGCGGGTCGAGCCAGCTCGTGTGGATCTGGCCCAGGATCCCGCCCTCGAAGCGGACGCTCACGAACACCACGTCCTGCACCGCGGGCTGCAAGCAGGCCGATCCGCGCGCGGCCACCGTCTTCGCCTTCCGGCCGAGGAGATACTGCATCACCGACACGTCGTGCGGTCCGAGGCTCCACATCGCGTTCTCGTCCCGGCGCAAGACTCCGAGGTTGACGCGCGTGGCGTAGAGATAGAGCACCTCCCCGATCTCGCCGGACAGGATGGCTTCGCGCATGCGGCGCACGCACGGGTGGAAGAGGAGCAAGTGGCCCACCATCAGCACGCGTCCGGCCTTGTCCGCGGCCTCGGCGACGGCGCTCGCGTCCTCCGCCCGCAGCGCGAGCGGCTTCTCCACGAGCACGTGCTTGCCGGCCGACAGCGCCGCGAGCGCCATCCGCGCGTGATCCCCGGCGAGCGTCGCGATGACGACCGCGTCCACCTCCGGGTCCGCGAGCACCGCGTCGAAGCTGGTTTCGAGGCGCGCGGAGGGAGCGAGCTTGTGCGCCTTCGCGAGCGCCGCGTCCGAGAGATCGCACACCACGCGCACGTCCGCCGAGGGGATCCGCCCGAACGCGCGGACGTGGTTGATCCCCCAGAGACCGGCGCCGACGATCGCGACTCGAACCATGCGTGCCGTCGTGTTAGCCGACCGCGCCCCGAAGGGAAACCGAAACCCCTGCGCAGAGGCCCGGCCGCGCGACTACTTGAGCGTCACGGGGGCAGGCGCCTTCGCCCACGAAGAGAGGATGTCCTTCGAGGCGCACACCTTCACGTCCTGTCCGTCGCGGATGTCGAAGTGAGCCTCGCAGTTGTCATCGTCGGCCGCCCACGTACAGTCCTTGTCGAGCGCCTTCTGCACGCTGTCCGCGGAGACGCCCCAGAGCCGCGCGCACGCGACTCGCTGCCACGTCCGCGGGTTATCGAAGCTGCCGTCCGCGCCCTTCGCCACGATGTGCCGCGGGATGCCCGGACACTGCTGCTTCGTGATCGCCTGCGCCGCCGGATCGTCCGTCGAGAACGTCCCGTCGGCGAGCGAGCGCGCGACGATCTCCAGATCGGCGCCGACGTTCGGGATCCCCATCCCCATGCGGAGACCGCAGCCGTACAGCGTCTCTCCGCCGATGTACGGGTGCGAGAGCAGGAGGTCCGGCCGGCCGTCCTGATCGAAGTCCACGATCCTCTGGAACGCGGTGTCCTTGAACTTCGAATACGTGCTGATCTTACCGTCCTTGAGCGAGAGGACGACCCCTTTTCCGAGGGCGGCGATCAGCTCCTCCGTCCCGTCGCCGTCGAGGTCGAACGTGCCGATCCGGCCCTCTCCGCTGCCGCCGCTGCCGGCGCCGAAGAACGTCTCGGAGACCTTGGTCCCGCGCGTCACCGCGCCCGCGTCCGTCACGAAGATCGGCACGAAATCCACCGTCGGGTTGAGGTGGCAAGGCCCGCAGTCCTCCGTGCCGCAGAAGGCCGTGCAGGTGCTGATGGGCGGTGTCCGCTCGTAGTCGGAGATCGTCCCGACGAGGCCCCACGCGCCGCCGCGGACAGGCATGCACGGAAACGGCATGAACCCGTCCGAATCGGCCCCTTCCGGCACCGAGGCGTCCTTCTTGGAGGCCGCCTGTTGCGCCGCCTCGATCTTCTTGCAAGCGGCCGTGTCGGTGTCTCGATCGGGGCGCTTCCATTTCCCGAGCTCGGGCATCACCGGGTCCGCGTCCGGATCCGGGGCAGGCGGTGAGTCGGCCGCGGCGGTGGCCGTGGTCACCGGGGGCGCGCCGATCTTCACCTCGGCCGCGGGGGGCTTCGTGGCGGCGGGCGTGGAGGAACAGGCCACCACCGAAGAGGCGAGGAGCGCGGTCCAGAGCGCCGGGCGGCGCGCGGTCGAGATCATTGTTTTCCCGCCGCGGACCCTACCAAAGCGCCCCCACGAGCGGAAGCCCCCTTTGCGGATCGCCGCGAGGTGATAGCCTCTCGCAATGCCTCCTTCGCACGCTTCGGATCCGGTGGACGTCGTCATCGTCGGCGGTCGGCCCGCGGGCGCGACCCTCGCGATGCGCCTCGCGAAACAGGGCCTCCGCGTCGCGATGGTGGAGCGCGCCACCTTCCCGAGCGCGCCGCCCGTCTCCGTCCCGTTCCTCATGAACAGCTCGATGGAGCTGCTCGACGAGCTCTCCCTCGACGAGGCCGAGTACGCCGGGGACGCGCCGCGTCTGCGCCGTTTCTTCATCGAAATCAAGGACCATCTCCGCGCGCCGCTCACGATCAGCCGCGTCGGCGAACGCGACTACGTCTATGTGATCGATCGCGAGCGATTCGATACGTGCCTGTGGCGCGCGCTCGACGGATACCCCACCATCACGAAGCACCCGGGCTCGGTCGTGGGCGTCGTGCGGGACGAGAAAGAGCGCGTGATCGGCGTCAAGATGGCGGACGATCAGACGATCCTCGGGGCCGCCGTCGTCGGGGCGGACGGGCGGTACAGCCTCGTGGCGCGCGCGGTCTCCGCCGAGATCACCGAAGAGCGGACAGACGTGGAGACATCCCTCTTCTATGCGTACTGGACAGGATGGGAGCCGTACGAAGGAGATCCGGCGGCGGTGCAGATCCACGCCTCCGGGGACGGATTCAGCCTCGTCGTGATGCCGACGACCGGCGGGCGCGCGGCGTTCGTGTTCCAGGGGCGCGCGGATCGCTGGAATCCGCAGGGGATCGCGGCGGAGAATTACTATCTCGAAGGCCTCCGCCGGCACCCGATGGTCCATCGGCGCCTCGCCAACGCGACGATGGTGTCGAAGGTGAGCGGCATCAAGCGGATTGGCAATCTGTACAGGCGCGCGGCGGGCCCCGGCTGGGCGCTCGTGGGGGACGCGTTCCATCAAAAGGACTCGATCGACGCGCAGGGCATCTTCGACGCGCTCCTCGAATCGAAGCTGCTCGCCGCGGCCCTCGTCGCATGGAAACGCGGCGAATCGAGCTGGGAGGCGGCGAGCACTCGGTACGAGCGGGAGGCGATCGCGGCGACTCGGCCCATGTTCCTCGCGACGATGGACCGCCTCAAGCGCGAAGTGTACAGCGATGTTCCGCCCATCGTCGCGAAGACGGTGCTCCGGTGGATGATGACGGATCCGGAGTACATGCGGCGCACGTCGCTCATGCTGAGCCGGCAGATGGAGCCCGCGGAGGCCACGAATCCGAAGCTGCTCCTCGGCGCGATCGGCCGCGGGATCGCCTCGGATCTGCGGCGCGCGATCGGGCGCTGATCCCGGGCGGGGGCGATCGAGCGCTCGCGCGGCGGCCCGCGGTTCGACTATCCTCGCGACCCCATGACGCTGCGACTCCCGATCTTCGCCTCCGCCATCGCGTTCACGATCGCCTTGTTCTCAGCCGCTCCGGCGCGCGCCGGGTGCGTCGGAGCCGCGGACGGCAAATGCGATCCGGCCGGCGGAGAGGACTGCTCCTGCGATGACTGCCTGAAGGCCTGCTCCGGCGAGTGCACCGCTTCGAACCCGCCGGCGTGCACCTTCGAGGACGCGTGCACCTGCGAAGATTGCTGGGCGGACGCGGCCTGCACCGACCCGAAGAAGGACAATTGCAAGAACGACGGCACGTGCGACTTCTTCCTCGAAGGGTGCCTGTGTGACGACTGCGCCTCTCTCTCGAACTGCGCAGGTTTCAGCGCGGGCGGCTCCGGCGGCGCGGGCGGAGGCGGCGCGACCGGCGGCTCCGGGGGCGGCGGCGCGACCGGCGGCTCCGTCGGAGGCTCCACCGGCGGCGGAGGCTCCGGCGGCGGAGGAGGCGTGACGCTGCCGAAGCCGGACAACGGATGTGGCTGCGCCGTCCCGGGAACGAGCGACAATGGCAATCTCGCGGGCCTCCTCGTCGCGATCGGCGCAGGCCTTCTGTCTCGTCGCCGGCAAAAAATTCGCGAGGCCTCTTGATCGTCGCCGCGCCGCAACTAGTGTGGCGGCCATGCCGCTCTCCGAAGCTCTTCGCGCCCGTTTCCAGGACCTCATCACCAACCACCAAGTCGTCCTCTTCATGAAGGGGACGCGCTCGGCGCCCGCGTGCGGTTTCTCGGCCGCCGTGGTGCAGATCCTCGACGAGCTCGTGCCGACGTACGAGACCGTCAACGTGCTCTCGGACCCCGAGGTGCGCGACGGGATCAAGGAGTTTTCGAGCTGGCCGACGATCCCGCAGCTCTACGTCGCGGGGGAGTTCATCGGCGGCAGTGACATCGTCCGCGAGATGGCCGACTCCGGAGACCTGGCGAAGAAGCTCGGCGCCTCGGGCGAAGCGAAGAAGCCGACTGTCACCATCACCGCCGGCGCCGCGAAGGCCCTGAAAGACGCCGCCGCCGGCAACGAGGGAGAGCTGCTCCACGTCGAGATCAGCGCCCGCTTCGAGTACAACCTCTACTTCGGCCCGACGGAGCGCGGCGAGATCGAGGTGGACGCGAGCGGCATCCGCCTCGCCATGAACCGCGGCTCGGCGATGCGCGCGGACGGCCTCACCATCGACTTCGTCGAGGGCCCGGACGGCGCCGGCTTCAAGCTCACGAGCCCGCTGGAGCCGCCGAAGGTGAAGCCGCTCGGCGTGAAGGAGCTCAAGGCGTGGATGGACCAGAAGAAGCCGTTCGAGCTCTTCGACGTCCGCACCGAGCGCGAGCGCGACATCGCGATGATCGAGGGCTCCACGCTGCTCGACAAGGAGGGAGAAGAGAAGCTCCGCTCGCTCCCGAAGGACACGCCGATCGTGTTCCAGTGCCACCACGGCATGCGGAGCCGCTCGGCCGCCGAGCACTTCCTCACGCAGGGTTACCGCGACGTCTACAACCTGACAGGCGGTATCGAGGCGTGGTCCAGTGAAGTGGACCCGAAGGTGCCCCACTACTAGAGCCGGCTCACGTCGCGACGAGCACGGGCAGACAGACGCTTTTTGTGATTTTACAAGGGGACGGGCCCCGCCCCCTCGTATCACTCCCCCGCCAGCGCAGCGTGTGCTGAGCACGAGTCAAATCCGCGATAGACTGGCACCTTCGAGACTGTCACTCTGCGCGCCCGACCTCTCCTCTGCGGCGCGGGAAATTTGCCCCAATCGGCGTTTTTGCTGCCTCGTGTGCATGGCGGCCGGGCAGAGGGTCCGGGCGCCGGATCCAGCTTCGAAATAACGAGAGGTCCACTGCCATGCACGTCCAGATCCGCGCCCTTTTCGCTTCCGTCCTCGTCGCGACTGCCACCTTCCTCGGCGCAGGCGCCGCATCCGCCGACCCGGCCTCCTGCGCCGGCGGCGTGGCCGACGGCACCTGCGACGGCGCCGTGGAAGGGTGCTCCTGCGACGACTGCGCCACGACGCCCATCTGCGGCGGCTGCGTGACGAACGGCAACTGCGACGCCACCGAGGACGCCTGCACCTGCCCCGATTGCCAGGGCAAGGACGTCTGCGAGAACCCGACCAACTGCGATCACAGCGGCACCTGCGAGCAGCTCAACGAGGGCTGCTCCTGCGACGACTGCGCGAGCGTCACGAACTGCGGCGGCATGGGCGGCTCCGGCGGCTCCACGGGCGGCACCACGTCGAGCGGCGGCTCCACGTCGAGCGGCGGCTCCACGTCGAGCGGCGGCAGCGGCGGCGGCGGCTCCGACACCGGCGGCAAGACCAACAGCGGCGGCGGCTGCTCCACGTCCGGCTCCGGCTCGGAGAGCCCGCTCGGCCTCGCGCTCGTCGCCTTCGGCGCGGCCGTGGCGCTCCGTCGGCGCCGCAACGCCTGATTGGGGCGGGGTGTGGGGCGGCAGCCCCCCCACAAACATCTGCACGAAATGAAGGGGTCGGCGCGGCGGGACGGCGGCCCAAACACATCCCAACAACGTTTCGCCGAAGCAGTGCTAGAAGGCGCGACCATGTCGAACCACGCCACCGACTTCGCCGGCAACATCCCCGACGCCATCAAGAACGCGATCCTGGAGAAGATCCCCGACGGGACCATCACGGTCGGCGGCGGCGGCGGCCACTTCACGATCGAGGTCACTTCGCCGGTGTTCGCGGGCAAGAGCAAGGTGGAGAGCCAGCGGCTCGTGTACAGCGCGATCGCGCACCTGATGAAGGGCGACCTCGCACCAGTCCACGCCGTCGACAGCCTCGTGACCAAGGTGCCGTGAACCCCTCCGCGGGCGGCGCCTCCGGGCTCCGCTCTGCCTCCGACACGAGCGAATCACGCTCTCCGAGATACCGAGTTGCAACACCCTCTCTTCGCGCGATCGTGGGGGATTCGCGGCCTTTCCATCGCCGGCCTCGCGACATGTGGGCTCCTGTCCTCGTGCTCGCACGGCGGGTCCGCGCCGCCCGACGGGTCCGCGCCCGACACCTCCACGAGCCCGCCCGCGCCCGTGACGACGGCGTCCGCGGCCCCGGCGGAGGCTTCGAAATGCGTGGATCCGACGCACGCGGACGTGGTCGGGCCGGACGGAAAGCACACGGCGCTCGCGTGCGGCGACGACGCGGCGTGCGTCGGCGGGGCGTGCGCGCCTCTCAAGATCCCCGAGGCGCTCGGCGGCGGCTCCGTCGATCGCGCGCGGCTCCTCCGCATCGACGGCGCGGGTTTCCTCGGCCCATGGTCGATGCTCGGGCCCTTCGATCGCGCGCAGGTCGACTCGTTCGCGAAGGCGCCGAAGAACGCGCTCGACGACGCGAAGAACGGCGGTTCGAAGCCTCTGTGCGACGTGGACGGCCGCGTCGACGTGAAGCCGCGCGGCGGCGGTCACCTCGCGCTCGTCGGCTTCCTCGTGAGCGCGCGGCCGCAGAAGGTGTGGCTGAAGGCCGGGATCGCCGGCAAGACGCGCGTGTGGGTCGCGAACGACAAGGTCGACAAGATCATCGATCTCTCGCGCACACAGGGCCTCGACGCGATCCCGGACGACGCGCTCGCGCCGGCGGATCTCGCGGCGGGACCGAACCTCGTGATCGCCGACGTCGAAGGCGGAGAGGAGACGCCGCCGTCCTTCTATTTGCGGGTGCACGACGATCAACAGAGGCGCCCCGCGGACGTGGCGTTCGCGCCCGCGATCGCGAAGGCGTCGTGCTCCGTGGCCGCGCTCACCGCGCTCGCGCAGACGCGCACCGTCACGGACGACGGCCTCGATCTGCGGTTCGTCGCCTCGTTCCCGAACCTCGCGCCCGGCGGCGCGACGAAGATCCCGTACAAGGTCGAGCTGCGCTCCAAGAAGCCGGTGACGATCGTGGAGGGCGAGATCGATCCCGCGGCCGCGGACGAGGCCGCGCGCACGATCGCCGCGCACGTCGCGCCCGCGAAGGACGGCAAGCAGACGGTGCGCGTCACGCTCGGCGACGGCGACGCGAAGGACGAGCGCAATTTCACGATCCACCAGCGAAAGAAGCTGTTCCCGCGCGTCACGGCCCTCGTGAAGGCGCTCGCGTCGATGCCCGCGACGCTCCCCTCGGGCAGCCGCGACAGCTTCGAGCGCGACGTCACCGAGATGGCCGACGCGACCGCGCAAGGGCACCCCGACGAGTCGTGGATCACGGGGCGCGTCGACACGCTGGAGAAGCTCGCGGACGCGATGGCGCGCGGCGAAGATCCGTACCGCACGAAGACGGGCGTCGTGTACCGCGCGTACCGCTCCGAGCTGGACGGGAAGCTGCAGCCGTACGTCGTGTACATCCCGCCGTCGCACAAACCGGACGGCGCGGCGATGCCGATGATCGTCGCGTTCCACGGCCTCACGCACCAGGGCGAGCACGCGCTCCGAGCGGTGATCGGCGAGGCCGCGAAGGAGGACGACAACCCCGACGCGGCGGCGCGCCACCTGCCCGGCTTCTCGAACATGGGCGCGATCCTCGTGGCGCCGTGGGGCTTCGGAAAAGCCGGACCGAAGCAGCTCGGCGAGGCCGACATCCTCCGCGTCATCGACGAGATGAAGGCCGCGTACCGCGTGGATCCGACGCGCGTCTCGATCACGGGGTACTCGCTCGGCGGCACCGTCGCGTTCGCGTTGCCCCTTCATTACCCGTCGATCTTCTCCGCCGCGGCGCCCCTCTGCGGCTACCCGAACCTCACGACGTACCAGAGCGTGAAGGACGTGCAGCACACGGACTTCGAGGACGCGATGATCGCGCGCCGGTTCCTCGGCAACTACGCGGCGAACGGCATGGCCCTGCCGCTCCACATCGTGCACGGCGGGCAGGACGGGCCGCAGCGCTCCGCGGTGATGGCGCAGCGCTACAAACAGCTCGGTTACTCGGCGATCTTCGACGTGCAGGACGACCTCGCGCACAACGTCTGGGACTACGCCTACAAGGACGGCGTGATGGTGCAGTGGCTGAAGAAGAAGCAGCAGCCGCGCCCGCCGCACCACGTGCACCTCGTCACGGGCGAGTACCGCTACGATCGCAGCTACTGGATCCGCCTGCTCGGCATGCAGCGATCGCCGGGCGCGCCGGGCACCACCATCGAGAAGACGGACCAGCCCGACGCGCTCGCCGACATCGACGCGCGCATGGATTGGCCCGCAAAAGAGCTGACGATCACGACGCGCAACGTGGAGAGCTTCGCGCTCGACGTGGCGCAGCTCGGCCCCGTGAAGGGCAGCGTCGCGAAGATCGACGGCG
Organism: Polyangiaceae bacterium; assembly: GCA_046351455.1. Classification (GTDB taxonomy): domain Bacteria; phylum Myxococcota_A; class Polyangia; order Polyangiales; family Polyangiaceae; genus JADJRH01. Next base: position 174,650 of record JAXLYM010000012.1, read on the forward strand.
CGGTGCTGCCCATCGACGAGACCGCGAAGGAGGTGTTCTTCGTGCGCGACGACAAGGGGAGCTGGAGCGCCGCGCCGAGCGAGCCGTCGCGCCTCGGAAGGAAGCGCGCGGGCGTGTCGGGCCCGCTCGACGACATCCTCCGCCACCCCCAGCTCATCGTCGTCGGCACCGAGGACCCTTCGCAGACCGAGACGAACCGCGTCGTCGCCGAGCACTTCTCGTCCGCGGATCAATGGGCGTCGGCGCACTTCCCGATCAAGTTGGACCGTGACGTCACCGAAGCGGACCTCACCGGCAAGAGCCTCGTGCTCATCGGAAATCCTGCGTCCAACCGCGTCACGGCGCTCTTCGCGAAGGACCTCCCCGCCCAGTTCGAGCCGAACGCGATCACCTTCCGCGGCAAGCGGTACGAGGGGGACGATCTCGCGATCTCCTTCATTTACCCGCATCCGCGCGATCCGAAGGAGTACGTGGTGGTCCACGCCGGGACCACCTTCAAGGGCACGCTCGCGAGCCGGAGCCTCCCGCAGCTCGCGCCGGACTTCTTGATCTACGACCGCAAGCTCACGGTGATGCGCGGCGAGCTGCTCCTCGATCGCCGCGGGCCCGCGGTGAAAGAGGGCGGCTTCTTCGACGAGGGCTGGAAGTAGGAGCGGCGCTCACGTTCACGTTGCGGGCGGCTCGGCCCGGACGATGCGCTCCACCGAAATAGTCAGTCTGGAGAGTGGCAGTTTACGAGCGGCTCACAGGCAGACGTCGGTCGTGGCGCCGAACGTGTCGGAGCACTCTTTGTCGGTGTTGCAGCCGGTGTATTTGCACCTTCCGGCGGCGCATTCGTAGTTGTCGGCGCTGAAGACCTCGCCCGCGTGGACGCAGTCGGCGCTCGTCTGACAGGGCTCCACACAGACGGGGATCCCTACGCCGCTGTCGGAGAGGCACACGATGGTGCCAGTGCCGAACGTGTTCATGCACTCTTGGTCGGTGTTGCAGCCGAGGTACTTGCACCTGCCGGCCGCGCAATCCCAGTGAGCGGCGCTGTAGACCTGACCGGCTTGCGCGCAGTCGGCGCTCGTTTGACAGGCCTCCACGCACGCTGGCACCGTCCCGGGGTTGCCCGACACGCACACGATGGTGCCAGTGCCGTACGTGTCCAGACACTCTTTGTCGGTGAGGCAGCCGAGGTAATTGCACTTGCCGCCCACGCACTCGTAGTTGTCGGCGCTGAAGACCTCGCCGGCGTGGACGCAGTCGGCGGCCGTCTGACACGACTCCACGCACACGGGGATGTGGGGCGCGCCGCCGGATCCGCCGGTCCCGCCGCTGCCTCCGACGCCGCCGGTCCCGCCCGTCGCGCCGCCTCCGCCCGTCGTCGTCGTGGTGGCGCCGCCGCCGCCCGTCGTCGTGGTGCCGCCGCTGCTCGTCGTCGTGGTGGTGCCGCCTTGCGAGGTGGTGCCGCCGCCGCCGCCTTTGCCCGAAGATCCTGGGTCCGATCCGCAGCCCGCCGCGAGCGCGCCGCCGATGACCCATGCCGAGAGGACCTGAACGCGGGCGCGAAGCTGGCTCATGGGTTTTGCGGTTAGCACAAAGCGGTCAAGGAGGGCTCGGATCCCTTTGCAAAGCGATCGATTTCGAGTAGGTTGCGCGCCCCTCGACACGTCTGGCGGCACGTTCGCCCCGGTTCTCTTCGCTCCGAACCGGCCCTCGCGGGAGACGCACCGTCGAGATCGCAGCGGCTAAAAACCCCCTTTTTCTCTGGAGCGACGCAGGAATCGACATGAACACGTATCCCGGCATCCTCGGCAAGAAGCTCGGCACCACCCAGATCTTCGACGACAAGGGCGAGGTCCTTCGCGTCACCGTCGTGCAGAGCGGCGCGGTCGTCATCGGCAAGCGCACGCAGGAGAAGAACGGCTACGACGCGCTGATCGTCGGCCTCGGCGAGCGCAAAGAGAAGCACACGACGAAGCCCGTCGCCGGCGCCTTCAAGAAGGCCGGTCAGGCGCCGAAGCGCATCGTGCGTGAGCTCCGCGGCGCGGCGGACTGGGTCGCGAAGTTCGAGGTGGGCCAGGTGCTCCCGGTCGGCGACATCTTCCAGGTCGGCCAGATCGTGGACGCGCAGGGCATCACGCGCGGCCGCGGCTTCACGGGCGTCATGCGCCGCTGGAACTTCGCCGGCAACGTGAACACGCACGGTACGCACGAGTACCGCCGTCACGGCGGCTCGATCGGTACGAACATGACCCCCGGTCGTACGCTCCCCGGCCTCAAGATGGGCGGCCAGTACGGCAACGAGACGGTGACGGCGCACAACCTCAAGGTGGCGAAGGTCATCCCGGAGGACAACCTCGTCCTCATCGAGGGCGCGGTCCCCGGCGCGAAGAACGGCATCGTGATCGTCCGCGGCGCCGTGAAGAAGCGCGGCGGCATCAAGAAGGCCTGATCGCCTCTCTCCAGACTGCCACTCTCGGCAGACTGCCCTCCTCGCAAACTGCCACTCTCCACGGGGCGTCCTTCTCGGGCGGGACGCCCGCTCCCCTCCTCTCCCGTCCCTCCGCCGGGCCATCGCCGATGCCCCCCAAGAATCCCTACAAAAAGGCTGATTCCTTCACCAAGGCCGCGAAGGCGCAGGGCTACCCCGCGCGCAGCGTCTTCAAGCTGGAGGAGATCGATCGGCGCACGCGGCTGTTCCGGCAAGGGCAGCGCGTGCTCGATCTCGGCGCGGCGCCCGGCTCGTGGTCGAAGTACGCGGCCGAGAAGGTGGGGGCGAACGGGCGCGTGCTCGCGGTCGATCTGTCGGAGATCCGCGCCGCGATGCCCCCGAACGTCACGTGCGTGCAAGGGGATGTGTTCGCGCTCTCGGACGAGGAGCTGTCGCGCGTCGGGCCGTACGACGTCGTGATCTCGGACATGGCGCCGGCCACGACCGGGACGCGGTTCGCGGACCAGGCCCGCAGCTTCGAGCTGTTTCTGCGGGCGGTCGACCTCGCGGAGCGCGCGCTCAAGCCCGGCGGGCACTTCGTCGGCAAGCTGTTCATGAGCGACGATTTTTCGAAGGCCAAGGAGCGCGTTCGGCTTCTCTTCTCGGAGGTTCGCGTGCTCCGGCCCGAGGCGACGCGCTCGGTGAGCTACGAGGTGTTCGTGGTGGGGCTCGGCCGCAAGGCTGCCCAGCCGGCGTCGCCTCCCGCGGGCGGCTCCACGAGGCCTTCCTCGAAATGACGGTGCGATCGTTGTACGTGGGCGGCCGCGTTCGGTAGCATCCCGCCCCGGGTGATGGACAAAGCAGCCGTGCTCCTGCTCGAGCGCAGCGCGTCGGTGATCGATGTCGCGCGGGAAGCCCTCGCGGGGGACGCGGACCTCCACGTCACCAACTCCGTCGAGCTGGCGCTGCGCGTGGTGCCGCGGCTCTTGCCGGCCGTCGTCGTGCTGGACGCGACGATGGTGGGCGGCTCCCCGGGCGAGCTCGTGGCGAAGATCCGCGCCATGCACCCCGCCGTGCGGATCGTGTTCGTCTCGGAGGCGGGGGACCTGTTCGATCGGCGGCACGCGCAGCTCGGGACGCTGCTGCCGAAGCCGTTCACCGCGGAGAGGTTCGCCGAGGTGATCCGCAGCGCGCTCCGCTTCCAGAGCATGAGCGCGGGCGTCCAGCGGATGCGGCACTCGAGCGGCACGTACCGCGCGGTGGCGCTGAGCGAGCCCGTGGCCCAGGCGACGCGTCGCGCCTCGTCGCGCCCACCGCCCGCGCGCCCGCCGAGCGCCCCCCCGAGCGCCGCCCGCACGATCTCGGAGCCGCCCGCGCGCCCGCGCACCAGGAACCTCACGCCGCCTCCGCCGCCCCGCGAAGAGCTCCAGGCGCGACCTCGCACGCAGCCACCGCCGCCGCCCCGCGAAGAGCTCCAGGCGCGACCTCGCACGCAGCCACCGCCGCCGCCGCGCGGAGAGATGCCGACGCGTCAGCGCAACCTCACGCCGCCGCCGGTGCTGCGCGAAGAGGCCGCGCCGCGCGCCAGGAACCTCACGCCGCCGCCGATCCCGCGCGAAGATCCGCCGGCCCGCCCGCGCAACCTCACGCCGCCGCCGATCCCGCGCGAGGAGCCGGCCGCTCCGGGGAGGCCGCGAACGCAGGGATCGACGCCGCCTCCGGCCTTGCGGACCGAGCCCACGAGCGACGCGCCGCCGCCTCTCGTGCGGCCCCGGTGACGCGCGGCGGTTTCTGCGCCACCGTTCCGCGATGCGGTTCTCTTGCTTGCTCCTGTCGGCCGCGATCGCGCTCGGCGCCTCCGGGTGCGGGAAATCGAGCGGATCCGGTGACGGCGCCGCGGCCTCGGTCGAGGACGCCTTCCGCGATCGCAGCGACGCGGAGGTGAGCGCGGACCTCGCCGCCGCGAAGGAAAAGGCTCGAAACGAAGGCAAGCGCGTGCTGCTCGAGTTCGTGGCGCCGTGGTGCCAGGACTGCCGCGAGGTGGCGCGCCTCGCCGCGGAGGAGCCCGCCGCCTCGGCCCTGCGCGAGCTGTACGTGGTCGTGCCGGTGAACGTGGGCCGGTTCGACCGGAACAAGGCGCTCCTCCGCGAGCACGGGATCAAGCTGATCGCGGCGCTCGTGGTGCTCGACGCGGACGGCAAGACGATCGCGAAGACGACGCTGGAGCCGATCACCGGGAAAAAGAAGGGCCTCACGTCGGAGGATCTCGCGGCGTGGCTCCGATCGCCGCGCCGGACCGATCCGTAGCCTCGGCCCCGCGCGCCGCCTTCTTCAGCCCCGCCCCCGCGGGCGCTACCTTCTTCCTGCGACGGGCGGAATACTCGCGGATGTGGCTTGTTGCGCGGTTGAGATGGCCGAACGACCGAGAAGCAGCGCGCGCCGCCCCTGGATCAAGGACCTCGCATCGATCGGGATCGCCGCGGCGGTCGTGCTCGTGGGGCGGTCCTCCCTCGCGGACCACTACCACGTGCCCTCGGAGTCGATGCTCCCCACCGTGGTCGTGAACGATCACATCCTCGTGAACAAGGCCGCGTACGGCGTGCGCGTGCCGTTCTCGCACGTGACGCTGGCGGAGCTCGCCGGGCCCTCGCGCGGCGACGTCGTGGTGCTGGAGTCGCCGGAGTCCGGCATCGTGCTGCTCAAGCGCGTCGTCGCAGGTCCGGGCGACACGGTGGCGGTGCGCGACGGGCAGCTCCTGCTCGACGGGAAGCCGGTGCCCACGGAGTCGAAGGACGGCGCGGTCACCGAGGCGCTCGGGCACGGGCACGGGCTGCGGCTCGACGACGGCGGCGGCCCCGATTTCGGGCCGGTGAAGGTCCCGGAGGGGCAGTACCTCGTGCTCGGCGACAACCGAGGGAACAGCCGCGACGGGCGGTATTTCGGCCTCGTGAAGCGCGAGGCGATCCTCGGGCGCGCGGTCGCGATCCTCACGCGCAACGGGTCGCCGACCTGGATCTCGCTCTGAGACGGCTCGGCCGGACGCGGGCGAACGACGAGCCAACAGCGGGGCCGAACGGGCGGCGTGCGCTCCCCCCCAAAAAAAGAGTTATTCTGAAGGCGGGGGTCTAAGTTTCGGGGGGCTCCTTCGTACTTGGGAGAACCATGACGACGCCCTTCCGGAATGACGCCGACGCCCTCCGCACGCGCCTCTCCTCCCTGGACGAGGAGCTGAAAGACCTTCGATCCAAGGCCACCGAGCTCGACGCCGTGAAGCAACGGCTGGAGCGCGTGGAGAAAGAGCACGCCGAGGTGCTCGAGGAGATCGACGCGCGCGCGTCCGGGAGGAAGGCTCCCCTGCTCGATTCGCTGAAGATCGCGAGCCCCTGCCACGAGTCGTGGGACGCGATGGTCGGCGACGACCGCACCCGCTTCTGCGGCAAGTGCCAGACGAACGTGCACAACATCTCCGAAATGCCGCGCGCCGAAGCCGAAGCGTTCCTGCAGAGCGTCGCGGGGCCGGTGTGCATCCGGATGTACAAGCGCACGGACGGCACCGTGCTGACCGCGGATTGCCCCGTCGGCGTGCGCAAGAAGCGGGTGAAGCGGCTGTTCCTCGCGACGATCGGGACCGGGCTCGCGGCGGCCGCGGGGGCTGTCGCGTTCTGGAAATTCGAAGAGGCGACGGTGATGGGCGAGATGGTGATGCCGACCGCCGTCACGATGGGGACCGCGGCGCCGTCCGTGGAGCCCGCTCCGTCCACCCCCCAGTTCCCGACGCCGCCCCCCACCACGTTCGCGACGCCGCCCGATCCGAACCTCCGCATCGTGATGGGCACGACCGGGAGGGAGGAGCCGGAGACACCGCCCTCGACCCCCACGACGACGCCCGCGAAGAACAAATTCGGCGTGCCCCCGTCGCCGCGCCGCTGAGCGCCGACGCCGCGAACGTCCCGTCGAAAAGCCGCGGAACAATCCCGCTGCGTTGACGTCCTCTCCCCCAACGTCCACCATGCGCCGAGAATGGCTGGCGAACCGTACGCGGCAAGCTCCGCAGGCTCCGCCAGAGAGCGCGTTTCCGGAGGGCAATGAAGGTCGGTCAGCCAGTCCACGAGCCGCTCGACACCTCCGCGGAGGTCGAGACGCCCGAGCACGTGCGGTTCCACCATCAGCTCGCGGGGCCGGCGCGGCGCGGGCTCGCGTGGCTCATCGATCTCGCGATCCGCGGGATGCTGATGCTGTTCCTCGGGCTGCTCGCGGGCATCGGCGGGATCGCGGCCGGCAGCGAGCTGCGCGCGCTCTCGGGCGGCGTGCTGATGGTCGTCTACTTCTTCGTGGAGTGGGGCTACTACGTCTTCTGGGAGACGATCTGGAGCGGGCGTTCGCCGGGCAAGCGCGCGATGCGGCTCCGCGTGATCACCGACAGCGGGCGGCCGCTGCACTGGGTCGACAGCGTGCTCCGCAACCTCGTGCGCGGCGGCGACTGGCTCCCGATGGGGTACGCGCTCGGCCTCATCGTGATGGGGCGCGACAAGCGGTTTCGGCGCCTCGGCGACTTCGTGGCCGGCACGATGGTCGTCGTCGAGGAGCGCCAGGCGATCGCGGATCCGCTCTACATCAACCCGCCGCCGACGGCGCGTGAGCTCGGCTCGCTGCCGCAGCGGATCCCGCTGTCCGGCGACGAGATCGAGGCGCTGGAGCTGTTCTTGCGGCGCGCGCCCCGGCTCCACCCGGCCCGCACCGAGGAGCTCGCGGAGATCGTGGCGCCCGTGTTCGCGCGGCGGCTCGGCGTGCGGTTCCGCGGCGACGCGAAGCGCTTCCTCGAAGTCTTGTACTACCGTTCGCGCGAAAGGACGGCCTCGTGATCCCGCAGGACGTGTTCGTCGCGCAGCGCCAGCACGAGTGGCGCGAGCTCGACATGATGCTCGGCCAAGATAAGCAGCTCTACTCGCACGACGGCGCGACGATCTCGCGCATCGCGTCCTTGTACCGGGCGCTCTGCACGGATCTCGTGCGGTGCCAGAGCGCCCGTTACACGCCGGATCTCGCGGGCTACTTGAACGGCATCGCGGGGCGCGCGCACAGCGCTCTCTACGGCGCGAGGCCGGTGCGCGCGTTCGGGATCCCGAAGCTCATCCTGCGCGAATTCCCCGCGTCGCTCCGCAAGAACTGGCGCTTCTTTCTCCTGTCGACGCTGCTCTTCGTGGTGCCGTGGATCATCGGGCAGGTGGGCGCGATGACGTCGCCGACGTTCGCGCGGCACGTGCTCCCGGCGCACGAGCTCGAGATGATGGCGAAGATGTACTCGAAGGGCTTCGACGAGGGGCGCGCGGCCGGCGTCGACGCGGGGATGGCCGGGTTTTACGTGCAGCACAACGTGGGGATCGCGTTCCGCTGCTTCTCCACGGGGATCCTCGCGGGCCTCGGGAGCATGTTCTTCCTCATCTTCAACGGCCTGCAGATCGGCACCGTCACCGGGTGGGTGTGGAACGCGGGCTACGGCGGCAACATCCTCACGTTCATGTGCGGGCACGCGCCGTTCGAGCTGACGGCGATCCTCATCGCGGGCGCGGCCGGCCTCCGCATGGGCTACGCGCTCGTCGCGACGAAGGGGCGCACGCGCCTCGGATCGCTGCGCGGGAGCGCTCGGGAGATCGCGGCGATGGTGATCGGGGCCGCGATCATGCTCATGATCGCCGCGGGGATCGAAGGGTTCTGGTCGCCTTCGGGGATGCCGCCGGTGGTGAAGTGGGTGGTGTCCGGCGTGCTGACGCTGGGCGTGGCGTCGTTCCTCTCGTTCGCGGGACGGCGGGAGGATCTTCCGGCGTGAAGCTCGACCGCGCAGCGATCGTCCTCCGGCCCCGCACCGTCTCCGAGATCTGCGATCTCGCGATGCGGCTCACGTTCTCGCTGGCGCTGCCCGTGTACGGGAAGCTCGCGGCGATCACGCTTCTGCCTATTTTTCTGGGCGCTGCGGCGCTCCGAAAGTTCGCGCGGTGGGAGTGGTTCTACATCTGGCTCGTCGTGTTCGCGGCCGCGAGCCTCGCGCAGGGCGTGTTCACCGTGGCGGCCGGCCGGCTCATCTTCGCCGAGGATCTGCGGGTGCGAGAGGTACTGGGCGCGTTCGGCCGGCGCCTCTTCTCGTACATCGGCGCGCTCATCGCGAGCCGGTTTCTGCTTGCGATCGCGACGCTTCCCATCATCTCGCTGCCGTTCGCGTGGGTGGCGCTGCTCTTCGTGCACGAGGCGTCGCTGCTCGAAGGCGCGGGGCCGGCGCAGGCGTGCACGCGCGCGTCGCGGTTCGTGCGCGGCCGCGGCGGTGAGGCGTTCGCGCTCTTGCTGATGATGCTGATCGCGCAGACCGCGGGGCTCCTCATCGGCGAGGTCGTGGGGCAGAGCGTGCTCGACGACGTCTTCCAGGCGGGCAAGCCGTTCGGCTCGCTGTGGGAGGATCACGGCTCGCCGTTCGCGGTGGTAGGCTTTCTCTTGACGGTGCCCGTCGTCGCGACGGCGCGCTTCCTCAGCTACATCGACACGCGCACCCGGGCGGACGGGTGGGACATCCAGGTGCGCTTCCTCGGCATCGCATCGAAGGACTCGAACGATCGGAGGCTCGCGGCCTGATGTTCTCGACCGCCACGCTCTTCCTCGCCGCGGGCAATTACCTCGCGTCGCACAACCCGAGCGCCTCGTTCCTGGAGCACGAGCGCTACGAATTCTGTCACAGCGCCGACTACCCGCTCACGGGCAAGGACGAGCGCTGGTGCCCGGTCATCGGCGAGACGAACGAGCTCTGTCCGACGCTGCCGGCCGCGTGCAAGAAGCCTCCGAGCGCGATCGACATCGAGCTGACGCTGTCGGATCCGGAGCCGTGCGAGGCGGGCGATCCGCAGTGCGAAGGCGGCGGATCCGGATCGGGCGACGGCGACGGCGACTCCGCCGGCGGCACCCCGGGCGGCGCCACCGCGAGCGGCCCGCCGAAGAAGAAGAAGGGCAAGCCGGATAGCGGGGACGGCAACGCCGAGGGACGCGCGCCGAGCCAGGGCGCCGACGTCAACTGGAACATCAAGGACGAGCGCACCGGCCGCGGCCGAGGCGGCAACGGAAACGGCTCGGGCAGCGGCAACGGCGACCAGCCCGGCGGCGTCGATCCGAACAGCGGCGGCGACAACAACGGCGACGACAATCCGGGCGTGCGCGGCGGCAAGTGGACCGTGCGCAAAGAGGGCGACGGCCCCTCCGGCAACGGCGACGATCCCGGCAACGGAAACGGCGCGGGAAACGGAAACGGCAACGGCGCGGGCAACGGGAACGGCAACGGCAGTGGATCCGGAAGTGGCTCCGGGAGCGGCAACGGGATCCCATTCAGCGTCTCCGGCAACGGAAGCGGATCCGGATCGGGCAGCGGCAGCGGATCCGGAAACGGCAGCGGATCCGGATCGGGCAGCGGATCCGGAAACGGCAGCGGATCCGGATCGGGCTCGATCAGCGGGGGCATCAACGGCTCCGGCAGCGGATCGGGCAGCGGCAACGGCGGACCGAACGGCAACGGCAACGGCGGCAACGCGAACGGAAACGGCTCCGGATCCGGCTCCGTGAGCGGGAGCATCAACGGCTCCGGCAGCGGATCGGGCAACGGCGCGCAGAACGGCAACGTCGGCCCGGGCTCCAAAGACGGCCCCAACGCGAACGGCCCCAACGCGAACAACGGCCCCAACGCGAACGGCGCGCCCTCGAACAGCGGCAGCATGGGCAGTAGCCCCAAGGACACGCCGCCGGGCTCCGATCAGCCCAAGTCCGACCAGAAGAAAGCGGACGAGAAGAAACCCGACGAGAAGAAACCCGACGAAAAGAAGCCGGAAGAGAAGCCCCCGGAGCCTCCCCCGCCGCCGCCTCCCCCGCCGGAGCAGCCGGTCGAGGGCATGAGCCGCGTCGCGCAGGTGCTTCTTTTCACGCTGATCGGCATCGGCGCCGCGCTGCTCGGACGCGCCATCTACAAGCACATCTCGTGGCGCAAGAAGAAGGACGGCCCCGAGGAAGAGGAGATCGCGCCGGGCGAAGGCGAGGCGAAGGCGATCGTCCCCGAGAGGCGCGGGCCCGTGGAGACCGACGTCGAGCGGCTCCTCAAGCGCGCGCAGGCCGCGGCGCAACGCGGCGAGTACGAAAAGGCCGTCGAGGACGCGTACGCGGCGCTGCTGCGGCGGCTCGACGGCGCGGGCCTCATCGAGATCCACCCGTCCCGCACGAACGGCGACTACGTGCGCTCCCTCCACGAGCGGCCGGAGCTGCGGTCGGACGTGCGCGGCATCGTGCGCGACGTGGAGCGCGTGCAGTTCGGCGCCACCGCCCCGAGCGCGCAGATCTTCCAGTCCGTGTTCGAGCGCGTCGTGCCGATCGCGACGCGCGCCCTCGCGATCGGGCTCGTGCTGTTCGCGGCCGGCAGCGCGCTCTCCTGCGACGCGGCCAGGCTCCCGCCGAAGGGCGATCCCGGCCCGTACGGCACCGCGCTCCTCGAGCAGATGATGGAGGAGAAGGGCCGCCACGTGAGCATGCGCACCGAGGCCGTGGGCCACGTCGAGGACGAGGACACGGACAAGGTGCTCCTCATCCTGCGCGGCACCGCGATGACCCGCGGCGCCTGGAAGCGCGCGCTCGACTGGACGAACGAAGGCGGCACGCTCGTGGTCGCGGGCATGCGCCACCTCCCGCCGGAGCTCGCCTCCGAGCCGACCGACGACAGCAGCGCCGACACCACCCTCACGCGCGCCGGCCAGTACGCGTCCAGCTCGTACTGGGGCGACATCGCGGCGCCGTCCGGCACCAAGCTGCGCACGTCCGTCTCGCCCTCCGCGTGGGTGCTCAAGCGCGGCGACGCGCCGTACGCGGTGAGCATGGGCATCGGCAAGGGCCGGGCCTTCGTGTTCGCCGAGCGCGCGCTGTTCGCGAACATCGCCTACACGGTGAAGGACAACGCGATGTTCGTGTCCGAGTTCATGGACAGCCTCGGGCAGGACGAGATCGAGGTCTGCGACGTCTGGACGGACCTCGGCGCGGACAGCCCGATCGACTCGATCCGCAAGGCGAACCTCTTGCCGATGATCGGTCAGCTCCTCGCGCTGGCGCTCCTCTTCCTCGTGTGGAAAGGCGCGCATTTCGGCCGGCCGCGCGATCCGGCGCAGCGCTCGCGGCGCGCGTTCGCGGACCACGTGGAGGCGCTCGGGCACATCTACCAGCGGGCGAAGGCCTCCGAGCACGCGCTCGGCAACTTCTCCGCGTGGGCGATCGAGCGGCTCCGCGAGCGGTACTCCCGCGGCCAGAAGAGCGGCCTCTCCCCGCTCGCCGAGGCCATCGCGCAGCGCACCGGCCGCAACGAGGGCGAGGTGATGCGCGTGCTCGTGGAGGCGCAGAGCGCCCGCGAGAGCTCGGGCCCGCCGTCGTCCTTCCGCTCCAACTACCACCCGAATTACAGCCCGCCCGCGCGCGGCGCGAACGAGCAGCAGAACCTGTGGCTCATCCGCGCGCTCTTCGATTTCCTGCGCGTGAACAAGGACCGTTCCAAGACCCCACGAGCGAAGAAGCCCACGACATGATGCACGTCAGCGAATTTTCGAGCCGCTTCCAGGCCATCGAGCAGGAGGCGAGCAAGGTGCTCCTCGGGCAGGACGACATCCTGCGGCAGGTCCTCATCGCGGTCTTCGCGGGCGGTCACGTTCTCATCGAAGGCGTGCCCGGCCTCGGCAAGACGCTGCTCGTCCGCGCGCTCTCCCACGTGCTCGGCGCGCAGTACAAGCGCATCCAGTTCACGCCCGATCTGATGCCGACGGACGTCACCGGCGGCAACGTCTTCAACCAGAAAGAGGAGCGCTTCGTCTTCCACCCGGGGCCGGTGTTCACGCAGCTCCTGCTCGCGGACGAGATCAACCGCGCCCCCGCGAAGACGCAGTCCGCGCTGCTCGAAGCGATGGCCGATTTCGCGGTCACCGCCGACGGCGTCACGCGCCCGCTGCCGGATCCGTTCTTCGTCATCGCGACGCAGAACCCGATCGAGTCGCAGGGCACGTACCCGCTCCCCGAGGCGCAGCTCGATCGCTTCCTGATGAAGCTCTTCGTGCGGCACCCCTCCCCCGCCGTCGAGAAGCGCATCCTCACGAGCCACGCGATGGGCTTCTCCGCGGCGAAGCTCGATCAGGCGATGCTCGCGCGCGTCGTGTCCGTCGAGGAGATGGTGTCGATGCGGCAGACGATCGGGAGCGTGCGCGTGGACGACGGCATCCTCTCGTACATCACCGACATCGTCGCGAAGAGCCGCGCGCACCGCTCGGTGTACCTCGGGGCCTCGCCGCGCGGGTCCATCGGCCTGCTCGCGGCGTCGCGGGCGCACGCGGCGGCGGAGGGGCGCGAGTTCGTGATCCCGGACGACGTGAAGACGTTCGCGGGGCCGGTGCTGCGCCACCGCATCCTGCTCCACCCCGACGCGGAGATCGAAGGCCTCCGCACGGACGACTGCGTCGAGGAGATCCTCCGCGAGACGAAGGTGCCGCACACCGCGGCGTGAGAGAAACGGAAGGTCTCGCCCGTGCCCCTGCTCCCGTCGCGCGCGTTCGTGCTCCTGGCCCTGGCGCCGCTCGTCTTGTCGCTGGGCCTCTTGCTCGACAAGACGCTGCTCTGGCCGATGATCGCGACCGACGCGGGCATCGTCCTCGCCGCGCTCGTGGACGCGCTGCTCGCGTGGCGGCCGGAGATCGCGATCACGCGCCGCGTGAACCAGGTGCTCTCGATCGGCCGGCAGAACCCCGTGACGCTGGAGGTGCGGTCGCGCACGTGGCGTGACCTCACCGTCGAGATCCAGGACGACCTCTTCGACACGGCGGAGAGCGACGCGCTGCCGCTCACGGTGGAGATGCCGGCCCGCGCGCAGAAGGCCGTGAAGTACCACGTCACGCCCTCGCGCCGCGGCGCGTTCCAGATGGGCGATCACCACCTCCGTTACCGCTCGCCGCTCGGGCTCTGGATCCGGCAGATCCGCGTGAAGGCGCAGACGGACGTGCGCGTGTACCCGGACGTGCAGTCGGTCCGCAAATACGAGCTGCTCGCGCGCGAGGACCGCGAGCAGTCGATGTTCCGCTCGTCGAAGCGCAAGGGCGGCGAGAGCGAGTTCGAGCGCCTCCGCGAGTACCGCCGCGGCGACGAGTACCGCTCGATCGACTGGAAGGCCACGGCGCGCCGGCAGAAGCTCATCAGCCGCGAGTACCAGCTCGAGAGCAACCAGAACCTCATGTTCCTGATCGACGCGGGCCGCCTGATGACCGCGGAGGCCGGCGGCATGAGCCTGTTCGATCACGCGCTCAACGCGACCTTGATGCTCGCGCACGTGGCGGCGAAGGGCGGCGACAACGTGGGCCTGCTCACGTTCGCGGACGACGTGCGCACCTACGCCCCGCCGGAGGGCGGATCGCGCGCCGCCCGCAAGCTCATCCAGGCCGGGTACAACATGCACCCGGAGCTGATCGAGACGAACTACGAGGCGGCCTTCCAGAAGCTCGGCGTGCTCGTCCGCAAGCGCACGCTGGTGGTGCTGTTCACCCAGGTGCTCGACGACGTCGCGGGCCGCGCGGTGGTGAAGCTCGCGAGAGGCCTGTTACCGCGCCATTTGCCGCTTTTCGTGATGTTCCGCGACTCCGACGTGGACGCGCTCCTGGACCCGCAGGCGCACCCGCTCGCCGACGACGGCGACGTCTACGTGAGCGCGGCGGCCGCGGAGCTGACGAGCTTCCGAGACCGCATCATCCGCGAGCTGAAGAAGCAGGGCGCCCTCGTCCTCGACGTCCCGACCGGCGAGCTGACGCCGCAGCTCATGAACCGCTACCTCGAAATCAAAGCCCGCCACCTGCTCTGATGCGGTGGCTCCCCCCGACCGCGCGCAGGCCGATAGGCCGAGCACGGGCTTGGGGGGAGCGGCGGCGCGCGGAGCGCGGCGCGTGGGGGGCACCTCGACTCCCAGCGTAGACAAGCGTTGTCCCGCCAGTTCGGCCCGCCGATTTTTCGGCGATCCCGCCGGTTCGGCCCGCCGGTTTTTCGGCGATCCCGCCGGTCAGTCTGCGAGCGAGCCGTCTTTGCGGAGGCCGTGCTGCTGGAGCAGGCGGTGCAAGTGCATGCGGTCCATCGCGGCGGTGCGCGCGGCCAGGCTCACGTTGCCCTGCGAGGAGGCCAGCAGCTCGGCCAGGTACTCGCGCTCGAAGGCTCGAATCGCCTCCTCCTTCGCCTCGCGGAAACGCACGATCGGGCCCGGTTTGCGGCGCACCTCCGGGTCCTCGCCCGGGACGACGGCCGTGTCCTCCAAGACCACGCGGCGCTCCACGAAGTTCTTCAGCTCGCGCACGTTGCCCGGCCAATCGTGGCGCGACAGCGTCTCCAGGAGCTCGCGCGTGAAGAGGTGGCGCTTGTCCATCGCGCCGAGCTCCGCCAGAAAGGCGTCCACCAAAAGCGGGATGTCACTCGCCCGCTGGCGGAGCGGCGGCACGCGCACCGTCACCACCGAGAGGCGGAAGAACAAGTCCTCCCGGAAGCGGCCGTGGTTCACCTCGCGCTCCAACCTTCGGTTCGTCGCGGCGATCACGCGGACGTCCAGCGTGCGCACCGACGTCTCGCCGAGGCGGCGGATCTCGCCCGCGTCGATCGCGCGCAGCAGCTTCGGCTGCATCTCCAGCGGCAGCTCCCCGATCTCGTCGAGGAACAACGTGCCGCCGCTCGCCGCCTCGAACGCGCCGATGCGCGCGCGCGTGGCCCCGGTGAAGGCACCGCGCGCGTGGCCGAAGAGCGCGCTCTCCAGGAGGGCCGGCGGGATCGAGCCGCAGTCCACCACCACGAACGGCTTCTTCGCCCGCGGACCGCGGCGCACCAGCTCCGACGCGACGAGCTCCTTGCCGGTGCCGCTCTCGCCCTCGATGAGCACCGTGACGTCGCGCGGAGCCACCTTCTGGAGCATCGAATAGAGCCCGCGCATCGAGGGGGCCGCCCCGTAGATCGCCCCGAAAGCGATGCCGCTCGTGAGCGCCGCGGAGGCCGGGGCGCCCGCGTCGGACAACAGAATCTTCGACTCGCCGACTCGAACGCTGCACTCGGGCATCGGGAGATCCGCGTCGCGCACGCGCACGCCGTCGACGTGCGTGCCGTTCAGGGACTGCTCGTCGACCACGCGCCACCCTGCGGGCCCGCGCTCGATGCGGCAGTGGAAGCGCGACACGGTCGGATCGCGGAGCACCAGCTCGTTGCTCGGGTGCGCGCCGATGCGGAGGACCTCTCCGCCGAAGTCGACCTCGCGGTGCACCGCCGCGCCCGCCTCCGTCGCGACCACCACCGCGAGCCGCGGCAGCGAGGTGGGGATCACGATGCGTGGCTGTGTGGGAGCCGCGGTCGGATCGAAAGGGGGAATCATGCGCCTCTCCTCGTGCGTGGACAGCACCCGTACCTCCGTCTCCGTCACGAGCCCCCAGCAGCACCAAGCGTGCCGCGCGCACACCCCGGCTCCCGGCCCCGAGCCCGGAGGCACGCGCGCACAAAACTGCTACGAAACAAGGCAAATCGGCGCGTCACGCAGAGAGGCCGCGCGCGGCCTTCGGGTCGCACTCGTTGCGG
Organism: Polyangiaceae bacterium; assembly: GCA_046351455.1. GTDB lineage: Bacteria > Myxococcota_A > Polyangia > Polyangiales > Polyangiaceae > JADJRH01. The sequence continues at coordinate 190,701 of JAXLYM010000012.1, forward strand.
TGTTGAGGGGAGCGGCCATCAGCAAAAAAGCATCAGCGGCCGAAACCAGAGCTGGTTCACGTCGCGACGAGCAGAGGCAGAATGCGCTTTCGTGATTTTACAAGGGGGCTCCGCAAGCTCCGCCCCCTCGTATCACTCCCCCCCAGCTTGCGTGTGCTGGGTACGAATCGAATCCGCGACAGGAGGGCGGAGTCAGCTCAGTGAGCGACTCCGGGCTCGAGCACCGGGTTCGGGTCGATGTGCGGCAACACGCGCGGATCCAGGCTCTCCAGCACGGTCTCGCGGATGTCGCGCTTCACCCACTCCTGGTGCGTCGAGTGATCGCACTTCGCCACGCGCACGTCGGCGCCCGGGACGGCCCCGGTGGCCTCCAGGCAGGCGTAGGTGCTCATCGCGTTGCGCACGGAGGCGTCCGTCGAGACGCTCCAGCGCTGACGCACGATGTTCATGCAGGGCGCGAAGGTGACCGCCCCAGGCAGCGTGTTCGCCGCCGTGAGGCAGAGATCCCCGTCCAGGTTGCTGCGGATGGTGCCGTCATCCATGAAGCGCCACTTCTGCGCGGGCACCGTCGCGCAGGTCGCCAGCTCCGCGCCGGCCATCGCGGAGGGGTTCGCGACAGCCATGCACAGGTTCGACCCGACGCGGCTCTGCAGCGTGGCGAAGAACGACACCTGAAGGGCCTCCGCCGCGGAGTCCACGTCCTCGTCCGAGTCGTCGGAGGTGGGCGCGCAGCCGGCCATGAACGCGAATAGAATGGGAACCAAGGAGGCGGCGAGCATGAGTTTCATGGCGTTCTCCTTCCGCGTGAAGGCCCGCTAGCGCGAAGGAGCACAGCGCGGGCATCTCCTCCGGTGGAGCCCCGACGAGCGATCGTCGCTCATCGGTGGAGGCCCGGCGTCTGCTCCTGGCAGCGACGCGCCGCTCTCACCGACGCTCGCCCGGAAATAGCGGTGCAGTCAGCATGCCAGTCGGCGCCATCACCGAATCCCGCGGCAGAATGGGTAAACGGGCAAATTCGGCGATTTGAATACGCGCAGAAATCTGAACAAGAGTGGCTTGGCCGGAGATCTCTGCGCGACGCGATCAAGGCGCTTCGACGCAATCCACGCGCGTCATGTGGATTTGCGCGCCCAGGTTCGGATCCGGGTTGTCGATGACCTCGTCCGTCCAGCCGAGCAGCGCCTGGTGCTCCTGCGGGGACGCGAGGAGCGTGAGGCGGCCCGTCGTCGCGCCGTTCGTGGGGACGTCGATCGCGCCGGCGAGCTGGCCGTCCGGCGTGATCACCTGCACGCGCGGCGACGCCCCGGTGCTCGAGAGCTCGTTCCACGCGATCATCAAGAAGCCGTCGAAGCTCGCGACCGCCAGAGAGCCCGGCACGAACGCCGTGGCGATGTCGCCGGAGAAGCTGTTCGGGAAGCCGAAGGGCTCCAGAAACTGGTAGTGAATCAGCTTGTCCTCGCTCCACACGAGCCACGCGCCGTCGGTCCGCGGGGCCAGTCGGACGTCGGCCACGTTGCCATTGACGCCGATGTGCGTCCACGAAGGCAGGATCGGCGTCGAGCTGCTCGGGTCGACGCTCACCTGGCCAGTCTCGATGAGGTGCGGCGCGCCGGGATCCGCGCCGGTGCAGCCCCCGTCCTGGAAGTCGGGGCCGGCGTTCGCGAACGCGACGAGGGCCGCGCCCTGCCCATTTACGAAGGCGTCCGCGACGAGCTGGCCGGCGTTGCTGGCGCACGCGATGGGGACGGTGCTCGTCGAGCTGGGGCCCAAGAAGCCGAGGTAGAGCTGGGGGACGTCGGGCGTGTCGTCGACCGCGCCGAAGAGGTGGCCATTCGCGACCGGCATGTGCGTGAGGAACACCGGCCCCGTGACGATGGGGAGATAGCTCTTCGTCGGGAACTGGCCGCTCAGCGGGTCCCACCCCGGCGCGTAATACACCCCACCATCGAATCCATTGAACAGCAGCGCGAAATGCTCGCCCGTGTCCGCGGCGATCGCGAACGAGCGGCCGCCGTCGAGATCCGCGAGGTAGCTGTCCTTGAGGCCCGCGCCGGCCGGGAACTGGCCCCATGGATTGAAGCTCGTGTGGCGCAGCTCGATGGGCGCGTTCTGATTGTCCGGCACCTGCCAGCCCGACGCGAGCGTGACCTTGTGTTTGTCCGCCGACGAATAGGCGAGCTTGCCGTCCCGCTGGTGCTTCTGCGTGCCGCCGTCGAGGTAGGCCCACGGCTGCGCGATCTGCAGGATCGGGCATGGGGTGTTCGGGATCACCGTGGTCGTCGTGGTCGTGGTCGTGGTGGTCGTGGTGGTGGTGGTGGTCGTCGTCGTGCCGCCGGAGCCGCCCGTCGCGGAGGGCTCGAGCAGCTCGGAGCGCGAGCCGCACCCGCCGAGGGAAGCCGCGGCGACGAAGGTCGCGGTGGCCGCCGCGAGCGCGCCCGGTGAAAGCCGAAAGAGAAGCTCGTTCATGGTCGCACCATACTCGATGTCGCGCGCCGACATCTTCGCAAGAAAGGCGCCTTCTTCGGCGCGGTGGACGGCGAGCTTTGCCGGCGACAGGCATTCTTCGCATTGCGCGCGCCTCGGCGCTGCGGGTAACGTCCGGAGATGCACACCCTCCCCAGGATGCGAGCGGGGCTCGTCGGCGCGCTGCTCTGCGCGGTGACTTCGGGTATCACGGCGTGCGGCGCGGCCGGTCAGAAAACCACGCCCGCGTCCGAGAACCTCCCTCCCCAGGCGATCCAGAGCACCATCCAGGCGCACAACGGGGCCTTCCGCGCATGTTACGACGCCGGGCTCGAGAGAGACTCGCTGCTCACGGGGACCGTGTGGGTGAAGCTCGTCATCGCCCGCGACGGGAGCCTCGAGTCGACGACGATCGAGCCGAAGACCGATCTGCCCGATCCAGAGGCGGTGAGCTGCGTGCTGAACGAGATGAAGGCCTTGACGTTCCCGGCCCCCGAGACTGGCAAGGTGACTGTCAATTATCCGATCTCGTTCGCCGTCTCCGCCGCGGGCGAGCGGTCGCGATGAGCGGCCTCAAGTCCTGTAGTTCGGGGCCTCTTCGGTGATGATCACGTCGTGCACGTGGCTCTCGCGGAGGCCCTGCGACGTGATGCGCACGAACTGGGCGTTCTTGCGGAGATCCGCGATGGTCCGAGAGCCGGTGTAGCCCATTCCGCTGCGGAGGCCGCCGACGAGCTGATACAGGATCGACGTCAAGGACCCGCGATAAGGCACGCGGCCTTCGATTCCCTCCGGAACGAGCTTCTCGTCCGCCGCGCCGCCCTGACCATATCGGTCCTTGGAGCCCTTCTTCATCGCTCCGAGCGAGCCCATGCCCCGATAGACCTTGTAACTCCGGCCCTGGAACAACACCATATCTCCGGGCGCCTCGTCGGTGCCGGCGAACAGAGAGCCGATCATCACGCTGGAGGCGCCCGCGGCGATGGCCTTGGTGACCTCGCCTGAGTACTTGATGCCGCCGTCCGCGATGATCGGGATGTTGTAGGCGTCGCCCACCTCCGCGCAGTCGGCGATCGCCGTGATCTGCGGCACGCCCACGCCCGCGACCACGCGCGTCGTGCAGATGGAGCCGGGGCCGATGCCGACCTTCACCGCGTCCGCGCCCGCGTCGATGAGCGCCTTCGTGCCGTCCGCCGTCGCGACGTTGCCCGCCACGATCTGCACCGACGCGTGCCGCTTCTTCACGTCGTGCACGAGCTGGATCACGCCGCGCGAGTGGCCGTGCGCCGTGTCCGCCACGAGCACGTCGACGCCCGCGGCGATCAGCGCGTCCGCCCGCTCCAGCGCGTCGGGGCTCGGGCCGATGGCGGCGCCGACGCGGAGCCTGCGCGACTCGTCCTTGTTCGCGTCCGGGTTGCGATCCGCCTGCAGGAGGTCCTTGATCGTGATGAGGCCGACGAGCTTGCCGCCGTCGACGACGAGGAGCTTCTCGATGCGGTGCTGGTGCAAGAGCTCCTTCGCGCGCTCGTTGGAGACGCCGGGCGGCACCGTCACGAGGTCCTTCGTCATGAGGGCGCTCACCGGCTGATCGAGGTTCTTCTCGAAGCGGATGTCGCGCGCGGTGAGGATGCCGACGGGGCGCTCGTTCTCGACGACCGGCACGCCGCTGATGTCGTGCTCGCGCATCACCGAGAGGACCTCGCGCAGGGACTGCTGCGCGCGCACGGTGACGGGGGACGCGATCATGCCGGACTCGGCGCGCTTCACGCGCTCCACCTCGCGGGCCTGCGCGGCGATCGGGAGGTTCTTGTGCAGGATGCCGATGCCGCCGGCGCGGGCCATCGCGATCGCGGTGCGGCCCTCCGTCACGGAGTCCATCGCCGCCGAAAGGAGCGGGATTTGAAGGGTGATCTTGTTCGTGAGGCGGGTCCGGACGTCGACCTCGCTCGGCAGGACCTCGCTGTACGCGGGCACGAGGAGGACATCGTCGAACGTGAACGTCTCGCGCAGTTTCTCGCTCAGCATTGTGGGCCTCGCCAAAAAGGTGGGGCCTACTACCAAGCCGTGCGGCGGGACGCCACCCGGTCCATGCCGCGCCGCCGGTTTTACGCGACGCCGGGGAGCATCGGGACGAAGCGGACCGGGCCCAGCTCCTCCGTCTCCACGCGGCCTTCGCGCTTGTGGAGGCGCACGAGCACCTGCTCCATCGGCGCGCCGACCGGGGCCACGAGCACGCCCCCTTCGGCGAGCTGGTCGATCAGGGCCTGCGGCACGCCCGCGGGCGCGGCGGAGAGGATCGCGCGGTCGAACGGGGCGCGCTCCGGCCACCCCGCGAACCCGTCACCGATGCGCACGTGCACGTTGCGCACGCCCATCGACGCGAGCCGCACGCGGGCCGTGTCGCCGAGCCACGCGATGCGCTCCACGCTGTGCACCGACGCCGCGAGCCGCGCGATCACGGCCGCCTGGTACCCGCAGCCGGTCCCGATTTCGAGCACGCGCTCGGCCCCCGTGAGAAGGAGCGCCTGCGCCATGATCGCGACCACGGTGGGCTGTGAGATGGTCTGTTCACGGCCGATGGGATACGGCTCGTCTCGGTACGCGTCGACGAGCGGCGCGCCTGGCACGAAGAGGTGACGCGGCACGTCGGCGATGGCGCGGAGAACGCGCGGATCCCACGTGGAACCGAGGGGCCACGGCGCGTGATCGGCCACCCTGCGCACGAGGGCCGTCCGGAGCGCCTGCGCGTCGTTCGTGTCGCTCCAGGGGAGCGGTGTGTGCGCGGCTTGCGTCTGCATCGTGGAGCCGATTCTTGCACACGCGGAGGCGTCGCGCCCCGTTCGTCACGGGAGCATGTAGTCGTCCGGCGCGCGCGGATCGACGAGGATGGGCAGAGGACCGCCCGCGCGGGCCTGATCCAGCGCCGCCTGCGGGATCGCGATGCGCTTCTGCACCTGTCTCCGGCCCACGCCGGGGACGTCGTAGAGCAGAACGAGGTCAGCATACACGTTGTTCTGAAAGTCCATGTACCCTTCGGACTCGCACGACAAAACGCGGGCCTGGACGTGCGCGCCGTACCGCAGCAGGTAGTCGCGGCGCGCCTCGGCCTCGGCGTTCTTCTTCCGGCTCCAGCCGATGCCCCAGATGGCGCCGGCGAGCCACAGGACGCCGAGGCCGCCGAACGTCGAGCCCATGATCGTGAAGAAGGTGCCGAGCGGATAGCCGTCGTCGGTGGTCGATCCCGGAGGCGCCGTGACGCTCCCCACGAAGAAGCCCACGCCGAGGAAGAGGAAGATCACCGGGCCCAGCAGAAACAAGGCCTGGAGTCCGAGAGACGGTCCCTTTCTGGTCGTGGTCACGGTGCGCTCCTGGCTCAGCTCGAGGCGGACGTGTACTGCGCGAGGGCCTTCCGGAAGGCGAGCCGCGAGCCCACGCCGAAGACGACCGCGAGGCCCACCGCGAGCGCCGCGTCCGCGAGCGTCAGCGTACCGAACAGCGCCTGCGCCGGGAACGACGTCATCACGGCGAGCGGCAAGATCAGCGTGAACACCACCGCGAGCACCCGGCCCATCACCGCGCGCGGCCACCTCGCGAAGTCGAACAGCGCGTTGAACATGAAGGCCAGGTTGTCGAGCCGCACCACCCAGAACGCCGACGTCACGACGAGCAGCCACACCGAGTAGAGCAGCACGATCCCCGAGAAAAGAAGGCCGATCGCGAGGGCGATCTCCGCGGGCCCCGGCGTCCGATCGAGCCGCGCGAGCGCCACGACGAGGATCGCGACGCCCGCGAGGAGATCGATGCCGCGCCACAGCTCGAACTTCGACGTGCACACCAGAAACTGCGCGTCCTTCGGCTTCATCAGGACGAAGTCGAGGGTGCCAGTCCGGATCTGATCGACGATCGCGACGAGCGACGGGTTCACCGCGCCGTCGAGGATGGCCTTCAGGATCGTGAAGATCCCGAGGACCACGAGCGATTGATCGAACGTCCACCCCGCGACGGCCGGGCGCCCGTGGAACGCGACGTAGAGGGGCACGACGCCGGTGCCGATCCAGAGCACCGCGAGCACGCCGTCGAGGATGAACTGCAGACGGTACGCGGCCGCCGTCGTGACGCTGGTCCGGAGCTGCGCCGCGAGCAGCGCGCCGTACGCGGACATCACCGAAGGGCGCGGCCTCGGGGAGCGCGGGGCGACGCCCGGAGACGAGCGCTCGCGGCCGGCAGGCGACGTCACCGGCTCACCCACCGAACGCCCCGAAGCGCCGCACGCCCGCGCGGAACACGAGCACCGCCGCGAGCGCCGCGCCCGTCACGTAGGCCCACTGGATCGCGAGAGGCTGCAAGAGAGCGGTGCCCGTGAGCGCGCCCGTCGCGATCTGCACCGGGAAGGCGATCACGTACCGGAACGGGAGCGCGTCCGCGATCGCGCGGATCCTCGGCGAAAACAGGTCGAGCGGCACCAGGTACCCGGAGAGCACCATGAAGCCGAGCGTGTACACCTCGAAGATCGCGACCGACGACTCCACGAAGAACGCGAGCGCGCCGACGAGGGCCATCATGAAGAAGTTGATGAGCCACGCGCCGATCAAGGACAGCGCGAAGGCCAGCGCCCCCGCGAGCGTCCGCGGCAAGGGCAGCGCGTCGAAGACGACGACGCTGAGGATCACGAGCGGCGCGCAGAGGAGGATCCGCAACGGCAGCGCGCCGAGGTTCTCCGCGCTGTAGTACCAGAGCGGGTGCACCGGGCGGAGGAGCTTCTGCGCGAGCGCGCCGTTCTTGATCTCGGCGTTGAGCTCCCACACGAGCCAGCTCGACGAGAGCTGCCGCACGAGCAGGACCGCGATGAAGTACACCGCGAAATCCCGCTGCGAGAAGGGTCCGACCGGGCCCTCGCGCGCGACGGCCGACCACAGCGCGAGGCTCACGAGGGGCATCGTCGTGGTGAGCATCCACACGAGCATCTCCGCGCGGTACGCGAGGGCGCCCGCGAGGCCGGCCCGCAGCATCGCCGGGTACGCCGCGAGCGCGCGCGACAAGGAGGCGCCCCTGCTCACGAATCGGCTTCTTTCTCGGGCGATCGCGACGTCGCGAAGAGCTCGCGGAGGACCTCTTCGAGCGGCGGATCCTCCACGGTGAGATCGACGACGGCGCCGGTCCCGAGGGCGTGCGCCACCGCGTCGCGGACGTTCGCGGCCGGCACCGAGAGCACCACGCGCGCCGCGCCGTCCTCGACGACCGTGCCCATCTTCGCGAGCATCTCCGGCGGCAGCCTCGCGCTCGTGCGCAACACCACGCGCTTCTCCGGGCGCACCTCGTGGACGAGCGCGTCCAGAGAGCCGTCGTACACGAGCGATCCGCGATCGATCACGACGACGCGCGGGCACAGCGCGACGACGTCATCCATGTAGTGCGACGTCAGGATCACCGTCGCGCCCGTGGCCTCGTTGTAGGCGCGGATGAACTCGCGCACGGAGAGCTGCATCGCCACGTCGAGGCCGATCGTCGGCTCGTCGAGGAAGAGCACCTCCGGCTTGTGCAGGAGCGCCGCCGCGAGCTCGCATTTCATCCGCTCGCCGAGCGACAGGTTGCGCGTCGGCTTCTTCGCGAGGTCCCCGAGATCGAGCAGACGCGTCAGCTCCGCGAGCGTCGCCTCGAATTCGTCCTCGGGGATGCCGTACACCGCGCGGTTCAAGAGGAACGTCTCGGAGGGCGGGAGATCCCACAAAAGCTGCTGTTTCTGGCCCATCACGAGGGTGATGCGCTCCAGCAGATCGGCCTCGCGTTTGGCGGGGACGCGGCCGAGCACGAGGCCTTGTCCGCTCGTCGGGTGGAGCAGGCCCGCGAGCATCTTCAGCGTGGTCGTCTTGCCGGCGCCGTTCGGCCCGAGGAAGCCGACGCGCTCGCCCGGCTCCACGCGGAACGAGAGATCCTTCACCGCGACGACGTCCTTGTACGTGCGCTTGAATACGGACCGCAGCGCGGCCCCGAGGCCCGGCGGCCGCTCGTGCACGCGGTACGTCTTGGTGAGGCTGCGGACCTCGATCGCGGGCAGGGTCAACCGACGCTCCGCGAGGAATGGTCCGAGGCGAGCGCCGCCTCCAGCGCGATCACCTCCGGATCGTGCACGTCCATCTCCCGAAGCGCCGCGGCGAGCCTCCGCACGTACTCGATGTTGGGGCCGCTCTTTCCGTGGGCGCGGCGCACCACGCTCGCGATCTCTTCGATCGGCGCGTGCGGCAGGTGATTGGCGTTGTGCGGCGCCGCGATCCACGTGACGGCGCGGATCGGATCGGCCTCGCCTTTCACGTGCGCGTGCACCTCGGCGCGGTCGTAGCCGCCGCTCTCGCGATCGTCGAGCTCGATCAGCGCCGCCTCCACGTCGGCGTCCGCCACGGTGAACACGGCGCCGCCGCAGCGCGCGCCCTCTTCACGGAGCAAGGTCACGACGCGGCCGGGGAACGACGGGGTGCCTCGGTGATCGGGAGAGGCCTGGCGAAAGGCCCGGCGAACGCCGTGCACCACCGCCGAGCGGCGCTCGCCGAAATACTTCGATGGCCGAAAGATGAGCGAACCGTACGCGAACACGAAGAGCGGCACGGTGCACATGGTAATGGACGCGCGCTCGATGCGCAGCCGCCTCCGACCCCTCGCGTACGTCGCGTTGATCGCGTTCACCCTCGCGTCGTTCGTCGCGATCACGCTGCGTCTGCGGCTGGATCCGAACGTGGCGGCGCTCCTGCCGGACAGCGGCGACGCGGCCTCGATGAAGCGGTACGTGCGCGGCTTCGGCGGCGGCGATCTCGGCGTCGTCATGGTCAAGGGCGAGTCGCCGGAGGAGAACGCGAAGGTCGCCGCGAAGATCGCCGAGGAGGCGAAGAAGCGCCCCACCGTCGAGCAAGCCGCGGATCGCGTGGACACGTCGCACACGCTGGATCCGATGCTCGCGTGGCGCCACGCGGACGCCCGCACGCGCGAGAAGCTCGCGCAGGCGCTGACGCCCGAAGGCATGCGCAAGCGCCTCGCGGACACGCGCGCGATGCTGCTCGCGCCGGGCTCCTCGTCGATGGCGGAGGTGTTCGCGGAGGATCCGCTGCGCCTCGCCCAGATCGTGTTCGAGAGCGCGGACGTGGGCGCCGGCGTGCGCACCCAGCCGGACGGTGGCTTCACCACCGACGACGGCAAGATGTGCCTCGTGCTCCTCAAGCCGAAGGGGCAGGCGCTCCGCGGGGAGGACGCGCGCGCCTTCGTCGCCGACGTGCAGTCGGTGCTGGAGCCGCTGCGGAAAGAGCACCCGCAGATGGAGTTCGGCCTCACCGGCGGGCACGCGATCGCCGCGGCCACCGAGGTGATGCTGACGCGCGACCTCACGATCAGCGGCACGCTCTCGATGGTGCTCGCGTCGGTGGTGTTCGCGCTTCTCTTCAAGCGGATCCGCGCGCTCGCCGCGGTGATGCCGCCGCTCGTCCTCGGCACCGTGTGGACCGCGGGGTGCGCGGCCGCGTTCCCCGGCGGGCTCTCGGCGATCGCGGTCGCGTTCATGTCCGTGGTCGTCGGCGTCGGCGTGGACACCGGCGTGCACGTGTATGCGGCGCTCCTCGACGCGCGGCGCGAGGGCCATTCGCCCGAGGATTCGGCCCGGATCGCGCGCGACAAGACGGCGCGCGCGGTGCTGTTCGCGGCGGTGACGGCGGGCGCGGCGTTCGCGGCGCTCGCGATGAGCGACATCCGCGCGGTGCGGCAGCTCGGCATCCTGTGCGCGTGCGGAGAGGTGCTCACGGCGATCGCGATCGTGGTCGTGACGCCGGAGATCGGCCGCCTCCTGGAGAAGGGCCCTCCTCCCCCGCCGCAGGCCGCGCGGTGGACGGGCGTCTTCGCGTGGCTCACGGACACCCGCGCGCGGGCCTTGTTGTGCGCGGCCGTCGCGGTGGCGCCGCTCGCGATCCTCGCGGTGACGGGCGCGCCGCCGCTCGCGGAGGCGATCGTCGCGATCCGCCCGGCCAAGCTGGAGCCGCTCCGCGTGCAGCAACAGGTGTTCGATGCGTTCGGCGGCAAGCGCGGCCAGTGGGTCGTGCTGATCGCGGATCCGGATCTGGAGACGGCGCGGGCCCGCGGCGATCGCATGGCGGAGCGCCTCGCGGCGCTGAGGGACGACGTCGAGTCCGTCGACTCCCTCTCCGCGCTGGCCCCGGCCGAGAGCACGCAGAGGGAGCGCCTCGCGGCGCGCGACGCGCTGAATCTCCCTGCAAAAGCCGAGGATCTGACGCGCGCGCTCACGGAGGCGGGCTTCGCGGTGGACCGCTTCGAGGGCGCGATCGCCTCGATGAAGAGCCCGTCGCACGACCTCGTGAGCCTCGAAGCGATCCGCGGCAAGCCGTCGGCGATCTTGACGACGCGGTACCTCGGCGAGGACGAGGGCGATCACCTCGTCGGCCTCTACGTGCGGCCGCGCGACGTGCCCGGCGCGGTCGATCGCATCGCGGAGGCCATGCGCGCGCAGGATCCGAAGGCGATGTTGACCGGCTACACGCGGCTGGAGGCGCTCCTGCGCGGCTCGCTGTCGCACGACATCCCGCGCATCGCGATCGTGGCGGGCGCGCTCGTGGTGCTGGCGCTGGCGGCCTCGTTGCGGCGCGCGCGCGACGTCATGTTGGCGGCGCTCGTGGTGACGGCGGAGGTGGCGGCGGTGCTCCTCTTGCTGCGCGTCTTCGGCATCCCGCTGCACGCGTACAGCGCGCTGGTGATCCCGGTGCTGCTCGGCATCACGGTCGACGAGGGCATGTTCCTCCTCCACCGCGCGCGCCACGAGGGAGCGGGCCCCACGGTGATCGCCGACACGCTGCGCGACGAGGGCCCGCCGATCGCCGCGACGGCGCTCACGACGGCGGTCGGCTTCGGCGCGCTGGCCTTCTGCAACTTCGACGGCCTCCGCGACCTCGGCCTCGTCGGCGCGATCGGCAGCACGGTCGGCCTCCTCGTCGCCCTGATCGTGGTCCCCGCGGGCCTCCGCCTCTTGCCAGGCAGCCCGAAGCCCGCATCAGAAACGCCTACAAAACAAGCATGAAATGATGCCCACCCCCGGTCCGTGCTCGCTTCGCTGCGCGCGGCCCGCCCCTCCCAAATCGCTCCCTTCGGTCGCGAAGGGAGGGGAAGGCTCATGGATTTGGATGGCGTCCAAAGCGGCTCGTGTCTGCCACCCCCTCTGCGAAGAGCGGGGGATCGATCGCACAGGAGACGGGTCGAGATCGGCGTTTTCGGCGCGGAAGCGTACTCACGTACGCTGAGCACCGAAAAATTCGAGGTCGGCCCGTATCCGAAGCGAGCGAACCCCGCTCTAAACGCGGCGCTTCGAGACGGGCGTCTCGTTCATCGTCTCGCTGGTGTTCGTCGCGGGCGGCTTCTTCGACGTCTTCTTCGGCTTGTCGCTCGCGTTGGCCGGCGCCGGGATCGCATCCGAGGTGCCGGCGTCTTCACCGAAGAGCGACGGGCCGCCCTCCGCGCCGTGCTCGGCGAAGATCGTGTCCGCGAGCTGCACCAGCGCGTCGAGCTGATCGGCCTCCAGATCGCCGAACACCGTCACGCTCAGCGTCTTGCCCTCCACGCGGAGCCACGCCTTCGGCAGCTCGCACAGCGCGCGGCGGATCGGGTTCGACAGCCAGCGACCGATCGCCTTCGCCTCCACTCCCTCGACGAGGAAGAGGCGCATCAGATCCGGGTCCTTCTTGAACTGCACGCCCGTGTTCGGCACCGCGACGCCGTCCACGAGGGGCAGCGGCCGCACCGAGAGCGTCGGGCCCGCGTCTTCGAGCTTCGCGACGACCGTCTGCGCGTTGCTGCTCGCCGTCGCGTTCGCCTCGCTGAGCACGAGGTACGCGAGGTCCTTCACGAGCTGGTACGTCACGATCCGCTCGCCGCCCGCCGAAAGGAGCGCGCCGCGCTCCAGCGTCCCGGGGAGCGACGTCACGCGCAGCGGCCCGCTCTTTCGCTTCTTGGTGGGCTTCGTCTTCGCGGGATCCGGGCGGAACGGCGTGCCGCCCTTGTTGTCCTCGTCCGCGCTCGTGCGCTCGGGGCCGACGCTGCTGCTCCAGATCTCGGCTTCGCGGAGACGGCGGCGGCGCTCGGCGCTGGAACGCATCGTAAGAAAATAAGTGATCAGGACGAGCACCGGACCGCCCACCCACAGCCACAGCGTGCTGCGCGGCGGCAGGTAAGCGTCGGGGTTCGCCCAGAAGTCGTTCCACCACATGGCGAGGGGACCCTACCTTATCGGCCCGCTCCCCGAAACGCCTCTCGCCTCCGGGCCGCCACGATTCGCCGCTCGCCTCCGCGGCGCTGCGATTCGCCTCTCGCCTCCGATCGAAAGCTGAGCTAGCCGGGGGTCGTGTCGGCCTCCTCGAACAGCTCCGCCCCGATCCCGCGCCTCATCGGCGTCATCCACCTGCCGCCCTTGCCGGGAAGCCCGCGTTTCGAAGGCGATCTCGCGTCGATCGCGCGCCGCGTCGCGGCCGAGGCGAAGGCCCTCGAAGAGGCCCGGTTCGACGCCGTGATGGTGGAGAATTTCGGGGACGCCCCGTTCTTCCCCAGCCGCGTGGACGCGGTGACGGTGTCGGCGATGACGGCGTGCGCGCTCGCCGCGCGGGAGGGCGCTCCGTCGTTGCAGCTCGGCGTCAACGTGCTCCGCAACGACGCGGAGACGGCGCTCGCGATCGCGGCGTGCACCGGCGCGACGATGGTGCGCGTGAACGTGCACTCGGGCTCGCGCGTGACGGACCAGGGCGTGATCGAGGGCCGCGCGCACGCCACGTTGCGCCTCCGCCGCGCGCTCGACGCGGGCCACATCCGCCTGCTCTGCGACGTCGACGTGAAGCACTCCGCGCCGCTCGCGCCGCGCCCGATCGAAGAGGAAGCGGAGGAGGTCGCGGGCCGCGCCCTCGCGGACGCGGTGCTCGTGACGGGAACGGGCACCGGAAAAGGCGTCGCCACGACCGATCTGGCGCGCGTGCTCGCGTCGGTGCACGTCCCGGTGCTGGTGGCGAGCGGCACGACGATCGAGTCGCTGCCTTCCTTGCGCGCCGCTCACGGCGTGATCGTCGGCACCTCGCTCCGCAAGACGGGCCGCGCAGGCGATCCGATCGACGCCGATTGCTCGAAGAAATACGCCGAATCCTTCCGTGCCATCTTCCGCTAGCTCTCTTCCGTCACCCCTCTCGGGGCACATGGTCATCCCTCTCGGGGCACATGGTCACCCCTCTCGGGGCACATGGTCACCCCTCTCGGGGCACATGGTCATCCCTCTCGGGGCACATGGTCATCCCTCTCGGGGCACATGGTCACCCCTCTCGGGGCACATGGTCATCCCTCTCGGGGCACATGGTCATCCCTCTCGGGGCACATGGTCATCCCTCTCGGGGCACATGGTCACCCCTCTCGGGGCACATGGTCACCCCTCTACAGCCGCTCCAAACGTGATGGAACGTCCCCCTCCCATCGCGAACGAAGAGAGCGATTTGGGAGGGGCGGACTTCGCGAAGCGAAGGCCGGGGGTGGGCACCTGAGCCCCCGTTTCATGCTTCTTGGAAGCGCTCTCGGGGCAGAAGACGATACCAAGACGTGTGCCGGGTACGCCCCAGATGCCTGCCGCCCTCTGACGCGCCCCAACACTGAAGTCTCCCCAACTCCCCCTCTTCCAAACTGTCACTCTTCCATCATCGAGTCGTCCACGATCGCCGCTTCTTCTCGCTGGATCCGGTCCGACTCTTCGTCGTGGCGGACTGCCAGCTTGTAGAGGCCGAGGAGCACCGCGGGGCTCTCTTCGATGATGTCGCGGAAGGCCTCTTCGCTCAGGAACAACGTCACCGCGGGGTGCAGCGCCACCACGTCGGCGTCGCACGCTCGGCGCAGCACCAAGGCGTCCTCACCCACCGTGTCGCCGGGGCCTCGCGTCCCCTGCACGAGCGGCTCGCCCGAGGCGCCGTCGATGCCGACCACGCCGACCTCGCCCGACGCCAGGATGAACACGCCCGGCGACGGCGTGCCGCGCGACAAGAGGCGCTCGCCCTTCTCGAACGTGCGCGGCACGGCGCGCGACACGATCACCGCGCGGCCCTCCTCGCTCACGAGCGCGAACAGCTCGCTCATCCGCGCGAGGTTCTGCACCATCCGATCGCGACCGTACGCGGCGAGCGCGGCGCCGACCTCGGGCTGCGCCTCGGCCACGGCGTCGAGCGCCTCCTTGTCCGTGCGCACCACGATCGACGGGCGCGCCGTCACCACGCTGGCCGCGCGCGGCGCCCGCGAGAGGAGCGCCATCTCGCCGAACACCGCGCCGTTCTTGAGCCGCGCGAGCTCCACCTTCGCGCCGTCGACCACGCGCTCCGCGACGAGCTCTCCGCGCGCGACGAAATACGCCTCGCTGCCCTCCGCGCCTTGCTCGATGACGCGCGCGTCCTCCGTGAGCCACACGGACGTCATCGTCGCGAGCAGCGCGCGCAGTCCTTCCAGCGACACGTCCGAGAACAGCGGCAACGAGGCGATCCCGGGGCGATCCGTCTCGGCCGCGAGCAGGCGGTTCGCCTCGTGCACGATCTCCGTCGCCTTGTTGAGCAGCGCCGCGCCGGTGAGCACGGCCGCGAGCGGCTGGAACGACTCGGCCGGAGGCAGCGGCGGAGGCGGCGGCATCCCCTCCCCGAGCCGCGCCGATCCCCTGCAAAACGAGGCCGCGATCTCGTCGAGCAGCGGCTGCGGATCGCCCCCGAGACGCTCGATCTCGCGCGCGGCGGCCACCGCGAGCGGCAGGTTCTCGAGATCGATCGCGCGGCCCGCGGCCACGAGGCACGCCTCCCGCCCGACCTCTTGGCGCCCCAGATCGCCTAGCAAACGGCCGCAAACGAGCAGGCCCGTCGGCATGAGCGGGTCCACCTTCACGATCGCCGCGGCCCACCGGAGCGCCGCCTCGTGCTCGTCCGCGAGCAGCAGCCCGAGAGCGCGATCGATCGGCGACTCCAGCGTGTGGGAGGACCCGGGGAGGACAGGGGCTGCCGTTCGCATGTTGGACCTCGGCATTTATCACAAGCCGCGACGCATCCGCTGAGGAAGGGGCGCACCGCCCCACGAGCCGCGCCCCCGGCGCCGAGGACCCCGAGGCCCCAACGGAGTCAGCGGTGCTCTCTGCGACTGCCGCCCGGGCGGTGCCCAATGACGCACTGTGACACTCTCATGAACAGGACGCGAAACTTCCTCGTTGTCTTGCTTCGTGCGCCGCGCGCATGCCCGGTTCGGTTATGGTGCGGGCCATGCGATTCTCGGCTTTCACTGCCTCATTGCTGACTCTCTGCGCAGCTTACGCGGCCACTGGCTGCGGCGGCACTGACACGAACTCCTCGGCCGGCGGCGGGGGCGCCGGCACGACCAGCAGCGGGGGCACCGGAGGCACGACGACGACGCCATCCGGCGGCACGGCGGGCTCGACCGGCGGCACCGGCGGCTCCACCGGCGGGACCGGCGGCACGACGGGCGGAACCGGCGGGATGACCGGCGGCACCGGCGGATCGGGCGGCACGTGGTCCATCGACCCGGTCGTGGACTGCAATGTCCCCGACTTCACCCCACCCGCGGATCCGAACGCGACCTGCGAAGTGACCAAGACCGGCACCGCCGGCCTCATCCTCCAAGGGACTCTGCTCTTGCCGGATCAGGTCATGCACAAGGGCCAGATCTTCATCGCCGCGGACGGCACCATCGCGTGCACCGCGTGCGACTGCTCGGCGACCCCGGGCGCGGACATGGCCACCGTCGCGACGTGCGCGAACGGCGTCATCTCCCCCGGCCTCATCAACTCCCACGATCACATCACCTTCGCCAACAACCCCCCGAAGACGCACGGCACCGAGCGCTTCGAGCACCGCCACGACTGGCGAAAAGGCCAGAACGGCCACACCCAGGTGAGCTACGCGTCCGGCGCCTCCGCCTCCGCGCAGCAGCTCCAGGAGCTGCGTTTCCTGATGAGCGGCGCCACGTCGGTGAACGGGTCCAACGGGCCGACTGGCCTGCTCCGCAACCTGGATCAGGACACCAAGAAAGAGGGCCTCGACATGCCCTCTGCCCTCTACCAGACATTCCCCCTCGCGGACTCCGGCGGCACGACCGACAACGACATCTCGAACGGCTGCAACTACGGCGCTGCGCCCGACACGGCCAACACCGTCGCGAAGGAGAACGCCTACGATCCGCACATCTCGGAGGGCATCAACACGAACGCCCACAACGAGTTCCTGTGCACGAGCACGGCGCCTCCCCCGGCCAACGCGAACGACATCCTGGAGCCGCAGACGGCCATCATCCACGCCGTCGGCATCACCGCGGCGGACGCGGCGCTCATCCGGCAAAACAAGGCGAAGGTCATCTGGTCCGCGCGCACCAACGTGGATCTCTACGGCAACACCGCGGAGGCGACCCTGCTGGACGCGTCCGGCGTGCCGATCGCCCTCGGGACGGACTGGATCGTCTCCGGGTCGATGAACATGCTCCGTGAGCTGAAGTGCATCGACGATCTCAACACCGTCTATTTCGACAAGCACTTCACCGACAAGCAGCTCTGGCAAATGGCCACCACGAACGGCGCCTTCGCGCTCGGCGCGCAGAACGCGATCGGCATGCTGCGGCCCGGCTTCGTGGCGGATATCTCGATCTTCAACGGCAAGGTCAACAAGGACCATCGCGCGGTCATCGCGGCCGAGCTCTCCGACGTCGTCCTCGTCCTCCGCGGCGGAAAGGCCATCTACGGCGACGACGCGCTCGTGAACGCGCTGCGCCCCGGCTGCGCGCAGATGAAGTGGAACGGCGGCGGCGCGATCCCCGCGTTCGACGGCGTCTGCGGCATCCCGAAGCGGGTGTGCATTGCGCAGGACCTCGCGGGCGCCACGCTCGACAGCATCCTCGCGGCGAACCAGAACGTGTATCCGCTCTTCTTCTCGTGCGGGACGACTCCCACCGACGAGCCGACGTGCGTGCCCTCGCACCTCACCTATCCTGCAGGCCAGTCGGGCAGCATCTACACCGGCGCTCCGGCCCCGGGCACGGACGACGACGGCGACGGCGTGCCGAACGCGATGGACAACTGCCCCAAGGTCTTCAACCCCATTCGCCCGATGGACGGCGGCGAGCAGGCCGACGGCGACATGGACGGAGCCGGCGACGTCTGCGATCCCTGCCCGCTCGACAATGCCAACGCGTGCACCCCGCCGGACGCGAACGACCTCGACTCCGACGGCGTGCCGAACGGCTACGACAACTGCCCGATCGTGGCCAATCCGGATCAGGCCGACTCCGACAAGGACAACCACGGTGACGCCTGCGACAAGTGCGAGGCCGTGCCGAATCCGGGGTACGCGGCGTGCCCGGCGGTCCCGCTGCCGATCAAGACGATCCGCGACCCGAACGATCCGAAGCACCCGGCGAGCGGGGATGTCGTGACGATCCAGGACGCGTACGTCACGGCGATCCGGCCGGCGGCGGGCAACTCGCGCGGCTTCTACGTGCAGGACACCACGCTCCAGCCGCTGTCGGGCATCTTCATCTTCACCGGCAGCACGACTCCCACCGTGCAGGTCGGCAACAAGGTGACGATCACGGGCGCTTACTCGGAGTTCAACGGCCTGTCCGAGCTCGGCACCCCGACGGTCACGGTCACGGATCCGGGCACGATGCTGCCGTTCGCGCCGATCGACATCGCGGATCCCGCGACGATCGCGACGGGCGGCGCGATGGCGGAGGGCTACGAGTCGATGCTCGTGAAGATCGGCATGGTGTCCGTCACGGTGCTGAACTCGGACGATCCCAGCGACTTCGACGAGTTCTCGGTGACTGGCAATCTGCGCATCGACGACCTCATCTTCGACAACACGAAGGACATGGGCCTCAACAACACGTGCGCCGTGGGCAAGGCCTTCACGAGCATCGTGGGCATTCACGCCTTCTCCTTCGCGAACTACAAGCTGGAGCCCCGCAACGCCGCCGACTTCACGCTCCTCGCCGCGGCGGACGCGAACTACTGCAAGCCCTTCCCGTGAAGCGCGCCAATTCCGCGTTTGGGGTCTGCCTCGAAACTTGGTAGACCCCGGCGCGCATGGCGAACATCACCGTCTTCTGCGCCGGCGCCGCCGGCAATCATCCAGCCCATCAAGAAGCCGCGAAGCGACTCGGCACCTCCATCGCGACGCGCGGGCACACCCTCGTGTACGGCGGCGCGAGCGGCGGCCTCATGGGCATCCTCGCCGAGTCGGCGCTCGCCGCGGGCGGCCGCGTGATTGGCATCCTCCCCCAGGTGCTGGAGAAGCGCGAGATCGGGCACCCGCGCCTCTCCGAGCTGCGCATCGTCGCCTCCATGGCGGAGCGCAAGAACATGCTGCTCGACCTCGCGGACGCCGTCGTCGCGCTGCCCGGCGGCCTCGGCACCCTCGACGAATTGTTCGAGGCGGCCACGTGGGCCCAGATCGGGCTCAAGACGTTCCCCATCGGCGCCGTCAACATCGACGGCTACTACGACCACCTCTTCGCCTTCCTCGACCGCGCGGCGCAGGACGGCCTCTTGCAACTGCCTTATCGCGGCCTCGTCCGCTCGGCGAGCACGCCGGAAGCCGTGCTCGATCTCCTCGGCATGTGACGGCGATCAGCGGCTGTAATCAGGCTGCATTCTGGCTGGAAATCGGCTCCTCGGAGACGCCCTCTCGGGAGCCGTTCGGCCGGACGTCCGGGTACTTGAGGAAGCGCGCCAGGTTCCCGAGCGAGCCGGCCGCGATCACGTAGATGAGCGGCAACCAGCACGGGACGCCCCAGAAATCCGCGTGCGCGTAGTGGTACGTCGGGTGCCTGCCCCCCGGAAGCGGCCAGTTCACGAGGTACATCTCCAGGCCGACGCCGATCGCCGTGATGCCCGACGCGAGCAGGATGCTCTCCAGCGTCTTGTCGTACGCCCACCACGTGCCGACCGCGATCACGCTGAGCACGAAGAACAGCATGTGATTGGGGTGCGACGTGCACGGCGCCGACGGCAACACCGCGCCGCCCGGCCCCCAGCAGAACGGCGTGCACAGCGCCGTGAAGCCCCACGCGAACCAGAAGCACCCGAGGCCGAAGAGCACGCTCTTGCCCGAGAGGCGCGACATTTCTCGCTTGAATTCCTCGTCCACCTCCGGCCGGAGCATGCCAATCAAGACACCCGCGCACGTGAACTCGATTGGCACGTACCACGCGACGTCGAAGACCGGGATGAGCGGTGTGTGGCCGTAATAGGCGGTGCGCGTGTGGACGTGGATCGAGTCGAAGACGGTGCCCATCACGACGCCGTAGAGCGCCCAGAAGAGAAGGCGTCGGTCCCAGCGGAGGCCCTCGGTCGGCTTTTGGGCCCACACGGCCTGGAGCCAGCGAAGGAAGGATTTCTCCCGCCCTCCCCAGAAACTATTGTCCTCCAGGCCCGCTGGCATGACGCGTCATCCTACCGGCTCGGGACGCCGACGCAAAGACCAGAGGGGCAGTTCGTCGCGGCCGACGCCGCGGAGGATCACTTGTACGAGCCGGTCGCGCCGATGACGCCGCCCTGGAGCACGTAGCTCGCGGACTTGGTGCGTCCCTGGTTCGGCGTCGCCTGGCCGAGCGTGAACACCATCTTGTAATTGGCGCTCTTCGCGACGCCGCCCGCGTTCACGAAATCGAAGCCCTGCGCGCCCACGTCCGTGGGGCCGGTGTCCGTCGTGGTGGTGGTCGTCGTGGTGCCGCCGCCGCCCGTCGTGCCGCCCGTCGAGGTGGTGCCGCCCGTGGAGCCGCCCGTCGATCCGCCGGTCGATCCACCCGTGGAGCCGCCCGCGCCGCCGCCGCCGCTGGAGCTGTTGGTGCCACCGCCGCAGCCGGGCGCGGAGACGATCGCGAGCGCCAACGCGCCGAGGATGACTGCCAGCTTGGTTCCGTGTGCCACGAGGCCTCCAGTAAGACGAAGGAATTCGAAGCTCCGGAAATACCCAATCCGCCCCAAAAACTCAAGAGCCGTCAACAAACGTCGTCCAGCGCGGCGACCGCTTCGTCCGCGGTGTGCGAGGGGGAGTAGCCGAGGATGTCGCGCGCGCGGCGATCGTCGACCATGCACACGTAGCGGATGTGGTCGAGCTCCGGCGCGGGGAACGAGGTCGCGCGGAAGCTCCAGAGGCGCTTCACGAGGCCCGTCGCGACCGGATGTGGCAAGGGGATCGTGGGGCGGCCCGTCAGCGAGAGCAGGCGCGACAGCGGCAGCGGCGGCGGCCCCGCGAGGTTGAAGATGCCGCGCACGCCCGGCAAGAGCGCGCGCTCGATCGCGGCGATCACGTCGTCCTGATGCACGATCTGCAGCATCGGATCGAAGCCCATCAACGTCGGGATCAAGGGCAAACGAAGGTAGTTCGACGGGGCGTTGCGCACGCTGCCGATGATGTGCGCGGGGCGGATGATGATGGTCTCCGTCTCGGGTCGCTTCCAGAAGAAGGACTGCGCGAGCATGTCGACCTCGATGAGATCGCGGATCTCGCTGAACGACGCGCCGCCGAGCAAGGGCGCCTCTTCCGTCAAGAACTGCGGATTTTCCGGGCGCGGGCCGTACACGTTCGCGCTGGAGAGGACGACGAGCTTCGGCACGTTGTACTGCGCCACGTACTCCAAGAGGCGCTGGAAGCCGGCCACGTTCCACGTGTGGTGCTCCTGCGCGCTGGCCCGCGGATCGTGCATGATGCCGAGGTGCACGACCGCCGCGAAGCGGTGCTGCCGGAACACGTCCTGCGTCTTCTTCTTGCGGATGTCGATCGCGTAGTGCTCCACGTCCTTCGGCTTGCCTCCGAAGGGGCGGCGATCGATGCCGATCACCTTCCGCTCGCGGTGCAGCGCGCGCGTGAGGCGCCGCCCGAGGCGACCGCAAATGCCAGTCACCAGCACCGGCAACAGCTCTGCGCGGGCCCTGTCCGGGCTGCGCGCCGAGACCATCACCGACATGAGCCCGCCCGGCTCCGAATAGTCCTCGTAGCTCTCTTTCGCGACCACGACTTTTGCCACCGTCGCGCCGCGCCGTTCAAAGGTCAAGGTGCAGCGCACAACGCGTGACCCCTCACGCGACGCACGGCGGAGCCGCACGCGAAAAGCGCCGCGCGCGCGAGGCGATTCGCCACGTCTTCGGGGCGCTCCCTCGCGGCGTGCTCGGGTGATAACGTGCCGGCGATGGATCGATCTTCTGCGCTCTCGATGGCCTTGCACGCGGCGCGCGACGCCCTCCCGATCGTCCGCCGCACGATCCGCAACGCCCGCGGCACCGTGGACGAGGCTGCGACGCTCGTGCTCGGCGCGGACTTCGAGGATCGGCTGCGGCGCGTGAACATCGCGGCGGCGCCCTCCGGCGTGGATCCGTTCGGGCTCGACCCGGCGTGGGCGAAGTACGCGCTCGCGATGTCCGCGTTCTTCTACCGCTTCTATTTCCGAGCGGAGGTGACAGGGATGCACCGCGTGCCGCACGGCCGGGTGATCCTGGTGTCGAACCACTCGGGCCAGCTCCCGTTCGACGGCGTGGCGATCGCGGGCGCGATGTTCCTCGACGGCGAGCCGCCGCGCATCGTGCGGAGCATGGTGGAGAAATGGACCCAGACTCTGCCCTTCGTCGGCACGACGTACTCGCGCATCGGCCAGGTCACGGGAGATCCGGAGAACGCGCGGCGCCTGCTCGATCAGGGGGAGGCGCTGCTCGTCTTCCCCGAGGGCACGCGCGGCATCTCGAAGAGCTTCGCGGATCGCTACAAACTGGCTGATTTCGGGCTCGGATTTTTGCGGCTGGCCCTCCAGACGCGGACTCCGATCGTGCCAGTCGCGGTCGTCGGGGCGGAGGAGCAATACATCTCGTTCGGCAACCTCCCCAAGGTGGCCAAGGTGCTCCACATGCCTTCGTTTCCCGTGGTGCCGCAGTTCGTGATCCCGGGGCTGCAGATGCCGCTGCCGGTCAAGTACCACATCCACTTCGGAGAGCCGATGTCGTTCGAGGGCGATCCGGACGACGACGACGGCGTGATCGAGGAGAAGGTCGCCCGCGTGAGGGGCGCGATCCAGGACATGATCGCGAAGGGGCTGGAGGAGCGGACCGGCATCTTCTTCTGACGGCCCGCCCCTGGAATCGCAGGCCCGCCGGCGAACGGTGAGCCTGGAGAGTGGCAGTCTGCGCGGCGGTCGAGGTGCCTTTTCCGCCGCCCGCGGTCAGCCGACGGAGGCCTTGATCTCGGCGTACGAGGCGCCCGGCGTCACGCTCTCCACGGGGAGGCCCGCGGCGGACCAGCCCGGCTCGATGGGGCGGCCCATCGGATCGCGCGGCCCCTCGAAGCCGGCGCGCTGATCGACGACGCCCGTGAAGCCCGCGGACGCGAGCAATTCGGCCGCGCGGAGCGAGCGAGCGCCGGAGCGACAACCGAGGACGATCTTCGCGTCCTTCGAGAAGCGCGCCGTCATGATGCGGAGGAAATCGGGGTTCGGCGCCATGCCCGCGGGGCCGGCCAGCATCGACGGGATGTTGAGGGCGCCCGCGGGGTGACCGGCGGAGTACTCGGCCTCGGTGCGGACGTCGACGTGGGTGTAGCCCTGCTCGGTGATGAGCTTGTGGGACTCGGCGGGGGAGTAACGCGGGATGTTCGACATGACGGAGGACCTCGTACAGCTCGGTTCCTTGGTGGGGACTAGAAGGTGTGGATGAAGAGGCCGCTGCGGAGCTTCGGCTCGAACCAGGTGCTCTTCGGGGGCATCAGGAGGCCGGCGTCGCTCACGGCGAAGAGCTGCTCGATCTGGGTCGGATAGAGGTGCAGCGCCATCGAGAACTGGCCCTGATCGACGCGCTTCTCCAGCTCCGGGATGCCGCGGATGCCGCCGACGAAGTCCACGTGCTTGTCGCGCCGCGGATCCTCCACGCCGAAGATCGGGGACAGGATCTGATCCTGGCAGATCGAGCAATCCAGGCTCTTCACCGGGTCTTTCGCGTCGAACGAGCCCTCGCGGACGCGCGCCACGTACCACTTGCCGCCGAGGTACACGCCGAATTCTTTGGGCGCCTTCGGCGTCGCGGCGGCGCCGTTCTCCGCGGGCGTGACATCCATCCGCTCGCGCAGCGCCGACAGGAGCTCTTCGGCCGAGCGGCCCTTGAGATCGCGCACGACGCGGTTGTACGGCAGGATCTTCATCTGGTCGTGCGGGAAGATGACCGCGAGGAAGGCGTGGTGCTGCCCGCCGTCGCCGCGGAGCTTCTTGTGCACGCGCGCGGCCGCGGCGCTGCGGTGGTGACCGTCCGCGACGTACAGCGTCGGCACCGAGGTGAAGCGCTCCGCGAGCGCGGCCGTCACCGCGCGCCCCGGGACCCACAGCGTGTGGTGGATGCCGTCGCTCGTCGTGAAATCGTAGATCGGCGGCGCCTTCGTGGCCTCCGTCACGATCGCGTCGATCTCTCGATCCGCGCGGTACGTGAGGAACACCGGCTCGTCATGCGCGCCCAGCTCCTCGATGTGGCGCGTGCGATCGTCCTCTTTGTCGGCGCGCGTCTTCTCGTGCTTCTTGATCGTGTCGGCCTCGTACTCCGCGACCGACGCGCAGCCGACGACGCCGATCTGCCGGTGATCGCCCATCTTCTGCGCGTAGAGGTAGAGGTGCGGCTCCGGGTCCTGCACGAGCGCGCCCTCCGCGATGAGCGCCGTCAGGTTCTTCGTGCCCTGCGCGTACACCTCGTCCGCGTGCTCGTCGACGCCCTCGGGCAGATCGATTTCGGGCCGTGAAACATGGAGAAAGCTCTTCGGGTTGCCGCGCGCCAGATCGCGGGCCTCGGCCGTGTTGATCACGTCGTACGGCGGGCTCGCCACGCGCTCGGCGTCGGCTTGAGGAGGACGGTAGGCCTGGAAGGGTTCGACGTTCGCCACGGTGCGCTCTCTACACCCGATCGGCGCCGGGCTCATCTGGTCCGTAACGTCAACCTTGGTTCTCGCGGCGACATGGACAATGCTCGGCCCGATGAGCGACCTCGGCGATACACGGGCCCCCGTCCCGTACACGCTGCCGCCCCCTCCGGAAGGCCAGGGGCTCGGCAACCGCGTGCGTCGCGTGATCGCGGTCGGCGGCGGGCGCGGCGGCGTCGGCAAGACGCTCCTCTCCGTGAACCTCGCCGTGTACTTCGCGCAGCTCGGTCGCGACGTGGTCCTGTGCGACGCGGATCCCTTCGGATCCAGCATGCACACGGTCCTCGGCCTCGAAGCGCCGCCGCTCGTGAACCCGGACGCCGCGGAGGAAGGCGCGACGTTGCCCGTGCAGACGAGCGTGCCCGGCCTCCGGATCATGCCGTCCATGTTCGATCCGACGACGATGACCCAGGTGCGGCCCACGCGCGCGTCGCACTGGTTTCGTCAGATCCAGTCGCTCGACGTCGACTACGTGATCCTGCACCTCGGCGCGTCGACGACGTCGGCCACGCTGGAGCTGTTCAGCAACTCGGACGTCGGCATCTGCGTCACCGCGCCCGAGCCGCTCGCGGTGGAGGCGACGTACCGCTTCGTGCGGAGCCTTTATTTCCGGGCGCTCCGGCGCGCGCTCACGAAGGAGCGCTTCAAGTGGAAGCTCGTCGAGAAGGCGGCGGCGGCGCTCCCTCCGCTCGCGGGCCCGCGCGAGCTCATCATGGAGCTGCGGCGCTACGACGACGCCGTCGCGCTCGCGGCGGCGCAGCAGCTCGGCCGCGTGACGCCGCGCCTCGTCGTGGGCCAGACGCGCCTCAAGAGCGATCTCGATCTCGGCCACTCGATGACGGTGATCGGCGAGCGCTTCCTCGGCATCTCGTTCGACTACCTCGGCCACATCGAGCAGGACGACGCGGTGTGGCTCACGGTGCGGCGGCAGAAGCCGCTGCTCATCGACAGCCCCGCGTCGAAGAGCGCCCGCAACATCGAGCGCGTCGCGCGCCGGATCCTCGCGCTCCTCGCGGCCGCGTCGACGCGCGGCCTCCTGCCTAGGCACGCGGAGCCGGATCTGGACGAGCTGTTCGTGCGGCCTTCGAAACCGCCGGATCCAAGGGATTTCAAGATCGATCCGCCCGCGACTTTGTACGACGTGCTCGGCATCGGGCGCACGACCGCGGACGACGAGATCCGCCGCGCGTACCGGAGGCAACGCGAGATCTTCAAGGAAGGCGGCCTGCCCACCGTGTCGGTCGTGAGCCGCGACGTGCTTCGAAAAGAGCTCGCGCGCATCGAGGAGGCGCACGACACGCTGCTCGACATGGTGCGCCGCCGCGCGTACGACCTCTCGGTCTTCCCCGAGGACGCGCCGGAGATCGTGCCCGCGCGGCTCACGACGTCGGCGCAGATGGCGGAGCTCGCGATGATGCAGGCGGAGCTGTCGCGCGAGATCAACGCCGAGACGCAGTTCACCGGCGCCCTCCTCCGCAAAGTGCGCGAGTCGCAGGGCGTCGACATCCCCGACATCGCGCGCGTCACCAAGATCTCGAACGCGCACATCCTCGCCATCGAGAACGAGTCGCCCGGGGACCTGCCCGCGGCCGTCTACGTGCAAGGCTTCGTGCAGCAGATCGCCCGCTTTCTGAAGCTGGATCCGGCCCAGGTCACGAAGACGTACATGCGCCGCCTCCGCGAGGCCGGCGCGCGCCCGGTCCGGGGCTGATCGCGTGGTGTGGAGCCGTCCGTGAGCGCCGACCGCGACGAGGCCCCGAGAGAGCCATTCTGGCAGCGGCGCGATCTCCAGATTACGCTCGTCCTCTTCTTCCTGGCGCTGCTGCCGAGGCTCTATGTCGCGCTCGCGTGGCCCCGAGAGCCGGTGTGGGACGGCCACTATTACGACTTCGGCGCGCGCCGCATCGCGGAGGGACACGGCTACTCCGACGACTCGGTGGTAGGCGGCGTCACGGTGTGGCACCCGTGGTGCCATTATCCGGTCGGGTACAGCGGTTTTCTGGCCTTCTTTTATTGGATCTTCGGCGCCGGCCCGCACGTCGGCACCGTCGCGAACGCCTTCGTCGGCGCGCTGACCGCGGTCGTGGTCTATCGCCTGGCCCGCTACGTCACGACCGAGACGCGCGCCCGGATCGCGGGCGTCCTCACCGCGGCGAACCCGGGCCTCATCGCGTATACGGCGCTCCTCATGACGGAGCCGCTCGCGGCCTTCGGGATCCTCCTCGCGGCGTGGCTGTACGTCCGCGATCGCGACAGGCCTCTTCGCGCCGGGGCCGTCGCAGGCTTCATTCTGGGCCTCGCGACGCTGGTGCGCCCGCCGTCCATCCTCCTCGCTCCGGCCCTCTTCTTCTTCACGGAGCGGGGCCGGGAGATCGGAATACGAGGTGTTCTGAAGCGCCTGTCGGGGCCGGCCGCGGCGACGGCGCTCTCCTTGTTGACGGTGCTCCCCTGGACGGCGCGCAACTGCCGAGTCATGGACGGGTGCGCCTTCGTGTCGACGAACGCCGGGTGGAACCTCATGATCGGCGCGTTTCCAAGGGCGACGGGCCGCTTCGAGACGGTGCGCGCGACGGACGGCTGCCCGGTGGTGACGGGGCAAGTGCAACAGGACCGCTGCTGGGCGGACGCGGGCATCGCGCACATCCGATCGGAGCCGGGGCGCTGGCTCGGCCTCGCGCCGAAGAAGCTCGGGTACACCTTCGATCACGAGTCCTTCCCGACGGGCTATCTCGGAGAGGCGAACCCGCAGGTGTGGACGGAGGAGCGCAAGGCGCTGGGCCGGGAGATCCTCGGCGGCGCGCACCGTCTGCTGCTCCTGTTCGCGGCGCTCGCGGCCGTCGGCTTGCCTTCGATCTCCGCGCGCGGCGACGCCCGAAAGCGCCTCTTCCAATGGCTGCCTCTGCTCGCGGTGGTCGGCCTCGGCCTGTACGGCTTCCTGTCCGACTACCATCCTTTCTGGCCCCTTGCTGCGGCGGTGATCGTGGTGCCGTGTCTGCCTTTGCCGGGCGCGCCGCCGCGCTGGGGCGGAATTGCCCATCTCGTCGCGCTGGTGGCGAGCGTGGCCGCGGTAGCCATTGTGTTCTTCGGGGAGGACCGCTACCACATGGTCGCCACCCCCGCCCTTTGTTTGCTCTGCTCTTGTGCTCTTCGCAAACCCTCGCAACCCCTTGGAATCCAGCCTGGAAACGCGGTAGCGCAGAGAACGTCCATCCCGCAATAGCAGCGCTTGCGTATCGACTCTGGGCTAGTAACCTGCCTCGATGCTTCGATCCAGATTGACCTCCTCGTTAGCAGCCCTCGTCACCGCTGTCACGGCGCTTTCCATGGCCGGGTGCGGTGACGGCACTGGCAACTCCCCATCCCCGGTCGACGGCCATCCCCGGCTGTTCGTCAACCCCGACTCGCTCAAGACCCTGCGTGCGTGGGCTCGCCCCGCGAACCCTTATTATTACAACGGCATCGAGAAGACCGCGAAGGACTTCAAGAAGATCATGGACGACGGGTGGACCCTCGACGACAAGTGCATGTCGCCGGACGGGTTCATGTACTGCGAGTGGTTCATGGAGAACTTCGCGTTCATGTCCCTGATCGCCCCGGATCAGGCCGAGCGTGACGACTACGCCGCTCGCTCGAAGAAGATCCTGATGCACGTCATGGACGCGGCGATCCAGGGCCCGGCGGACAACGCCGGTGAGCTGCGGCGCCCCAACTTCGCCGTCGGCGACCGTTCGCGCGGCGCGGGCCGGGCGTTCGGCCTCACGGTCGACTGGATCTATCCCTATCTCTCCGGCGACGACAAACAGAAGATCCGCACCGTCTTTCTGCGCTGGTGCGATGAGAACGTCCACGCCGATGTCACGAGCTACAACCACCCGGACCCGCCGGACGTCTTCAACGAGCCTATCCTCCTCAAGGACAAGACGGCCGTCCGCTTCGCCGGGAACAACTACTTCACGAGCCACGGCCGCAATCTGGCCCTCATGGCCCTCGCGCTGGACGACTCGGACGATCCCGAGGGCACGCTGCACAAGTACCTCGACAACTCCACGGGCGCGTTCCTCTACATGACGGACGCGACGCTGAAGGACGACGCGAAGGGCGGTATCGCGCCGGAGGGCTTCGAGTACGGCCCGCTGACGACCGGCTACACGATGGACCTCCTGTTCGCGCTCCACACCTCCGGCATGGATGACACCGGCAAGCGCGGCCCGCAGGTCTACTGGCCCAACAACCCCTTCTGGATGGAGATGATCCCCGGTTATATCGAGGCGCAGGCCCCCTCGTTCCACGATCTGGAGTGGCCGGGCCCGTACCACGATTACGCCTCGTTCGGCGATCAGGAGACGTACGAGCCGTACTCCGGTGTTCAGAACGACCCCATCCTCACGTTCGGGCCCCTCGGCATCCTCGCGCGGGAGAAGGGCGACACCGAGACGTACGATCAAATCCGCTGGATCGAAGAGAACATGCCCCCCGGCGGCAACACGAACGAGCAGATCATCTCCCGCTCCGGCAGCATCTATTCGCCGCAGAACTCCATCGCCTACTTCATGCTGATGGACCCGGACTCCGGTCCTCCGGTGAGCCCCATCGAGAAGCAGCCGCTCACCTATTACGCCGAGGGCACCAAGATGCTGTTCGGCCGCTCCGGCTGGACGCAGGACGACTCGTTCTTCATGTACCAGGTGACGTGGACGGGCATCGATCACCGCCACTCCGACGCGAACAACTTCGGCCTTCACCGCAAGGGGGAGTGGATCACGAAGGAGCACACGGCGTACGGCGGGTGGGCCTCGTCGCTGCACAACACGATGTGCATCGAGAACGACCAGCCCGCGCAGGACGACGACATCTCCACGAAGGTGTGGCACACGGGCTCGCAGGAGCCTTATTCGGCCAAGGAAGACGGCAAGATGGTCGCGTGGAGCGACGGGGACAAGTACCTGTTCGCGCTCGGCGACGCGTCCCAGATGTATAACTCCGACTCGGGCCACGTGTTCGACGTGAAGGAGGCGACTCGCTCCATCGTGTGGCTCAAGCCGGATCACGTGGTCACCTACGACCGCGCGGCGACCGGCAAGGACGGGCGCTTCAAGCGGTTCTACCTGCAAACGCCGAGCGATCCGTCGATCAGCGGCAGCGCCGCGAGCGCCACGACGAAGCTCGGACAGATGATGTACTTCTCGGCGCTGCTCCCCCAGGGCGCGACGATCCAGAGCGACGAGCCGCCGGCGGAGTCGAGCTCGGACGGCGAATACAACGCGGGCGGCGAGCCGATGCACAAGCGCCTCTGGACCGAGTCGACGGACAAGGCCGCTCGCTTCCTCAACGTGGTGCAAGGGGCCGACTCCGGCGTCAGCGCGGACTCGACGACCTATGTCCCGGGCACCGGGACGACTCCGTACGACGGCGTGGTCGTGAAGGGCTTCCTCGTCGCGTTCCCGGTCGATCTCGATCAATCGGTCGACACGCTGGAATTCGATGTTGCGGACACGACGACCGACTTCGTGATCACGGGCCTCACCGCGGGCTCCGGCTACGACGTGCAGTTCGGCGCGCCCGAAGGCGGCACGATCCACGTGACCATCAAGAGCGGCGGCGGCAAGAACGCCGACGACGCCGGCGTCCTGTCCTTCACCAAGACCTGATCAAAGCGGCTTCACCTCGATCTCATCGAGGGCGGCCTTCGCTCTCCCCGTCACCGTCAATCCCACCGTGAGCATGCCCGCGTCGGCCGGGACGTCGACGTCGACGTGGATCTGCGTCCAATTCACGCCCGGGACGCGCTCCATGGAGACCGCATCCATGCGCGCGAAGGCCGTCAGGAAGGCCCGGTCGTGGCGAGATTTGCTGTCCACCCGGACGGAGGCCGTCACGCGCACCTTCTTGCCTCGATAAGGCGCGGCGTTCACCGACGTGTTGAGGGAGCCTGTCCCCGTCGCCACGTCCCCCTTCGTCCGCTCGATCCCCACGCACTGCTTGCCCGCGGCGCACCCGGAGCCCAGAATCGTCGCCTTGTATTCAAGCTGCCTCGGGATGTTGTAGGGGCGCCAACCCGGGGGCGCCTCTCCCGCCTTCGCGGCCTCGAATCCGGGGTCGCTCACCGCGTCCGGCGGCCCGTCCTTGGGCCGCGGCGGCACCTTCCCCGTGTCGTTCGCGCGCGCCGCCGTCGTCTTCTGCACGAAGAACAGCGCGTCGAAGTCCCGACTCGGCACCACGGGCGAATACCCGAGGTACGGCATCCCCTCCTGGAACGTCGCCCCGAACCAGCGCGCGTACGTCTGATGCGACAGCCACTCCGTCACCTTGCCCGCCGGAGCCCCGCGCAGATCCAGGGCAAACAGAGGGATCTGCGCGCGTGACAGCGTATGATCGAGCGTCCCCGGCAAAGTCCCCCCGATCGTGAACGGCATGAGCCCGCGGTGCTCCTTGCCCATGTCGATGGCCTGGAACGAGCCCTCTTCGAACGAGAAGCCGAACGTCACATAGCCCTTGTCGAACACGCGCGCGAGCTCCGCCCCCATCGACACGGCGCCGTCGTTGTCGTGCTCGTCGATGTGGCCGTTGTGCGCCCACAACGCCATCTTCGCCGGGGCGCCCTCGGACTCCAGATCGAGCAGCTCCGACACGGTCTTCGCCATCGCGCGGTCGCGGATCTGGTGATCGTGCACCGTCGCCATGGCCACGTATTCCACGAGCACGTTCGCGTGGATCTTCGCGATCGCGAGGTCGCGGGCGCTTGTCTTCTTCGAATACGCGTCCTTGTTCTTGTCCAGCTTGTCCGCGATCTTCTTCGTCGTCTCGCCCGTGCGGGCCACGTCGGCCTTCGGGCGGGAGGTGATCTGCATCGAGGAGAAGTCGTCGTCGAGGAGCGTGAGATCGGGCGCGATCTCCTTGGCGAAGGCCGGATCCACCTTCTCCAGATACGCCTCCAGCGCCTGCGCGGACGACGCCGTGGACTGGACGTCGAACCCCCAGAAGCTCACCTTCTCCTTGTGTTTCGCGTCCGCGTTGTAGGCGCGCATCCACTTCACGAGGGCGAGCACCTCCTCGGTGTCCCACGTCCAGAATCCCTGGTTCGCGAGCGCGGCCGCCGGATCGCCCTTGCCGGTGCGCACGTATTCGGATAGCGGCAGACAGTCTCCGAAGCTCGCCTCGATCCCGAAGCTGCGAAAGCCCATCTTCGTGACCAGGAATTCCAGCATGCGGTGCTTCATCTGGAAGAATTCCCGCGACCCGTGCGTGGCCTCTCCCATCGCGACGAGCCTCGCGTCGCCGACGATCTTGCGGAGAGGCTCCATGTCGTCCATGGCAGTCCCGGCCTCCGTCGTGCGCAGGACAATGGCCTTCTCCTTCACCCACGCGACCACCTCGTCCGGCGCGGGGCGATCCCTCGGATTGAGGCGCTGGGCGTGCAGATCGGCGACGACATCGCTCTTCATCTCCACGGGCGCCGCGAGCGCCAGGAAGTCCTCCGTCTGGACCTTCGGCGTGAACTGCTCCCCCTGCGGCAGCATCACCTTGTAACGGCCGTCCGCGTCGGTCTCGGTGACGAAGAGGTCCGCGAGGTAGTTGCTGCTGCGGCTGAGCTGCACGCGCACGCTCGGCACGGGCGCGCCCTTCTCGTCGGTGACGCGGCCGCTCAGCGTCTGTCCGGGCGGCAGGAAGAGGTGGAGATCCATCTTCTGCGGCTTCGGCCCAGGCTCGAAGTCCTGAACGTCGACGTAATGGGCCGTTTGCTGCGGCGACGTGATGGTGAATCCGTATTTGCCGGCCCCGAGGGACTTGAAGCAAAACCGCCCCTCCTTGTCGCTGCGCGCGATCTCCGCGGGCGCCTCCCCGCCCGCCGGAATGGCCGCCACGAGCGCGTCCCGCACGGCCATCCCCGAGGGGCCGTCCACCACGCCGGCGAGGACGCACGACGGGTCCAGCGGGGCGCTCGCGGTCCCTGTCGGCGTCGCCGTCGGCTTGGATGGCGGCGCGGGATCCGGGGGCGCGCCCGCGCAGGCCGCGAGCGAGGCGCCGAGCGCGATCCACCCGAGGACGTTCGGCAGGAGCGATGGGGACAGATGAACAGCGCGCATGCGATACCCTTCCTCGTCAAGGCCCCACAGCGTCCGCCCGGAGCACGACGACCTCTATCAGAAACCGACGCACGACAACAGCCCCGCGCCCGCGGACCGGCCGCTGGGCGCCCACGACTGACCGTCACGCAGGCGCCGCTCGCAATGACGCACAAGGCAGCAGCCGGGCCTTAGCACGCATCGATCCACCTACAATCGAAGCACTTCTCATTGAATCAATACATACGCTCGATAACCATTGCGTGGTCCACCACGGAGATTAGAACGCCCCCGCATGAAGACGACAATCGCTGCCTCCGTGGTGGTCCTGGCCCTCGCGCCCGGCTGCGGCGGCGAGCGGGAGCACGCTCCCCCCGCCAACGCGCCGGCCGCGACCGAGACGACGACCGCCAATGACACGACCTCCACGACGTCGAGCACGAGCACCAGCTCGTCCACGACGATCGGCCCGACGAGCGAGGCGCCCGCGCCCACGAAGTCCCTCGCCGACATGCAGATGGACGCGATCAAGGCGCTCGTCACGGCGTACAACTCCCACGATCCGCAGCGGATCGCGACGCTCTACGCGGCGGACGCGCGCATCGGCGGCGCCGGGCCCGCGGGCTGGACCGAGGAGTCGGGGCGCTCCGGGATCGAGACCATCAACGGCCAGCTCTTCGCGGCGATCCCGGACCTCAAGTGGGCCTCTCCGCGCGTGTACCTGAGCGGCAAGACAGCCATTCAAGAGTGGGAGCTCACGGGCACGCACACAGGCGATCAGGGCGCGGCGCAGGCCACCGGAAAGCCGATCGGCGTCAGCGGCGCGAGCGTGTACCTCTTCGGCGACGACGGGCTCATCCTCCGCGACAGCACCTATTACGACGCGGCCTCCATCCAGAAGCAGATCGGCACCGCGAAGGGAAAGGCGCGCGCCGTGCCGCAGCTCACCGAGGGAGATCCGATGTTCATCGTCGCGACCGGCCTCCCCGACGACAACCGCCACGTCACCGACGTGAAGGCCCTCTATGGCCTCTACGACAACCGCGACGAGAAGGGCTTCCTCGCCATGTTCGCGAAGGACGCCACGCGGAGCGACGTCACGTCCGCGGCCGATCTCACGGGCGCGCCGGCGATCCGCGACCAGTTTCGCGCCTTCGTGCGCGCGTTCCCGACCTTGAACGTGGAGCCGCGCAACGTGTGGGGCTTCGGCGATCGGGTGGTGGCCGAGGTCGCGATGACAGGCACGCAGAAGGGCGTCTACGAGGGGATTCAGCCCTCGAAATCGCCCGTCGTCCTGCACAAGCTGGATATCTATCGCTTCAGTCCGGACGGGAAGATCATCGACGTCACGAGCTACGGCAGCTCCGAGGAGATGAAGGCCACCGGACAGACCACGACGCCGAAGGTGCCGCCGAAGAACAAGGACACCACGTCTCCGGACAACAACCTCTCTCCGAATCCGGGGTACCAGATGCCGGGAGGCACGCCGACTCCGTATCCGGGGCCGTCTCCGTACCCGGGCCCGAGCCCGTATCCGGGCGGCGGACAGAACCCGCGCAATGGCCAGTATCCGGGCGGCTCACCGGCTCCGGGCGGCGGTCCTTCGCCGGGCGCGGGGTCGAATCCGGGCGGCCTCAACCCCGGTGGCGCCCCGGTGCCGGCGCCGACGAGCAGCGGTATCCAGTGACCGCTCGCGAAAAGAGGGCGTGAGACGCCCTCTCCCGGGGGGGAGTCCTCACCATGGATCGTGGCGCGGTTGACGGCGCCTTGCGTTCCCTGCGATGCTCCGCGCATCATGACGCCGGACCGCGCTGCGTTCGTGGTTTTAGAGCACCTCCGTACGACCTTCGGAAAGCTCGCGCGCATCCGTGCGCCGGAGCAGCGCCGCCGCGCCGCGGGCCTCACCTGGTGCGTGCCAGTCGTCATCCCCACCTCCGAAGGCGACGTCTCGCTCGGCGACGTGGACGTGGACGAGGCCGGCCGCATGTCCCCGGTGCTGGAGCCGGAGCACGCGATTCGCGCCCTGTGGACCGGGCCGCCCTCCGTGTCGAAACAGGCTTCGATCCAAGGCATTTCGGAGGCAGATACCCTGTTTCAGGAGATCGCGGCGGAGGCCGGCGCGGACCACGACGACGTGGAGACCTCGTCGCGAAGGCTGCGCGATCTCTTCCGCCGCACCGACGAGACGTCGCTCCTCGAAGCGCGGCGCCTCCTGCCGCATTTGCTCGGCAACGCGGGCCGGAGGGGCCGAGTGCTGATGATGATGGCCGAGGTGGAGCGCAAGCTCGGCCACACGCGTTTGGCGCTCGGTTACCTCGACGGCGCGGCGCACGAGCTCGCCGACCGATTCGACCTCACGACGCTGGAGCAGGCCTCGTCGATGGCGCTCGCGATCGGCGGGGAGGAGGCGTTCGCGCATTCTCCGGTGCGCGACCTCTTGCAGCGGTGTCGAGAGAGGCTCTTGCCGCTCGCGGATCTGTTCGATTGTCCGGCGCTCGCGCTGGTGCCGAACGAGCACCGTCCGGCCATCGAGGAGAGCGCCCTCATCTTGATGCTCGCGCCCGGGGACGTCTTGGTGCGCGAGGGCGAGCCGTCGACATCCATCTTCGTCATCAAGAGCGGAGTCATGGCGGTCGTGCACGAGAAGCCGGTGCCGCGGTTCATCCGGTGTTGTTCGCCCGGCTGGCTCCTCGGCGAGACGAGCGTCCTCGTGGACAAGGACCCTCGCTGCACAGCCACGTTGCGCACCGACCACCTGACCGAGGTGTGGCAGATCGACGCGGCGCTGATGCGGCAGATCATGGAGGATGTGCCCGAGCTCAGCGCGAAGATCCAGGAGACGAAGGCGGTGCACGGCCTCGACTCGTTCCTGTCCACGCACCGCTCGGTGGGTCAGCTCGACGCGGAGGTCCGCAACGAGATGCTCAAATGCATGCAAGGCATTCAGACCTTCGAGGAGCGAACGGTGGTGATCCTCGCGGGCGCCGTCCCGGAGGCGGCCTGTCTGGTGGCGCGCGGCAAGATCACGATTCATGAGGGCGCGGGGATGGATGACGCGCCGGTCGCGGAAGTGGGGGCCGATGAGTTCGTAGGCGTTCGCGATATCCTCCATCAGATCGCCACCCCGCGGACGGCCGTCGCGGAGGCCGGGAGCACGATCGTCTTTCTGGGGGCGGAGGAGCTGCGGAGTCTGGCCGAGCGCAATCCGGAGCAAGCCGCGGTGGTGCTGGAGCGGCTCGGATAGCGCTCGTCTCGGGGGGTCGAGACTCAGAGGTTGGGATCGACGTCGCTCGGCCGTTTCGGCGTCGGGATCCGCTTCTTCTTGGCGGTGTATTTCTTCGCCTTCCCGTCCCACGTGAACTGGATTTCGAGGCCGACGTATTTATTGAGCAGCTCGCCGCGATTGGGCATGTCGGTCGTGCCGCGGAATCCGAACGAGGTCAGATCCGGGGAGCTCCATCCCCACTCCTCCATCCACGATCCGACGTCGTCAACGTCCCAGTCGACGTCCGCGCCGCCGATCTGCCCTTGAGAGTCGACCGTGAGGACCGACCACGAGGCGCCGATGTAGCCGGCGGTCATCGTGAGCATGCGAGGGTAATAGAAGAACGCGTGGATCTGGCCGTTTCGCTCCACGAACCCTTTGATCTGGAGGGGAGGACCGAAGTCGGTCGTCGGGAGATCGGCGCCGAGGATGGGGATGTAGTCGATCGGCTGACCGTTCTTCATCGTCACGAGGCTCGGCGAGGAGCGAAAGAGGGCGACCCCGATATCGATGTTGCCGAGGTGGCTCATCTTCTCGAACAACGACTCGGCGATCGGCTTCACCGCCATGTGATCGTGATCTTTGTAGTCGTACGCCTCGATGGCGAGCCCCTCGCCCGGCTGGTACGAGAGGGATCCCGCGTAGTGCGGAGAGCCGCCCCCGCGCGAGAACGCGAACGTGCGGAGGGCGCCGTACGGCTCGAATTCGGCGGGCTCCGGCAGATCCTGGCGCTGCAATTCGTCCGGGTTCGGGAGCGTCGGAGTCGGCGAGGCGACCGCGGCGGCGAGCCCGATCGCGCGGACGGGCGCCGAGGACATGCGGGGCAACGCGAGGACGGGGAGCGTGACCTCCACCGTGACGCCGGCCGGCGTTGTCTTGAATGCGGATTGTACACCCTGAATGTCGGAGAGCTTCCCGTCCGCGCCGACGAGGTGCGCGCCGTCGCGATCGATCTTGTAGCTGCGGGCGAAGCGGGCCTTGTGCTTGGCCACCATGTCGGCGTAGCGCGCCTTCGCGGCCTTGCAGGCGGCCTGCACCTCGGGCGGCTTCTTTTTGCCTTGTTCGATGGTGCCTTCGGGGCCGGGGTCCTGTTCGTATTCGCAGTCCATCTCGATCGTGATGCCGCCGCGCGCGACCATGCCGATCGGCGCCAGCACCGGGGCCTCGTCGCCGATCGTGAGGATCGCGCCGTCCTTGGAGTCGCCTTCGAGTCGGGCGGCGACGACGACGTCTCTGGACCGGAAGGCGACGGCGATCACGGACTCGCTGTCGAGCGCTTCGGCCACGTCGGAGCCTTTCGCGAGCGCTTCCCACTCGGCCACGGCCCCGTCGAGCGCGAGCTTCTCCGGGGCGGCGGCGACGGTCGCGACGATCGTGTGGGTGCTCTTCGCCGAGCTGTCGGGCGCGGCGGTGGTGGCGCTCTCGGAGGCGGATCCCGCGGGTTTCGGCGCGGAGGCGGGCGCGGCGGGCGAGCAGCCGGCCGAGGCGATCGCGAGCGCGACAGGCACGCACGCGGCCCCGGCGACGGCGAGCGCGACAGGCACGCACGCGGCGAGCCCGCGGAGGTGCCGAGTCGTGGGCGAGAGGCGTGAGCGGGCGGGAGAGACAGACGACATCGCTACCATCCTTGATTCGTTGCGAGAGGCGGAGTCCGTGAGGGTACGATAGACCTTGTCGCGCGGCGCTTGCGAGGATGCCTGTCGCGCGGCGCGCGCGGGCGACGGTTCCGGGTGGGCGAGGGCTTGCGGTGCGGGGTCACGGCGCCTTCGCGGGGAGCGTCCCCTCGGCCAGGATCACCTCGTCCGCGGCCGGATCGACGCCGAACATCTCGGACATCGTGTCGCTCATCCGCTGATAGACCACCTGCCAGTGGACGGGCCGACTCTGCACGTCGCCGGAGAACGTGATCCGCACGGGCCGAGGGGCGCCGGAGGACGGCAGCCGCTTGTCGCCGGTCTGCTTGCGAACGATCCCGGATTTCCCCGGCACCATCTCGAATTCGCGCGCGAGCACGACCGCCCGCGCGGTGGGCGACTCCCCCTCTCCCTGGCGCGTGACCACGGCTCTTGGGGCGGCGTGCGACTCCCCTTCTCCGCCGAGGACGCGGGCGCGCACGGAGAGGCGCCGGAACATGTCGCCGGTCGGGAAATCGTGCCCGATCCGCGCGGCCGCGAGCGTGACGAGCACGGTGGCGTTGTCGCCTGCGAGCCTCTCGGCGCGCGCCGTCACCGCCGATCGGAGGAGCGTGGTGTTCCCGAGCACCCGAAAATCGTGGCTGCGGTGCGGCGCCTTGCCCGGAGCCGAGACGAGCGGCATGTGGCAATCGCGACAGGGCTCCTTCGCGTGCGCGGACGCGGCGTGCTCGGTCACGGTGCTCTGCATGAGGGCCTTTTGCTTCTCGGGAAAATCGAATTCATGGCACCGCGCACAGGCCTGCACGGTCCCGAGCGCCGCGTCCCCGGAGACGGCGTGCCCGTCTTTGGAGCCGGCGAGCGAGGTGACCCCGAGGACGGCGCCGTCCCGAACATGGCACGTGACGCACCCGATCCCGAGCCGCCGGAGGGCCGCCGGAGGCGCCGAGTCGAACGGATTCGCCTCCGGAACGTGGCATTCGCGACAGAACCCGAGAGGCTCGATGGCGTACGCGGTGAGGAACACCGGATCATCCCACGCCTGATGATGCAGCGACCCCCGCCACTCCGCCGCGACCTCTTCATGGCACCGCTCGCACTCCCGATTCCTGGCAGCGACCGGATCGTCCGGCGCGGAGGCGACCGCATCCGCAGAGGAGGATGCGGCGGGAGGCGCGCTGGGTGCACCGCTCGCGGAGGAGGCGGCGGGAGGCACCGTGGAGGCAGGAAGCGGTGCGTTCACCGCGCACGCCGCCGCCAGGACCGAAGCCCCAAGGGGAAGCAGCGCTGTCCGGACCGTGATCACGACGAGGATGCGACCATACCGCAGAATCGGCCTGCTCTGCGAGGGTCGCAGCACGACCACGCCCGGCGATAGCGCTCCTCTCGGCGTCCCGTCGTCAGCGCGGGGCCGACCACACCTTGCGGGGGGACTCGCCCGGGACGAGGGCTGTCACCTTTGCGGGGGGGCCGATTTCGATGTGGAGGAGGCCGCCGGGGGAGGATGGATTGACCGCCTTCGACATGCCCACGTCCAGGAAGAAGACCTTTCCGTCATAGCATGTCGCGAGGGTCTGTTTCGGGCGGTCGCCGTCCGGCTTGCACGGGATTTCGCCGGGCTGGTGGCCGTAGACGAGGTGCTTCGCCGGGAGGGCCGCCAGCACCGCGTCGAGGCTGGATTTCTCGGGGGAATCGCTCCACCAGTCCTTGCGGGCCTGGAGGAGGTTGGCCTTCGCGATCACGTCCAGTTGGCCCTTGTCGAAGGTGCCCTGAAACCACACGTCGAGGGCCTTCGCGCTCCGTGGGGCGCCGTCGTCTCCGGCCGTGTCGCCCGCGTGGCTGAAGAACCAGTCTCCCGCGAGCACGCCGTACGGTCTCGTCCGGAGCCACTCGCCGATCACACCCTCTCCGCGCGCCACGTGCTTCGGCTTCTCGCCCGCGGCCTTCAGCTCTTTGCGGAACTCATCGGCCTTGTCGACGCTCGGATCCGCGAGGAATTCGGCTTCGTGGTTGCCGCTCGTCACGATGACGCGGCCGCCCTTCGCCGCGGCGTCCTTTTCCAGAGCGATGAAGTTGGCGATGGCCACCATCGATTGATCGCCCTTGTCGATCACGTCGCCTGTCACGACCAGCGTGGCCTTTCCGCCGGTCCACGTGGGCGGATCTCCCGCGGCGGCGAGGCCCGCGTTCACCAGCGTGCGCATCTGCGCGTCCGGATCGCCGTGCACGTCGCCCATCGCGTACAGATCCGCGACGCCGTCCAGCATCACGATCGCCGGGTGCACGGCCCAGTCGCGCTTCGGAGCGCCGGAGTCCGCGGTGCCGGTCTCCGTCCCGGTGACGCCGCTCGGCCCCTCCGGGCCCTTCCCCGGGCCGCCGCACGAACAGGCACCCACCGCGAGCAGCAGCGCCGCGAGCACCGATGACAAGGCACCTCGTCGCAGGACCCCTCTCATGACAAGGCACCTCCACGCATGCGTCCCCTCACGGCGTCCGCGGCTGGATCCTCGCGATCCCCACCGTCTCGTCCCACTCCGGCCCGTAACCGTCGTACCGGATTCGATATCGCTCCTGGCCCACGATCGACATCACCGTGGCCATGTAGAGCTGTCCGTGCCACTCCACGCGGACGCGGTCACCCGTCTTGTACGTGTTCGACTGCGCGGCCTGCAGCGCCTTCGCGCGGACCTTCGCGGGCGGCTCCGGATGGCGGATGTTGCCCTCCGCGAGGCCCTTGATGCGCTCGCGCACCACGATCTCGTCCCACACGTTGTCGTAGCCGTCGTAATGGACTTTGTATTTGGTGGGGCTGGTCGCGGCGATGATCACCGCGGGGTAGTCTTGCCCCTCCCACTCCACATAGACATGGTCCCCGACCGAGTACTGCCGCTTGCAGCCGGCGAGCGCCGACGCGCACAGCACCACGACTGGCACCATCCGCGGGCCGGGCGCCGCTCTATGCAGACTGGCAGTCACCGCGAGCGCCGCAAATCGAAGTCCGCTCCACGCGCGCCGGAGTCGAGAGGGCCTGTTCATGCCGTCACCTTCCAGCCGAGGCGCGCGATCACCGCCTCGTTCTCCGCGGCCCACTCCGCGACGCGCTCGCGCGTGGTGCGATAGGCGTACTCCAGGATCGCCCGGCGCGCCGGCAAGCTCGCCGCCGGGTTGTGCAGGAACAACAAGGCGTCCGTCGGCCGCGGCTCCAGGAGCAGCACGCGCATCCCGTGAGGGTCCGTGTACCGCGCCGCCGCCTGGTGGAGCCGCGCGTGCGCGCCGATGCGCATCGCCTGGTTGTACGTCCAGAGTCCGCCCTTGTCCCGCACGCTCTCCCCCACCCCGTGGCCCGTCGGCACAGCGCCCTTCTCCGTCGAGACCGGCACCAACGGATTGACCACGATCGCGAGGTCCACCCCCTTCTGCTCCGCCACGTCGAGGTGCGCCACGTCGCCGAGGCCGCCGTCCAGATAGTGCCTGTCACCGACGCGCACCGGCGAATAGAAGATCGGCAGCGCCATCGACGCCGCGCACGCGAGCGA
Organism: Polyangiaceae bacterium; assembly: GCA_046351455.1. Lineage (GTDB taxonomy): Bacteria > Myxococcota_A > Polyangia > Polyangiales > Polyangiaceae > JADJRH01. The sequence continues at coordinate 231,642 of JAXLYM010000012.1, forward strand.
CACCGGCACGTCCAGAAATCCCTCAGCCCCGAACATCACGCGCTCGCCGGAGTCGAGATCGTACGCCGCCACGAGGAGCTGCCGCGGCATCGCTCGGAACGAGTTCGGGATGCCGCGGCGCGCGAAGAAGTCCACGAGGAATCGCTCGTACCGATCGAGCCGCAACAAGCCCGCAGGCAGCGAGTCGTTGAGCCGGTCCATCTGCTCCAGCACCGTCATCGCCGGGGGCGCGGCGGACGCGGCGGCTCCGCGCGAAGAGAGGCGCGCGACGGCGTGACGAATCGCCACCCAGCCTGTCTCGATCGTGCGGCGCCACTCCGTGAGATCGCCCTGCAAGAGGTGACTCCGCTCCAGCGGGAAGTACGGATCCGCCGGATCCAAGAGGGCCTTGTAGATCCGCTCCACCTGCGCGCCGCCCGCGAGCGCCGCGGCCACCGTCGCGCCGGAGCCGGAGCCGAGGTAACACGAGAAGCTCTGTCCAGAGGCGCCCGTCATCCCGTCCGCGAGGCCCGCGAGCGCGCCGATCTGGTAGAGGCCGCCCGTGAAGCCGCCGCCCGGCAGACAGAGGGCCACGCTCGCAGGGCGCGCGTCGCCCGAAGGACGCGAACCACCCGGGCTCATCGCTCCTCCTCCTCCGGCGGCTCCACCGGATGCTGGATGTCTGGCAGCGTGTATACTTTCCGTGTTCGAAGGTGCTCCGCCAGCGCGAGGAGGCCGGCGGTGACCACGGTGCCCGCCAGGACTTGCCACGTCGGCGTCTTGTCGTCCCCGCCGCCGGGGCCCGCCGTCACCTGCGAATAGAACGACAGCGAGTTGAACGCGACGTGGAGCACCACGCCCGGCCAAATCGAGCCGCTCGCCACGCGGAGGAACGCGAGCGCCGCGCCGACGATCGCGATCGGCACCAGGATCTGCGACTGCAGGTGCACCATCGCGAACAGCGACGCCGTCATCAGCACCACGAGCGGCGCCGAGTGCCGCCGCCGCAGCGTGCCGAACAAGGCCCCTCGGAACATCACCTCTTCGACGAGGGGCGTCACCAGACAGAGGCCCGCCCCGGCGACGACCTTGCGCCAGACTGGCATCGTCCAGAAGCCTTTGAGGATCTCCGTGCCCTGCACCTCGTCCGCCGGCCACCGCGCGAGCGCGGCCTCGTAAATGGCCGACGTCGGGAACAGGATGGCGACGCCGAGCAGCGCCGCGATCGGATAGAACATCCACTTCGCGGGCCGCAGCGCGAAGATCTCCGTGAGCTTCGTCTTCGGGAAATAGACGAACTGCATCAGCAGGAGCAGCGCCAGATAGGCGATGACCTGCAGGAGCGAGGACGCCCCGGGATCGTGCTGGATGGCGGGGAAGAAGCGGATCCCGTTCTGATAGAGGCTCACCACCGCGACGACCGAGCCGATCGTCCACAGGGTGGCCTCCGCGAACGACATCGGTCGTTCTTCGGGGCGCGCGCCAGGCGGTACCGGGGACATCGAGCCTCTTTCAGCGACCGCGCAGGTGGGGAGACACGCCGCGCTTCACCACGGTGTCTTGCAGGAAGTCCGGGCTCGACTCGGGGTAGTCGATCGTGCTGTGGAGCCCGCGACTCTCGTGCCGTGTCGAGGCGCAGGCGACGATGAGCTCCGCCACGGTGGCGATGTTGCGCAGCTCCAGGAGATCGCGGGTGACGAGGTGCTTCCAGTAATACTCGCGGATCTCGTCCTGGAGCATCGCGATGCGGCGCGAGGCCCTCCGCAGGCGCGCGTTCGAGCGGACGATACCCACGTAGTTCCACATGGTGCGGCGCAGCTCGTTCCAGTTGTGCGCGACGACGACCTCTTCGTCCGAGGGCACCGCGTTGCCAACCTGCCAGTCCGGCACGTCCGGGAAGTTCGACTGTCGCAGCTCCCCTATCTGCTGCTCCAGCTTCTTCGCCGCGCGGTACCCGAACACCAGCCCTTCGAGCAGGGAGTTGGACGCCAGGCGATTGGCGCCGTGGAGCCCCGTGAACGAGCACTCTCCGATGGCCCAGAGCCCCGGGATCGACGTGCGGCCGTGCAGATCCGTCGACACGCCGCCGCACATGTAGTGCGCCGCCGGCACGACCGGGATGGGCTCTGTCGTGATGTCGATCCCGAATTTGAGGCACTCCGCGTGGATGGTCGGGAAATGCTCCTTGATGAAGCTCGCGGGCTTGTGCGTGATGTCGAGGAGCACGAAATCCGAGCCGATCCGCTTCATCTCGAAGTCGATCGCGCGCGCCACGATGTCGCGCGGGGCCAGGTCTTTTCGTGGGTCGTGGTGCTCCATGAAGGCGGTGCCGTCCGGCAAGCGGAGGATGCCGCCCTCTCCGCGGAGCGCCTCGGTGATGAGGAAGCTCTTCGCCTTCGGGTGATAAAGGCACGTCGGGTGGAACTGGTAGAACTCCATGTTCGCGATCTCGGCGCCTGCGCGGTACGCCATCGCGATCCCGTCGCCGGTCGCGACATCGGGGTTCGTCGTGTAGAGGTAGACTTTGCCGGCGCCGCCCGTCGCGAGGATCGTGGCGCGCGCGAGGAACGTCTCGACGCGGTGGCTCTTCTCGCCGCCCGGCTTTTCCGGGGTGCCGCGGTCGTCGAGCACATAGGCGCCCACGCACACGTCCGGCCCGCCGAAGCGGCTCAGCATGATGAGGTCGATCGCCATGTGGTGATCGAAGATGCGAATCCGCGGGTGCGCCTTCACGCGCTCGACCAGGGCGCGCTCCACCTCGGCGCCGGTCGCGTCGGCCACGTGCACCACGCGGCGCGTGGAGTGGCCGCCTTCGCGCGTGAGGGACAGCTCTCCTTGCGCGTCGCGATCGAAGACGGCGCCGCGCGCGATGAGCTCGCGGATGCGGTCCGGGCCTTCCCGCGCGCAGATCTCGACGGAGACCTCGTGGCAGAGGCCGGCGCCGGCGACGAGCGTGTCGCGGATGTGCGCCTCCGGCGTGTCGTCCTTGCCGAGGACGGCGGCGATGCCGCCCTGCGCGTACTTGGTGTTCGACTCGTCCGCGTCGCGCTTCGTGACGAGGATGACCTCGCCGAATTCCGCGGCTTCGAGGGCGAACGTGAGCCCGGCGACGCCGGAGCCGAGCACCAGAAAATCGGTCGTGACGGTCACGCCGCGGAGCCTAGTCGCGAGATCGCGAGAGGTCCAACCTTTCCCCGCGTCTCTCCGCGTGTCAGAGGGGCGGCTCGGCTTCGAGCTTTCGTCCGTGGGCGATCAGCGCGTCTTTGAGGCGCGTCGAGGCGCGCGTGCGGTGCATGTCGGCCCGGTAAAGCAAGCTGATCGTGTCGCTCACGGAGGGCATGTCCGGCGCGAGGCGCACGAGCTTGCCGCGGTGCCCGTACGCCGCCACCCGCCGCGGCAGCAGCGCGACGCCCACGCCGGCCAGCGCCAGGCTCTTCGTCAGCTCCCAGTCGCCGCACTGGAGCAGCCGCGAAGGGCAAATCCCCTTGTCCGTGAGCTCGTTGATGATCGTCCAGCACTGGCCCACGCGGCCCGCGAAGATCAAGGGGCGCGACCTCAAGAGATCGCGCGGCGCCCCGCGTTCGAGCAGGTGCGACGCGACGAACACCTCGATGACGTCGTGGAACATCTCCACCATCACGAGCTCGGGGTGGGGCTCCGCGTTCACGACGAGGCCGAAATCCACGCTCCGGGCGATCACCGCGTCGCGCACGCCGGCCGACGTGGCGTTGCGCAGCGACACCTCGATGTGCGGCGCCTCGTCGAGGAAGCGCGCCATCATCTCGGGGAGGAAATAAGCCCCCAAGGACTCGTGACAGCCCACCACGAAGCGCCCCGCGTCCTCGTTCTGCAGGCCGTGGATCGCCCGCTTCGCGCGGGAGAGCACCTCCAGCACCTCGGTCGCGTGGCGCGCCAGCTCCTGGCCAGTCTCGGTGAGCGTCACGCCGTCGCGGTTGCGGAGCAGGAGCGTGGTGCCGAGCTCCTTCTCCAGGTTCTTCACGGCCATCGTGACGGTGGGCTGACTGACGTCGAGCGCCTTCGCCGCGGCCGTCATGGAGCCGTGCTCGGCGATCGTCTTGAAGTAGCGGAGATGGGTGAGCTCCATGAGGATTGCGGCGGCCGGCGGCGGCCATCAACGGCACCTATACCAAAGATAGCTGCCGCAGAGGTTTCGCGTTCGAGCGGCCGCCCTATCCTTTTCCGGACCAGCTCGTTGCGGAGGCCGATGCCGTCTCCGAGGCGCGGCTGGATCTACCATTGAATACGAACCGAGGGCCACGGGGATGCGGTCCCGTGCGCTCTGTGAGGAACGAATGCGAAACCTTACGTTTCCCTGGCTTCATCGATTGACCATGATCGGCGCGGCGTCGATCACGGCGGCTTCCCTGGGTTGCGGCGGCGGCGATTCGGGCAGCGGCGGAGGAGGCGCCGGGACCACTTCGTCCGGCGGCACCACCACTTCGTCCGGCGGCACGACCTCGTCCGGCGGCACCACGTCTTCGGGCGGCACGACCTCGTCCGGCGGCACCACGACGTCCGGCGGCACCGGCGGAACGACCGTCACCGGCGGAACGGGCGGCACCACCGCGTCCGGCGGCACGGGCGGAGCGGGCGGCACCACCACGACGACGCCCGTCATGCTGTGCGGCACCACCGCGCCCGGCGATACGCGCGGGTCCGCGATCGCGCTGTCGGCGGACGACAAGGTCCTCGTCGCCGTCAACCGCGATGTCGGGACGGTGACCGTGTTCCACATGGACTATGCGAACAACACCCCTGCGTTCACCCTGATCGCCGAGCTCACCGTGGGCGCGAAGGACAGCGAGCCGTGGCAAGTGGCGATGGATCCGTGCGGCAGCCGCGCGTACGTGGTCCTCCGCAAGGAGCAGAAGCTGGTGGAGCTGCTCGATCTGGATACGGCGACTCCCACCGTGGGCGCGAGCGTGGCAGTCGGCTCCGAGCCGACGGGCGTGGCGCTCACCCCCAACAACACGGCGGTCTTCGTGACCAACTGGGTCGACGGCACCGCTCTCCGGGTCTCCGCACAGACCATGACGGTGGACAAGACCATCGACTTGAACCCTGCGCTGGCGGCCACAGGCCTCCTCGGTCCGGCCGTGCAGAACGCGCCGCGCGCCGCTCTGGCCCACCCGCGGGCGATCGCGATCACCAACAACGGAGACGCCTCCGACGCCGACGAGACGGTGTATGTGACCGAGTGGTTCGCGCAGCGCACCGCGCCGGACTCGCTCTCGGGCGTCACCATCGACACCAACTGGAAGGGCCTTCTCTACAAGTTCGGCGTGGACGGAGGGCAGGTGTCGCTCCTCGATCTGCCGCCGGTGATGGACACCGGGTTCAACGATCACAATGACGCGGTGACAGGCTGCTTCCCGAACCAGGTGGGGAGCGTCACGATCAATAACGGGTTCGCCTACGTCACGAGCACGTGCGCCTCCCCCAAGGGGCCTCTCGGCGTGTTCACCGGCAAGAACGCGAACGGGGCGTGCACCGTCGCGACGCAGGCCGCGGACTGCGGGGCCAAGGGCGGAGTCTGCAATCCCAACACCCTCGTCTGCAATGCCAACGTCACCGACGTGAAGACCACCACGCACCCGGCGATTTCGATCATCAAGCTTTCGGACGGGACCGGCGCGACGACGGTGGTCGACAAGCCGTTCGACGGGCTCAACAACAACTTCGCGCGGCGCGTGCCGCACCTGCCCACCGACATCGACTTCAAGAACAACTTCGCCTACGTGTCGGCGATGGGGGCCGACGCGCTGTTCCGGCTCACCACGGCGAACGGGGCGATCACCGCCGTCGGCTCGGCCAGCAACAACTTCATCGATGTTCGGAGCGCGGCCGACAAATCGATCCGCACGCCCATCGGCGTCGCGATCGCGCACCAAGCAGGCCTGTTCGCGTTCTCGGTGAGCGACGGGCGGAGGTCGGTCGCGGCGATCGATCTCGGCACGCAGTCGCTCCTCTCCGAGGCGGACACCACGGCTTTGCCCGTGGCCGGCTCGGCCGAGGACAAGGTGCTCCGCGGAAAGCGCTTCTTCAATACGGGGCTCGGCCGGTGGTCGCTCGGAAACGCCACCACCGGAGGCGAGGCGTGGGGCTCGTGCGCGGCGTGCCATCTGGACGGCCTCACCGACAACGTCACCTGGTATTTCAACCGCGGACCGCGCCAGTCGGTCAGCCTCGACGGCTCGTTCAACTCCAAGGACGGGACCGATCAGCGCATCTTCAACTGGACGGCCATCTTCGACGAGGTGGCGGATTTCGAGGCCAACACGCGCAACGTCTCGGGCGGAGTCGGCGCCATCGTCTCGGCGACGAGCGCTCCCCCGGTGAACGCCGACCGCATCAACACCGGCGCCGAAGCGCCGCCGCAGCAAGGGCTCCAGGGCTCGTCCACGGACACGGCGAGCCCCCTCGGCGTGGGCGCGCACCCGCACGGCCTGCTCAACGACTGGTCGGAGATCACGGAATACATCAAGTCCATTCGCTCCCCGCGCCGGCCCACGAACCTGGACGCGGCGGACGTCACGGCCGGAAAGGCGCTCTTCGACTCGGCGCAGGGCAACTGCGTGGGGTGCCACAGCGGCGGGAAATGGACCATCTCCAAGGTGTTCTGGCCTGTCGGCGACACGGCCAACGCGGCCACCAACTCGGCGTCGGTCGACTCGCTGGGCGTGAAGGACTGGTTCACCGGCCAGAACCTGAACAGCTTCCCGTCGGCGCTCTTCCCGGTGGCCGTGCCCGACGCGACCAACGCCCGCATGCGCTTCGGAGCGCCCCCCGGCGCCGAGCAGATTCAATGCATCCTGCGCCCGGTCGGCACCATCAAGGCCGGCGCGGACACCACGAGCGTGTCGCCCGCGGAGGTCGGCGTGCTGGAGCTCCGACAGGACATGGTGACGAAGGGCCAGGGCGCCGCCGACACCGGCCGAGGCTTCAATCCGCCGTCGCTCCTCGGCATGCAATCCGGCGCGCCGTACTTCCACGCTGGAAACGCCCGCACGCTCGAAGAGGTGTTCGCGAACGACGCCACGGTGTCGTTCAAGGGCCACTTCCAGAGCCCGGTCGCGCAGATCTTCGACCCGAGCGCGGCGCAGGTGAAACAGCTCGTATCCTACATCCTGTCGATCGACGAGGACACTCCCACGTTCGCGATCCCGGCGAAGGGCGCGAAGGGTGGAGACCTGTGCTTCTACCCCTGATCGACTGACCATCACCGCCGCGCGGGCCCGAGCGACGCGTTCGTCTTCGGGGGAGTGATACGAGGGGGCGGAGCCCCCTTGTAAAAACGTCGAGGCCTACACCCACTCAGCTGCGGACTCCGCCCCGCCAAGCGGGGCTCCGCCTCCGCTGAGCGGGTTCCGGCCTCCCAGTGGCGCCCCTTGTAAAACCCCCTCAATTCCACCCCAATGCGACGAATGCTCCGCTGTCCACCTCCTCCCCGGACGGCTCGCGCGCGGATCCCGACCCACCTCCGTGATGATTTTAGGTGCGGACGTGCGACAGGGCACATTAGCATCCCGCGCCGATGAGAACCTCCCTCCGCTCGGGCCTCCTCTTGGTCTCGTTCACGGCGCTCGCCGCGTGCTCGTCGAGGGGCAGCGGCGAGCAGCCTCAGCCGACGAACGGCGCGACGACGGCGGCCGCGGCCCCGTCCGGTGAGCCCACCGCGGCGGCGACCGCGACCGCGACGGCCACCGCGACCGCGACGGCGACGGCGAAGGCGGACGACGGCCCGCCCGTGTGCCAGCGCACGGCCGAGAAGGTGTGGTCCACGGGCGCGAACAAGCTCACGGGCCTCACGACGAAGGGCTTCGACGGCAAGATCGCGGTCGGCCTCGCGATCGGCACGGACCCGCGCGTGCTCGTCGTCGACAAGGACGGCAGCGCGCGGCTCATGAAGGTGAAGCAGGGAGAGAAGGCGAAGAAGCTCGACCCGAAGGAGGGCTTCCGCAACCTCATGCGCGTGTCGCCGCAGGCCATCGACGGCGACGAGGCGCGCGCCTTCATCGACTACCGCGACGATTACAAGGACAAGCGCCGCCACGTGTGGTGCGGCCCGGCCGACGCCGACGACAAATTCCTCGAGTTCGAGGGCAAATCGTGGCTCGACATGGATCCGAAGCCCACGGGAGAGGACAAGAAGAAGCTCTTTTCGTGGAAGAAGCTCGGCGGCTATGTGGAGCTGCGCGACTGCCGCACGTTCGTGTCGCGCAAGGACAACGAGGTGTGGGCGCTCGGCTCGGTGCTCCGCGGCATGGAGAAGCCCGACGGCACCAACGAGTGGAAGATGGTGTTCCTCGTCGACTTCGGCAAACACGACGACGAGGTCGTCCTGTACGAGGCGCCGCTCAAGGGTGACCCGCCGAAGCCGGCCTCCGCGTTCGAGATCCCGATCAGCCGGAGAATCAAGGACAAGGGCTTCTTGATCGCGTCGCGATTCCAGGGTTCGCTCCTGGTGGGTCTGCTCGATCAGGACCGCAAGCTGGTGGGCCAGTTCAAGTCGTACCGTGGATTCCCGACGATGCCGGACATCTCCACGACGGACGCGGACGAGCTCATCTTGACGACGGGCATCGGCACGGGCGCGGAGCGCAGCTTGAAGGCGCTCGTCATCTCGAAGAACAACCCCGAGTTGCCGAAGGAGTACAAGTCGATCAAACTGGATCCGACGGGCGAGGACGCGGGGGAAGCGTCGTTCGCGGGCCCGGAGCTGACGGAGGACAAGAAGGGCCGTCGCTGGCTCCTTTACACCGAGGGTCCGGCGAACAAGGCCCATCTCCGCATGACGCCGCTCGGCATCGATTTGCAGCCGATGGGCCGCACCTTCAAGGTGACGGACGGCGACGTCTACGCGAGCGAAGCGCGCCTGATCGCGCTCGACAACGGCAAGCTCGTGGTCGTGTACATCCGCGACAAGGAAGGCAAGACGGAGCTCGTGACGGAGCACCTGGACTGCCAGGTCACCAAGTAGGCTGTCTCGAAGGGGGGGTATTCAACGGCAGAGTCGAGGGGGTTGTCGAAGGGGACAGCCTTCGCGGCGAAGATCAGGGGAATCGCCCCATCTTGGCCTCTTCTCGATGTCCCTTGCGCAGGGAGCAGGCCACGCAGGCGAGAGCCAGGTTGTCGAGGGATGTCGGCCCCGACTCGACCCTTGGCCACACGTGATCGACGTGAAAGGTGGCGTGCTGCATCGCCTGCGCGAGATGGCAGTACTCACAGCGATCCCCCGCGCGCTCTCGGACGCGCCGCTGCAAAGAGGCGGGGATATGGACGCTGGCCATGCCCTTACGGATGCTGCTGCGGAGCCATCCGGAGGCGTATCAGAGTGAGGATCTGGGACAGCTCGACGAGCGCTTCGGCCTCCACGTGCTCGTCTTCGGTCAGGCGCTCTCCCTGATCTTGCTTGTCGAGGAGAGAGTGGAGCCGCCGATCCAGCGCTTCGGGGAAATCCAGCTTCGCCAGATGCGGCGGGAGGGAGAGCAGAATCTGCACGGTCGTCGGCGTGGCATCCATGGTCTCACCTCGGGAACGTCCCGATCCTAGCCGGATCCGTCCTCCGTCGCCAGCGTCCGTCGGTGGGCCGCTCCCCTCATGTCTCCGTCGCGAGGCGGGCCGCGAAGCCGAGGATCTTCTCGCCGTCTTTGAGGCTGGTCGGGGTCGGCTGCCAGCCGCGGGCGACGCGGGCGGACAGGATCTCTTCCGCGGAGGGTTTGTGGTCCCAGACGGCGACCGCCGTCACGGCGCCCAGTCAGGTGGTGTCGTAGACGAGGTACACGCCGGCCGGGTGCTGGATCACGACGTCGTGCGTGTACTCGTCCTGCACGATCACGTCCTCCACGAGGCGCGGAGGCTTCTGCGCGAGCGCCCAGCGCACCACGTCCTCCATCGTCCGCTGCGAGGCGAACGTCGCGCGGATACTCGCGCGGACCTGCGCGGAGACGGGGACGCGAAACTCGATATCACGGCGCTCGGGGAGCGCGCAGGAAGTCATGGAGTGAACCGTAGCACGCCCGCGTGAAGGCGCCTCCCAGGGCCGCGGTCGGGCAATGTCCTGACCGCGTCTCGTCCCTCGAGGTCGGCGGCATTGTGAAGTATCGTTCGGAATGGGCTATCCCTCTTTCCTCCGCGCCGTGGAGAACGTAGGTGAAGAGCCCTCGGAGGAGAGTGATGGAGACGAGCACCGGCAAGAGGAGCGCGCTGCACAGGCCGGAGGTGGCCGGGCTGTTGGAGAGCCTGCATCGAAAGGCGAAGGGCGATCTGTGGAAGGTCCCCTCGAAGGTGCCGGCGCTGGCGGCGGGCCTGATTCAGGGCAAATCCGTGATGGACATGTTCCGCGACGGCGCCGCGAAGGATCTGTTTCTCACGATCTCGCCGGAGCAGGGGCGCTTTCTCTACCTGGTGGGCCGGTCGATCGGCGCGCGGACCGTCGTGGAGTTCGGGACGTCGTTCGGAGTGTCGACGATCTACCTCGCGGCCTCGGTCGCGGACAACGGCGGTGGCAAGGTGATCGGGACGGAGCTGGAGCCGTCGAAGCACGAAGTCGCGACTCGGCACCTCGCGCAGGCGGGCTTCTCCGACATCGCGGAGGTGCGGGTCGGCGACGCGATGGAGACGCTGAAGGACGTCGAGGGGCCGATTGACATGGTGCTCCTGGACGGCTGGAAGGACCTCTACATGCCAGTGTTGGAGCTCGTGAAGCCGCGCCTGCGCAAGGGCAGTGTGGTGCTCGCGGACAACATCTTCACCTTCAAGAAGGCGCTGCGGCCGTTCACGGCGTACCTGCAATCGGGGAGGAACGGCTTCCAGTCCACGACGCTGTCCATCTCGGACGGGTTCGAATACGCGGTGTACGAAGGGGATTCCTGACGGGCGCGTCTGGCCGGGGAGACTGCTTGCGGGGGGGGGCTCGTGACGCCGCGATGTGTGCTAGCCTCGCTGCGTGCGTGACGCGTCGATGGAAGAGCGGATGGCGATGGCCTTGGAGCTGTGCGAGCTCGGAGAGGCGATGCTCCGCGAGAGGCTCCGTCAGGTGAGCCCGCCGCTCTCCGAAGCGGAGATCGAGGCGCGGATCGACGCCTGGTACATGCACCGTCCAGGCGCCGAGCGAGGGGACGCGGAGGGCCGCGAGGTCCCGTGGCCGCGCCCGAAGGCATGACGCGCGTCGCCCGAGCTTTGCGCCGGATCGCCGCCGATCTGAGCGCGACGAACCAGCCGTGGTGTCTGATTGGAGGCCTCGCGGTGAGCGCGCGCGCCGAGCCGAGGACGACGCGCGACGTGGACATCATCGTCGCCGTGCGCGGGGACGAGGAAGCCGAGTCGCTTGTCGATGCAGGGTCACCTTTCTGGGGGAGGTGCACGAGCCCGGCGACATCGCGATCGACATCAGCTTCGCGATCGAGCGCCTCCAGCACCACGAACGAGGGGCCCGCGTGCTTGAGCGTCTTCGCCGCGGTGAGGCCCGCCATCCCCGCGCCGACGATGATCACGTCGAACGGGCGCTCCTTCGAGCCGTCCGCCGCCGGGGCCTTCGCCGGGACCTCCGGCGCCTTCACCGGAGATACGCTGTCCGCAGCGCACCAGGCAAGAAGGCGATCGCGAGCGCACAAGCCCCGATCGGCGCCCACGGTCGCGCAAACACACTCCCACCAAACAAGGCTCTTCGCACGCCATCACCCCCGGAACAAGGACATGCCATTTTCGGCATATCACGCTCTCCGGCCCCTCCACCAGTCCCACGGGCGAGAGCCCCTTCCCGGAGGTGCACCCCCGAGCTCGCGAAGACGCGCCCTTTCGCTTCGTCTTGTGTCGTCGCGGGCGGCGTGAGAGGTTATCGGCATGTCGGTCCCGTCGTCGATTCGCAGGAGCGCGCCCCTCTCTCGGGAAGAGGCGCGTTCGCTCTCCTCCGCGCCTCCGGCCCCGCCTTCGGACGCGCCCGAGAGAGCGTACCTCACGTTCATGATGATCCCGGTGGAGGAGCGCATCGGGGAGTGGCGCTTCAGCGGCGTCGCGCGCTCGCTCCAGGAAGCGTTCCTCCGCATCGCCGACTTCGGACGAGAGATCGGGATGACGGAGCATCCGCGGGAGTCCATCATCGCCGACTGGCTGGAGGCCGAGGCGCTGGAGGTCTGGACCGATGTCTCGAAGGCGTGGTCCTACGACGCGCTCCCCCTCGAGGAGATCGGCGATCACGACGTGGTGCTGTTCGCCGAGGGACAGGCCCCCTACGACGATTTCGGCTTCGCAGTGCTGGAGATCGCGACGCTCGAGGGCTCCCCGTTCAAGGAACGTGTCCCCGATACGTCCCGCCCGACCGGCGCTTCGGAGGAAGAGGACCTCGACGAGGAAGAGGGCGTGATCGACGACGAGTGAGGCCCCCTCCCGCCGCGACATCGAGTCACGGCATCGGTGTCACAGCATCGGTGTCACAGCATGGGAGTCGCGCAGTTTCCGAGGCTGAGCTTGGTGCACATCTCGGTCGCGAACTGCTGCGCGGGGCCGGGTTTCTGGATGCTCCAGAGCATGAGGCCGGCCGCGCCGCTGGAATTCACGGCGTTCGCGAGCGTGTCAATCTCGCCGATCGTCTCGATGTGGCCGCCCCACGCCTCCGGCGGCACCTCGATGCCCATCGTGATCTTGCCCGCGAAGTAGTGTTGGTACGCCGCGAGCGCCTGCACGGGATTGTACGAGGGGCCGGCGTCGTACGACATCACGTTGACGAGATCGAGCTTGGATCCAGCCTGTTTGAGCACCGCCAGCGAGAGCCCCGCGTACGAACTTGACGGAGGCGCGCTCGCCCACTGGCCCTCTCCGTACGCGCCGACGCTGAAGCCCGCGATGCTGATCCAGTACGGCGAGGGCAGCGCCGCCCGCATGGCGTTCACGACGCCCACGTATTCCGCGTCGGACGGACACGACACCACGCCTCCGGACGCGGCGCACGCGGGGCTCGCGGGCTCGTAGTCGATGTCGGCGCCGTCGAGGCCGAAGTCCTTCACGAAGGCGGCGATCGCGCCCGCGTTGAAGCCGCCCCAGCCCGTGTACGTGGCGCCGCCGACGGACAGCATCACCTTGGTTCCAGGGTGATTCTGGTGGAGCGCCGCGACCGCCGCCTTCAGCGTGGCCCCGTCGTACGGCGTGTCGATGCCGGTGCCGCCGAGGCTCAGACTGCCGCTCTGATAAGCCATGTCCGGCTTCGCGAAGGAGAGGTTCACGACGTTGACGTACGCCGGCAGCTTCGCGAGGGCCGTGTCCGCGCCGTTCGCTTTCCACGCGTCCGACCACGTCTGATAGTAGCCGACGAAGAGCTTGCCGCCGCCGCCTCCGCCACCACCGGCCCCGCCGCTGCCACCGCTCCCACTGCCACCATTGCCACCGCCGGCGCCGCCGCTTCCACTGCCACCATTGCCACCGCCGCTTCCACTGCCGCCGCTGCCGCCGCCGGCCCCACCATTGCCGCCGTTGCAGGTGTACGGGGACCAGAACCAGGTGCTGATCGTGGGACTGTAACCGGGGTTATCGTGCGTGGCGATGTACAGCTTGCCGCCGTACGTCACGATGTCGCCGGTGTGGTAATTGGCACCTTGAATCCAAGCGGGGTAATTGCAGGCGCCGCCGTTGCCTCCACCGGATCCGCCTCCGGCACCGCCGCCGCCATTGCCACCGCCCGCGCCGCCGCTGCCATTGCCTGCGCCGCCGGCCGCGCCGCCCGCGCCGCTGCAGTCCGTCGCGCCCCAGAGCGCCGGCACCGCGGATGGCGTCCAGTCCGGCTGGCTCGTGTGAGCCTGAATACATTGATACACCTTGGCCTGGTACTTCACGAGCGCGCCCTTCGGATAGGCCACCCACGCGGACCAGGCAGGCGCGGCCGCGCATTGAGCCGCGCTCACGGAGGCCACACTCGAACCTTCGCTCTCGTCACTCTCCGGCTCCCCGACACACCCCACGGCGGCAGAAGCGAAGGAGAGGAACACGAACAGCCCGGGACGAACGAATTGCTGGAGCTTCGACATGGCACCTCGCCATCGCACGCGACATGCCATGTCCCCTCCCCCTTCGATTCGAGGCGTTTTCGAGCGAATCCGTGAATTCGAAGGCGCCCGGAAGGGGTCGGGGCGCGATCGGGCCGTTCATGGGGTGCGATCGGTTCGATCACCCCCGTTGTGCGCGCCGGCCTGCGACTTGGAGAGACGGTATTTGTGGGGGGGTTGCGGGGGTGCTCCCCCGCTATGCCCCCCTCCGAACACAGTCGTGCTACTTCGCCCGAACAGGCTTCTTGGTCGCTGCGGCCTTCTTCGCGACTGGCGCCTTCTTCTCTGCTGCCGCCTTCTTCGCGACTGGCGCCTTCTTCTCTGCTGCCGCCTTCTTCGCGGCGTCGACCTTCTTCACGCCCTCTTCGGACATCGCGAAGGAGCGCGTCATCGTCTTGATGAAGCCGGCGCGGCGGAAGCGGAGGGCCGACCAGTCCTCGTCGATGGCCACCAGACGCACCGGCTCGAAGCCCTGCTCGCCGAGCGCGCCCCAACCATTGTCACGGTTGAAGTCGCACTTGTACCGCTTCGAGCTGCCCTTCGGGTACGCGAACCACAAGAGCGCGTCGCCCACCGCCGCCGACGCCATCGGGCCCGCGAGCGAGTCGACCTGCGCCTTCTTCGTGCAAAAGACCAGGATGAACGGGGCCGTCAACCCCGGCTCCCACGCCGTGAAGACGTCCACTCCCGGGAGCGCGAGCTCGGGCGCGAACGTGTCCGGCGCGTGCAGAACGAGGATCCGACTCTGGTCCTTCAGGTTCAGCTTGTCTTGGAGGATGGGCATCGACCGCGACGGTATCACAGTTACCGCGGACGCCGCATCCAGGGGCTTCGAGGTCGTGGTCAGTCGGAGAGCGGGTCGAGCAGGCAACGCACCGTCTTCTCGGGGGCGAGGTGGTGAACCAGGATCGGTCACACTCCACCGCGGCCCGCGCGTGGACGGATCAACGCTTCGCGGGCCTGCGAACGAGCGTATACAGGACCGAGAGATCGTTCACGAGGTCCATCCCCGGCTCGCCGTCGTACGTCTGGTCCCAGCCGATCGCTCTGCCCATCTCCTGGACCGCCTTCAGATCGTCCTTGTCGAATTCGAGCACCTCGAAGCCGGCCGCCTCCATCTGCGCCTTCGTGAACGGAGAGCGACCGTCCGACCACGGGATGAAGGGCTTGTCCGGCGGAGTCGGCGCGGGGCAGATGTTGTAGATGAGGAAGTAACCGCCCGGCGACAGGGCATCGTAGAAGGCCTTGATCGCGACCTCGTCGCTCACGTCGAGGTGAATGAGCTTCTTCGGGTCGGGGACGGGGCGCTCGGGGTGGAGATAGCCGCGCTTCAGGACGTTCTTGGAGAGGATCACGGTGTATCCGGAGCCGACCGCCGCGGTGATCTTCGGGTCCGCGGGGAAGCGGCCGTCGAGCAGGCGGACAGAGCCCTTCTCGCCTTTCGATCCCGTGAAGTCGCCCTGATCGCCGGGGAAGGAATACAGCGCCCGCAGGAGCGACCACACGTCGACGCCGGTCGCCTGGACGCCCATCGTCGCGAGCATGCGGAGGTGACCGATGTATCCGTATCCGAAATCGAGGTACTTCGAGCCGGGCGGCAACGTCGCGCCGCGGGCGAACAGGATATCGAGCGGGCGTGAATACGACAGCGGGGAGCCGTAATGGGTGTTGTAATACTCCTCCTCGTCCACCGGATAAGGCTGGAGCGCCGCTTTTTCCGCGGCCGGGAGGGCCGCCGCCTCCGCCTCGGTGGAATAGTGCGCGTGGTCGGCGGTGACGAAGAGCTGCCGCTTCGCGATGGTCGGGAGGTCCTTGGCGCGCGCGAGGAAGGCTTTGACGCCGTCCGTCTTCACGAGGGGCGCGAGCCGCTCCGCGTCGGCGACGAGGCGCTCCTTGCCGCGGAGGTTCCACGGATAAGGGTCCTTCGACGCGGCGCTCGTCGCGGTCGGCGCGGCGGTGGGCGCGGCCGTGACCGTGGGAGTCGGCGACGCGGTCTGGACGGGGGTTTGCGGCGCTGCGGGCGGCACTTCGGTGCAGGCGCCGACGAACAGGAACAGGCCGAAGAAGAGCGCCCGCGAATGACTCATGGGCGCATGGTACACCGCACGTGCGCGGGGAGGACCAGATTGCTCGGGCCTTCCCCGCCTTCGTCTCTCAATCCCAGATTTCGAGCAATTCGATTTCGAACGTCAAGGTGGCGTTCGGGGGGATGCGGCCGGGGACGCCCGCTTCGCCGTAGGCGAGGTGCGAGGGCACCGTGAGCTTGCGGATCTCGCCGTCACGCATGCCGAGCAGGCCCTGGTCCCAACCCTTGATCACCATGCCTTCACCGAGCTTGAAGGTGAAGAAGTCGCGGCCGGGGTTGCGCGTGGAGTCGAACACCGTGCCATCCTCCAGACGGCCAGTGTAGTGGACCAGCATCGTGTGGCCGTTCACCGCCTCGGTCCCTTCGGGATCGCTCGGCTCCCGGACGACCTCGATCTTCAGCTCTCCTGCGCCCGCGCCCTCACCGCCCGCGGAGGGAGCCAGCACGCCCAGCGCGTCTTTTCCGTCCGGCGTGGTGGAAGATCCCGGAGTACCACAACCCATCGCAACAAGCTCCTTCATCTCCCGTGGAACGACGTCGAGGGGCGGACCCCTGTGCAGCCCGGGAGCAGCTCCACCCAACAGAGGTAACCCACCCCGCTCCCGGAACGCAACGCTTCCCGCACGAGGGTCGGAAAGTCAGTGGCCGACGGTGAGATTGACCAGGAGAGTCCGGGGCATCGTGCCCGTGAGCTGCAGGGGGTAGTTGTTCTCTTCGATTCCGAAGGTGCGAGTCGCCGTCACGTTGGCCGAGCCGGTCACGTTGTATACGACCGCCGGGGACATCACCGTCTCGGCCAATAGGCCGGGGAGCATCAGCCAGGGGAGCGTCGTCGGCACGTGGACCAGCGTCGTCTGGCCGCTCGGGAGCCAGAGATCCGGGTGCATCACGATGGGCGGGAGCCTGTATTTGCCGGCGAACGTCGTCTCGGCCGTGATGTCGCGGAGCTTGATGTCGTAGGAGTTGGGGTTGTTGATGGCGATGACGACGTCCACCACGGCGCCGGCGAGCGACGCGCCCTGGATATCGGCGTGGTGGAGCGTGACCGTCGGCGTCTCCACGCAGGCCGCCGTCGAGAGGGCGAGGGCGCCCACGAAGAGCCATGCCTGTGCGGTGAGGAGCTTGCGCATGCGCCCATCCTACGCCGGCCCGCGCGACAGCGGTCGTCAAGAGCACGTCCGCTCATGCTCGCACACGAAAACGACACGCGCCCCGACGCCGGTCCAGCGCCGGGACACGCGGTCATTCAATGAGGATGGGAGGATTCGAGGAGGGGAGAGGCGTGAATCAGACGGCCTTCGCGGCCTTGATCTGCTTCACGAGCTCGGGGACGGCGGCGAAGAGGTCCTGCACGAGGCCGTAGTCGGCGACCTGGAAGATCGGCGCGTCGCCGTCCTTGTTGATCGCCACGATGACCTTGCTGTTCTTCATGCCGGCGAGGTGCTGAATCGCGCCCGAGATGCCGATCGCGAAGTAGAGCGGCGGCGCCACGACCTTGCCGGTCTGACCGACCTGCAGATCGCTCGGGGCGTACCCGGCGTCGCACGCCGCGCGGCTCGCGCCGAGGGCCGCGTTCAGCGTGTCGGCGAGCGGATCCAGGATCTCGTTGAAGCGCTCCTTGAGGGCGCGGCCGCCGGCGACGACGACCTTCGCCTCGGTCAGCTCGGGGCGCTCGCTCTTCACCTGGTCGAACGACACGAACTCGAGGCGCGACGCGCCGGCGCTCGCGGGCACCACAGCGACCTTCTCGATCGCCCCGGCGCCGCCCGTCGGCTCGGCCGCGGCGAACGCGCTCTGGCGCACGCTGACGACCTGGACCGGGGTGTTGATCGACACGATTCCGAACGCGTTGCCCGCGTACATCGGCCGCTTGTACTTGAGGCCGCCTTCCGTCAGCACCTCGGTCACGTCGGACGCGTAGCCGGCGCCGAGCTTGCCCGCGACGCGCGCGAGCAGGTCCTTGCCGTAGGCGCTCGCGGTGCCGATGACGACGCCGTAGCCCTTCGCCACCTCGGCCACCGTCGGGGCGTAGCGCTCCGCGACGTAGTTCTTGAGGGACGCGTCCTCGGCCACGAGGACCTTGTCCGCGCCGAGCGCCTTCGCCTCGTCCGCAGCGCCGCCCACGACGTCGCCGAGCACGAGGATCGAGTACGTGCCACCGAGGGCCTGCGCCACGGTGCGCGCGGCCGTGACGGCCGAGTGCGTGGTCTTCTTGAGCTTGCCTTCCGCGGCTTCCGCCACGATGAGAACGTTCGCCATGATCGCTTCTCCTTCGTCCTTGTGGCTGCCTAGAGGGCCTTCGCTTCGGTCTTGAGGCGCGTCACGAGCTCCGTGACGTCCTTCACCTTGATGCCGGCCTTGCGCGCGGGGGGCGCCTGGAACTGGTGGTACGTGACCTTCAGCGCCGTGTCCGCGGAGAGGTCCGCGAGCTTCACCTCGACGAGCGGCTTCTTCTTCGCGGCCATGATCGCGGGCAGCGCGGCGAAGCGGACGCCGTCGTTGTACTTGAAGGTCGGCGCGGTCTTGAGCGAGTACACGCTCGTCGGCGCGACGATGCGCAGATCGACCGTGACGACCGCGGGGAGCTTCGCGCGGAGCGTGATCACGCCGCCGTCGACCTCGCGGCCCACGAGCACCGCGCCGGCCTCTTCCTTCATGGTCGCGGCGAACGTCGCCATCGGCCAGTCGAGCAGCTCGGCGAGGATCTGGCCGACCTGGTTGGAGTCGCCGTCGACCGCCTGCTTGCCCATGAGGACGAGGTCGGGCTTCTCTTTCTCGACGAGGGCCTTGAGGGCGCGCGCGACGAGGTGACCGTCGAGCTTGTCGTCGGTCGCGTCCACGCGGATCGCGCGATCGGCGCCGGTCGCGAGCGCGGCGCGCAGCGTGGTCTCGGTCTCCTTCGGGCCGAAGGTCACGACGATGACCTCACCGGCGCGGACCTTCGGGGCCTTGCCGTCCTCGGTGAGGCGCAGGGCCGCTTCGAGCGCGTACTCGTCGAACGGGTTGGGCTTCCACTCCAGCCCGGTCGTCTCGATCGTCGCCCCGGAGGCCGGGATCTTCACTTTGTTGGCGTTGTCGGGGTCGGCAACGCGCTTGAGCGGGACGAGAATCTTCACGGACGTCTCCTTGCGTTGCGCCTCGGCCAAATCACCGCACAGCCGAGGGCGCCCGCGGTTTGGCAGCGATCGAGGGACGCGTCAACGGGGCCCGGCGCTGTGCGTCAAGGTTGCGCGAATAAGGATCAGCGGCGGTACATGACGTCGCTGCGGACGGCGTATTTGACGCCCCGGCGGACCTCGCAGCCCTCGTGCAGGAGGTGGTGCTGGAAGAAGAGGGCGCGGCCCGGCTTCGGCTGGATCTGGAGCTGCAGATCGAGGAAGGCCGTCTCGCCGCCTTCGAAGTCGTCGTTCAAGTAGATCATGAACGTGTAGAGGCTCCGCTCGTCCTTCGAGCGGACGAAGGCGCCGTCGTAGTGCGGCTTGAACCACTGGCCGACCTCGTACTTGTAGCAACGGAGGCGCTCGTTCGCGCCGATCGCGCGCATGCCCATCGCCTCGGGGACCACGCGATCCGCGACGCGCGCGTAGAGGTCCGCCGCGAGCTTCGGGTCGTCGAACATCACGCGGGAGTTGTTGCGCGTCTCCGTGTCGACGACGGGGCCGCGGCCCGTGGTGATCGGCGCGAGCGACGGGCGCGCGGCCTCGATGCGCTCGATCAACGCAGCGCACTCCGCCGGGGAAAGGACACCGTCGACCGTGAAATGAAGGGGGCGTTGCAGATCGAGCAGGGTCACGAGCATACGGGTTGGGCCTCTTTGGATCTGGTGGATCAACGAACCAACCAGGCGCGCGATCGGACCGTGGATCGCGTTCATTGTGCCCGGAAAAATTCGCTGTTCGCGGGGGAACGTTGCTTGCGAGGGTGCGCCGCTCTGGAGGCTTACTCGCATGCGAAGAGCTTGGTTGGTCTTGATGGTCCTCGCGTCGGCCGTGCTCGGGCTCGTGCCCGCGGCGTGCGGCGGCGGCGCGGGATCGAGCTCCGGTGGCGGAGGCAGCGGCACCTCGACGGCCGGCTCCGCGGGGGACGGCGCGGGCTTCATCGGAGGCAGCGGCGGTCAGTCGGAGGTGCTCACGATCACGCCGGAGAGCGCGGAGATCGTCGTCACGAACGGCGTCGGTAACACGGTCGATTTCGATCTCCTGTCGAACGGCACGAGCGTCAACGCGAAGTGGACCATCGACAAGGGCTCGGTCGTCACCATCGACGCGGACGGCATCGTCACCGCCGTCGGCGACAAGGGCGGCGAGGTGCAGGTGACCGCGCAGTACGGCAGCCAGTCGCGCACCGCGATCCTCACCGTGAAGATCGTCAACGAGACGAACCCGGGCGGCGTCCCGGACGGCGACATCGGCGTGCTCAAGGGACCGACCGATCCGAACGAGGGGGTCGTGTGGCTCTACCCGTACGACAAGACCGTGTTCCCGAAGGGCATCTACCCGCCACAGCTCATGTGGGACGGCGCGCAGGCCGGCGACGAGTATTACATCCGCTACCAGACCAAGTACGTCGACATCGGCATCCTCACGAAGGTCGATCCGCCGTCGCGCTTCCTGCTCGACGAGGCGACGTGGCGCACCGTGACGGAGAGCGGCAAGGGCGAGGACGTGCACCTCACGATCGCGCGGCTCGTGCCCGGCCAACCGAAGGCGACGCTCGCGGTCGACAACACGTGGAAGATCGCGTCGGGCTCGCTGCGCGGCTTCGTCTACTACTGGTCGAACTCGCTCGGCCGCGTGCTGCGCATCGATCCCGGAAAGGGCTCCGCGCCCGAGGATTTCCTCGCGGCCGCGGGCGTGAACCAGAACTGCTCGACGTGCCACACGGTGTCGGCGGACGGGCTCACGCTCGTCATCGGCGGCGACGTGCCGACGTCCACGTTCAACCTGCTCACGAACACGCCTTCGCTGCAGCTCGGCAACATCGGCAAGGCCGTGCGCAACTGGGCGATGCCCGCGGTGTCGCCGGACGGCAAGGTGCTCATCGAGAACAACGCGCCGCTGCCCGGCCCGCCCGGCGGCTCCGACGGCATGTGGAACCCGCAGACCGGCGAGCACTTGATCGGCACGGGGCTCGACGGGGTGTTCCTCGACATGCCCGCGTTCGCGCCCTCGGGCACGTCGATCGCGGCGGTCGATCACAACACGCACGGGCTCATCAAGTACGCCTTCGATCCGGCCACGAACATGGCCACGGCGCCGACGAATCTGATCGATCCGGGCGCGGACGGGAGCCTCAACGCGATCTGCTTCCCGAGCGTCGCCCCCGCGGCGGACGGCACCTGGGTGACGTACCACCGCGGCGTCTACCCGAGCTCGCTCGACACGCGCAACGGGCCCGGCGATCTCTACCTCGCGAACATGGATACGCCCGGCACGGAGATCCGTCTGCGCGCGGCGAACGGCGACGATTACCCGTATCCGGTAGGCGATCGCGATCGTCACTACAACTACGAGCCGACGTTCGCGCCGCAGGAGGCGGGCGGCTACCACTGGGTCGTCTTCACGAGCCGCCGCACGTACGGCAACCTCCTCACGGGCGGCAAGGAGGCCGTGAAACAGCTCTGGATCGCGGCGATCGATCTCAACCCGAAGGCGGGCGAGGACCCGAGCCACCCGGCCTTCTGGATCCCGGGCCAGGACGCGAACCTCAACATGCGCGGCTTCTGGGCGCAGAAGAACTGCATCGTCGCGGGCCAGGCGTGCATGAACGACTCGGACTGCTGCGGCGGCGTTTGCCAGAACGGCATGTGCCTCGGTCAGCCCGGCGAGTGCTCCGACGAGGGCGGGAGCTGCACGATCGACGCGGACTGCTGCAACTACCCCTCCGACACGTGCATCAACGGCACGTGCGGCACCGACATCCCTCAGTGACGCGGGCTCCGCAGGCTCCGTCACATGCGGTCACGTGACCGCGTTCCCGAGAGCGCCCTCCCCTTACGAAAACGTGCGTCGCGTATCTAGCGTCGCTTCGCCTTGCGCCGGCGCCAAGGGCAAGCGACCATGATGCGAACAAGAACTCTCGCGCGGGCCGGCGGTTCGGCCCCGCGGGAAGTGACGAGGGATGGAGGGTTCATGACATTCGGGACTTCCGCGTTTCAGCGAGAAAATGGGCGCCAGGGGCAACCATCGGCGCCTCCCACGATCGGTACTGCTGTTCTCCGCGACGTCCGGCAGCCGCTCCCACATGACGTCCGGCAAGCGCTCCCACATGACGTTCGGCAGCCGATGTCCCACGACGTTCGGCAGCCGATGTCCCACGACGTCCGCCAAGCGCTCCCACACGACGTCCGACAGTCGCTCCCGCACGACGTCCGGCCGACCCTGGCGCACGAGGTTCGGCCGATGTCGCACGACGTTCGCCCGGCGATGTCGCACGACGTTCGCCCGGCGATGTCGCATGACGTCCGGCAATCGCTCCCGCACGACTCACGGAACGGCAACGGGGCGCCTCGCGCCACGCCGCCGCACCTCACGTGGATCGGGCCGATGGAGGTGATGATGGAAGGGTGCCGCTATCGGCTGGTTCCGGCCGACGCGGCGAACGCGAACGGGAGCGGGTCCACGGGCCCGCACGGAGCGGTCGAGCCGCTCACCCCGCGCGAGACGCAGATCGCGAGGCTGGTCGCGGACGGCCTCGTGAACAAGGAGATCGCGACCAAGCTGTCGATCAGCGAGTGGACGGTCTCCACGCACATGCGCCGCATCTTCGCGAAGCTCGGCGTCGAGACGCGCGCCGCCATGGTGCTGCGCTGCTTCGGCACGCGGCAGTAACTGCCCCCCGCCTGCGCGATCCACCGCGCGCTTTTTCCTTCAATCAAAGCACGAGACGCCATCTCGATCGTCGCCGCTGTCCGCGGGATCGAGGCTCACTCGATCTTGAGGAGCTCCTTCACCTTCGCGATCACCTGCGGGGCCTGGATCGGCTTCGTGATGTAGGCGTTCGCGCCGAGCTGGAGCGCGCGCTGGCGGTCCTCCTGCGAGCCCTCGGTCGTGATGATGATGATCGGGGTCTCTTTGTGGAGCGGATCGCTGCGCACGCGGCGCACGAGCTTGAGGCCGTCCATGATCGGCATGTTGATGTCGGTGATGATCACGTCGTACTTCATCGACGCGAGCTTCCGCAGGCCGTCGACGCCGTCGTCCGCCTCGGTGACGCGGAGGTTCTTCACGCGGGCGAGCGCGAAGACCAAGAGCTGCCGCATCATTGGCGAGTCTTCGACGATCAGGCAGGAGTATTCGGCAGCCATCGATCAGTCCTCCGCCGCGAGGAACGCCTGCACGCCGGGCACTTTGCGACCGGCGTCGGCGAACAGGCGGGCATTGACGAGT
The DNA here is from genome assembly GCA_046351455.1 of Polyangiaceae bacterium. GTDB lineage: Bacteria > Myxococcota_A > Polyangia > Polyangiales > Polyangiaceae > JADJRH01. The sequence goes on from JAXLYM010000012.1 coordinate 255,152, forward strand.
GCGGGGGCGGCCTGCGCACCCAGCAGCTTGAAAAGCTCGTTGTCCACGTTGATGAACTCCGTCTTCTGGGGGAGCGTCCCGAAGATCGCGATGACGCCGACCGTGCGGCCGTCGAGGTGGAGAGGCACCACCGCCGCAGGATCGGCGAGCGTCCCCTTGGAGGTGTCGGCGCTCGTGCCGAAGAGGAGGCGGCCGGAGCGGAACGCCTCGGAGAGCGGGCCGTCCGCGACAGCGACACGGGCGATGGCCTCTGGGTTCACGCCTTCGCTCGCGATCGCGCAGAGCTCGGTCTTGTCGTCCGACGCGAGGTACACGACGAACTCCGCCGCGCCGAGGAACTGCGCGAGCAGCTCCTTCAGGTTGCGGATGCACGAGCGCACCGTGCGCGCCGAGTGGAGCTGCGTCGCCGCGACGTAGAGGTTCGCGAGGTTCGCGAGCTCGGTCTCGATCTCGTGGTAGTTGATGTCGCTGCGCGAGGAGTCCGCCTGCACGCGCTGGTGCTTCGCGAGGAGCTCCTGCTTCTCCGTCTCGAGCTGATCGATCTTGCGGACGAGGTCGCGGATCGCCGAGTCGGACGCGACGTGCGCGAGCAGCTTGCCGTTCTCCGCTTCGATCCGCGAGACCTTGTCGCGGAGGCGCTCGTTCTCCTTCAGCAGCTCCTCGGTGAGCTGCGCGCCCTTGCGGAAGAACTGCTGGATGAACGCGTCGCGCTCTTTCTTCAAATCGTCGACCGGCACGTCGGTTTGGTCACGCCCGCCTTTGTCTGCCATAGGTCTGTCGCCGCTTACCGGTTTTGCCAGGCGTCGGATGCGCGCGAGCGCCGGCGCCCAGGGGAGCGCAACCAAGATCGATTGCCGCGCCCGTCGGAGGCTAACACGCGATCGTCGCCGGACGGAAGAAGAGGGCGCCGCTCGAAAAGACGATGGCCCTCCGCGGAGGGCGCCGCGGTCACTTCTCGCTCGGAAGGAGCTTCTTCGCGAGCTGCGCGTAGCGGCGTAGCCGGCCGGTGCAGAGGTGCGGGGCCTTCCGCATCGCGGCGACGTTGCGCGCGCCGACGAGGAGCATCGCCGCCCGCAGCTCGTTCTCCACCTGCTGCAGGAAGCGCGTCGCGCCGGCCTTCCCGCCCTCCGTGTACGCCTTCAACACCGGGCGCGCGAGGCCCGCGGCGTGCGCGCCGAGCACCAGCGCCTTCGCGACGTCGAGGCCGCTCGACACGCCGCCGGTCGCGATGATCGTCTTGAAGCGAGGCTTCACCCGGCGCGTGATCGCGATCGACGCCGCCGTGGGGACGCCCCAGTCGCGGAAGGCCTCGCCGAGCGAGCGCTGGTCCGCCTCGGCGCGCGCCGTCTCCACCGCGACCCACGAGGTGCCGCCCGCGCCGCTGACGTCGACGTGCCGGATGCCCGCCTTCGCGAGCCGCTCCGCCGCCGACGGGCCGATGCCGCAGCCGGTCTCCTTCGCGACGATCGGCCACGGGAGCTCCCGCGCGAGGCGCTCCAGCGTGGTGAGGACGCCCTCGAAATCGCGGTCGCCGCCGGGCTGGATGATCTCCATCGCGGGGTTCAGGTGGACGCACATCGCGTCGGCGCCGACCCGCGCGGACAGCTCCGCGAGCGCCTCGGTCGGGAGGGACCGCGCCTGCACGGCGCCGATGTTGCCGAGGACGAGCGTGCTCGGCGCCACGTCACGCACGGAATACGTGGGGCTCTTCTCTTCGACGAGGAGCATCGCGCGCTGCGATCCGAGGCCGAAGCCGTACCCGCGCTCCTCCGCGATCTCCGCGAGCGCGAGGTTGATCTCGCGGGCGCGGTCGGTGCCGCCGGTCATCGCCGCGATCAGGATCGGCGCGCGCAGGCGCTTGTCGAGGAGCACCACCGACGTGTCCACCGCGTCGAGCGAGAGCTCCGGCAGCGCGTCGTGGATCAGCTCGACGTCCTCGAACAGGGTCGTCTTGTCGTGGAAGCCCACGTCCCCCGTGGCGCAGAGATCGATGTGATCGGCTTTCCGCTGGGCGATCGGCGAGGCGTCGTTCGACATGGGGGCGTCCTTTAGGTGGCCCGGCTACGCGAGGCAACGGCCGAGCGTGTGACGTTGGCGGAGGCGCTCGGGTCCTCTATGCTTCGATTTCATGGAATTGCCCAGCGAGCCCCAGATTCGATGGATCCTGCGGACGACGGCGAGCCTCCTCCAGGCCGGCGCGGAGCCGGTGCGCGGGCTGGTCCAGCCGACCGGCGCGTACTTCCCGGACGCGTTCGACGGGAGCCCGGCGTCGGTGGCGGCGCTGTTCCGGCGGATCCAGGCGCACGCGGGGCTCACGGATCTGGAGGCGGAGATCAACGTGGCCGCGCCGGACGGGTCCGTGCAGAAGGCGAGCTGCGGCACCGGCGGGTGCGGCGGCGGCGGCGCCATCGACGCGAAGCTGGATCGGGTCGCGCGGCGCAGCGACGGCTCGTACGTGATCGCGGTCGGCGCGGGCGAGGTGCGGCACTCGACGGCGCTCACGACGGCGCTCACGCGGGCGATGTCGCTCATGTTCCTCATCGAGTCGGGCGCCGCGGAGACGATCGCGGCGCGCGACGTGGACGCGACGGTCGACCTCACGGGCACGCTGCTCGGCTTCGGCGTGCTGCTCACGAACGGCTCGCACATCTACTCGAAGGCGTGCAGCGGCGTGCACGTCCAGTCCGCGACGAAGATGGGCGTGGAGGAGCTGGGGCTCGCGCTCGGGATCTTCTGTGAGCTGCACGAGATCCCGGAGCGCGTCGCGCAGAAGCACCTGGAGCTGACCCCGCGGGAGGCCTTCGAAGAGGGCAGCGTGTGGGCCGCGTCGAACCGGAAGATCGTGAAGATGCTGCGCTCGGATCCGGAGGCGATCGCGGACGATCAGTACTCGATCGCGGAGTCACGGAGCTGGCTCGCGCGGGCCCTCGGCATCGGCAAGAAGAAGACGTCCACGCCCGAAGAGGAGCTCGCGCAGATCGAGAAGTGGGTCGCGGCCCCTGCGGCGAAGAAGGTGATCGATCCGGCGAAGGCCGCGCGCCTCGCGGAGATCCGCGCGTTGATGGAAGAGACCACGGAATCGTAAAACGGCTCATCCTCTTCCGGCCGCCGATTTCGCGGTTGGCGTCCGGCGCGCTTGGAGTAGTAGCTGCGCGTCATGGCCGGCACGCTCTGGGACAAGGGCGGCGTCTCCGACGCCGAGATGATGCGCTACACGGCGCGCGACGATCACAAGCTCGATCAGCGCCTCCTCCCGTACGACATCGAAGCGACCGCCGCCCACGTGCGGGGCCTCGGCAAGATCGGCATCCTCGACGCGGGCGAGGTGACGGCGCTGGTCGACGCGCTCGGCGCGCTCGCGGAGGACGTGCGCGGCGGGCGGTTCACGCTCACGGAGGACGACGAGGACGGGCACACCGCGATCGAGATGCGGCTGCAAGACAAGCTCGGCGACCTCGGCAAAAAGGTGCACACCGGGCGGAGCCGCAACGATCAGGTGCTCGTCGCGACGCGGCTCTACGAGAAGGACATGCTCGCGAAGATCGCGGCGGCGGCCGCGGGCGCGGTGAAGGCGCTCCTGGCCCTCGCGGCGAAGGAGGAGCGCACGCCGATGCCCGGCTACACGCACCTGCAGCGCGCGGTGCCGTCGACGCTCGGCTACTGGGCCGCGGCGTTCGCGGAGGGCTTCCTCGACGCGATCGAGGCGCTACAGGGCGCGCGGCGTCTGCTCGATCGCTCGCCGCTCGGCGGGGCCGCGGGCTTCGGCGTGAACCTCCCGCTCGATCGCGCGGGCGTCGCCGCGGATCTCGGCTTCGCGGGCGTCTTCGTGAACCCGATGGCCTCGCAGTCGTCGCGCGGGATCCTGGAGGCGACGGCGCTGTCCGCGTGCTTCGCGGCGACCGCGACCGTGCGGCGCTTCGCGTGGGACGTGAGCCTCTTCGCGACGAGCGAGTTCGCCTTCGTGAAGCTGGACGAGGCGCTCACCACCGGCTCGTCGATCATGCCGCAGAAGCGGAACCCCGACGTGATCGAGCTGATGCGCGCGGCGTGCTCCGTCGTGCAGGGCGCGCTCGTGGAGGTGCAGACGATCGTGGCGCTGCCCTCGGGCTACCATCGCGATCTGCAGCTCACGAAGGGGCCGACGATGCGAGGCCTCGACGAGACGCTCGCGACCGTGCGGCTCGTGGAGCGCGTGCTCGCGGGCATGACGTTCGACCGCGCGCGCATGGCCGCGGCCGTGACCCCCGAGTGCTTCGCGACCGATCGCGCCGTGGAGCTCGCGGTCGCGGGCGTGCCGTTCCGCGAGGCGTATCGCCAGGTCGCCGCGGAGATCCAGGGCCTCGCGCAGGGGGACGCGCAGGCCAGCATCGCCGCTCGCACGTCGTACGGATCGCCAGGTCAGCTCGCGCTCGCTGATCTCGCCGCGCGCCTCGCGTCGCTGACCGCGGGCGCACGGGTGGCTTGACGGGCGCTGTCACGGAGAGGATAGATTTCCCATGGTCGCAGCCGGCTCACCGACCTTCGAGCGCGCACCTTTCGAGGATCCCGCCGCGGGAGACAAGCAAGGCCTCGAGCGCCTCCGCGAGCGCCTCCACGCCTACATGGAGAAGAAGGGGCTGCGATCCACCGCGCAGCGCCGGCTCATCATCGACGCGTTCTTCGAGGGCTCGTCGCACATGACGATCGAGGATCTCCTCGCGGAGGTGCGCACGCGGGAGCCGAGCATCGGGTACGCCACGGTGTACCGCACGCTGAAGCTCCTCGCGGAGTGCGGCGTCGCGTCGGAGCGCCACTTCGGCGACGGGCCGAGCCGGTACGAGCTCGCGGACGAGGCGAGCACCCACCACGACCACCTCATCTGCACCGCGTGCCGCAGCATCATCGAGTTCGAGGAGCCGCGGATCGAGGCGATCCAGGACGAGATCGCGGAGCGGTACGGCTTCGAGGTGCACTCGCACAAGCACGAGATGTACGGCATCTGCGCCTCGTGCCGAGCGAACGGCGGCAAGCCACCGGCGGGCCGCACTCCGCCGCGCCCGTCCCAAGGCTGAGCGCGCTTCCTTCGCTCGTCGTTGTCGCCCGCGCGGACGTTTCGGCTAAGCTGGCCCGCGTGCGCCTTCGTTCGCTGTCCGCTCTCTTCGCCAAGCACACCATCGCCTGGAGCCTCGCCGCAGGCGTGATCGCGAGCGCCGCGATCGGCGCCGGCGTCGCCTCCGCCGCGGCCGATCCGCCGGACACCCTGCCCGTGTCGGAGGTGAAGCCGGGCATGAAGGGCTACGGCCTCACGGTGTTCTCCGGCACGACGCCCGAGAAATTCGACGTCGAGATCATCAGCACGCTGAAGAACTTCCGGCCGAACCAGGACCTCATCCTGATCAAGACGCCGAACCACCCGCGCCTCGACGCGGCGCACGTCGTCGCCGGCATGAGCGGCAGCCCCATCTACCTCAACGGCAAGATGATCGGCGCGTACGCGTACGGCTGGATCTCCGGCTCGGAGCCGGTCGCGGGCGTGACCCCGATCAAGAGCATGCTCGACGAGCTCGCGCGGCCGATCCCGAAATCGATCGTCCCGGTGGGCGGGGCGCCGCTCCCATCCGCGAGCGCGGGCAAGGGCCAGTCGGAGGGCCCCTCCGAAGCTGCGCCGGCCGGCTCCACCGCGTCGGCGGCGCCTCCCGCGAACAAGTCGCCGCGCATGTTCTCCGGCGCGGTCGACGCCTACGATCTCCGTGAGCACGCGAAGCAGGTCGCGTCGAAGACGGCGCCCGCGCTGGCCGCTCCGCAAGGCATGGGCCTCTCGCGCGCGTCGACGCCGCTGCTCCTCGGCGGGATGTCCGCGAGCGCGATGAAGGTCGCGAACGATCTGCTCGGCCCCGCCGGCTTCGACACCGTGCAGGCGGGCGGCGGCGGCGGATCGGCGGCGCCCGCGGCGGACGCGCCCACCAAGTTCGTCGACGGCGGCGCGATCGGCGTGCAGCTCATCCGCGGCGACATGTCGGCGATGGGGCTCGGCACCGTGACGCGCGTCTCGGGCGACAAGCTGCTCGCGTTCGGCCACCCGATGATGAACGGCGGCATCGAGAGCTTCCCCACCGCGATCGGCAAGGTCCACTGGGTCCTCGCGAGCTACCAGCGCAGCTTCAAGCTCGGGGAGGCCGTGCGATCGATGGGCGCGCTCGTGAACGATCGCCAGGCCGCGATCGTCGTCGACTCCACCGCGAAGGCGCTCACGATCCCCGTCACGATGAAGATCGAGGGCGTCGACGGCGCGCCGAAGACCTCCTGGAACATGGAGATCACGCACGACAAGTTCATGTCGCCGACGTTCGCGGCGATGGCCCTCGGCAACGCGGTCGAGACGACGACCTCCGAGCGGCGCGACATGACGTGGCGCGCGACGAGCAAGCTCAAGATCGCCAAATACGGCACGCTCACGTTCGAGGATTTCGGCGCGGGCGACGGCGGTCAACCGGGCGCGGAGGACTTCGTGCGCGGCCGCCTCGTGCGCGCGCTCGGCTCGCTCATGAACAACCCCTGGGAGGAGGTGAAGGTCGAGAGCATCGAGACGACGATGCGCGTCTCCTTCGAGCGTGAGGTCTCGGTGATGAAGGGCGTGAAGCTCCTCGACGCCGAGGTCGACGCCGGCGAGCCGGTCCGCGTCGAGGTGTCGCTCCTGCCCCACGAAGGCAAGCTGGAGACGAAGACGATCTCGATCCCGACGACCGCGGAGATGGCCGGCCGCGACATCGACATCGACATCTCGCCCGGGTACGACGTCGACCGCCCGCAGCCCACGCCGAACAGCGTGTCCGAGCTCGTCGCCGTGCTGCCGAACCAGGTCTTCGACGGCGAGAGCCTCGTCGTCACGATCCGCCTCAAGGAAGCGGGCGCGGCGTTCGGCGGACAGATCGCGTCGCGCCTGCCGCCCGGCGCCGTCGACACGCTGCGCACCGCGAGCGCCTCCGACGGCCCCGAGGTCTTCGCGGCGATGAGCTACCAGGTCGTCCCGATGAAGCGCTTCATCGTCGGCCACGACTCCGTCCGCGTGAAGGTCCGCCCGATCCTCAAGTGAGCTCCGAGCGCCCTCGTCCACCGATCCGTTCCACCCAAGAAACAGCGAACCGCCCCCGCATGAGATCATCCAAGAGCCTCCTCCACACGATCGCTCCGGCCGCCCTCTTCGCGATCGCCGCGCTCACCTCGTCGCCCGCGCACGCCGTCGGCACGCGCACGTTCCAGCTCGACTCCGTCGAGGATTTCAAGGGCGGCGACTTCACCGGGACGAGCGTCGACTCGAACGGGAACCTGCGCGCGGGCCTCGCGCTCGGCTCGACGCCGCTCGCGGACGCGGCCTCCGTGTGGAGCCACGTCGCGCTCGCGGACGGCGCGGTGCTGCTCGGCACCGGCAACGAAGGCAAGGTCTACAAGGTCGCGAACGGCCAGGTCTCCGTCGCCGCCACCACGGGCCAGATGGGCGCGAGCGCGATGGTCACCGCGTGGGGCGGCGACGTCGTCGTGGGCACGTTCCCAGAGGGCAAGCTCTTCAAGATCCCGGGCGGAAAAGGCGACGGAAAAGAGGCCGCGAAGCTCGTGGATCTGCCCGGCGCCGAGGACATCTGGTCGCTCGTCTACGACGAGAAGGCGAAGGTCGTGTACGCGGCGACCGGCCCCGAAGGAAAGATCTTCCGCGTCGATCAGCAGGGCAAGGCGCAGGTCTACTTCGACAGCGACGAGCCGCACATCTGGTCCCTCGCCCTCGACGCGAGCGGCAACCTGTACGCCGGATCGAGCGGGAAGGCGCTTCTTTACAAGCTGACCGGCCCCGGCCGCGCGACGGTGCTCTACGACTTCGACGCGGACGACGTGCGCGCGCTCGCGGTCGCCTCCGACGGCTCGCTCTACGCGATCGCGAACAAGTACAGCGAGGCCTTCGCGCCTCCGAAGCGCAACCGCACCGGCCTCTCCGGCCCCACCGGATCGAAGCCCGGGCGCCCCGGAAGAGGCCTCTTGATGCGCTTCGGCAAGGACGGCGTGCCCGAGAAGATGCTGGAGGACGGCGACACCCACTACGTGACGCTCACGCTCGGCGACGACGGCAACCCCTACGTCGGCACCGGCGCCGAGGGCCGCGTGTACACCGTCGACTCGAACCACCTCTCGCGCCTCGTCGCGGACACGGAGGAGCGGCAGATCGGCGCGCTCGTGATGAGCGGCAAGAAGAAGTTCGTCGCGACGTCGGACCCCGTCGTGTTCCACGAGGTGAAGGGCCCGGCCGGCGCGGACGCGGTGTGGACCAGCAAGGTGCTCGACGCGGGCCTCCGCGCGACGTTCGGCCGCCTCGCGTGGCGCGCGGACGGCGTGGCCGAATTCGAGACGCGCACCGGCATGACCGAGACGCCGGACGACACGTGGAGCAAGTGGTCGAGCGCGCTCGCCGCGCCGGGCGACGTGTCGAGCCCCGCGGGCCGCTACGTGCAGGTGCGCGCGCGCTTCGGCAAGGACGCGAAGGCCGTCGTGCGCGAGGTGACGTTGAGCTTCGTGACCGACAACGCCCGCGCGATCGTCACGAGCATCGACGCGACCGCGAAGAACCAGCCGCGCGGCCCGCTCAAGACCGGCGTGCAGGCCTCCGGCGCGGACGTGCCGAAGGCGCAGCCGACGATCGGCATCTCGTGGAAGACGGACAACCCCGATCAGGACGAGCTGCGCTACCGCCTCTTTTACCGGCTCGACGCCGAGACGACGTGGCGCAGCGTGCTGAAGCCGGCCGAGAAGCTCTCGAAGCCGAGCTACGACTGGGACGTGAGCGCGCTCCCCGAGGGCGTGTACCGCCTCAAGGTGGAGGCGACCGACGAGATGGCGAACCCGCCGGACAAGGTCACGTCGCACAGCCTGGAGTCGGCCACGGTGACGGTCGACAGCACGGCCCCCGTGTTCAAGGCGCTCGCGATCAACGGCCGGCAGCTCACGGGCGAGGTGGTCGACGGCATCGGCCCCATCGCGCGCGTGGAGGTGTCGATCGCGGGCTCGGACGAGTGGCGCCCGCTCGCGCCGAAGGACGGCGTCTTCGACGAGGCCGACGAGACGTTCGACGCCAACATCGCGGCCCTGGTGCCGGCGGGCTCGCACATCCTCGCGGTGCGCGCGTACGACATCGCGGGCAACGTCGTCATCCGCGACGTGCAGGCGAAGTGAGCCGCCCCGTCCTCAGGACGCCCTTCGAGCGCCTCGGCGCTTGACATTTTCCCGCCTCTTTCTCGGACAGACAGGCCGTACCCGCGACAGCGGCGTCATGGCGCGCCCATGTGGCCCGCGGCGCCGCGCGCGCTTTCGCGGGCCTTGATCCGACGCGGCTGCGGGGATCGCGCCGCCGTAGCGCGATCGCGCGGGAGTTGCCTCGCCGGCACGATCCGTGAATTGTCGTCTCTGCGAGGTGTCTCGTGCGGACTCATAGGCTCAGCGAGGGCTCGATCGTGAACCGGCTAGCGGATCACCGCTCGTGGATCCTGGCGGCGTTCGCCGCGACCAACCTGGCCGCGTGCGCTGCGATGAACCTCGCGGAGGGCACGGGCGGCACCGACGGCCACGGCGGTCGCGGAGGCGGCGCGGGCAGCGGCGGCAGCATCAACTACGACGCCGGCGGCGGCGCGAGCACGATCGGCGACTACTCGCAGCTCTGCGGCGGCGGCACGTGCGACGTCGCGGCGCCGTACGCGGTCAGCACGTGCGCGACGAGCGGCATGGGCGGCACCGGCGGCGCCACGAGCACGGCGGGCGCAGGCGGCAGCACCAACACCGGCACCGGCGGCGTCGGCGGCAGCACCAACACCGGCACCGGCGGCGTCGGCGGCAGCACCGCCACCGGCACCGGCGGCGTCGGCGGCAGCACCAACACCGGCACCGGCGGCGTCGGCGGCAGCACCAACACCGGCGGCGCAGGCGGCGTCACGAACACCGGCGGCGCGGGCGGCGTCACCGACAGCGGCACCGGCGGCGCGCCGATGGGCGAGGTGCAATGCAAGGTGACGTACGCGACATCGGAGGCCGCGCGCACCTGCGTGGAGGCCGGCAACGGCGCCGAGTTCGCGCCGTGCAACTCCGCGCTCGACTGCGGGCCGGGCCTCGGGTGCGTGCTGTCGAGCGATCAGTCGACGGGCGTGTGCCGCTACTACTGCTGCGGCGACACCGAGAAATGCCTCCCGAACACGTACTGCGCGCCGCGCCCGATGGCGGAGGCCGCGGACCCCGACGTGCAGATCCCCGTCTGCGTCGACGCCGACAACTGCACGCTCCTCGCGGACGATCAGTGCGACGCCGGCACCGTGTGCACCGTGGTCCGCGCGGACGGCACCACGTCCTGCCAGGCGCCCGGCGCTGGAAAACAAGGCGATTCGTGCCCATGTGCGGCCGGCTACGCGTGCACGAAGCTCAAGAACCAGTGCCACAAGATCTGCCACACGGACCCGGGCGCGCTCCCGCAGGAGTGCGGCGAAGGCTATAGCTGCCAGGGCAACAACGTGCTGCCGGACGGCTTCGGCCTCTGCATCAGCACCAGCGAGATCCAGTAGCGAATTACAGCGCGAGCGAGCCCTTCTTGCGCTCTTCACGGAGCACGCGCGCGAGCTCCTTCACCGCGGCTTCGACGTCCGCCGGCGTGCCCTGCGCGGTCAGCAAGAAATCGTTTCCGTCGACGACCGGCTTCGCGCTCGTGAGGACGGCCGCGCCCGGGATCTTCTCTTTTTGCGCGCCCATCTCCTGCTTGAGCATCGGGCCGATCACCATGTTGTAGACGTCGACGAGGCTCTTCGCCTCCTTCGGGGACGACGTCGACATCCGCAGCTCCACCTTCGCCTGCGCGAGCGACGCGGTGCCGACGATGCGCGTGATCGCCGAGACGTCCTTCAAGAACGGGTTCGGCCCCATCTGCGAGACGCCCTGACGCAGCACCGACGAGCCGACCGTGACCGCCGTCTCCGCGTCGACGGGGAGCCCGTACTCGCTCTGGAACGCGGCGCTGTCCTTCGCGGCGCCCGCGAACAACGACTCGTCGTTCGTGAACACGATCGCGCCGTCCGCGGCCTGCCCGCCGATGATCGCGTCGCCCTCGGTCGTGCGCGTGCGCCCCACCGCCCGCCCGTCCGACTTCGAGACGTTCGGCTTCTCCGCGGTGCGCCGATCGACGTGCTCCCACGCCGCGACGATCGTCTCGGGCCGCAGATCACCGGCGATCACGAACAGGAACTTCTGCTGATTCTCGGGCCCGTTGATGCCCTTCACGCACACCGCGAAGTCCTTGAGATCGGTCTGCGGATCGATGCCGGCCTGCTTGAACAGATCGTCGATCGACTTCGCGTCGGGATCGGTCGCGGCGTCGGTCTTGAGCTCCTCGAAGATCGGCATCAGGTGCGTCTTCACCGCGGGCACCTGCTGCATCCGCCCGACGTCCGCGCGCATCACCACGTCGCACCCGCTCGGCAGGTGCTTGTACGCGACGGACGGCTGCTTCGGCGGGAGCGACGCCGGATCCGCGATGATGGGCCCGCTCTTCTTCGAGATGAGCACGGCCGCGAGCGCGACGATCCCTCCGAACAAGATCACCGCGACGACGATCGCCGCGACGAGCCCGGCGTTCCCCTTCTTCGGCGGAGGCCTGTATCCGCCGCCCGCCGGCATCGGCCCGCCGCCCAGGATCGAAGGCCCGTCGTTCGGATTCGCTCCGTAGCCGCCCCCCGTCGACCCGAAAGGTCCAGTCGGCGAACCGAAAGGCCCCGGCCCACCGAAGCCGCCTCCACCGGGTGGCGGACCGTACCCACCGCCGCCGGGAGGCGAACCGTAACCACCGGGCGGAGAGCCCATCCCGAAACCACCGGGCGCTGTCATGCGATCTCCTTCGAAAGCCGGGCGCGGCGCAGCAAGCTGAAGATGCGGGCGCCCAGCTCGGGCGCGCGGAACGGCTTCACCACGTAGTCGTCGGCGCCGGCCGCGAAGGCCTCGACCATGTCGGACGAGGACGTGTTCGCCGTCAAGAACAGCACCGGGAGCGTCGCGAGCCCGGGCCGCTGCCGCAGCACCTTGCACAGATCGAGGCCCGTCATCCGCGGCATGTGCCAGTCGAGCACGATGAGGTCGAACGTCTCCGTGCGGAACAGCGCGAGCGCCTCTTCTCCGCTGCCGGCCGTCGAAACGGAGAGGTTCACCGCCTCGAGCATCGCGGCCACCATGTCGCGGATCACCGCGTCGTCGTCGACCACGAGCACCCTCGGAAGTGTCGCGGTGGGGTTGCTCGGTGACGTCGCGCGCGGAGGGAATGACGAAGAGGTGCGCGCGGCGACGGGCGACGGACCGAGGAGGCTCCGCTCGGTGCGCGGCGGCTCGTCGTCCACCTCGGTGACGGGCGACGCGATCTCCGCGACGGCCGGGCGCTGCGCCTCGATGCGCACGAAGTCGGAGAGGACGCGGCAATCGCGCGGCTCCAGCACGAGCTTCGCGCTGTCGGGCGTGACGATGACGCGCGCGGCGACCGACGTGGCGCGGCGGTGCGGCCCCAGCTCGAACACGGCCAGGAGCCACTCTCCGTCGTCCACGGAGGAGACGTCGGGACAGCTCAGCTCGACGTCACCGTTCGCCGCGGCCGCGAGGAGGCGCTCGAACGCACGGAGGTCGGGAAAGCGAAACAGCACGCTTCGCACGGGCGCACACGCTAGCCCTCCGATTGGGCCACGCCAAGCCCGGCCTGTGCTCCGTCGGGAGGCGGTCCCGGAGCGCCCCACCCGCGGCCGCGTCGATTAAGAATGAAACTCTGGGCGGATGTACTAAAAGGCGGCCCGATGCACGCGTTTCGACGGTTCGCGCTGGCCTCGCTGGCCTTGTTCGCCACCTCGGGGCTCGCCGCCGGTTGCGGGACCAAGAGCGATCCCCTCCCCGATCCTGCGACCGCCACCGCCGCGGCCGAGATCGTGTCCATCCCCGGCGTCGACACCTCGGTCCTGACGCCCCGCGAGCGCCGCGAGTGGTCGGCGCAGATGAACGAGCTCATCGCGCCCTGCCCCGAGGTGCCGGTCAACCTGGCCGTCTGCATCAAGGAGAACCGGCCCTGCAAGGCCTGCATGCCAGCCGCTCAGCTCATGCTGAAGCTCGTGCAGAACGGCGTCGCGAAGAAGGACCGCGACGACGTGTTCAAGCAGCGGTTCGATCCCAAGGCGGTGAAGACGGTCGTCACGGACGGCTCGCCGGAGAAGGGCTCGCCGGACGCGGTCGTCACGATCGTGGAGTGGGCCGATTTCGAGTGCCCCGCGTGCCAGGCGATGTTCCCGGTGATGGATCAGCTCGTCGAGAAGTACCCGACGCAGATCCGCCTCGTCTTCAAGGAGTACCCGCTCAAGGACAAGCACCCGCACGCGGAGGCCGCGGCGCGCGCGGCGGTGGCGGCCGGAGCGCAGGGCAAATTCTGGGAGATGCACCACAAGCTCTTCGCGGCGCACGGCAAGCTCGAAGCGAGCGACCTCGAGGACTACGCGAAGGAGCTCGGCCTCGACATCGCGAAGTGGCGCGCGGATCAGAGCGCGCCGCTCACGCTGGAGCGCATCGAGAAGGACGTGAAGCAGGCGGAGGGCCTCGGCCTCACGGGCACGCCGTTCATCATGATCAACGGTCGTGAGGTGAACGACATCTTCTTCAACGACCCCGAAGGCTGGGTGAAGCTCGACATCGAGCTCGCGGGCCAGACGCCGAAGCCCGCGCCCGGGAAGGGCAGCGCGGACCCCACGAGCGCTCCTGCGCCGAGCGGCGCCCCGTCCTCCGCTCCGAGCGGCTCGCCCACGTCCACCGCGACGGCCGCCGCCACCGCGGCCCCCTCGTCCGAGCCGAAGAAGAAGTGAGCGCCCGCTCCGATCCGTGCGGCTGCTTCCCGACCGGGCGTCACTACCCGGGCATCGCGCACCTCATCAAGGTGCGCGCGGTGGGCGTCGCTGCGGAGATCGACGCGAACACTCCCTGGTTGGAGGTTCCGATCGCGTTCATCGACGTCGAGACGACGGGCCGTGATTCGCAGAAGGATCGCGTGATCGAGCTCGGCATCGTGGTCGCGACGTTCGCGACGATCCACGAGCCCACGCGCCACTCGTGGCTGATCAACCCGGGCATCCCGGTGTCGGCGGAGAGCTCCGCGGTGCACGGCATCAAGGACGCGGACCTCGTCGGAAAGCCTTCGTTCGCCGAGATCGCGCCGCAGGTGGTGGAGGCGCTGCAGGGGTGCGTGCCGGCCGCGTACAACGCGGAGTTCGACAAGGCGTTCTTGCTCGCGGAGCTGGACCGAGCCTCGGTGCGCCCCGAGAGCCCGCCCCCCGCGATCCGCCGCGACATCGTGTGGCTGGATCCGCTGACGTTCGCGCGCGAGCTGTACAAGGAAGAGGAGAGCCGCGCGCTCGGCGAGATGGCCGCGCGCCTCGGCATCACGCTGGAGAACGCGCACCGCGCGACGGACGACGCCGAAGCCGCCCTGCGCGTGCTGTACGCCTTCGCGAAGGATCCGCGCGTCCCGCGGAGCTACGCTGCGATGGTGCAGGAGCAGCGCCGCCTTGGCAGGATCCAAGACGAGGCGCGCCGCATGTGGCGCAAGAATTAACGCGATCTCCCGAAAAACGAAGGCTCCCCGTGATCCAGAGCGGCGGGCCGAAGGGCGCCTCCGGAGGCGAAGAGCCCCCCGAGGAGGAGCGTCCGCCTTGGCACTGGATTCCGCTCGGCGCGTTCGCGACGTTCCTCGTGTGGTTGCCGCTCGCGGCGGGGACGGAGCGGATCGTGCGGCATTTCCTGGACGCGGCGGACGCGCGCGGTGAGCCGATCGCGGCCGCGGGCCTCGTGCTTTTGTGCGGTCACGCGGTGGCCTTCGCGCTCGGCGCGACGTGCGCGGGCGTGCTCGTGGGGCGCCTCGGCAAAGGCATCGGGCGTCGTGAGGCGCCGCTCGGCGGAGCGCTCGCCGCAGCCCTCGCGTGGCTCATCGCCGCGAACCAGGGCACGCCCGGCGGCCCGCTCGTCTGGGGTTTGCTGCTGGTGATCCTGTGCTCGCTCGGCGCGGCGTTCGGATCGCTCGGCGGCACGCTCGGGAAACGGTGGCGACTCAAATCCGAGGTGGATCGATCGTGACAGGAGGTTTCCCCTCCCATCGCGAACGAAGAGAGCGATTTGGGAGGGGCGGACGCGCGATAGCGCGGCCGGGGTGGGCACCTTCGGAGAGGCTACTTTCGCTCGCGGAACGCGCGCATCGCCGTCACGTGATCGGGGCCGCCCCAGCGCTCCATGAAGGCGGCGCGCTCGCGCTCGATGCCGGGGGCGCGCAAAAGCTCGCGGACCTCTCGGGTGGCTCGCTTCAAGGCGGCGACCGTGCTGCGCGGGTTGTCGGCGATGTGGCTCACGCGGGCGAGCGCGCGCTCCCTCGCGAAGCCGCGCGGCACCACCTCGGACACGAGGCCGATGCGCTCCGCTTCCTGCGCCGTCACCTTCTCCGCCGTGAAGAGGAGGCGCTGCGCGTGCAGCGGGCCCACGCGTTCGAGGAGGCGCGACAGGCCGCCCCAGGCGGGCGACAGACCCATGCGCGCGTGGCGGAAGGCGATGTGCACGTGCTCCTCGATGATCACCATGTCGCAGAGCAAGAGCAGCTCCGCGGCGCCGCCGAAGACGTCGCCCTGCACGGCCGCGATCACCGGCAGATCGCACCACTCGATCTCGTCGAGCAGCGTGAACACGTCGGAGATGTCCGAGCTGGATCCGTGATCGAGCGCCGCCAAGATCTCGTTGAGATCGCCGCCCGCGGAGAACACGCGATCGCCCGCGGCCGTCAGCACGACGCCGCGCGCCGCCGGATCCTCGTTCGCCGCCTTCACCGCGCCCGCGATCTTCTTCGCGAGCGCGCGATCGATCGCGTTCTGCCGCGCGGGCCGATCGATCGTCATCACCACCGCGTCGCCGCACGCCTCGACGTGCAGGATGTCGTGCTCGCGCCGATCGCTCATGACGCCACCTTCTTGAGCCGCGACCGAGGCTCCGCGCGGGCCAGGCGCGCGGGCATCCGCTCGTCCGCGATCACGTTCACGAGCCGCACCTCCACGTCCTTCTTCGTCGTGAAGCGGTGCGCCTCGGCGTAGATCTCCGCGTGGCCGATGATCGCGCCGGCCACGTCGACGCCGCTCGCGCGCTCGATCCCTTCGAGGCCCGGCGAGCTGTTGATCTCGAGGATCTTCGGGCCGTCCTTCCCTTCGAGCATGTCGACGCCCGCGATCTCCAGGCCCATCACCTTCGTCGCGCGGACGGCGGCGCTGCGGTAGGCGCGGTGCAGGTGCTTCACGCCGTTGCCCTTCGCGCCGCGGTGCAGGTTGGAGCGGAATTCACCGGGCTTCGCGACGCGGCGCATCGACGCGACGACCTTGCCGCCGATCACGATCGCGCGCACGTCGCGGCCCTTCGACTCGCGGATGTACTCCTGCAGCACGATGTCCTGGCCCATCGCCCACAGCGTCTCCAGGAGCGACGCCACGGCCTGCGGCGTCTCCGCGATCATGGTGCCGATGCCCTGCGTTCCTTGCTGCAGCTTCACGATCGCGGGGCAGCCGCCGACCATCTCGATCGCCGCCTCCACGCCCGCGGGCGAGCGCGCGCACACGGTGATCGGCACGTCGACGTTCTTGCGCGTGAGGAGCTGCAGCGCGCGCAGCTTGTCGCGGCTGCGAGCGATCGCCACCGCGCCGTTCAGCACGGGGATGCCCATCAGATCGAACTGCCGCACGACGGCGAGCCCGTAGTTGGTGATGCTCGCGCCGATGCGCGGGAGGACCACGTCGTACCGCGGGATCGGCAGCCCGCGCACGAGGAGCGAAGGCTTCCCGCGCGAGACGACGATCTGGAAATCGAGGGGATCGATGACGCTGACCTCGTGCCCTCGGGCGCGGGCGGCGAGCACGATGCGGCTCGTGGAGTAGAGGGACGCGTTCCGGGACAGGACGAGGATCCGCATGCGGGGTCGAGCAGACTACCAGACTCGCGGCCGCCCTTTGCATGACCAGAAACTTCGTGTACGAATCTTTCGCAAACGACGCGGTCGATCGCCGCGCCCGAGGAGTAAAGCCGTGATGTGGCAGCCGTTCACCGAAGAGCATGAGCAGTTCCGCAAGACCGTGCGCGCCTTCGCCGAGAAGGAACTTCTGCCGAACGCGGAGGAGTGGGAGAGGGACGAGATCTTCCCGAAGTGGGTCTTCAAGCGCGCGGGCGAGCTCGGCATCCTGGGCGCGCACTTCCCCGAGGAGCACGGCGGCGGCGGCCAGGACTACTGGTTCAGCGTCGCGAAGGCCGAGGAGCTGCCGCACAGCCGCCTCGCGGGCGTGAACATGGGCCTGCTCGTGCAGGGCGACATGGCGACGCCGGTCATCAGCGACATCGGCACGCCGGAGCAGATCGAGGAGTTCCTGAAGCCCGCGCTCACCGGCGACAAGATCGCGGCGCTCGGCGTGTCGGAGCCCGCGGCCGGCAGCGACGTGGCGGGCATCCTGACGACCGCGCGCAAGGACGGGGACGACTACGTCATCAACGGCTCGAAGACGTTCATCACGAACGGCACGCGCGCCGATTTCGTGACGATGCTCGTGAAGACGGCGCCGGAGCGCGGCGCGCACGGATGTTCCTTCTTCCTGGTGCCCACGGAGACGAAGGGTTTTGCGGTCGCGAAGAAGCTCAAGAAGATCGGCAACAAGTCGAGCGACACGGCGGAGCTGTTCCTCGAGGACGTGCGCGTGCCGAAGCGCTACCTGCTCGGCGAGGAGAACATGGGGTTCATGTACCTCATGCAGAACTTCCAGACGGAGCGCCTCATCGCCGCGATCGGCGCGGTCGCCGGGAGCTTCCTCACGATGCAGCACACGATCGAGTACGGCCGCGATCGCAAGGCGTTCGGCAAGCCGATCATCAAGCGCGAGGTGTGGCAGCACAAGTTCGTGGACCTCTACACGAAGCTGGAGGCCGCGAAGGCCTTCAACTACCGCGTGGTCGCGCAGTACAACGACGAGCGCTACGTGAAGAAGCAGCCGCTCTCGATGGACACGGTGAAGCTCATCAGCATGACGAAGATCCTGTCGGGCGACATCCTGAGCGAGGTCACGGACACGTGCCTCCAGTTCCACGGCGGCTGGGGCTACATCGAGGACTTCCCGATCGCGCGCGCCTGGCGTGACCAGCGCCTGCTGCGCATCGGCGGCGGCACCACCGAGACGATGAAGTACTACCTCGCGAAGCTGATGGGCTTCTGATCGCGGTGGTAAAGTGGTCGGGTCATGACGATGGTCACTCCCGATCCGGCGCGCCCCTATGTGATCGATCCGGACGATCCGCGCGCACCGCCGATGGACGTGTGGAACGCCATGACGGAGGCGGAGCGGAGACGCGTCGCCGAAGCGCTCCCCAGCGATTTCACCCTCGACTTCTTGCCGCCTCCTGAAGGTGATCGGCACCTCAACCCGAAGGTCGCCGCGATCGACACGCTCGGCCGACACTTCCGGCGCGTAGGCCGGCAAGTGTACGTCTCCGGCGAGCTACCTATCTATTACCCCGGCGAGCGTGTCTTCTCGGCGGACCTGATCGCGGTCCTCGATGTCCCGCTGCACGAGCGAGATCGATGGCTCGTCGCCCAGGAGGGCAAGGGGCCCGATTTCGCGCTGGAGATCCATGTCCGCGGCGAGCGGCGCAAGGACATGGTGAAGAACGTCGAGCGGTACGCGCGGCTCGGAATCCCGGAGTACTTCGTGTTCGATCGCGCGAGGGGCGACCTGCACGGCTTCCGCCTTCCGAGCTCCAAGGCGCCGGCGTACGAGCGGCTCTCTCCGCGGCAGGGGTGCTTGGAGTCCCGGGTCCTCGGGATGGATCTGACGCTCACGGGGGGCAAGCTGCGCTTCCGACTCGGAGACGCCACCGTGCCCGATGCGGACGAGCTGCTCGCGACGTTGGGCGCCACGCTCGACGGCGTCCTCGCGAGCAAGGACGCGGCGGAGCGCCGAGCCGAGGAGCTGGAGCGCCGAACCGAGGAGCTGGAGCAAGAGCTCGCTGCGATGCGCGCGGAGATGGAGCGGCTGCGACGCGGAATTTGACAGACGGCAAAGCTGTCCGTGCAAATGCCCCAGGTCAGGTATCGACACTGATCCTTGCGCCTTCTGAAAGCGCAGCCACACTTTCAATAACCAAAACGAGGGACACCGGAAAACAGCCGGACAGCCCCGAATCTTGCCCCTTACTTATCGGAGGGTTCAATGATTTGGAGGTATCGTCATGATCAATACGCGAGGGATGGCGTGGTTCGTCGCAATTGCCGCGACAGGTGCATTCACGGCATGCACCGAGCCCCCAACTGTAGAGGAGGAAGAGAGCGACGCCGCACCAGAGGATGTCTCCCCAATGGATGACTCCGTGGCAAAGATCTCGGAGCAAAGCGAGGTTGGCTACGAGCCACAGAGTGGGTGGGGGACGCTTTGCCGTGCCGCATGTTGGGCCGCCGCCGGGCTGGGGTGCGGCGCGGTATCGGTCGCATGCCTGGACGCGACCGTCATCACCATTGGTGGAACAGCCATTCCATGCTCGTGGGCCATTATTGCTGCATGCACCGTTGGCAACGGAGGCGCCTCACTCTGCAGCGACTGTTGCCCACAATGAAGCGAATCGACAATCGCAGGAGTAATACCGATGACACGTTATCTGGCGATCGTTCTGGGCATCCTCGGCTTCGCGGTGCTGATGGCACTCCGAGACCAGGCGGCAGGCGTGGTCGTTCGCACCCTCCTTGCCGCCGCCGCGGGTGCCTGCATCGGCGCTACCCTCCTCTTCTCAGGGCGGCGGTAGCGGAGGAGAGGGTGTTTTCGTAGAGTCCGCTGTCACACGGCCGTCGTCGAACGCGCAACTGTCCTGAAAGCGCCCCCGGCGACGTTCCCGAGTGTCTCCGAAACGCTTCGAAGCCTCCCCGAGGACACTCCCAAGAGTCTTCGAGACTCTCCAACGTTCGACAAACGTGACACATGGAAGTCTCCGAGACTCGCCACCTTCGACAGCGGAGGCCGCCCAGCGTCTCCAAGACCCTTCAACTCCTCCGTAACGGCGTCCCCGAGTGTCTCCAAGACCCTCCGCCGCGTCCCCGACGACGCTTAGCGCGCTCCCTCCTACGCCATGCACCATGACAGCCATTACAAATAACGTGTCATCGCGAACCCCGTAGACAGGCGGCCTACACGCCTCGTAGCGTCGACGCATGGGCATTCTCCTGAGTGAATTACACCTGATCCTCCCAGACCTCCTCACCAAGAAACGGCACTACTACGAGCACACCTCGGCCGGGGCCATCTACATTCCTCTCCTCGAAGCGAGCCAGAAGGCGATTGACGATCTCCCCGTCGAGATCACGACTGGCACCGTCCTCGCCGCAGAGCTGGGGCAGGCCGATGTCACGCACGACGGGTACGGCGGCGCCATCTGGAATTTTGCCGCGGCCTACCTCAAGTGTCCCGGCGTCGACGAGGAGGTGCGCGAGGCCGCGGAGCGCATCCGGAAGCAGTTCATCCCCGCCCTGTCGCAGCTCAAAGAGCCCTACGCCGCGGAGGCGAAGCGCGCCGCCGACCGGGAAAAGACGCTCGGCGATCACAAGGCCGATCTGCAGATGTTCCCGGTCATCACGGCCAAAGGCGACAAGAAATCCACGCTCTATGATTGGGTGAAGGCCTATATCGACGCCGGTCGCTCTCTGGACGCCCTCCTGAGCGAGCGGGCCGACGCCGACTATGACTCTCGGGCCGGCGCGCCCGCTCTACGGACAACCATCCTCGGACAGCTCGGTCGCATGCGCACCGCCCTCAGCGACGAGGTCGCAGCCAAACCGAAGCTGTCCCGCACGCTCGTGGAAGACACGTTCGCGTATTTCGATCAGATGGAGGCCGCCGCCGAAAAGCGCGCGGCCGGAGGCGCCAAGAAGGCCGCCAAGAACAAGGCCCCCACCCCCGACATGAACAAGAAGCCCGAAGGCGCTCCCGCCGGCGGCTGACGCTCCCCATCGCCAAGACCCGTCCCCGGCGAGCTCTCCGCGCCGACCCAGACCCTCGTAGCAGTCGAAGCGCCCCAGGAAACGGCTTATTTCGCCATGTATTCGAGCAGCTCGCGGATCTGTTCGGGGACACACCCCGTCCAGTCGCCGAGCCTGTCCACCGAAGCGCCCTCCAGGAGCCCTTGGATCGTCGCCGGCAGCGCGTTCTTCAGTCGATTCTCGGGGAGATGCTCGCGAATGTGTGCCAGCACAATACGCGCGCGGCCGCGGCCCTGCTGCCAGATCTCGGGCTGGGCACGCGCCATCCGCTTGGCCTCGTCGAGGGCGTCCCCCGGCCTCCTCCCGCTCTTGACGTGCGCGAGCATCAGCGCCTTCTCCGCATCGTCGAGCAGCTCTTGATCCCCGTTCGCTTGGGCGATCCCATCCTGCGCCCACGTCCGCAGATCATCGAACGAGACAGGCTCCCCCGGGAGGAGGGCTCGAATCCAGAGGGCAAGCACGTTTGGCTCCAGGAAAAGGCATTCGATGCTGTGGCGCGACCACACCATCTCCCGCGCGTCGAAGTGATCCTTCGAGAGCGCCGGCAGGACTCGAAACCCGGGCTGCCGCTCGGCGTCGCGATCCACCACACAGACGGCTCGCACGACCTCTTGATCGGCGAGCGCAGGGAACACGGCCGGAGAGAGCACGGCGCCGAGCACACCTTGCGCCTTCACGTTCCCGACGCCGTTCAACGAGACGAGCGTCCACCGGCGGAACGCATCCAGATCCGGAGCGCGCGCAGCGAAGAGCGCCTCCGCGCACCGCTGGAGCAGCGCGCTGTCGCTCGGCCCTTCATGAAATAGGATCTTCCGGGACGACAGGAAATTGAGGCTCGCGAACGGCGTGAGATCGCACCACCTCCCGAGCTCATGGACGAGCGCCGTCTCCGAATCGAGCCGAGTGATGGTGGATCTCGCGCGGTCCACCGAAAGAAGGCTCACGTCGGGCTGGCGCGCGAGGCGGTTGATCATCTCCACCGAGTGCGTCGCGATCAACGTCTGGGCACCGAGGGATCGGGTGAGCGCGGCGAGCGTTTCGGCGAGGTCGCCTTGCAGCTTGGGGTGGAGGTGCGCCTCGGGCTCGTCGAGGAGATAGAGCACGGCCGGAGCATCTCCGAAGGGGTTCGACGGGGCCGGACGCGTCCACTCCATCATCGCGCGCAACGCGACGAGGCTCACGAGCCCAGTCCCCGCCGATGACAGCTCCAAGTCGCCGTTCGTGTCGCGGAAGTAGGCCTCCAGCGCCGGAGCGTCCTCGATCTCGTGCTCGGCCGTCTGACTCACGAGCCGCGCGCCGATGTGCATGCGGAGAAACTCGTTCAGCCGGACGAACGCTCGCGGGTCCAGCCGCGCGAGGAGGTTTCGGACGACGCGGTTTTGATCGCCTCCTCCCAGCGAGCGGTTCACGCTCGCACGCGTCCGGTACTCCTCGGCGCCGGTCACGCCGTAGAACGCGGGCGCGAAGATCACTCTCGGGGCCATGGCCAGCACGAAATCGTGCAGGTCCTCCGCCTCCGGCACCGTGAACGTGGCCTCACGCATTTCGGCAGCCGGTCGGCCGAGGACGCGACCGATCGTCTCGTGTCCGCCTTTGAGGGTCACGATGACTGTTAACAGGAGCTGGACGTTCGCCCCCTGCGTGAGCTCGACGTGAACGGAGGTGATCACGTCGGTTGCTTCGAAATCGAGGGTAATGGCGGCATCCCGCTCGCGCCGATCGGTGAAGATCTCGCTCCAATCCGTCACCGGAAACAGGCGAGCGGGATCGCGCACGGGCACCTCATGACAGATCCACAGCCCGCCCCCGGGCTCCGGGCTCGCAACGCCGGCCTCCAATCCAATCGAGAGCGCTTCGAGAGCAAGGCGCACGGCGCGCAGAATGGAGGTCTTCCCGGAGCTGTTCGGCCCGACCAGGACGGTGATCGGGGCGACCTCCAGATCGACCTCCGTGAAACCGCGAAGGCGGTTGAGCCGGACTCGTTTCAGCATGGGCGCGCCGCGAGCATACCCCAGCCCGCAACGCGTCGCGTGCCCCCCATCAGGATGTGCAGGAGATCAGTTGAGCTTGATGAGGCCCGCGCTCATGTCGATCTGGCCGCCGCCGTCGACGCTGACGCTGCCGCCCTTGATGCTGATCGTGCCGCCGTCCACGTTCACGGTGCCGCCGGTGATCGTGATCGTGCCGCCGTTCATGATCGTGATCGGCCCGGAGAGCGAGAGCACGCCGCCCGCGGAGTGCGTCACGAACGGCGCCGCCATGCTCGCGATCGCGCCGGCCGTGGCCGAGGCGACCGCCGCCGCGTTGATCGCCGTCGTCGCGGACGTGAGCGACTGCATCCCAGCCGCGGTGAGCGCCTGCGTGGGCGCCTCCATGCTCATCGCGCCGCCCGCGGCCATGCTCATCGAGCCGGCCGAGACCGAGGACGACGCGCCGCCCACCGCCGTCGACTGCGCGCCGCCCACGGTGACCGCGTGCCCGCCGCCGATCGTCGTCGTGCGCGAGCCGCCGATCGTGATCGTCTGCACGCCGCCCACCACGAGCGCGTCGTCCGCGGAGACCATCGT
Source organism: Polyangiaceae bacterium (assembly GCA_046351455.1). Taxonomy (GTDB): domain Bacteria; phylum Myxococcota_A; class Polyangia; order Polyangiales; family Polyangiaceae; genus JADJRH01. Next base: position 278,816 of record JAXLYM010000012.1, read on the forward strand.
GTCCTGGTTCGCGCCGACCTGCACGACGTGGTTCGCGCCGACGAGCATCGTCCGGTTCACGCCGACGGAGAGGCTCTGGTTCATGCCGACCGCGATCGACTCGCTGGAGCCGACGATCTCCATGTTGTTGGAGCCGACCGACGTCGACCGGTTCACGCCCGTCGACTCCGAGCGGTTGTTGCCGACGTCGCTGGAGCCGTCGTTCGCGACGGACTCGGAGCGATCGTTGTCCACGATCATGTCGTAGTTGCGCGCGGCCTCCAGGCGGATCTGCTCGCGGCCCGCGGCGTCCTGGAAGTAGAGCTCGTTGAAGTTGCCGCCGCCGGGGCTGCTCAGCGTCTTCATCGTGCTCTCGGTCGCGGCGCCCTTCCCGACGACCGGCGGCCGGTTCTGCCCGTTGTACACGCGGCCCGTGACGAGCGGCCGATCCGGGTTGCCCTCGAGGAATTCGAGGATGACCTCCACGCCGACGCGCGGATGGAACACGGCGCCCTGGCCCGCGCCCGCGAAGAACTGGCTCACGCGGATCCAGCACGAAGAGGGCTCTTTCGAGAGGCGCGTCTCCTCCTTGTCCCAGAGGAAGCGCACGCGCACGCAGCCGATCTCGTCGCCGAGCGGGCCGCCCACGTTGATCTCCGCGCCGGGCGCCTGCGGCTCCGCCGTGACGAACGCCGTCTGCGATCCCTGGATCCGCGGCCTCCGCGACGTGTGCGCCGGACGGAACCGCGACTCCGCCTTCGTGCCGCCGGAGCCGCGCCGCGCGCACTCGAAGCGCGACTCGTACGGCTTGCCGATCAGCTCGTCCTTGAGGCCGATCTGCAGCGCGATCGTCGCCGCGCCGGCCTGCTCGCCGTACACGTCGATGCTGGTGACGAGGTACTCGCCCTCGTACTTCGCCTTCGGGTGATCCAGCTCGAAGATGTGGCCCGCGCCGAGGATGCGCGACGTCGAGTAGAACTGCGCGTACTCGGCCTCCACCGCGAGCCGATCCATGCGCGCGTTCGCGAGCGGCGCGCCCTGTGCGGGCGTCTCCACGTAGCCGCCCGGGTACTGGTCCTCGAACAGCTCCTCCACCGGCGGCGCGGCTTCTTCGGCCTGCGCGAGCATGTCCAGCGCGGGCTTGCGCCAGTTGTACTCGTAGAGCCGCACCTTCGACGGCCGCATGCGCGCGCCGACCTTCACCTGCTGCACCGCGCGCCCCTGGATGTTGAGCCCGAGCGGCGCGAACGGCGACAGCGGCGTGCGCCCCGCGTCGCGATCCGAGAGCACGAGCAGGCACAGGTGCTCCCCGTGCTCGAAGTGGTACGAGACGCCTTCGTCCTCCAGCAGGCGCGAGAGGAAGTTCAGATCCGACTCCACGTACTCGACGCAGAACGGCCGCCCCTCCGGCAGATCCAGCCGCGGCGTGTCCGAGGTGCGCCACGTGTAGCGATCGCGCGCCGGCGTGTACGACGGATCCGCGATCTCCACCGGATCCGCGGAGAGCCCCGCGACGGCCGCGTAGCTCGGGTCGTCGGTGATGACGGCGTCGACGATGCGGCGGATCGTTTTGTCGAGGAAGATGCGGGAGCGCTGCCGGTGCGCCGCGCGCACGATCGGGGGCATCATCGTGAGGCGGTAGACCTGCCCTTCGTTGATCGGCGCCACGTCCTCGGCCTCGGTGATGACGCCGTGCACGAGGCGGTACGCGGGATCCGAGAACGTGCGGATGCGCAGCGTGCAGCGCGAGCCGATCATCTTGGCGAGGTCGACGTCGTCGTTCGGCTTCTTCGCGAGGACGACGAGCTCGTACTTGTAGAGCGCGGACATCTCCTCGTGCCCGCGGAACCAGAGCACTTCGAGGTGGCCCCAGGGACCGTTCTGCGACTCCGCGTGCTCCCAGGCGAACGTGTAATCGGACCCCGACATGAGCGTGCCTCCAACCTCGGATGCTCGCAGGATCGTTGGTGCGCCGCAATCACGGATCGCCGGTGAAAGTAGGCGGATCCGAGCCGCTTCATTGACTCCGTCTGGAAGATTGGCGCACGGTTGGAACATGCGCGCCGCCCTCCTTGCCCTCCGCTTCGGATCGAGCTTCTCAGCCTTCGCCTTCGCGTGCGCCGCGCCGCTAATGGGCTGCGGAGCCGCTGCGACGGGGGCGACGCCGCCGCCTTCGCATCCGGAGGTGGAGGTCGTGGTGCCGGTGACGGACGCGCCGAAGGAGACCTCGAAGGACGCCGCGTCCAAGAGGAACGAGGGGGACGCTGTCGCGCGGCTCGGCGGGGACAAGAGCGCCGACGAGCTGCTCGACCTCTTGAACGGCAAGGACGCGCCCGTCGGCGTGCTCTCCGGCACCGGGAGCGGCGGCGTGGTCGGCGGCGTCGTGGGCGGCATGGTCAGCGGGCTCGGCGGCCTCGGCTCGCTCGGCGTGGGCGGCGGCGGCACGGGCCTCGGCCTCTCGGGCACGGGCATCTCTGCGGGCGGCTTCGGCGGAGGGATCGGCCTCGGATCGATCGGCACGATCGGCCGCGGATCCGGCGGCGGCTACGGCAGCGGCTACGGCTCGTTCGCGCTCGTGAACCCGGTGCCGGGCACGGCGATCCACGCGAGCGCCCGTTCGATCGTGGCGATGGGCGACGTCGTGACGTTCGGCCTCTCGCCGGAGGACGCGGCGCGCGCGCTCCGCAACAACGTCGACATGATGCACCGCTGCTACGAGACGAAGGGCCTCGACGTGAGCAAGCTCGCCGCGGGCGACATGGATTTGCGGTTGGTGGTGGGCCGTGACGGCAAGATCACCTATGTCACGTCGACGTCCCAGCAGCCGAGCCGCGCCGTCGTGAAGTGCATCGCGGACGAGCTCGTGAAGGCCTACGTCGCGACCCCCGCGGCCGGCGCGTTCGGCTCCATCGAGATCACGATCGCGTTCTCGCCGAAGAAGTGACGGTCGAGTGAACGGTCGGGCCTCCATGGCAGCGATCTCGCGTAAGCTCGCCCGCGTGGAGCTCGTCTCCCTCTCACCGTTCCCCGCCGAGTGCCTCCTCTGGGAAGCCGACGCCGGACAGCCCTCGCTGACCGTCATCGTGAAGATGACGCTGCGCCTCGTGCACGACGGAGAGGCCGTCGTCGACGAGACGCAGCTCCCCATCTCCGGCGACGAGACGTGGGACGACAACCCCGCGGCGAGCCTGTTCCACCCGGGCGATCGCGCGCCGCTCAAGCCGAAGACGGACCTCTTGCTCGTGGGCCGGGCGTACGCGCCGGGCGGGGAGCCGGTCGACAAGCTCACGGCGACGATGAAGGTCGGCGACTTCGTGAAGTCGGTGACGGTGAGCGCGACGCGCCTCTGGACGCGCAGCGCCGCGGGGTTCGTGCCGGGGCCGCCGCTGCCGTTCGAGCAGATGCCGCTGCGGTACGAGCGCGGCGCGCTCTCGCCGGACAACCCGGTCGGCGTGGATCCGAACAGCGCGCCGCTGGAGAGCGCGGCGGTGGGGCCGGTGCTCGCGGCGGTCGCGCCGGCCACGTTCCCGTGCTTCGGGCCGATCGCTTCGTCGTGGCGGCCGCGGCGTCGGTTGCTCGCGGAGGCCGGGCGCTTCTGGGCGCTCGCGTTCGAGGCCGGGGATCACGCGCCGACGGAGCCCGCGCCGCGCGCGCTCGACTTCAAGTTCTTCAACGCGGCGCCGCCGGATCAGCAAACGAACATGCTGCGGCAGCGGGCGGAGATCGAGCTCACGAACCTGCACCCCGTGCACCCGGTGCTGCGCACGCGCCTCCCCGCGCTGAAGCCGCAGGTGTTCCACGTGGGCGCGAACGGCGGGCGCCCCGTCGACGTGGCGCTGCGGTGCGACACCGTGTGGATCGACAGCGATCGCGGCATCTGCTGCCTCTCGTGGCGCGGGCTCACGGACGTGCCGTCGATGAACAAGTCGTCGGTCGGCAAGATCATCGTCGTCGCGGATCCGCAGGGCCGGCGCGTGCGGTGGGAGCAGGTGGAGCGCGCGATCCGCGAGGGCATCCCGATCGAGGCGACGGAGCCGGGCGCGACGGACGCGCTCTCGCTGCGGCACGACGCCGTCCGGTCCCGCGAAAACGCCGACGTACCGAGCGGCTCGGTCGAGGTGCCCGCGGCGCTTCGCGAGAAGGACGAGACGCGCGCCTTCGGCCCGGGAACGACGGGAGAAGGGGCGCGCGCGGTGCTGCCGTTCGAGAGCAGCGGAGCGAACCCCGCGTTCGGAAGCTCGGGCGCGAATCCGATGGCGTCGTTCGGGAGCAGCGGAGCGAATCCGGTCGCGTCGTTTGGAAGCAGCGGAGCGAATCCGGTCGCATCGTTTGGAAGCAGCGGAGCGAATCCGCCCGCGTCGTTCGGGCTCTCCGGCGCGAATCCGCCCGCGTCGTTCGGCGCGCCTCGCGTGGAGGATGACACCGCGGATCGCTTGCCCGAGAGCGTGCCGGCGCAGCCGCTCCCCTTCGCGCCGCGCGCCGTGACGTTCGGTCTGCCGCCGCTCACGCCGACGCCGCCTGCGATGGTGCCGGTTCCCCCGGTTCCGCCCGGCGATACGCGGCCTCTCCGCGCGGTGCCGGAGACTGCGCCTCCGCCGCCGCCGGGCGATACGCGGCCTCTCCGCGCGGTGCCGGAGCCTGCGCAGGGGCCCCCGCCTCCGGGCGATACGCGGCCGATGCGCTCGATGCCGGAGCCCGTGCTCGCTTCGGATCCGGACAGCCCCGCGTCGTCGAAGCCGCTCGGATCGGGCGTCGGTCTGCCGGCGAAGCCCGCTTCGATCGGGCCGATTCAGCCGCGTATTCCAGCGCCGGCGCCGTCCTCTCCGGGCCTCCCGTTCGCGCCGAAGCCCGGATTGCCGCTCCCGCCGAAGCCGCCGAATATCGGGCCGATCCAGCCGAAGCACGCGGCGGCAGCGGCCGCAGCGATGGCCGCGGCGCTCGGGCCGGACGCGGCGAAGGCCGACGGCAAGAGCAAGCCACCGCCCGCGGAAGCCTTCGATCCGAAGGAGATGTCGATCGCGACGTACGGCTCGGTGTCCGCGGAGCTGATGATCCGTCGCGGCGAGCGCGCGAAGGTGCTCGACGCGCACAAGCTCAGCGAGCCCGCGTGGGCCCGCATCCACGCGCACTGGACGGCCGAGATGGGCCGCGAGACGGCGCGCGGCGAGAGCAAGCTGCTCGCGCAGTTCGACGCCGCCTACGTCGAGACGATGGGCCGCCTGCGCAAGCCGATCGGCGTCCCCGAGTACGCCCTGATCCTCGTCGCGATCGAGCGCGGCGCCGTCGACAAGCAGCTCGCCAAGCTGGAGCTGTCGCTCAGCGATCTGATGCGCGTGCAGCGCGTGTGGACCCGCAAGCTCGCGGAGGAGCCGGAGCTCCAGAAGACCGTCGGAAAGGCCGTCGAAGAGGCTCGGAGCGCCACAGCGTAACGCCCCTCCCTTCGCGAACGAAGAGAGCGATTTGGGAGGGGCGCACGCGCGGGACGCGCGGGCGGGGGTGGGCACCATCCCCGACCTCTTCGTCACCGCAGCGCAACGATCAGCGCCGCCGTGTACACGATCGCGCTCGCGATCCATGCGACCGCGGAGAACCTCCACGAACGACGGTAGGCCCACAGCGGGGCGAGCGGCGGCGCGATCATCACGACGGCGCTGCGCCAGCGCTCGTCACGCAGCAAGAGGAGGCGCACCGCGATCGCGATGTGCGACGTCGCGAACGTCGCGAACGCGAGCAGCAGCACGACGAGGATCGCGGCGTCCTTCACGGGCGCTCACTTTACCCCCGCGACGTCGAAGAGCGCCCGCACTTTGCCCTGCGGGATCGCGAACGTCGCGTCGAGGCCCTCGCGACGCGCGTACACGACGCTCGTGCCGTCCACCGAATCGCTCGCGCCGAACGCGATCTTGAACGTGCGCTTCGGCGCGTTCTTCGGCGCGCCCATCTCGGGATCCGCGACCACCGTCAGCGCGAGCCGCGGCTTGTCGAAGCCCTGCGCGCGATCCGCCGGGCCGGTGCTCACCACGCGCTCCGCCACGAGGCCAGCCACCACGTTGCGCAGCGTCGCCGCCGCGTCCACCGCGTCGCCCGAGGTCAGCTTCCACGCGTCGCCCGCGCGCTCCGCGACGAGCTTCTTGCCGCCCGGCACCGACGCCTCGACGCGCGCGATCGCCCCCGGATCCACGACGAGCGCCTGCCGATCGAGGAGCCACGTGCTCGCCGCCTGCACGATCGCGAGCGGCGCCACGAACACCGCCGGATCGTCGCCGGCGCGCGCGAACACGCCGTCCGAGGCCTCCCCGCCGATCTCGATGCGCACGGTCTTGAGGGGCTTGCCGTCCTCCTCGAACACCTTCACTTCGATCACGAACCGCGGCTTCCCGAGGCCGAACGTGCCGTCGTCCTTCGCCGCGACCCAGCGCACGGCCGTGAGCCCCACGACCGCGTCCGCCACGTCCTCGACGAGGCCGGAGTCCGCGCCGAGGCCTTCGATCTTCGGCTCCGCGAGCGTCCACGTGCCGTTCTGCTTCGTGACCTTCTGCGCGCGCGCGCCGCTCGCCGTCGCCGTCTGCACCGTGAGCTCGCGGATCTGATCGCGCGCGATTTGAAGCACATCCGCGTCGCGCAGCACCACCTCGCTCGGCGTGAGCGCGCTCGCCTTGTCCGCGGGCACCTCCAGGATCGCCCCGTCTTCGAGCCGCCGCACGTGCACGACGCCGCCCTCGGCCTTGCCGATCTCGACGGTCTCCACGCGCTGCACCGTGCCGCCGTTCGGCCCGAACGCGGGCGACGCCGACGTCACCTTCACGGTCGCGGCCGGCGGCTCCAGCCCGAGATCCTTCGGCGCGCCCGTCACGATCTTCGTCCCGTCGAGCCCGGTGAGCGCGTCGGTGAAGGCCTTTCCGGGATCCTGTCCGACCTTGCGATCGGCAGGTTTGCGCATGTGCCAGCCCATCCCCATGCGCGCGATCTCCAGCGTGCGCGCGCCATCCACGATCGCGACCTCGTCGATCTCGTCGGGCCGCGCGCCGATCACGGAGAGATCGACGAACGCGCTCACCGGCTGCGCGAGCGCCTCCATCACCGTCGCCGGCACGCACGCGCTCGTGCGCGTCGGCTCGCGCCGCACCGCCACGATCAAATCCTCTTTGCCCGGACACGCGCCGCCGACCTCGATCACGGCCTTCGGTTGCGCCGCGTCCTTCGGCGCCATCGTCAGCGTCACCTTCTTTTGCAGCGCTTTATCGGCCTCGTCATCCGCGAGGAACGTCTCCGCCTGCAGCGTCCCGAGCGCGCCGAGCACGCGGTCGATCGCCTCCGCGTTCGCGCGCACGTTGCCCTCCGGCGTGCTCCCGTCGAAGCGGAACCCGGCGCCGCGGCTCCCGCTCCACTCGGCGCGCGCGAAGTGACGTGCGCCGCCTTCGCCGTCCACCGACAGCTTCGCGAGCTCCGTCGACAGGTACGGCACGAACGTCCGCGTGCGCAGCGCCTCCGGCCGCACGTCGAGCGCGGACGCGAGCTGCGCGGTGATCACGAGCACGTTGCCGTCGACGTCGCAGTACCGCGCGTCCTTCGGCGTGGGCGCGACGCCGCCGACCTTCACGTGGAACGTCCGCTTCCCCATCTCGATCGTCACGCTCGTCACGGGATCCGCGAGCCCGAGCTCCCCTTCGCTCACCGCACCCTGCGACACGCGCCGCTCGAACGTCGCGTACTCCAGCGTGCCGAGGAGCTGGTCCACGCTCTGCTGGCTCGCCAAATATTTCTGCCCGTCGCTCTCCACGTCCCAGAGCCGTTGCCCCGCGGACGTCGGCGCGCCGAGCACGAGCTTCGCGCTCTTGCCGTGCGTCGTCACCGAGACGCTCTGGATCTCCTCCAGCCGCCACGCCGGAACGAGGTTCTTCTTGCGGAGATCGGCCTCGTCGGTGGTGACGCTCCCCTTGTCCGTGACGAGGACGACGACGGTCCCCGCGGCCGCGACGACCACGAGCGCGATCGTGGTGAGGTGCCTGCGCACGAACGAGAGGTTCACGCGTCGCCCTCGTCTTCCTTCTTGGAAGCAGCCGGTTTTGTCTTTTTCTTGGCTGGAGCTTTCTCTCTCTTCGCGGGCGGCGGTTCTTCCCCCTTCACCTCGCGTCGCTCGTCGTCGTCTCTCGCCCCGCCGGCGCCCTTCGTCTTCGCGCGCTCCTCCCGCGGCGCCGGATCGCCCTTCTTGCCGCGTTTCTCGCTGCTCTTGCGCCGCAGGAACACCGCCACGCCGAACAGCGCCGACGCGAGCGGCATGCACAGCACCGTGTAGAGGCCGAGCCGCGTGAGATCGTCCTCCGACACGCGCAGCCCCGCCGCGATCGACGGCTTCTTCGGCACCGCGACGAGCGACGGACGCGCCACGAGCCACGAGATCGCGCTCTCCACGAACGCCGCGGTGCCGCGCAGCTCCTCGGCCTGCCAGTTCGACGACACGAGCACGCCCCACGTCCCGACGACGACCGCGCGGCCGCCGCGCTGGGCGTTCGCGGGCTTCGGCATCTCGACGGCCCACGCGACGGTGAGCGGCCCCTTGTGATCTTCGGGCTTCGCCTGCGGCGGCGTCGGGTTCTTCGCCCACGCGAAGAAATCGACCATCCCGAACGACCGATCCGTCGTCATCAGGAGCGGCGTCGTCGCGCCCTCGCCCGGCACCTTCGA